>NZ_JAPELQ010000002.1:0-962405 GCF_026343635.1 Streptomyces sp. NBC_00038
AGGACCGCCAACCACCCCCACCCCCACCGACAGCCAGAAAATATACCGGACGGACGGTTCACGGCAACGCCCCCACAGCTCGCACCGCACCGCCACGAAGGGGCCCACCCCGAACCACCCAGCCCACCACCCCCACCATCCGATCCCTTTCGGGGAATCTCGAGGAGAGGTCTGGGCAAGGCGCCCCGTAGTGTCCGCGTCCGCAGCGTGGCGCGAGGGCGAGAGCTTCGAAGACGCCCCGCAGACCGTCAGCAAGCGCACCCAACCGCCTTCTGCGCCCACCGGCCTTGCAGTTCCGCCCGCGTCCTGCTTGCTGCCTACTGCCTACGCAACAGCGCGCAGACGAAGTTCTCCTCCACGGCCCGCAGCCGCTCCAGCAGTTCCGGCTTGTTCGTCTTGTTGACCTGGGTGGTGAGGGAGACGGTCAGCGACCGCTTGCCATCCGGGGTGGCTGCGACCAGCTGCGTGTAGCCGGGGAAGTTGCCTGTATGGCCGTACACCACCCCGCAGCGGGTGGTGTACCGGAAGATGGCCAGACCGGCGTTGTTCGTGCCGGGACCCGCGGGTTCGGATGCGCCGTCCACCCACTTCAGCTGCTGACGGCGTGTCCGGTCGGAGACCAGCTTTCCGCCGGCGTAGCCGCGGATGAAGGCCGTCATGTCCTCCGGTGTCGAGATGATCCCGCCCGATGCCCACACACCCGACGCACTCAATACCTCGCTGATGTCCTCGGGCGGGTCCGGCGGCGTGACGTCGTAGCCGTGCATGTACGGCTCGGGCATCCGATAACCCTGCGGCAGGCTGGTGCTGCGCAGATCCAACGGCCGGTACACGAGCTGGGCGAGCAGATCTTCGTAGCGGCGGCCCGTCACCGCCTCCGCCATCAGTGCCACGGCGATGTTGTCGGAGTTGGAGTAGGCATACCGGGATCCCGGACGGAACCCCAACGGCTCGTCGGCCACGAAGTCCAGCAGTCGGCGGGAGTCGAAGTGGCGGCGCGGGTTTTCGGTCACCAGGGCCAGGAACTCCGGGGCCGCGCTGAAGTCCGGCAGTCCGCTCGTGTGGTTCAGGAGCTGCCGCAGCGTAACCCGATGCCATGCACGCGGCAGCCGGGGAAGCACCTTGCCGACGGTGTCGTTCAGACGTAGCTTCCCGCGGTCGACAAGCTGGAGGGAGACCGCGCCGGTGTACGCCTTGGCCGTACTGGCGATACGCATGTGGTCGGTGGCTTCGACCGGACGGCCGGTGCCCGTTTCGGCAACACCGGCCCGAAAGACCTCGCTGCGGGACCCGCGTTTGAGGACGGCAATCGCTCCAGGCGGTCCGCCGGGCGCAGTGGTCAGTTCCTGCAACTGCTGTCTCAGCTCGCGGCTGTCATCACCGGGGACATCCGCGGCTCGGGCCGAGGCATGCACCGGCCCGGCGATGCAGGCAGCGGCCAGCAGAACAACAAAGGGCAGGCAGACCCGCGAGGAACTGGGCACCAACACGGAAGGACTCCTGATACGTGAGCACGGTGGGACGTCCAGCTTCACCCGCCGACCAGGAACCTGCGCGCGGCCCTGCTCCAACCGGCCCACAGCCGCACACAGGCGACACCGCTCATAAGGCCGATCAACAGAGCACACACGGCAGAGCCGGGACTGGCCACGGCGGAGATCACCGCTACGACGACGCCACCGCGTAACCCAACCAACAACCACTCACCGCGCCACGACCAACCACGACGACGCACCACACGAACCAGGAAGCCGCGACCCGCGATCCCGCAGTCGCGGCCTACGGCTGCACTGCTACCTGAACGTACGCCAGAACTTAGATGGGACGTGCCTGCGGATTGAGGCCGCGCTCGGCGCACGGATCGAACGCCTTGGCAACAACGCCGGCCACTACGTCCTGGAGATCCAGGTCAAGGGCGACTATTAGAAGGCTTCCGCTTTCCGAACGTGATCGTGTGGTTCGAGGTTGGTGGGCGTGAACTCCGCCTGTGGGTGGGAGAGATGGGGCGGTTCGTCTGCTCGTCTTGTCCGTGGAGGTGGCTGTGCCGTCGGTGCTCGGAATGCTGGAGGCCCGGGAGAAGAAGGTCCGTGAGGAGGTGGCCCGGCTGCGGGAGGAGGCCGAGCGGGTGCAGGCCGCGCTCGTGGCGGCGGAAGGCGCCCTGGTGAGGCTGGCCGGCGCCCGGGAGACGGTGGCCGAGGTGCTGGGTGAACAGGCAGGTCAGGGCGGCGAGCTGACCTCTGGTGCGGTAGCGGGCTCGACCGTTCCGCACCGGGGTGTGGCTTCGTAACTGACAGGCGACACCACTTATCACCGAGTTTGGACAGCACTTGGTGATCACAGGGCCAGGAAATGTCGATGAGAACTGACACCGGCTGCTGGTCGTGCTACTGCCACACCAGTTCGGCGACGCGGCGGAAGTTGCCGCCCAGGATCGCGGCGACGGCGTTGTCGGGGTATCCCCGGGCAAGAAGTGCGTCTTCGACGGTCAGCAGGCCTTCCGGGGGCATGAAGTTGATCGGCCCCCAGCGGGTGTAGCAGTCGGGGAACAGCTCCGGGCTCTGTTCGAGCATCGCGTTGAAGTCTTCGTGGTCGAACGGGTAGTCGGTCGACACTCCGACGTGTTCCGGACCGACGAGGTCGACGGCGTAGTCGATGTGCCGTACCAGCGCGTCGATGGTGGCGTCGTTGGGGCCGAGGAAGATCCCGACACCGGTGATGCCGATGACCCCGCCCGTGGCGGCGCATTCCTTGGCCTGTTCGTCGGTGATGTTGCGGGGGTGGTCCCACACCGAGCGCATGCAGGAGTGGCTGTAGATCACCGGATTCTCGGAGACCTCGCACATGTCCAGCCCGGTACGGGCGCCGCAGTGGGATCCGTCTGCCACCATGCCGACGGCGTTCATCTCCCGTATCAGCGCCCGGCCGTAGGTGGTGAGCCCCTCGTCGACCTCGTCCAGGCAACCGCCGCCGGCCGCGTTGCGGTTGTTGTAGCTCGGCAGCATCGTACGGACGCCGAGATCGTAGAAGTGGCGCACTCGGTCCAACTGCCCATCGAGCGGACCGGAATCCTCCAGGTCAAAGGCCACCGCGACGTCACCCGCGCGCCCAGCGGCCTCGATGTCGTCGAGGTTCACAGCCAGCCGCAAACGGTGATCCGTGGCGATCCGCTCCCGCCAGCTTGCGATCAGGCCGTTGACGTCATCAGCGCTGTGGGGGGCATAGCCCACGTTCACCGAAACGAAGCTGCCCCCGGGCCTGCGGTAGCGGGCCAGTTCGCCGACATCTGCGCGTCTCTCCAAGGGCAGGCAGCAGTGCTGCTCCCACAGCAAGGGCGGGCGGCGCGGTCCTGAAGATTCTTTCGACACAGTACGCATCATGCCCGTACCTCATCGGTTCCAGGCTCGGCACCCACGCCTGGTGAGGTTAGCTGGCTGAGTTCTGTGCTGCGGCCCGGGCTTGGGTGATGGCGAGGCGGTAGGAGTCGGTGCCGGTCTGGATCAGGTTGCCGCCGAAGGTGAGCCGGTCGACGATGGCCGCGCAAAGGCGGGGGTCGGTGAAGGTCTTGGTCCAGCCGCTGAAACTCTCGTTCGAGGCGATGGCGACACTGTTCTTCTCCTCCCGCTCCGTCAGCACCTGGAACAGCAGCTCAGCGCCCCTGCGGTCCAGCTCCATATAGCCCAGCTCATCGATGCACAAAAGATCGACGCGGCCGTAGCGGGCGATGGTCTTGGTCAGCACCTTCTCGTCCGCGGCCTCGACCAGTTCGTTGACGAGTTTGGTGGCGAGCGTGTAGCGGACCCGGTAGCCGGCCATCGCGGCCTCGGTGCCCAGTGCGATCAGCAGGTGGGACTTGCCGGTGCCCGAGTCGCCGATCAGGCAGAGCGGCAGGCCCTTCTTGACCCACTCGCAGGTCGCCAGGGTGTGGATGACCGCCGGGTCGACGCTGGGGTTGGCCTCGAAGTCGAAGGCCCGCAGCGATTTCTCACGGGGGAAGGCGGCGGCCTTGATCCGCCGTTCCGAGCGGCGGCGGGCCCGGTCGTCGCACTCGGCCATTAGCAGCTCGGCGAGGAAGCCGCGATACGACATCTGGTCACGGGCGGCTGCTTCGGCCAGTTCGGGGAACTGGGCCCGAATGGTGGGCAGCCGCAGCATGCGGCATGCCTGGTCGACGGCGGCGTCAGCGGCCTGTTCGGTCAGCCCGCGGTGGCGTTTGAACGTCGTCATGGCCTGTCTCCCTCGACGGCGGATCGGTCCGGCCGCCGCGGTCGCAGCAGCTGGTCGTAGGCCGCGACCGACGGCAGCGGCCGGTTGTCGGGCGGCAGGTGGGCCAGCCGCCGTTCGGTCAGGAACGTCACACTCGCCCGGTCCGGCTGCGGATCTGCCGTGGCGGGTGGTGCCTCGTCGGCTTCGGCGGCCTTGCGTGCCTCCAGGGCGACCGCGTCCGCGGTCAATGCGCCGGCCCGCAGGGCGGCGGCGAGGCCGGTCACCAGGTATTCGTGGTGAAGGTGCCGGCCCAGCAGCAGGACCTCGATCAGAGCGCGGGTACCGTCCCGGTCGCCGTGGGCCTTGCAGGCCGCTGCCCACCACGCGTCGTGGACGGGGGTGAACTTGCCCGCGGAGCGGGCCTGTTCCAGCGCGGTCGCGCCGGGGAAAGCTCCGGGCTTGCGGACCAGGGCCTCCAGGTAGTGGTCCAGTTCCAGGCGGGACTGGCCCTTGGCGATCAGCCGTTCGTGCCGGGCGACTTCCTTGCGCCCGTCGTAGACGACGACCTCGGAAGCGTGCAGCATCACCCGGACGGTGCGGCCGATCAACCCCACGGGCACCGAGTAGCGGTTCGTGCGGACGCTGACCTGCGCGTACCGGTCCACCCGCAGGCTGAACAGTCGGCGGTCTCGAACGGCTCGTCCGGCAGTGGCCGCAGCAGCGGGCGTTCGACGCCGAAGTACTCGCCGATCGTCCTGGGCCGCGACCGGATGCGGCGGTCGTCGTCCTCGGCGTCCCATTGCTCGACCATCGCGTTGAGTTCGGCGAGGGAGGCGACTTCCGGGACGGGGACCAGGTGGTTGCGCCTGAACCAGCCGATCTGGCCTTCCACTCCGCCCTTCTCATGGGCCCCTTCGAGTCCTGGGCGGCAGTACATGCTTTCGATGCCGTAGTGCGAACGGAACGCAGTCCAGCGCTCGTTCTCCACTCTCGCTCTCGACAGGCCCAGCACCCGGGCGACCGCGGCCCGCAGGTTGTCATAGCGCACCTTGCCGCAGGGGACGCCGCCCAGCATGCTGAGAGCGTGGACGTGGCCTTCGAAGAACGCCTCCTGGCCGCACGAGGCGAAGATGCGGTGCACCGCCTTGCCGGAATACGACAGGCGCATCGCGAACAGGAACACCTTGACCTGCTCGCCGGCCAGACGGATCGTCACGTCCCCGAAGTCGACCTCGGCCTCTGCCCCCGGCAGGTGGGTCTGCGGGATGAACGCGTTCAGCGGACCGCGTCCCGCCTCGATCCGGATCTGCGGGCGGCGAACAGCGACATAGGCCCGCACCATCGGATAGGTCACCTCCACCGCGCCGTGCTCGTCCAGCAGCCGGTCGAAGATCCGCTTGACGGTGTGCCGCTGCTTGCGCGGCGCGTCCAGATCCGCCCGCAGCATCTGGTCGATCACCGGCTTGAACGCATCCAGCCGCGTCTTGCGGGGTGGCAGCTGCTTGCGCGGCTCCGGCCAGACGGACTCCACAGCCGCCTTCACCGTCCGGAAGCCCACCCCGTACTTGCGCTGCACGGCCCGGTTCGACATCCCGGCCCGGACATCACGGCGGATCGCCGCGTACAGATCGACCTTGGACTTCGGTGGCACCGGCGCCCCCTCACCACGCAGAGCACCACCAGCCTCCCACCGCAAGCACCCAAGTGGTATCAAAACTCGGCGATATCACTTTCCGTCAACACTGGGCGGTGTCGCCGCCGATCGACAACCGGTGTCAGGACTCGCCGATAAAGCCAGGGGTGGGAATGCCGTCGTTGAGGTGCTCGCGCCCGAATACCAGCAGATCCTGCGGGTCCTCGTTGTGCCGGAGGCGGCCGGTGGGATGCGGGTGAAGCAGATCCTGGCCGGGCTGCGGTGGGAGGCGACACCGACCCGGGTCGAGGGAGTGCGCTCGCGGGTCAAGCGGCTGGCTGCCCGCGGGTGGGTCACCGAGGTGCGGCCGAACGTATTCGTCTCCGCTATGACGACGGAGTCAGCTGCCGCGGGATGAAGGCGTTGCCGCGGCGTTCGGCGAGCCGGCTGCTCATGAGCATGGTCATCGACCACAGCACCATCGCCTCGTGCATCGCGGGCAGCGTCTCGTAGTCACGCACCAGACGACGCGAGCGCATCAGCCAGCTCAGCGTTCTCTCCACCACCCACCGTCGCGGCAGCACCACGAACCCGGTGGTGTCGTCGGTGCGGCGGACGATGTCGAGGGTGAGCTGGAGCTCTGAGCGGGCGAAGTCGACCAGACGGCAGGCATAGCCGCCGTCCGCCCAGACGAGACGGATCGAGAAATACTGCTCACGCAGCCGCGCCAGCAGCCCGATGCCGGCGTCGCGATCCTGCACGCTCGCCGCACTCACCAGCACCGTCAGGACCAGGCCGAGACAGTCCACCACCACATGCCGCTTGCGCCCGCCCACCCGCTTGCCGCCGTCCCAGCCCGACGTCGCGCGCGGGATGTTCGCCGCGGCCCGCACCGACTGCGAGTCCACGATCGCAGCCGAAGGATCCACCGAACGGCCCTCCCTGACGCGTACGCGGTCGCGTAGCCGGTCATGGAATTCGGCCAGCAGGCCGGTGGCCTGCCAGCGGCGGGCGAAGACATGCACCCGCCTCAACGGCGGGAAGTCCGCAGGCAGGTTGACCCACTTCACCACGTTGTCCACGACATAGCGGACCTCATCCAACATCACGCGATGGCAGTACCCCTCCGGCCGCCCGCCCTGGCCCTGGAGCCAGGCCGGAACCGGCAGCAACGGCCGGACGACCTGCCACTCCGACTCGCTCATATCGGAGCCGTAGCACGAGGTCCGGTCCGTCCGGTCCGCGGCGTTTCCGAACCGGTGCGCGAGACAATCGCACGGCGACACGCGGGAGTTGGACGCGACAGCCGTGGTCACGCAAGACTGCGACAACAGGGTCTCCTGGGTGTTCGAGTGGCTTCGCGACCCCGAGCTACCGAGGGGCCCTGTCTTCATGCGCCGACGCCGCAGCGATCACCCGATCCAGCACCCAGTTCGACTGACCACACCCATCGACCGGTATGCGGAAGCCTTCTCAGACGGTGGCATCCTGCTGTTCCAGCCATTTGGTAATCAGCTGGTTTGTTTCCTCAGGCATTTCCTCCTGGATCCAGTGCCCGCAGTCCAGGCCGACAACTTCCACGTTGGGCACGAACTCTGTCAGGGTTTCGGACCTCGGGACCCCAAGGTCCCGGTCGCCGTAGATCATGAGGGCGGGCTGCTGGATGATCGGGTCCACGTCCGCCAGCTGGTGCCAGTTGCGGTCGAGGTTCCGGTACCAGTTGATGCCGCCCGTGAATCCCGACGTTTCGAACCCGGAGATGTAGACGGCCAGGTCGCTGTCGCTCATGACAGGCTCACCAAGCGGTGCTTCCGCTAGGGCGAGGTTGATAAACGCCATGCCCGGCTCAGGGGGCGCCGGGGGAACGTTCTTCCGGTAGAGGTTGCGGAGAAACTGGCTTGTGTTCGCATCGAACACGGCGTCCGCAACGCCCGGCTGTCGATTGAAGTGGACGAAGTAGAAGTCGCCGCCGAGGAACTGTTCCATGACCTCGATCCACGGCGTTTCACCGCGCACCTGGTAAGGCAAGGACAGGTTGATCACCTTGTTCACACGGTTGGGGTGCAGCAGGGTCAGTCCCCAGACGACGAACGCACCCCAGTCATGGCCGACGAAGGTGGCGTCTTCGTATCCGTAGTGGTCGAGGAGCGCGACGAGGTCGCCCGACAGGTGCTCGATATCGTAGTCGGTCACTTCGGCCGGGCGGGATGAGTTGCCGTAACCCCGCTGGTTCGGTGCGATGACGTGGTAGCCGGCTTCGGCGAGGACGGGCATCAGATGACGCCAGGAGTACGCGTGCTCAGGCCAGCCGTGGCAGAGCACGATGGGCTTTCCCTTGTTTTCTCGTCCTGCTTCGAAGACTTCGAGTTCCACGCCGTTGACCGGAACAATGGTGGGCTTGGAGAAATCGCTAGAATTGGTCATCGTGTTTCCTTATTGCCTTTCGGGGTGATTGGGCTTAGGTGAAGTTCCCGAAGAGTTCGGGCTGTTGAATCACGAACTCTTTGCGCGGGAAACCCTGTGCGGAATGAAAGTCTGAACGCGAGACGACGGTTGCGCTTCGTGACAGCGCCTTCTTGGGGCTCCCTATAAGCCTCCGCGGGCCTTGATGCCCTTGATCTGCGCGTTGACCGAGCGGTCGATCATGATGGCCGCTCGGACCTTGCCATCGACGCCACCATCCGCTCCAAGCGGGCCAGCCGCGTCTTCTCGGTACGGGCGGTGACCAGACCGAGGTACAGGGCGAACTGGTCGGACTTGCCGAGCGTGTCGTAGAACACCCGCGCTGCAGGGTTCGCGTCGAGGGCTTCGATGAGATCCGGTGGTGCGGTGGCGTTCTTCTGCGAGGTGTATGCCGTCTCCCAGCGGCCGTCCGCCCGCGCCGCCTCGACCTCGGCCAGGCCGCGGGGGCGCATCCGGCCTGCCGCGATCAGGGCCTCGGCCTTGTCGACGTTCACCTGCGACCAGGCGGAGCGGGGGCGGCGGGGTGTCGTGCGCTGCAGAAAGTACGAGTCGTCGAAGCCTCGCCGCTGACCGTCGATCCAGCCAAAGCAGAGCACCGTGTCGACCATCTCTTCCCAGGTGAGCGACGAGATGCCGGTATGCTTCTTGGCGATCTTCACCCAGAGCGCGGCCTTCTCCCCGTGATGCTCTTCGAGCCACGCCTCCAGCTCGGCCGGGCTCGCGGGGACAAGGATCTCGACGCCGTCCTCGTGTTTCTGCATAAACCGCAGACTAGAGGCTATATAGGACAGATGGTGACCTACTCAAGCGGCCCGCTCAGGCGACCTGAACGGTTCACTACTTGGCGAGCTTCGCCCCTGCTTGCCTCAGGTCACCCGTCGAGTTGATGAACTGCTTGAGCTGGCTTGGGATGTTGCCGTAGCGGGTCGGCGAACCGACCGCAGGGTCTAGCCAAGGCGGCGACCGACACAGATGTGCTTGGGGCGATTCGACTCCCACAAGGGGCCTTCGGGACGCCGCCCTGGAGTATCGGTGGACTGGTGACCATTGGGCGGCAGTGCCACTCCCGTGGCGGGGTGGGTGTCCACCGCGGTGGACACCCACCCCGCTGCCGCTCCTGTCTCTGAGAAGGCTTCCGCATACCGGTCGATGGGTGTGGTCAGTCGAACTGGGTGCTAGATCGGGTGATCGCCGCGGCGTCGGCGCATGAAGACTTCTTCTCCCGGGCCTCCAGCACTCCGAGCACCGACGGCACAGCCACCTCCACGGACAAGACGAGCAGACGAACCACCCCATCTCTCCCACCCACAGGCGGAGTTCACGCCCACCAACCTCGAACCACACGATCACGTTCGGAAAGCGGAAGCCTTCTAGGTCAAGAAGGCGGCCCGCTGCTGGTCCACGACGCGATCATGACTCTGATCGGCGACCGCACCGATGGCTACATCCTCATCACCAGCACCAGCACCAGCACCAGCACCAGCGGCACGCTCGACGAGCCCTCACAGTGGCGCGCGTTCCGCTCCGTAGCCCGGCGCGCTGGGCTGCCGCAGGCGAACGTCGGCCCACGCTCGATCAAGCACTCCGCGATCAACCACGCTCTGGACCGGCCGGCGCGCGTCAAGACAAGATCCAGCAGAGAGGGGGTGGGCAGGAATGGCCCAGGCGACGCAGTTTTCGGACACCAGCAAGCGGGGCCGGAACGGAAATCGGTGCGGTCCTGAGCAGTTCAAGTTCGCGTTCTGGCGCTTGAACCGCAACTGAAAGCGTGAGCATGAGATCCGTCCCGAGCAGCTGGAGGCTCAGTCGCGGGCGGCCGAGCGCAAGGCCGGCCGCGAACGCGAGGTCCTCGCCGAGCTGGCCCACGGCCGCTCCAACCGTGAGATCGCCAAATCCCTTGTCCTGTCGGAAAAGACCGTCAAGACGCACGTCAGCGCGACCCTGTCCAAGCTCGGCGTGCAGGACCGGACGCAAGCGGCCTTGCACGCCGTCCGAACCGGCTTGCTCGACTGACCCACTCGTCCCCCGCCCCCTCGTCGTGCAGGGAAGGACGCCTTACCTGCACTCAACGCGGGTAAGGCGTCCTTCCCGTGCACAACAGCAGCGCCCGGATCCCGGGCGCTAGTTCCGGGTCAGGAGCACGCGGTAGGCGTTGGAGTAGCCGTGCTTTCGGCCGTACGGTGCGAAAAGCTTGTCGCCGAGGAACGCGAGCACCATCAGTGGCACCGAGATGACCATGCTGGCCTTGCGCGCGAACTTGCGCAGCGGACTCGGCGGCTTGGGGTGCCACGGCACGTCGTTGCCGCCGACGATCCAGTTGGCCCACAACGCGAAGGCGGCGACCATGTCCATGCCGCCGTGCGGCTCGGACCGCTGTTCCTCCACCACGGCGAAGCCGACGTCCTCGGCCGCCTTCTTCAGGTTGGCGATGGGCATCAGGTTCAGGTGCTGGGGCTGGAGCCAGGGCATCCAGTAGCGGCCGAGGATGCGGCCCCACCTGCACTCGGGATCGGGCAGTTCGATGACGAGGTACCCGCCGGGCGACAGGACGGCGGCCGCGGCGGCCAGCTCAGCCTTCGGGGCGAGGGTGTGCTCCAAGTAGTGGAACATGCTGAGCACGTCGTAGTTCCCGGTCAGTTCCGCGGTCATCTCCGGGAAGTTACCCCGGAATCCGCGCGTGATCCAGCCATGCTCCTGGGCCAGCTCGACGCCGGCGCTCATGTCGAGGCCGTGGAACTCGGTGTCGGGCAAGATCTCCGCGGCTGCCTTGCAGAAGTGGCCGTGCCCGGTACCGACGTCCAGCCAGCGCTTGGGCTGGTGATGCTGGGTGAGCAGCGAGGCCCGGTCCTTGAGCCCGGCGGCGTTGCCCTCGAACATGGCGGCCATCTGCTGCTCGCCGAGACCGTCGTAGCAGTCCCGGTAGTAGAACTCCAGCCCGGCCAGGCTCAGCCGAGGGTTCTGGAAGGTGTGTCGGCAGTCGAGGCATTCGGCCAGTTCGAACCGGCCCGGCTTGTGCTGCAACAGGTCCACGGTGCGCAGCCGGGTCGACAGCCGGGCGCTGCCGCACCAGGGGCAGTCGGTGCGACGAGGTTCGTATAAGCGGTCCAGTCCGGCCGCGATGTCGGCGAGGTACTGGGGACGCCGCGCGGCGACAGGGTCCGTCTCCGGCAGGGGGGAAGCGGTCACACGCCGCAGCGTAGCGGCGATCAACGCCCGCTGTCTGCGCGTTGACGGTGGTAAAAGCGGGCGGCCCGGGCCCGGTTGCCGCACGACGGCTGGCAGAACTCCTGACAGCCGTGGACCTTCACGAAATACCGGACGCAGCGGGGCACGGTGCAGGCGGTCGGTTTCCAGAAAGGCGGTCAGCGCTGCACCGACATGACCGGTCCCGTCGGCCGCATGATGAAGACCGCGGCGCTCGCCTGGTGCTCGTCGACGGCATCGACCGGCTGGAGAATTCTGAACTGAAGGCGGCCTTCGGCTACCTCGCCAGCGAGTTCAGCGTCTCCTTCGCCTCTTGCGGCCCCGGTGCCCGTGACATCGTCAACGCCGCTCGTCGCGGCAAACGGGCCGCGGCGCCCCCAGATGGCATTCCAACTCTCGCGGTCAACCCGATCCCCTGCAGTCCCGACGCCTACGACGTCTGGCACGAAGTCATCAAGTTTTCGACCAGGACCTGCGGCTGCACCACCATGCCCCCGGTGACCTCCTCAAGCTCGCCGCCCACCTGCACGAACGCACCAGCGGCCATACGAGGCCGTGGTCCCACCTGGTCTGCCAGGCAGTCCAGGAAGCCATCGAAACCGGCGCCGAAGCCATCACCCGGGAGCCGCTGGACAACCAGCGGGCGGGACGTTGCGACGATGATCCGATTCTGTAGAACTGACGCGCGTCTCTTCAGACCCTCCGGTCGCTACGGCTCCTCGGATATCCCCGCTACAGGTTCCTGCCTGGCACATCAGCCCCTCCTTGCTCTGCCTTCTCGCATCGCCCGCGCCGAGCAGAGAGCGCCGACGTTCACAAGGGCTCACAGGAACCACAAAGCAAGACGGTAACCGTTTTCATTTTAAAAGGGATGGTCAAGATCCCCTGTCCGTCGCACCCCGCCTGGCAGAGTCACCTCCGCCCCCCATGGTGAGGAGATTCTCAGGTGAGACGATTGCTGACCGCTGTCGCCACAAGCACCTTCCTGCTGTTAACCGTACCGACGGTTCCCTCCGCCGCCGCGACCCCCGCACGGCCCACCTCCACCATCGCTTGGAGCACCTGCACGGATACGACGCTGGCCCAGGCCGGCGCCGAGTGCGGCACGCTCCGGGTCCCCCTCGACCACGCCCAGCCTGCCGGCACCCAGATCACCCTGGCACTGTCGCGGATCCGGCACACCGTGCCGGACGGCGAGTACCAGGGCGTGGTGCTCGCCGCCCCCAACCCGCTGGGCGGCTCCGGGTACACCGACCCGCTGCAGGGCGCCCTGCTGCCCGAGAACGCGGGCGCCGCCTACGACTGGGTGGGATTCGCCCGGCGCGGCCTGTCCCCGAGCGCACCCGCGCTGTCCTGCGAACCCGGCTACTTCGGCTATGACCGGCCGGCGTACGAGCCCGCGTCTGCCGCCGAGGAGCAGGCGTGGCTGGACCGGACCGAGGGCTACGCCCAGGCATGCGACACCGGCAGCCAGTCGGCGCTGCTCGACCACATGAAGGCAACCGACACCGCCGCGGACATGGAGGCCATCCGCACCGCGCTCGGGGCCGGGCAACTCAACATCTACGCACACTCCTACGGCACCTACATCGCCCAGGTCTACGCCACCCTGCACCCGCGACAGGTCCGCCGGATGGTGCTCGACAGCAACGTCGATCCGACACGCGTCTGGTACAACGCCGCCAACTTCGACCAGAACGTCCAGATGCAGGACAACCTGGAGCTCTGGTTCGCCTGGCTCGCCTCGCACGACGACGTCTACCACCTCGGCGCCACGACCGAGGCCGTGACCCAGCAGTGGGAGGACCAGCTCGCCGCGGTGACCGCCGCGCCGGCCGACGGGGCGATAGGCCCCGACGAGTGGATCGACATCTTCCTGGTGTCCCCCTACTTCCAGGCGAGTTGGCCCTTCCTCGGGTCGGCGTTCTCCGGCTGGGTGCACGGCGGCGACGGCGTGACGCTCAAGGCACTGTTCGACCAGCTCATGCAGTACGGCAACGACAACACCTACGCGGCCCTGCTCGCCGAGGTGTGCACGGACGCGCCTTGGCCGTCGGACTGGGCCAGATGGCAGGCCGACACCCAGGCCACCGCGGCACTGGCGCCGACCACCACTTGGGGCAACACCTGGTTCAACGCGCCCTGCCGGACTTGGGGCGCCGAGGCCGGAACCCCCGTGAAGGTGGACGGCTCAAAAGTGGCCGGCGCGCTGCTGATCGACGAAACGCTCGACGCGGCAACGCCGTTCGAGAGCAGCCTCCAAGTCCGGTCGCTGTTCCCGCACTCGTCGCTCGTCAGCGTCCCGGGCGGCACCAGCAACGGCGCCACGCCGGGCAGCAACACCTGCGTGGACGCGACGATCGCCGCCTACCTCACCACCGGCACACTGCCGACCCGCGTCCCGGGCCGCCAGGCCGATCTTGAGTGCGCGGCCTCGCCGCTGCCCACGCCGACCGGCTGAGACGCTCCCCGAACGGGCCCGGCCGGCAGTGACGACCCGGTCGGGTCCGCTCCCCCGCGCGACTCAGCTCCAGGGAGCTGCGGGATCGCGCCACCTACCCGCGCGGTTGCCTCGGCGCCAGATACTGGTTCTGGCTCACCGGCGCATGGCACTGCGCATCAGTTCCTCGAGGGCGCGTTCACCTGTGGGTGTCTGCGCCCCGTTGCGCAGTCCTCGGCCTATCAATTGCTGAACAGCGGGCAAAGCAATCTGAGTGGCCCACGCCTCGTTCTCGCGGAGGAGTCCGTCCGTGATGTGTTCGGCGGGCAATGCGCGCTTGGCCGCTTCGATGACACCATCGGGCAGGGCAGCGATATTGCGGGCGATACGGTCGACGTACTCATCGAGTTGGTCGGCTGGCAGAGCCCGGTTGATCCAGCCGTAAGACGCTGCGGTCTCGGCATCGAACAGGTCTGCGGTGAGAACCACCTCCAGTGCACGGTTGCGGCCCACGCGGTCACGGAGGTACTGCGTTCCGCCTCCGCCGGGGACGATGCCCATGAGCGCTTCGATCTGGCCGATTCCGGCGGTCTCGGCAGCGGCGAATGCCATGTCCGCTGCGGCTACGAATTCCGCCCCGCCTCCGCGGGTCTTCCCGGCGAGCTTCACGATGGTCACCTGGGGCTGATGTCGGAGGACCTCGCCTACGGCCTGGAACACGTTGACGTCCGTCGGCGCCGACGCAGCGAGCTGCTCCAGAACGTCCATCCTCTCCCCGATCCGCATGTCCACATGAGCGAGGAAGAACTCCGGGTTGGCGCTGGAGAAGACGATCACCCGGACCGATGAATCGCCCCTCAAGGCGTCCAGCGCCGTACGGAGCTCGCGCATCATCGTCGCGTCGAGCACGTTCACCGGCGGGTTGTCGAGGACGATCCGGGCGACGCCGTCTTCGATGCTCACGTGCAGAGTCGAGTAGACATTGGTGGTCAAGAGGCTCTCCGTCAGTTACCGATAGGTGTGTAGGTTTGCAATGCATACCTACCGTCGGCGACGCCTCTGGGACCGTCAAGAACGCACTCTGGGAGAACCAAGGATCATGAGGGATACCGCCCCGCACGGCCTTGACGCGGGAACACACATCGTTTTCCGGGCGGACTGCCCCACCCGGCCGATCCTCGACCAGATAGCAGACAAGTGGTCGATGATGGTCATGGCGCTTCTGGAGCGGCCGATGCGGTTCAATGAGCTGAAACGCCGCTTGGAAGGTGTGACGCAGCGTGTCCTCACTCAGACGCTGCGCCGTCTTGAGCGGAACGGCATGATCCAGCGGAAGGTACTGCCGACCTCACCGGTCGGCGTCGAGTACTCGCTCACGGCGCTGGGCGAGTCCCTGCGCGAGCCTTTCGGGCATCTTTACAACTGGACGGTCGAGCACAGCGAGGAAATCCAGAATTGCCAGCGGGCGTACGCCAGCAGGACTGACACATAGCCGCCTGCTCAATCACCCATAGACATGTCATCCGAGGCTGGGCCCCTGGTCTGATGCGGATGGAGAGCGTGGTCTGGACGAGCAGGGTGAGCGCTGCCCGAGAGCCGACGTCGGCCGTGGGCGTGGTCACCATGGTGGTCCGGTCCTGATCCGCAGCGGCTCGATCACCGACCCCAGTTCGTCGTCGACTTCCCACACCTTCGGCCGAGCCACCCCGCCCCCCAGATCACCGTTCCCCAATTGATCCAACCACCTCTAAGATCATTTCGTTGGGAGTCCTAAGCCCGGCAAGATCTACTTCTCCGGCTACAACTGGGACCAGAGCCTCGGCGTCCCGACCTTCCACACCTTCGGCGGCGACACCTTCCGCCTGGGCGGGAACGGCGTTCCGCCCGGCACGCCGATCCGATTCCAGGCCGTGAACGTCGATACCGGCACGCAGATCAACTTCTGCCGCGGCCAGTCGCTCTACACCACCCGGGGAGCCGGGGACAACTGCGTCGTCAACCAAGAAGGCCCGCTCACGGTCACCGCCCCCCGGAGACATCGTCGATCAAGCGGTCAACGTCGTGGTGTCCTGACTCCCCCTCGCTACTGAACTTGATCGGGTGATGTCGGGCTGTACCTCGGACAGCGAGCAGGTGGCTTCAGTAGTCCTGGTGCGGTGAGATATTCGCAGGGTGGCGGCTTGACCGACGCCGAGAGGACTGCGCGGGAGCAAGTCTGGCTCCAGGCCGTGGCTTGCTTCCGGGGCGGGGAGAAGAACAGGGAGATCGCTGCCGCGTTGCAGGTCTCGGAGCGGTCGGTGGAACGCTGGCGACGCCAGTGGCGCGAGGACGGCCAGGCCAGGGTGGCTTCCAAGGGGTCACCTGGCCGACCCCGACTGTTCGACGCGCAGATGGCCAGGCTGGAGCGAGAGTTGGAACGCGGCCCGCTGGCACACGGGTGGTCCGATCAGCGGTGGACCCTGGCCCGGGTGAAAACGCTGATCGACCGGTTGTGCCACGTCTCATACACGGTGGAGGGCACGTGGCGGTTGCTGCGACGGAACGGCTGGTCGTGGCAGCAACCCGCCCGGCGGGCGATCGAGCGTGACGACGATGCAGTGGAGCTGTGGAAGCGGGAGGTGTGGCCGCGAGTAAGAGCACCGCGGCGGCGAACGGAGCCTGGGCGGTCTTCGAAGACGAAGCCGGCCAGTCGATGACGCCGCCGCGTGCCAGGACCTGGGGCCGCAGGGGCAGCACCCCGGTCGTCCGGGTCCGCGGACGGGGATCGGGCCGGGTGTCGATGGCGGGCATGACCTGCTACAACTCCGGTCAGCAGTCCCGTCTGATCTACGCGATCCGCGAGTGCCGGGGGCGCAAGGACGAACCGAAGGGCTTCGGCTGGAAGGACTATCGCGATCTGGCCCTCCGCGCCCATGCCCAGCTCGGCGGTCCGATCGTGCTGGTGTGGGACGACCTGCGCATGCATCTGGTCGCGCCACTGCGGGAGTTCCTCGAGGCCAACGCCCACTGGCTCACCGTGTTCCAGCTACCGACATACGCTCCGGACCTCAACCCGCAGGAGGGCATCTGGTCCCTGGTCAAACGCGACATTGGCAACCTTGCCGCCGCTGACCTCGGCCGGGTCACCCGGGCCGTGAAGCGCAAGCTCAAGATGCTGCAGTACCGGCCGGAGGTGATCGACGGCTGCCTGGCGGGTACCGGCCTGACGCTGTCGGCGTGATCGTCAGAAGATGCCGAAGAAGCGATGCCACCAACTGGGCCGATGAACGTGCCAGGGCAGCCGGCTCGGCCCGTCGTAGTCGAGCTCCAACAGCTCCTCGGCAACCACCACATAGCCGATCTCGACCAACGCTCGTTTAGCCTTGGCAAGGTCGGCGTCGTCCAGCTCGCCCTCAGCCTGGGCGTCCTCCGTCCCAAGGAAGGCGCCGGGGTTGTCCGCGCAGACCAGAGCCAGTGAGCCGAACTTGCTCACACAGATGACGATCCGGGTTCCGCATACGGTCGCGTCCCCGGGCACGACGACACGTCCGTACTCGCTGGAGTCCGGAGTGTCCTGCTCAGCCGTGCAGCGAGCTGCGAAGTCACCTTCGAGCCGGGTCACCAGACCGCCGAAGAGGGCTGCGGTCTCACCGCGGTTGTAGTGCTGCGGCCACTCCAGCCACTCCGGATCATCGAGCTCACGCAGCAACGCCAGCAGATCCGATTCACTCTCGGTCATGTCCTCATCCTGACGCGACAGCCACACGCGGAGCGGCTCGGGGTACCACCACGCTCACCATGCCCCGACAACACCCATTCAAGTTCAGTAGCGGCCGCCCCGGGACGGCCGCCAGTCGGCGGACAACTCGCAACACCGATGGACGACCGAACCTACGACGCGGAACAGCAACATCCGGCGCCAACCCGATTAGCATGCTCCTGACGGCATCGCGTACCAAATTGTCGCGAATGGGATGCGCTGGCGGTGTTTTCTGTGTAGCTGTCAGGGGCTCGTGAGATCCACCCATAGCCACGGTTTGTGGTGCCACGAGCGCACTTCGCCGACGACCAGATCGATGGTTGTTCCCACCGGCGGGAGGTCCTGAGCCAGTCGCCTCACGCCTGGCTCGCTGCCGCGGCGGATGGTATCCAGAGATGCGCCGGCCGACTCGTATTCGTTGAGTTTCGCCGTGAGGCCCCATGGCTGGTGGCTAGTGATGGTCGCTTGGACGGGATCGCCCGGGTGAAGCTCGCTGAGGGGGCGCTTCGGCTTGTCTGGCATGGCAGCATCATCGCTCCCTGCCACCAGCAGGGCGTCGGCGGGGAACGTAGTTCGCCCAGGTCATTCCGGAGACCTTGGCGTGTCGCTCGGCGCACGGGGCGGTGTAGCCAACAGCTTGGGCAGCAATGGCTGGCGGCATCTCGGAGACCAGAGGCTCGAAGCGCCGAGATGCGGCTGCAAGACGGTCGACGACTGGCTCCGCGCCGATTTGGAGGCGCCGTGCAAGCAGCGGCACACCGCGAAACGGATCGGTACACGGCTGGAGGAGGAGTTCGGGGCACGCTTCCGTACACCACGGTGCGCGACTTCGTCACCGCCCGCCCGTGATCCCGGGGCGCTGCCTGAGCAGCTGTCCTACCTCATTCCGCAAGTCGAAGCCTCATGACGCGCCATGGTGAGCTGCGGCATCGGTAGTTAGGGTCGGTGGGTCCGCTCAGGCGAGGAGTTTCGCGAGCTGAGCCATCTCGGTGGGCGGGTCGATCACCGGCTGGATGAGGAGTTCGTCGATGCCGGCCTGCTCCAGGGTGGTGATGCGGGCGAGGAGGTCGTCGCGGGTGCCGACCAGGGCCAGGGTGTCCATCAGCGGGGGCAGAACCAGATCCCGGTCCCGCAGTGCGATGCGTCCAAGGTAGTTGGGGTAGAGCTTGGTGTGCCGGTCCGGCGCGGTGGCGGTGGTGCCGCGCCGGTCGAGGAGCCGCCGCACTGCCTCGCGCTCCTCGAGGCCGAGTTGCTCGGCGAAGGCAGGCATGTCGGCGGCTGTGTCGGCGGCGAAGGCCAGCAGCGACAGGACGAGGTGGCCCGTCGCATCCCTGGCCGCGTCGCCGTAAGGGTCCTCGCCCTCGCCGAGTAGGTGGACCGAGGTGACCACATAGGAGTCCGTGTGGGAATCGGCGTCGCGGGGTGAGTCTCGGGCGGCGTGGCGGCGGGCGTCGTGCAGCGCGTGCCAGGCGGTGGGGTCCAGCAGGCCGAAGGAGATGAGTCCGGTGTTGCGGCGGCCGGCGACGGCGGCGGCCTTGGGTCCGAGCGCGGCCACGACGAACTCGATCGGGTCGGCGGTGTTCACGTGCGCCCCGGCGTGCAGGAACTGGATGTCGCGGACCCGGGCGCCTTCGCGGTACACGGTCGACCGTCCGGCGCACAGGTCCTGCAGCGCGGTGGTGAAGTGCTCCAGCGTGGCCGCTGTGGTCGGCCGCATGCCCAGGGTGCGACGGGCGGTGTTTCCGGTGCCGACCCCGCAGATGATCCGGCCCGGTGCCAGGGCGTTGAGGCTGGCGAGCCCGCTCGCGGTGGCCGGGGCGGAGCGCAGCGCCGGTGAGGTCACGCCGATGCCGAGCCGGATGCGACGGGTGGCCTTCGCACACAGGCTCAAGGCGACGAAGGGGTCTCCGTGGACCATCGGGGTGTCGTTGACCCAGATGCTGTGCAAGCCCAACTCCTCGGCCCGCACGGCGAGTTCTTCCACGCCGGGGTGCGCGGCGACCACGACGCCAGCACGCATCAAGCCTCCAACATATGAGGATCGATTCGAACTCGCTCAGCATGACAGGTAACGGCGGCAGCCCCGCGGGGGCCGGCAGCGTGGGCGAGAGGGTCGTTCTCGAGGTACCAGCCGAACGGCAAGCAGTATCACCACCGCATCTCATGGCTCAGCGACCAGCGAAAAGAGGATGTGCCACAGCTTGTGAGGCTGTCCGGAGCGCAACTGCGGTGTCACCGGCGGCCGTTGGGATCGTGCGACGAAAACCAAAGACCGTGCCGGGGACACCGTGTCCCTGGTCCACCGGTACCACCTGCCGTCGTCCACGCGCACCCTGACCTACCTCGCCGACCTGCTCCGACGCCATCTGAAGGCGATGCGGTCGCGGTGGCGAGCGCTGCCGCCAGGGAAGATCGCCGCGATCGCCCTGGCCGTGCAGCGGCACGACCAGCGCCTGGCCGCCATGGCCGACGGACACGACGTGTCCGCCGGCCACCGTGCGGCGTTGGGCGAACGAGTTGATCGCACTGCTCGCGGCCAAGGCCCCGCGTCTGGAGCGCGCCCGCGCCGGGATACGGGCCCCCGCCCCTCCCCCAACCGAAGACGATCAGGCTTTGCGTCCCACGCCACCGAACATGGCTACCTCGGCAGGCAGATCGGCTTCACCGCCGTCCGGGCGCCAGCGATTGCAGGAGACGACTCCTGGTTCGAGGAGTTCCAGCCCGTCGAAGAACCCGGCGATGGCGGCCGGGGTGCGCTGGGTCAGCTTCGGTGTGCCGTGCTCGTTCCAGAAGGCGACCGCGGCGTCGACGTCCGGCATGTCCGGCCGGGTGATGGTGTGCGAGAGGACGAGGTGGCTGCCGTCGGGCAGCGCGTCCATCAGACGCCGCACTATCGCGTACGCCTCCTCGTCATCGTCGATGAAGATGACGACGCCGAGCAGGATCAACGCCACGGGCTCGCTGAAGTCCAGTGTGCGCGCCGCCTGCTCCATGATCGCGTCGACGTTACGCAGGTCCTCGTCGAGGTAGTCGGTGCGCCCCTCCGGCGTGCTCGTCAGCAGGGCCTCAGCGTGGGCCAGCACGATGGGGTCGTTGTCGGCATAGACGATGCGGGACTCCGGCGCGACACGCTGAGCGACCTCGTGCGTGTTGTCCGCAGTCGGCAGGCCGGTGCCGATGTCGAGGAACTGCCTTATCCCGCGCTCCTCGGCGAGGTACCGTACCGCGCGCCCGAGGAACAGCCGGTCGGCGAGAGCGTAATCGCCGATGCCCGGGTGCAACTGGCGTATCTGGTCCCCGGCTTGCTGATCGACCTCGTAGTTGTCCTTGCCGCCCAGCCAGTAGTTCCAGATCCGGGCCGTGTGCGGCTGGTCGGTCTTGATTCGCTTGCGCGCCTCGATCGACACGGCGGGAACCTCAGTCACGGGATGTCCTCCAGAGCAAGCCGATAGACGGTCAAGGAGCAACCTAGCGGCAGGGGTTGAGGACAGCGACTCCGTCCGGCGACAGGGCTGGACGGCCACCGGGCCTTCATCTCCCGCCGTCGAGCCCTACGTCCAGCCGAAGAGTTCAGAGTGCCGGCCGGCGAGGAGTGGGAGGAGTTCCTCGGCCACTTCGTACGGCGCGAGGTCGCCTTGGGAACCTGTGGAAGAGCCTTCAGCACCCCGTGCATCCAAGTAGTGGTTGCACGGTCGCGGGGCAGGGACTTGCTTCGCGTGACACGCGTCGTAGTGGGATCTCGATGAGATCAGTTGATCTGGTCAAGGCCAGCCATGAGTCACGCCTCGATATGCTGTCGGTTCGGTTTCGGGGAGTGGGGGCGGCGATGATCGGTAGCAGCGACGCCGTCGGCGAGATCTCAACGCCACCACGGTTGGGGGCTGTTGCCGATCTGGCGCCGGTGCGTGATCGCAATCGGCCTGTGTGGCTGGTGCTGAGCGAGGATGGCACGATCAGCCGGTGGGACGTGGCAGCCGGCAGTCACCTTACTGTCGGGGTCACCACCGTTCCGGCGGAACCCGATCGCGAACCATGGAATGGCCGCCTGCTCCGCAGGCGCCTGCATGTCTCACACGACGGTATGTTCGCCGCGGTGGTCAACGACTACGGCCGGTTCGGCGAGGTGGTCGACCTCCGGACCGGCGAGGTGACGCTGGTTCTGGACAACCAGGGTGATGAAGAAGAGACAGTTCCGTTCTCACTGGAGTTCGCGCGAAGTCGTGGGCGTTGCGTCGTGATCCACCGCACGGACTGGAACCGGCTGGATGTGTCGGACGCGCAAACGGGAGTCTTGCTGACTGATCGCTCGCTCCCCACGCCTGCAGACGCGGAAGCCGTACCGGAGCACGACCTCGACTACTTCCATGGCGCACTGTATGTGAGCCCTGACGGGAAGCGGATCCTGGACGACGGCTGGATCTGGCATCCGATCGGGATCCCCGCGGTGTGGGATCTCGACCAGTGGATCGAGGGCAACGTCTGGGAGTCCGAGGACGGTCCGAGCCGGGTCGGTCTCTGCGACCGGGCGGACTACTGGGACCATGGCATGACCTGGATCGACTCGACCCGGGTCGCCGTCGAGGGCCTCGGCGATCACGACGTTGCCATGCGGCCCGGGGCACGGATCTTCGATACGAGTCGCACCGGTCGGAGTGAACCGCCGCGGAATCCGACGGCCGTAGAACTCCTTGCGTTCGAAGGCCCGACCGGGCGCTTCTTCAGCGATGGCACCCACCTGTTCAGCTGTGGTGACACCGATCTGTCTATATGGGATCCGGCCGAGGGGAAGCTTCTGGGCGCCGTTCCCGGCTTCTCCCCCGCGCACTACCACCCAGGTGCCCAGCAGTTCCTGCAGCTCGCCGACAGCGTGGTACGTCTCTGGACTGCATGAGCGGTTGTGCCGCCGTTGGGACTGGTTGTCGCCTGATCGGTGCAGCGTCCTCTGCAAGCTTCAGACCTGTCCTTCTTCTCTCAGCTGAGCCGCGAGCTGATAGCAGGCAACATCGATGGAGCTTTCTCGGGGAGTGGCAGCCGTGTCGCACGACGTCAGCGCATGTGGGTTCCGCCGTTGATGTCGAACGTGGCGCCGGTGACGTATCCGGCGTCTTCGCTTGCCAGGTAGGCCACTAGGGCGGCGACCTCTGTTGGGCGGCCGAGGCGTTTGACGGGGATGTTCCTGGCCGCCTCGGATACCGCGGTCGCGCCGAGTTCCGCCACTGCGGGGGTCTCGATGGATGCCGGCGCGACGGCGTTGACGGTCACTCCGTGTGGTGCCAGTTCCCGGGCGAACACCTTGGTGAGGACCAGTACGCCGGCTTTGGCGGCGGAGTAGTGGGCGCCGGCGAGTGTGCCGCCCTGCTGGCCCGCGAGGGAGGCGAGGTTGATCACGCGTCCCCACCCGCGTTGCCGCATCGGCAACGCGCACAGGCGAGTCAGAGCGAGGACACTGCGCAGGTTGGTCGCCATCACGGCATCCCACTCGTCCAGAGCGATGTCCCATACGGATCCCGGCACGGTGCGGGCGGCGTTGTTGACCAGTACGTCAGGTGCCCGCCACGCAGCGGTGACCTTCCGCACCGCGGCATCCATCGCGGCGACATCGTCCACATCGACCGGGAGTGCCAGCGTGGTGCCCATGTCGGGGTCGAGTCCTCGGGCCACCTCGGTCGCGGAGTCGCCGTCGCGGTCGAGCAGGGCCACCCGCAGTCCCTGCTGGTGCAGTCGCGTGGCGATCGCCGCCCCGAGGCCGCGCCCCGCGCCGGTGACCAGTGCCACCCGCGGCGATCCGGACCTGTGCGCGGCGGTGGCCGTAATCGCGCCATCGGCTGTCGTCTCGCGCATGGTCGACTCCTCTCAGATGACCGGACTTGTGGGTAGCGGGGCGCCCAGGAGGGCACGGCCGTAGATCTCCCTGCTCGTCTGGATGCTGAAAGCCGCGTGGCGCGTCGCCATCTCGATATCGCGCCACGCCCTCTGCAGTACGGAGCCGTCCGCGAAGCTGCCCGCACCGGCGGTATCGAGCAGCAGACTCACGGCGTCGCGAGCGCACCGCATGGCGTGGGCGGCGTCCATGCGCAGGCGGGCCCGGTCGCGGAGCTCGGGACGGCGGCCGGCGCGGGCCTCCCTGTCCACCTCGTCGGCGGCGCGGCCGAGATGGAGGCGTGCAGTGTCGATCAGCGTCGCGGCGTCCGCCACGTTCAACTGATGGGCAGGGGCTTCGGCGACCAGGTGATGCAGTGGTGAGACCGCCCGCTTCCCCTGGGCCGCGGCCGTCACGACCCGCTGCAGTACCTCTGCGGCGATCCCCACCGCGGTCGCCACGAGAGGCAGGTTGATGGAGAGGTGGAAGGTGATCCGCGCCTCGTCGGGATGGCGTCGACGGTAGGTGCCGTTCGCCATGTCGGTGAGGGAAATGGTCCGGGATTCCGGCACGTACACGTCCTCCGCCACCGCCGTGTTGCTTCCACTCCCCCTCATTCCCGCGACCTGCCATACGTCATCGATGGTCAGAGCGGATGTGGGGAACAGCGCCATGCCCCGCTCTGTTTCGCCCTCGTTGTTCGTCCAGGTAAAGCCGAGCAGGGTCCACTGCGCGTGGTGGATGCCGGATATCCAGGGCCAACTGCCTTTCAGTATCCAGCCGTTGTCCGCCCGCTCTGCTGTCCCGGACGGGTTGGCCGTGCCGCAGACGATGGTGTCCGGGTCGTGCTTCCAGAGGGCGGCGCGCTCGTCTTGCGCGAGTTGGGAGGCGAAGAGGTTGCCGCCGTAGGCGATTCCCACGATCCAGGAACTGGCCGCGCACCCGTGCGCCAGTTCCTCGCAAACGTCCACGGCGGTACGGATGTCCGCGCCGAGGCCGCCACATGCCGCGGGTGTGCCCAGCCGGAAGAGGCCGGCCCGCCGCAGAGCGGTCACGCTCGCGTCCGTGAGCCTGCGGCCGCTCTCCGTACGGGGGGCTTCGTCGGCGAGGAGGGGGATCAACGACCGTGCCGCTTCCAGAGGGGCGAGGACGCCGGGCGTGCCAGGTCGACGTCCAGGATCGGAGGTTGAGGTTGTTGAGGTTAAGGTGCCCACGTCTGTTCCTTTTCTCCTTCTTCAGTGATTCCCGCCCCGGTGGTGGCGTGAATGCGAGGGGGCCGTACGACGGCGTGCTTCCCGGCGTCAGTAGGCCACCGCGTTGTCCAACTCCTCGTTTGCGGCGAACCGCTCGAGTTGTCTGCGGATCAGCTGTTCAAGGCGGGGCCACATCGTCGGGGTGAATGCGCCGATGTGCGGAGTGATGAGGACGCCGGGTGTTTCCCAGAGCGGATGTCCAGCGGGCAGCGGTTCCGGATCCGTCACGTCCAGCGCTGCGCGGATCCGGCCACCGCGTACTTCTTCCAACAATGCGGCGGTATCGATGACCGCCCCTCTTGCCACGTTCACAAGCAGCGCTCCGTCCCGCATTCGTGCCAGGAGGTCCGCGCCGGCCAAACGGCGGGTCGCGGGGGTCAGTTCGGTCGCCAGCACGACCACGTCGGCACCCGCGATGAGGTCAGGAAGGTGGGACACGGCGTGCACGGGCCCCCGGGGAGATGGCCGGGCGGTGCGCGCGACGCGCGTCACGGCGCACCCGAACGGCACGACGAGATCTTCCAGAGCGGATCCGAGGGCGCCGTAGCCCACGATGAGCACCGAACACCCGTGCAGAGAGGGGAACACCTCGGGCTTCCATAATCGGAGGTCCTGAGCGTGGGTGAACTCCGGTATTCCTCGTAGTGAGGCGAGTATCAGGGCCAGGGCAAGCTCCGCCGTGCTCCGGGCGTGCACCCCTTTGGCGTTGCACAGTTTCACGTTGCCCGGCAGACGTCGCAACCGCGCACATAACTCGTCGGTCCCGGAGCTGAGGGCCTGGACGGCTCTGAGGCTGGTCATCCGGCCGAGCGGTCTGCTGATGATGTCGACGTCCTGAACCAACGGGGGTACGTAGAACTCCACTTCCGCCGGATCCGACGGAAAGGCCGAACCGCCGTCCCAGCGGGCGTATCGCAGTCCTTCCGGCAGGCCGGAGAAACTGGTGAATTGGGCCGGTAACCATACCTGCCGGGATATTGATGTCACGTTGGTGCGTTTTACCTTCGGTCCGGCAGCGGGTTCCGCTCTGGTCGTGTGCCTGCCCGTGCGGGGCCTGCTCCACCGCAGATGACCGAAGCGTCGGGGCGTCCATTCGAGGTTATCAAGCTGCCGCGCCTGTTTGTTGCGTTCATGATTGTTAAGCACGACTGACGAACTGTGGTGATTTCGTTCGGAGTGGCCTTGGTATTCCGATAGGTCGATCCTCCCGATGACCGAGAAGGATCGATGGAAGGGAACCATTGAGAGTAGGAATCCATGGGCCAGGGCGAGGACATGGAAGGCGGCATGTTCCGGAAGGACGGCAAGACCGTCGACCGGCTCGGCAAGCTCACCGAGGAAGGTGCGCGCTCGGGCGCGCCACCGGCAGCGAGCGAGCGAAGTGAGATGCGAGGTGCCGCCGGGCAACGGGACGCCAAGCGGGCTTAGGGCTTCAACATCCTTTGCTGGAAGGGCTGTTGACAGTGAAACTCGCTGTGTAGACGGCGCGAGGACGGGCATCTTGTCATATGCATGCTGCGGAGATTGCGGGGGGACGGCGTGAAGAACCTCGGAGGACGTGGAGACGGCGGACGGAACCTCAACGGCGTGGCCACAAGGGACGCCGCGGCACAGGGTGACGGGCGGACCAGCGAGGAGCCACAGACCGCGATGCCGAGGAGCCTGGCCGGCTCGCCACGTGTAGAGAGCCCGGGGGAAACGGTTCGGGACGTGCCGAACGAACTGCCCGGACTCTCGGCCGGGGTCGCGGGGGCGACGTGGGGCGCGGGGACGACCGCCTGAGAAGTGAAGAGCCGAAGGAAACGGGGGGTGTCATGAGGAACGTACGCAGGCTACCGATACTTGTGGCGATCGGGGTGGGGCTGGCGCTGCTCGTGGCCGTCGGCGTGGTGATGCGCGTGTCCGTCGGCGGGTCGTCGGGAAGCGACTGCGCGGTGCGGCTGGAGGTGAACTCCTCGACGGAGAAGGGCGATCTGCTCGCCGAACTGGCCGAGGAGTACAACGAATCCGGGCGTGAACTCGCGGGCGGAGGGTGCGCCCGGGTGACGGTGTCGGAGACGAGTTCCGGCGTCGCCAAGGACGCCCTGGCCCAGGGGTGGGAGGAGCAGCGCGACGGCGCGCCGGAACCGCAGGTGTGGACGCCGTCCTCCTCGCTGTGGCTGACGCTCCTCCAGCGCGACGCGACCGCCGCCGACCGCACACTCCTCACCGACGAGAAGCCGCTCTCACTCGCCACGAGCCCGCTGGCGATCGCCATGCCCCGCCCCATGGCGGAGGCGCTCGGCTGGCCGGAGAAACCGATCGGCTGGCGGGACGTGCTGTCGCTGACGACCAAGGGCTGGGCCTCGGTCGGCCGGCCCGAGTGGGGCCGCTTCAGCCTGGGTAAGGACAACCCGCACACCTCCACCTCCGGCCTGGCCGCGACCCTGGCCACCTTCTACGCCGCCACCGGCCGCTCCAGCGACCTGACCGTTGACGAGGTCAAGGACGCGAAGACCCGGCGGTTCGTGTCGGGCGTCGAGGCCGGGGTCCTCCACTACGCCTCCGACGCGACCGCTTACATGGCCAACCTCGCCGAGGCGGACGCCGACGGGCAGGCTCTGTCGTACGCCAGCGCCATCGCCGTACAGGAGCAGTTGATCCACCTGTACAACCAGGGCAGCCCCACGGGCGAGACCGAACGGATCGGCAAGGGCAAGAAGCCGCAGGTGCCTCTGGTGGCCGTGCACCCGGCCGACGGCACGCTGATGTTCGACCACCCCTTCGTGGTGCTGCCCACGGCCTCCAAGGAACAGCGGGCCGCAGCCGCCGACTTCCGCACCTTCCTGCTGGCGGATGCTCAGCAGCGGCGCTTCCAGCAGACCGGATTCCGCGACCACGAAGGCAACGCCGGCAGTGAACTCGCCCGCTCGGTCAGCCTGTCCGAGCAGAGCGAGCGGGACCTGTCCCTGATCGACCCGCCCGCGCCCGAGGTGCTGGAGGCGATCCTGGACAGCTGGGACGAACTGCGCAAGAAGGCCCGGGTGCTGCTCGTCATGGACGTCTCGGGATCGATGAACCAGGCCGCGGGCGGCGGCCAGAGCCGGCTGGAGGCGGCCAAGAAGGCCGCCGCCGACACGCTCGGCCTCTATCACCCCGACGACGAGGTCGGCCTGTGGGCGTTCTCCACCGAGACCGGCGACCACCCCGAGCCCTACCGGCAGATCGTGCCGCCCGGCCCCATCCGCGACAACGAACAGCGGCTCACCGACGCCATCAACGGACTCAACGCCGAAGGCGGCACCGCCCTCTACGCCACCGTGCGCGCCGCCCAGCAGGCGATGCTGGCCGATCTGGACACCGACCGCATCAACGCGGTCGTCGTACTGACCGACGGCAGGAACGAGTATCCGCCGGACAACGACCTCGACGCACTTCTGGGGGACCTCGACGCCGGCCAACTGGAGCGCTCCGTACGCGTCTTCACCGTCGCCTTCAGCGACCAGGCCGACTTCGGCACGCTCACGAAGATCGCCGCCGCAACCAAGGCCACCTCCTACGACGCCCGCGACCCGGCGGTCATCGACAAGGTGATGGTCTCCGTCATCAGCAACTTCTGACGGTTCGGACCCGATGGGCAGTGCAGACAGAGAGGACACGATGGGCAGCCGTCTCCTTCCCGCCGCCGCGGTCGGGCTGTTCGCCGTCGCGGGCGGTGTCACGGCCCTCCTTGCCGGTGCCTCGGCAGCCGCCGCCGTGCCCGTCGGCGCGGGTGTCGGTGGCCTCGTATGGGCAGCGCACGCAATCACCGGCCGACTCACCCGCCCCGCACCATCGGCATCCGCGAGGCCCGCGACGGGCCGGCCCGACTCCCCGAACGCGGACCGGCCGGCGGACACATCGTCCCAACCGCCCGCCGACGCAGCCCGATGGCTGACCCGCGCGGCGGCGGCCGCCGACCGGCTGGAGAACCAGTGCCGGCAGAGCCCCAAAGCCTCGCTCTGGCCCGCGCTGGCAACGGCGGCGACCTCCGTACGGGCCGCGGCCGACCGGCTGACCACGGCGGCCGAGGCGGTCCGCGTCATCGACACCAGCGGCACATCCACCGACCACCACGACCTGGACCGCGAGCGGGAACGCCTGGAGAAGGAGGCCCGAGCCCTCCCCGACGGCCCGCTCAGGCGGGCCAAACAGGACGCCGCCCGCGCCACGGGCCAACGCGCCGCGACCCTGAAGCGCCTGACCGAACTGCGCCAACTCCTGATCACCACGATGGAGGCCACCGCCCTGCGCCTGGAAGCCGCAGCGGAGCGCGGCGCCATGCTGCTGTCGCTCCAGGCCGCGACGGACGCCTCCGCCGTCCCGACGGACCTGACCGCCCTCGACCACGAACTCGAAGCCGTACAGGCCGGACTCGACACCCTCGACGAGGTCACCCGCTCACTGCACGGCACAGCCGACGAACCACCGGACTGAGGAGGCCGCGCATGCCCGGAAGAGGCCGCATCGTGGTCGCGATACTTGTGGGTCTGGCCGTCGAAGCGGTCGACGCGATGTGGTGGAGCCTGGAGGGGAAAGGCCGCTTCGTAGCTGTGATGCTGTGGTCCCTGGCCGTCATACCTGTCGCGGTCCTCTTCGGCTCGCGCAACCAAGGAGTTCGATGGGTGCTGGTCTGCGCGCTTCTCGCGGTTGCCTCGTTCGCCATGGCCGTGACAACCGCCGGTTCCTGGTACGGGTGGGACGACGTACGTGAGCACCTGACCGCCCTGCCCGGACTCACCGCCGCCGCTCTGCTCATCACGGCTCCATGGTTGGCCTCTTGGCCCCTCCACGATCTCTCCGGCCGGCCGACCCTGGCCCGCGTCATCGAGACCAAGCCCTCCATCGACAGCGACGAGGAGGAGGACACCGGGCTCACCCGCTACCACCTCGCCGAGGCGGAGACCGAGCGTGACCTCGGCTGGATGCGGTTCGGACCACGGACACGCGCCCTCCCCGGTGCCGTCATCAGCGTCTCGGTGGTCCCGGACGGCTGGGCCCCGCCCATCGCCACCGAACGCCTGAACGACACCGACGTGAAACCCGGCATCACCGCCTTCGCGGCCCTCGCCACCGTCCATGCCCTTGCCTGCGCCGCCACGGCGGCGGCATGGCCTCGCGACACGTGATGAGTGTCGCGCCGGGCCGAGTAACTGAGGGTTGTCAGCGCGGCCATTGATCGGGGGACGCCGACGGGGTGCGCAACGCACCAGGCTCCTGTGCCGTTGGAAGAGGTGTTCAAGTCTCAACCCACAGGCATAGAAGCCGCGTTGGTTCCGTACTCTGCCGAACTCGACTCGACCTGCCGCACGCCCTGGCCGACTGGGTCACCATGCTCGTCGTCACCCGCGACGGTGACCACCGCCGGAACCGCACACGCCTGCGCGTCGGCCGTCATCAATCTGCTCGCCGACCGAGCGCCCGGACTGCTGCGTGCCCTGCGAGAAGCCGACCCCACTACGTCCTGCTCAACGGCACACTCGCGGAGTGCGACCAGGTCGGCGACAGCCAGGCCGACCACTCCCACAAGCACCGTCGGCACGGAGTGAACGTGCAGGTGGTGACCGCCCCGGCCGGACGACTGCTGCGGCTCTCGCCCTCACTCAGAACGGTATCGTGCGGCCGCCGCCGCAGCGGTGAGGCAGGGTTTCCGACCGCCAGCAGCATCGATACGGTAGCGGGATGGATCAGGATGAGCGGCTGCTTCATGCCTCGTCGTTCGGCGCGGCCGCCGTCGCCTACGCCGAGCACCGTCCGGACTACGCGCAGGCCGCGGTGCGCTGGGCGCTTGAGCCCGCGTCCGGCCCGCGCGTGCTCGACCTCGGGGCCGGAACCGGCAAGCTGACCGCCACGTTGGTTGCACTGGGTGCCGAAGTCATCGCGGTCGAGCCCGATTCGGCGATGCTGACTGAGTTGCGCCGCCCGCTGCCGGGGGTCCGTGCCCTCTCGGGCAGTGCCGAGGCGATTCCGCTGCCGGACTCGTCCGTTGACGCCGTGCTGGCCGGCAACGCCATGCATTGGTTCGACATGACCGTCGCGGGACCCGAGATCGCGAGGGTCCTCGCACCCGGCGGCATCCTGGCCGGTCTTTGGAACGTCCTGGACGATGGGGTCGAGTGGGTTTCCGGGCTTGCGCGGGTCAGCGGGAGCGCGGCCATCGGCCCGCGTGACACGCCCGCCAGTTGGCGCGCTGCGACGGCAGACATGCACCTTCCAAAGAATGACGTACCCGCTCGGTTCGGCTCGCCGGCGCAGGCGGAGTTCCCGCACGGGCAGCGCCGCACCGCCGACTCTCTCGTCGCGACTCTTGCGACGCGCGCGGGGTTGCTGGGCATGCCAGAACAGGAACGCGAGGCCACGCTCGGCCGGATCCGCGCTTTCCTCGCGAGTCGACCGGAGACCGCCCGAGGCGAGTTCACTCTCCCGATGCGGACAGGGGTGCTGCGCGTCCGGCGGCTGTGAAGCATCACGTCGACGCCCGAGCCTGACGGCTTGCTCACCTGCGAAGTGCCTCCGGCTGGTGCGGGAACGACCGCTTCGACAATCTTTGTGAGTGAGTGTCTTTGAACCTCCCGCTGCTCGGTCAGCTTCCGCAGGGCAAAAGTATTTCCGGCTTCTGCGCACCATGTGACATATTGATCGGCTCCGTCTCGGTCGCCCGTTCTCTCGTGCCACCAGGCAAGTTGCGACACGATGGAGGTGTCTCGTCCAACAACGTGCGGCTATTCCGATTCCGGCCGTGGGTGCCATGTGCCGTCGAGCGGAATGCCGGCGGCCGCCGCGATCCGGTTGCGTGATGCGGCCAGTCGGGTTCTCAGCGCCGCCAAGTCCACGCCCACCAGTACGCCGTCGCGTTTGGCCACGCGGCCGGCGACGAGGACGGTGTCCACCAGGCCGGGATGGCCGGCGCTGACGATGGTGGCGACCGGGTCGGTGACCGGGAACACGGTCAGGTCGTCGGCGCGCAGAAGGATGACGTCGGCGTCCTTGCCGGGCGTGATGCTGCCCGTTCGGGCGTCGATGCCGCACGATCGGGCGGCATCGACGGTGGCGAACTCCAGCAGGTCCCGGGAGCGCAGGCCGCCGTCCAGGCCGCGCTGGACGGCGAAGGCGGTACGCATCGTGGAGAACATGTCGCCGCCGACCGACGGGACGTCGTCGATGGACAGCGTCGGGCGCAGGCCGGCGGCCAGCGCCCGGCCGGTCATCGGCGATCCGAACCCCATCTTCAGCTCGACGTCCGGGCTGATCGACAGCGAACTGCCCGCGTCGGCGAGCATCCGCAGCTCTTCGTCGCTGATCCCGTTGGCGTGCACGAACGTGGTGGTGTCCCGCAGCAGACCGTGCTCGCGCAGATCGGCGACCGGGCGCTGTGTCCCGTCGGAGGCGATGTGCAGGCTGGTGCGCAGGCCGAGTTCGGCCGCGAGCTTCAGCTCCCGGGCGACGGTGTCCATGCTCGTGTCCTCGGGTCCGCGCAGCCCCAGCGCCATGGTGACCAGGCCGTCTCCGGCCAGGTCGGAGCGGACGCGGCGGATGTCGGCGTCGACGGGGTCGGCGGTGCCCCATCCGGCACCGAGGCAGAAGATCGACCGGCCCGGCGCGTCTCGCAGCGCGGCGACGGCGGCGTCCTCGTGCTCGTGGGTCTGCGCGACGTGGTACCAGTCCAACATCGTGGTCACGCCGGAGTGCAGGGCCTCCAGACGGCCGAGCAGGGTGCCCGCATAGACGTCCTCGGGCTGGTAGTGGGGCTTGACCGTACCGTGCATGGCCACCGCCCACTCGGGGAACGTCCAGTCCGCGCCGACGCCTCGGAACGCGGTCTGCCAGGTGTGGCGGTGGTTGTCGACGAAGCCGGGCATGACGATCCGGTCGGTCGCGTCGATCACCTCGGCGTCCGGCGCGTCGACGCGCTCGGCCACCTCCACGATCACGCCGTCCTCGATCAGCACGTCACCGCGGTCGAAATCGCCGACAGCCGGGTCCATGCTGACCACGGTGCCGCCAGTGAGCAGGGTCTTCATCGGGAACTCCTTCACAGACGCTTTCGGATTGTTCAAGATCCGGATTGTTCAAGATCGTGTTGTGGCGGCCGTTGCGGCTCCGTTCGCGGCCGTACCGATCAGTCACCGACACGCAGGTGAGCGGGTCAGCGGGGCAGCCGCAGGCGCGCAGATCAGCCGCGCGCGTTCATGTCACGGGCGCTCAGGGTCTACTGCCGCAGGTAGCCGCCGACGCATCCCCAGCTGGGCGGCTGCGATGAAACCCCGCGCCGATCAGACGGTCACGGCCTCGGCCTCGGCCGGCACCGCGTCAGCCGCGGCGAGCGCGTCGGCGACCAGGTCGGCCGTGTCCTCCGTGCCCGCTGCCAGCCGGACCAGGCCCAGCGGTACCGATTCCGCTATCTGTTCCTCGCTGAGCATCCCGCGCCACATGGACGCCGGATGGACGGCCAGCGATTCCACACCGCCGAGGCTGGCCGACCGGCGGGCGTAGCGCAGCCGGCCGAGGAAGGCGTCGGCCATCTCGAAACCACCCGCGAACTCGATGCCGAGCACCCCGCCGAAGCCACTCATCTGCTCGGCGGCCAGTTGGTGCTGGGGATGGGTCGCCAGGCCGGGATAGTGCACCTTCGCCACCGCCGGATGCGCGTTCAGCGCCTCGGCGAGCGCCAGGCCGTTGGCGTTGTGCCGCGGCACACGCAGCGGCAGGGTGCGCATGCCGCGCAGCAGCAGCCACGCGTCGATCGGGCCGAGCGTGGCACCGGTGAGCAGACCGACGTCCCAGATCCGGTCCAGGATCTCGGCCCGCCCGGCCAGTACTCCGGCCGAGACATCGGAATGGCCGTTGAGGTACTTGGTCGCGCTGTGCCAGACCAGATCGATGCCGTAGTCCGCCGGTCGCTGGTTCAGCGGAGTGGCGAAGGTGTTGTCCGCCATGGTGAGCACGTCGTGCGCGCGGGCCAGGTCCGCGACGGCGCGCAGGTCGGTGATCTGCAGCAGCGGATTGCTCGGGGATTCCACCAGGATCAGGCGGGTCTGCGGGGTCAGTGCCTTCGCAAACGCCTCCGGATCGGTCTGGTCCACCAGGGTGGTCGACACGCCGAGGCGCGGCAGCAGGTTCAGCAGCACCGACGCCGTACCCCCGTAGGTGGACTTCTGCCCGATGACGTGGTCACCGGCGGACACCAGGGCCAGCACGGCCGTGGTGAGCGCGGCCATCCCGGACGCGGTGACCATGGCCGCCTCGGTGCCCTCCAGTTCGGCGACGACGGCCGCGACCTGTGCGTGGTTCGGGTTGCCGAAGCGGGTGTAGAAGTCCTTGCCCCGCGGGGCGACGGCGCCCTGCGCGAACGTCTCCCCGTCCTCGGCCCAGAACGCCGCTGTCTGATAGATGGGCGGCGCGACGGCACGGCTCGGATGGACTTCGCGATCGGCGTGAACGGTGATGGTGCTCTTGCCCGGCATGGCTGCCCTTCCGTGGACCGTCGGTGTGACTCATGGGGTGTGACTCCATGAAGCGTGGCCGACCGGCGGTCGGATGTGACCGGATCTCAGCAATTTTGGCAGCAAATTGCGCTCAGAGCAGGCGCACGATTGTGGTAGGCACGCCCTGGGAGCAATAATCTGCCACCATGGATGAGGTGGACCGATCGATTCTGGCCGTACTCGAACAGCACGGCCGCATCAGCAACGCCGAGCTCGCCGCCCGGGTCGGGCTGTCACCGTCACCCTGTTTGCGGCGCGTACGTCAGCTGGAGGAGGCCGGGGTCATCCGCGGCTACCGGGCCCTGATCGATCCCGCTGCGGTCGGCCGCAGCCTGCGAGTGTTCGCGGGTGTCCGGCTGATGCGCCACACCCGCGCGGATGTGGTCGCATTCGAGAGTGCGGTCACCCGGCTGCCCGAGGTGGTCCACAGCCACCACATCACCGGCAACTTCGACTATCTGCTCCAGGTCGAGGTGGCCGACCTGCCCGCCTACGAGGACTTCCACGCCAACCAGTTGGCCAGCCTGCCCGGCGTGGCCACGGTGACCAGCTACGTCACCATGAAGACGCTCTCGGCCGACACCACATGACGGTCCCGTCCCGACACCGGTGGTCCGGCGCATTGATCACCCCGTAGCCGCCCGCGCTCCGACAACTGCTGTGCGAGCGCGGGCAGTTGGGGCTGGGGCGGTCAGAGAGTGATGGTGCCGCGGATGCAGACGGTGGCGGCGCCGCTGACCCAGACGGTGCCGTCCGCATCGGCGGTGATCTCGATGCTCGCGGCCCGGCCCAGTCTCGTGCCCTGTGAGACCCGGTAGGAGGAGGGTGCGGCGCCGGTGGAGGTGAGCCACTGACCGACGGCGGCGTTCATGCTGCCGCACGCGGGGTCTTCGGGCACGCCGACGCCCGGGGCGAAGGTGCGCGTCTCGAAGTCGTGCGGCGACCCGTGGGGGTAGGCCCCGATTGCGCCGACCATCGCGTCCGGGATGAGGGAGAGGTCGGGTTCGAGGGCGAGGACCTCCTCGGCCGTGGACAACTGAACCACGGCCCAGCCGGGTCCGTTGTCGACCCATTGGTGGGCGAGGACACGGTCGCGTGTGATGCCGAACGCGGCCACGATCTGGTTCAGATACTCGTCGTCGACCGCGCCGTCACGCACACGGGGAGGGGCGGCAAAGGACAGAGTGCCCTCGCCACGGCGCACGGTCACCAGTCCTGCGGCGCACTCCTGCACGACACGGTCGCCGTCCTGCGGCTTGCCGCCACCGTCCAGCCAGGCGTGCGCGGAGCCGAGGGTGGGGTGCCCGGCGAACGGCAGCTCACCGTGCGGAGTGAAGATCCGCAGCCGGTAGTCCGCCTCCGGGACGGTGGGGGGCAGCACGAACGTGGTCTCGGACAGATTCGTCCAACGCGCCAGGCGCTGCATCTCCTCGTCGCTCAGGTCCGTCCCGTCCAGAACGACCGCGACCGGGTTGCCGGAATACGGACTCGTGAAAAACACATCGACCTGCACGAACGAGCGTGTGCGCGGCATCGTCATCGAGGACCTTTCAGCGGCGGCTGCAGCGGATTCTGCACGTCCCACCCGTCGGCGGAAACAGGTCCATCCCAACGGGCGCCCGCACAGCCAGGACAGGGCCAGTCACGGCAAAGTGGACTGAGTCAACTTGACCTGGCCCTGAAGGGCCGGGTTTGGAGGTAGTGCCCAACTGGCTGCTGGGGTGGCCCCTCCGTCCAGACACCCCTATGGGGTGGCAGGGACGCGTGACTCACGCCCCGCATTCCACACGATCTCGCCGCGTTGGCCGATCACGTGGGAAGCATTCCGGTCGGCGTGGGCAACGACCCCGCACCCCCGGCAGACAAAGAGGGCCTGGTCGACCCGGTTCTTCTTCTCGATGTGATGGCACTCGGCGCATTCCTGGCTGGTGTACGCCGGATCGACGTACACCAGTGGGACGCCGGCCCGCTGCGCCTTGTACGCGACGAACGCGCCGAGCTGGGCGAAGGCCCAGGAGTGGAGCGTGACCCGTTGGGGCTTCCTCAGCCGTACCCTCTGCCGGATGCGGCCCAGGTCTTCCAGGGCGATACCGGACGAGGTGCGTTCAGCCTCGGTCACGATCTTCTTCGAGATGATGTGGTTGACGTTCGCGGCGTGCCGCTGTTCCTTGCGGCGCCGGTTCTTCAGGCGGCGCTTGGCGGACTGGGTGCGCTTGGCCTGGAGTTTGCGGCGCAGATCACGGTGCCGCTTACGGTGCCTGTTCAGATCCCGCCCGGCCGCTCGGTAACCCGTGCTGGTGGTGGCGATGTTGGCAATGCCGAGGTCCACGCCGATGAAACCATCGGGCTCATACCGCTCGGCCTCGGGCACCTCGCAGGTGGCGATCAGCAACCACATTCCGTCACGGTGGACGAGATCACTCTCGCCTTTGCGGTGCCCGGCAAGGAGCTTGCGGGCCTGCTCGGAGCAGGTGAACCGCACACCCCGGAGACGTCCGGCGGTGGTCCAGATGCTTACCGTCTGCTCGTCAATCTGCCAGCTGAGACAGCGATCGTCGTACGGCTGCGCCGCATCCGGCCGGAAGGTGACGGGCTTCGACTCGGCCTTGTGGCGGCGCTTGGAGCCTTCCTCGCCGAGGTTCCCGTTGCGGATGTTCGCCCTCAACGTCGTGTAGGCGTCGGCGACCTTCCGCAGCACATGCAGCGCCGGTTGCGCCGACAGCCCCCGGCCTTTCAGGTCCCGGTAGGCGAAGCCCTGCAACACCTTGCGCGAGGTCTCACCCCGCTCGTGGGCCTGGCCCGAGAGCCAGTTCGCCGCGTCGTTGCAGGCATGCAGGGTGCACTCAAGTGCCAACGCCGTCTCGGGCGTTGGCATGAGACGAACCTGTACGACGATCTTCACGCAAGCCACTCTAGCTTCGCGTCCAATGTCACCACGAGGGGAACCACACCCCGATATCCGCAGGGGCCGTAGCGTTGCCTCCACCCTCCACACGCATCTGGTCCTCGTACCGAAACACCGGCGTGGCGTCTTCACCGAGATCCTGACCCGCTGCGAGGAGATGATGCGGGAGGTCTGCGCCAAGGCGAACGCCGAGCTGCGCGAGTTCAACGGCGAACGCGATCACGTGCACCTACTCATCCACTACCCGCCACAGGTCAAACTGTCCGCCCCGGTCGGCTCGCTCAAGGGCGTCTCCGCGCACTACCTGCGCAAGGAGTACGCCGATCACATCCACAAGTACCTGTGGGGCGCGCACTTCTGGTCACCCTCGTACTTCGCAGCGTCCGCCGGCGGCGCACCCCTCGCTGTGGTGAAGGAGTACATCGAGAGCCAGAAACGCCGCGATTGAGGCAGACAGTGCGGACCCGTGCCTCCGGCGCGGGTCAGAGCAGCCCAGAGAAGCCATTCCTCCCGAGCCCTGAAGAGCCGGGATTCCTGGCTAGATCATGTTGAAGCCTGAATTGAGGACGAGGCGTACACCCGTAGTGGTCCAGGACAAGCCGCTTGCAGTCGGCTACTGCAGGCGCTTGCGCCCGCGGTAGCCACGAGGTCGGTCCCGACACCCGCCACGTCCCGCTTACCGGGTGCCGGTGGGTGTGACCAGGAGGCCGCCGACGAAGGTGCAGCTGGGGTTGAGGTCGCACAGGGTGTGGTCGGGAAGTGGGCGATCCCGGTTCCAGACGGTGAGGCGTCCGGGCATGCGGGTGCCGCGCAGCAACCTCATGTTCAGGGCTCAAGCAGTCATGGGCACAGAACGGAAGACGGTAGCCAGATCGGTATGCCGAGCGGCATACTCGAAACCATGGCAGACACCAGTGTCAAGATTGACGACACCACCAGGGACAGGCTCAAGGCCTTGGCCGACAGCGAGCACATGTCCATGAAGGACTACCTCGCCAAGGTGGCCGCGGAGAAGGAACACGAGAAACAGCTCGACACCGCCACGGCTGCGTTCCGCCGCCTCATGGCACCTGGCGTCCTGGACCGCTTCGACGCCGACTTCGGCGGACTTCCGCCGACGACCGCCCACAAGACTCCGCGGGCGGCCTGACCCTGTGGACCTGCTCGTCGACTACCGATGGCTCCTGGCCCGCCAGGAAGACATCCTCCGCACAGACCTGACCGTGAACGATCTCAGTGTGCTCGTGGGCATGGCAGCCCGCCACAAGGTTGATCCGCCGCGACTCGACCAGAGTCACCCGGACGCCTGTTGGCGGGCCGCGGTGTTCTTGGAGGAGTGCGTCTTGCTACGACCGCTCCCGGCCCGAAACGAGGCGTACGGCTATGGAGTCGCCCTCGCGTACCTGGAGGCCTCCGGTGAACGCGTCGACACAACCTACGAACCGTGGCGCGATCTGATCAACGAAATCCGCAGCCTGCGCCTGGACTCATATGCAATTGCCGAGCGGATCCGCTCCTGGCGCCAGGCCTAGGTCCTGTCTGGGGTTCGTGTCATGAATGCGATGCGATGCTGCGGAACCAGAGCATTGCACCGCGCAGGTGCAGCCCGGCCGTATAGCTCTCCGAGGTCTTGTCGAAGCGGAAGGCGATGCCCCGCCAGTTCCGCAGCCGGTTGATGCACCTCTCCACGGTGTTGCGTTCCTTGTAGAGCTCCGTGTCGTGGCCGAGCGGCCGACCGGCCTTCGAGCTGCGCTTCTTACGGCTGGCGGCCTGGTCGGCCTTCTCCAGGATCACTCCCCGGATCCCGCGTCGCCGCAGGTAACGGCCGTTGCCACGGGAAGAGTACGCTTTGTCGCCGGCCACCGCGTCCGGCCTGGCCCAGGGACGCCCGACCGGCCCGCGCACCTTCACACGCTCCAGGACCGGAACGAACTGCGGGCTGTCGCCGGCTTGGCCGGGCGTGAGGACGAACGCCAGCGGGCGGCAGCGCTGGTCGGCCGCAAGATGGATCTTGCTGGTCAGCCCGCCCCGGGAACGCCCCAGTTCTGCGGCTCTTAGGCGGGCCCGGTGCCGTCGGCGGACACATCGGCGCTCGGCGCCCGGGTCGGTCGCCCTCGGCTTGTCCGTTCTGCGGCTCCTGTCCCTCCGCAGCACCCCCTTTTCTTCGGCCTCGAAGGCCATTTCCAGGGCGGCCAACTGCTCCGGTTCCAGGGCCATCCCGGCTGCGTGGTGATGGGCCCGGGCGGTCGCCGAGTCCACGCTGACCAGCCCCAGGTCCACCTGGCCGCGCGCGGCGGCCTCGGCGATCACCGCCTCCATCAGACGCTGGAAGGCACCCTGGGCCGTCCAGATCCGAAAGCGGTCGTACGCGCTCTGCCAGGGGCCGAACTCATCCGGCAGATCACGCCAGGAGGCAGCGGGCGGGCGAGGTGACAACCTGGGGTCCCTCTAAGGTGGCCTGACGTGCGCCGGTTGTTCGATACCGGCCCGGTCCAGGAGGGCGTCAGGGTGTCGGAGTCGGAGCAGGGGCTGGCCGAGGTTCAGCGGGCGCACTGGCAGCGGACCTACGGCGAGCATCCCGGCATGTACGGCGAGGAACCGTCCGAGCCGGCGATCCGTGCCGCTGCCGTCTTCCGGGCCGCCGATGCCCGCGAGGTGCTGGAGCTGGGTGCAGGCCACGGCCGTGACGCGCTGTACTTCGCCCGCGAAGGCTTCTCCGTCATGGCCACCGACTTCAGCCCGGTCGGTCTGGATCAGCTACGCGAGGCCGCCGCGGCCCAAGGCGTAGCCGGGCGGCTCACCACGGCGGTGCACGACGTCCGCGAGCCTCTACCGCTCGCGGACGCCTCAGTGGATGCTGTGTTCGCCCACATGCTGCTCTGCATGGCGCTGTCCACCCAGGAGATCCACGCCCTGGTCGCCGAGGTGCGACGGGTACTGCGGCCGGGCGGAGCCTTCGTCTACACCGTCCGCCACACCGAGGACGCCCACTACCAGCTCGGTACCGGGCACGGAGACGACATCTGGGAGCACGGCGGCTTCGCCGTGCACTTCTTCCCCCGTGACCTCGTCAACGCCCTCGCCAAGAGCTGGACCCTGGATGAGGTCGCCGCGTTCGAGGAAGGCGGCCTCCCCCGGCGGCTGTGGCGCGTCACCCAGACCGTCCCCCGGTAAGTACCACCTGCACTCTCAGTGCTGTCCAAGCTCGTGAACATCCCCGCCCGCCTGGGCCCTTGAGCACCGTCCATGCTGGTGTCAAAACACTGCCCGTTCTCGTGGACAAGGCCTGTCCCACCCCGACTCCGTGAGGAAGCTTTGGCGGGCAGTGCTTGCATACTCCGAATACCTCGTGCTGCGTAGATGGCCGCTTAAGACTCGTCCCACAAACTGCCTGCTCAGGGCCTGATGACATGATCGAAGCGTGACCAGAGAACTCGGCCAGTCCGGTGCGATGAGGTATGTCCTGTTTGATGTTGATGGCACGTTGATCGACGCCGTGGACAATCAGCGCCTGGTCTGGCGAACGTGGGCAGAGCGATACGGACTGGACCCCGACGAGGTCTACCAAGTGGCGCTGCGGACGAGGCCGATGGAGACCTTCGCGCAGGTTGCTATGGACCAGGACCCCGGCGAGTGCCTTGCTGCACTGCACGAGCTGGAGGACGAGGACGTCCGCTCCGGCGCCTATACGGCCTTCGGCGGCGCCTCGGAGCTGCTGAGTGCTCTGCAGCCCGGGTCCTGGGCATTGGTGACTTCGAACTATGAGCACCGGGTTCGTGGACGCTTCGCACGGACGGGCTTGCCGGTCCCGGAGGTCCTCGTGGATGCGGCCGCCGTGGAGGAAGGCAAACCGTCGCCCGTGCCGTATCTGCAGGCAGCCGCGCGGCTTGGTGCCAAACCAGAGGACTGTCTGGTCATCGAGGACGCCCCTTCCGGGGTGGAGTCCGGGCTGCGTGCCGGGATGACGGTATGGGGTGTCAACGCTCCTACGGCGGTGGACGGCGTGCATCGTCACTTCGGCAGCCTGCGCGACGCGATCCCTGACGTCCTTGCCTTCGCGTCCGGACCCCGCCCTCACGGGCTCGAAGGATCAGCCGCGATGGAATGATCTTGATGTGGCCGGCGTGATCACGGCGTCGGAGCCGTCTTGGATAGTCCCGTTTCCCGGGCTGCACCCGCGCCAGTTCATGAAACTGGTGACGGCGCTGCGTCGCGAGGGGGTCGACGCCATCCGCCGGGGTAGACCGTGGAGCCTGCCGCTGGCAGACAGGACACTGCCGGTCACGGCGTACTGGCGCACAAGCTTGACGATGCGCCAGCTCGCCCCGCTCGTTCGGTGGGGTGGGCGCTGGACGGCAGGCCGGCCACTTGCCTGTGTGCGTGGCCGACTCACGGCATCAGTGCGGCGTCATCATGCCTGCTGTTGATCACTTCGCCTGGGCGAGCCAGACCGCGTCGGGACCGGCCGGGAATCGCAGCTGGCCGGTCATGTCGTGCACGGCTCGCCACACCGTCTCGGCGACGTCGCTCTCTTTGGTGACCACGTCTTGGCCCGTGAAGTCGTCCATGGCCTGCTTCGCGAACGCTACGTAGGGCGCTGGGACGAGCGCGTCCAGCGAATCGCCGTTCGTTGCCCTGGCTGCGAAGTTCGTCGTCAGGCAGGCGCCCGGCTCGACCGTCTTCGCCTGCACACCGAACGGCGCGAGTTCGAGCGCGAGGGATGCGGTGAACCCCTCGATGGCCATCTTGCTCGCCTTGTAGACGGCCGAGAGCGGCATGTGCCCCAGCACCACGCTGGAGGTCACGTTGACCACCACGCCGGAGCCACGCTCGCGGAACTGGGGCAGCACCGCCTGCGTCGTCGCCATCACTCCGAACGTGTTGGTCTCGAAGACCTCCCGCACTCGGGCCATGGGGGTGCCCTCGAACACACCGATCGAGGGCACGCCCGCGTTGTTGACCAGGACGTCGATGGGGCCCTCGGCCTCGAACGCTGCGGTGATGCTCTCGGGCCTGGTCACGTCGAGCTCGACGACGCGGAGCCGGTCCGACTCAGGAAGAACGCCCGAACGCGGCGTCCGCATCGTGGCGATGACGTTCCACCCCTGCGAGTGGAAGTAGAGGGCGGTCTCCCGCCCGTACCCGGATGAGGTACCAGTGATCAGAACTGTCTTCATGTTGTGCCCCTTTGCGATGCGGTGGGATCCGTGCGGGTGGACAGGCATTTTCCTGCTCCACGGGAGAACCGGTGATCCCATTGAATCGCTCTGACCTGCGTGGATAGTAGAACTATCCTGGCTACTCCTTGCACGATCCTCCCGTGCCGCCCATCCAGCTCAGGGCAGGACAGCTGTCGGCGCACGCACGGCCTGACGCAGGCGGGCGGCGTCCTGGCTGGGGGGTGCGCCGAACTGGCGGCGGTACTCCCGGCTGAACTGCGACGGGTTGTCGTAGCCGACGCGGTGGCCGACTCCGGTGACGTCTCCGGGGTGGGTGGCGAGCAGCAGCCGGGCCTCTTGGAGCCGGATCTGCTTCTGGAACTGGATGGGGCTCATCGCGGTCACCGCTTGGAAGTTGCGGTAGAAGGCGGAGACGCTCATGCCGGACTGCCGCGCCACGTCCTCGACCCGGAAGGGCTGCGCGTAGTGCTCGCGGATCCAGCGCACGGCCCGCGAGACGTGGCTGAGGCTGCTGTCGGCCAGGCCGAGCTGGCGAACCGTCGCACCCTGCTCGCCGGTGATCACACGCCACAGGATCTCGCGCTTGACCAGCGGGGCCAGGACGGCCCGGTCTCGGGGCTCGTCGAGCAGGCGCAGCAGCCGGACCACCGCGTCCAGCAGCGCGGCCGGAGCGTCACTGACGGCGATCCCCGACGGCGCGCCCCCGCTGCTGCGGGGGGTGGCTCCGGGCCCGGCCTCAAGCAGCAGCTCGGCAACGGCGGACGGTTCCAGGACGAGACCGAACCCCAGCGCCGGCTGCTTGGGGTCGGCCTGGGTGAACTGCCCGGTGACAGGCAGATCGACGGATGCGACCAGGTACTGCCCGGGCCCGTACTCGAACACCCTCTCGCCCAGGGCGAGGCGTTTGGCGCCCTGCGCGATGACCGCCAGGAGCGTGCCGGACATCGAGGGCGCCGGCGGATCAGGGCGGTCGACCTTCGAGATGAGGACGCCGTCGACGGCGGTGGTCCAGTCGGGCCGCGCATGGCGGGCCAGCAGGGTGCGGAGTTCTTCGAGGTACATGCGTCCATTGCAGCACCATTCCGCGCCATGGTTCCCATGCTCGCGAGTATCGTGCAAGTTCGAACGAGGATCTGTCTAACGTTTCCGCAGGTCAACCCAGTTGAATGGAATCACCACACTCCATTACTGAAAAGAGGGAATCCATGATCGTCGACTACGGATTCAACGCCACCCTGACCGCCAGGCCCGGAATGGGCGACCAGCTCGTCGACCTGCTGCTGACCGGACTGAACGAGGGCAGCCCCGGCGCGAGCGAGTACTGCCTCGTCTACCTCGTGTCCCGCTCCGCGTCCGACCCCGACGTCGTCCACGTCACCGAAGGCTGGACCAGCGAGGAGGACCACCACCGCATCTTCGCCGGCGAGACCGCCCAGGCCATCGTGGCGCAGATCGACCCGCTGCTCGCCAAGGACTCCGAGTACACCGACTACGTCCCGGTCCGCGGCAAAGCCGCCTTCTGACCCGCCTAACACCGCACGCGCCAGCCACTGCCGCCTCAGTGCCCGCCGAGGCGGCCCCCTCCTCGCCCGACCGTCCCGCCACCACCCACGAAAGGCAACGACCATGACCACAGCACGCCCCGCCCTCGACCCCGAACTGCATGAACTCTCGGCCGACATGCCCTTGATGTCCCAGCTCAGCCCGGACGTGCTGGCGCAGGTGCGCCCCTACTCCTCGATGCCCGTCGAACCCCTCCTCGAAGGTCGCGCGATCGACCGGCGCGAGGTCACCATTGCGAGTCCGGACGGCACCCCGATCCCCTTGTCCGTCTTCAGCCCCGCGGACACCGATCGCACTGCTGCCGCACCCTGCGTCTACTGGATGCACGGGGGCGGGATGGTCATGGGCGACCGCTTCTCACAGATCGACATCCCGCTGGAGTGGCTCGACGAGTTCGGCGCCGTCGTGGTCTCCGTCGACTACCGGCTCGCACCCGAGGCCACCGGCACCGTCCCGGTCGACGACTGCTACCAGGGACTGCTCTGGATCGCCGACCACGCCGCCGAACTGGGCATCGACCCCGCCCGGATCGTCGTCGCGGGCGCCAGCGCGGGCGGTGGCCTCGCCGCCGGCGTCACCCTGATGGCCCGCGACCTCGGCACCCCTACGATCGCCGCCCAAGTCCTGATCGGCCCCATGCTCGACCACCGCAACACCACCACCTCCAGCCTCCAGTACTCGAACGGGCCCGGCGTCTGGACCCGCGAGATGAACGGATTCGGATGGCGCTGCCTCCTCGGCGACCTCACCGACGACGAGGTTCCCGCATACGTCTCACCCGCCCTGGCCGACGACCTCACGGGCCTGCCGACCACCTACATCGACACCGGCTCCGCCGAAGTCTTCCGCGACGAGGACACCGACTACGCCACCCGCATCTGGGCGGCCGGCGGCCAGGCCGAACTCCACGTCTGGGCAGGCGGCTTCCACGGATTCGACGCCCTGTACCCGCAGGCACACATCTCGGCCACAGCGCGCCGAACCCGCACCGACTGGCTCGCCCGAATCCTGCCCACGAACCCCGCCGCATAACGCCACCGAAAACCTGATGATGCAGGGTGCATGAGCTTGGCGCTCAACGTCGCGGGTCACTCGACCTGCTCAGATCCCTGGGAACAGGCGGCACGTGACGAATCCCCGGACGAAGACTTGGAGTGAGTGCTGGGGCTTGTTCCTGCCTCGAGCGTCAGCCGGTCTTTCCGCCCCACCGGGTGTCGGTCCGTGCCCAGTCCGCGGCCCATTGCTCCATGCGCCGCCGATCCAGCCACGCCCTTGCAGCACAGGCGCCGCCCGCCACCACTCCGACGGTGATCATTGCGGTCAGCGCTCCCGCCAGGGCCGACTGGAGTCGTGCCTCCTCGTGCGACACGGGCTTCGAGGTGAGCACGCCGTGCTGGTCCGTCCACACCGTGACCCGGGTCCCGGCTCGCGCATCGGGCCCTACCTTGGTCTGGCCGGTGCGTGTCGAGCCGTCCGGTGCGGTCCAGCGGGCCGTGACCCAGACCCGGTCGTCGTCGGCCGCGCCGGCGGGCGGCTTGTCCTTCGCGTCCTCAACAAGTGCGGCGGCGACCGCCTGTCGCTCCACCCGCTGCTGGTCGAGGTGTCGTTCCACCGCTCCCTGGGTCGCCATGCCGGCCAGGAAAGCCCCGACGAGCGCCAGGACGTATGCGGTGAGCAGGACCCAGGCTTCAAGGACGTCGCTGAGCCGCCTGAGCGGGTTACGTCGCCATCGCCACAACCGCACCTTCGAGCGCTGTGTCCTCGCCACCGTCGACACCCCCTTGCCAAGGCCGGCATCACCCACTTCAGTGTCCTCCCGGGAGCGCCTCGGGGAGACGTCCGTGCTCCTGGCGGAATTGCAGGCGTCCGGCACCGATCCGATAGCCACGCGTGAACTCGGGCGGCTGCGTCACGAGGCGGAGACCGGGCCGTTCAGCAGGCTCGGCTCGGTGGCTCTGCGCGCGCGGGAGCTGACCGACGAGCTGTGCCGGGATTCGCTGCGGCGGGGCGATGTCCTCGCCTTCGCCCGCCTGTGTGCCTGCGGGGCAGATCTGCGTGAGTTCTGCGTCTGCGCTCAGCTGGCCGACGCATAGGTCTCCAAGGCGCTGAGCACCGAGGGCGCGACCTCGGTGCTCAGCGGCGCAGTCTATAATTGAAGAGTTCTTCAATTGGTTAGTTGCGTTGGTCGATAGATGACCCAAAGTGCGGAGGGCAGGGTGGGGACAGTCACCGAGGCGCTGTTGGCGCGGGTGCGGGCGGCCCGGGCCGAGCTGGCGGTCGCCGTGGCGGCAGACGACGCCTACTCCGTGGCGGTGGCGCAGGACGAGCTGGACGACGCGGTGCGGCTGGCCCGCGGGTACGGGCTCGACGTCGAAGTCGCAGGGGCGGACGAGGAGTGATCGGCATGCCGGTTCCGCTGTACGAGGCGAAGGCGGAGCTCTTCCGGATGCTCGGGCATCCAGTGCGGATAAGGGTGCTCGAGCTGCTGCAGGACGGGCCAAAGCCCGTGCGTGACCTGCTGGCCGCGATCGAAGTGGAGCCGTCGAACCTGTCGCAGCAGCTGGCGGTGCTGCGCCGCTCCGGCATCGTCACTGCCACCCGCACCGGCTCGACCGTGGTGTACCAGCTGGCGGGCGGGGACGTGGCCGAGCTGCTGGCCGCGGCGCGCCGGATCCTGTCCGTTCTGCTGGCAAGCCGTCAGGAGCTGCTGGACGAGCTGAGTGCCACGGAGTCGACGCGGTGATGAGCGACCCGTTCCGGCCGTGGCGCAGAGACCTGCCCGCGGCAGCGAGAGAGCACGTGCCCTCGCCCGTGCGGCCCCATGTCGTCTCGGTACCCGTCGGGCCGGAGGCGGTGAGGAAGGCCCGTGAGGCGGTGGCCGGACGCTTCGGTGAGGTCGGTGTCGCGACGGGCTCTGCGTTCGCCGACGCGGTGCTGCTGGTGGTCAGCGAGCTGGTCGTGAACGTGCTGCGGCACGCGCCGCGGTCCTCGGTCGCCGACGTGGGCATCACGGTCGGGGCGGGCCAGCTGGTCGTCAGCGTCGCCGACGCCGAGCCACGTCTGCCCGACCTCGAACCGGACGCGACGGGGGCGGGACTGCGGATGGTGGCCGAGCTGGCGGCCGAGTACGACGGCGACGTCAGCGTAGAACCGGCCGTCGGCGATGACGGCAAGGTGGTCGTCGTGCGGTTCGGCATGCCGTCGTAGGGCGTAGCAACGTGGAGATCGAGGGAAACAGGGAGACGACACCGTGAGTGATGAAGCTGAGGCGGCCGCGCAACCGGAGAGCGAGCGGCGTCCAGGGAAGCGCATGGACCGAGAGGACTGGATCGAGCGCGGTGTAGCGATCCGGGCGGGCTTCTACATCTTCGGCACCCATCTGTTCGCCGGGTTCGTGTGGCTGCTCTTCTACCTGGGCGAGCACACGAACAAGTAACCGGGCAGCAGAGAGGCCCGGGCGCCCACCAACGAAGGTCGAACGGCCCCTATAGGACCACCGACTCATTGCTGACTATGGTTCGACCGAGCCATTGGGCGGCCGTTCTCCTCCCGCCTGCGGCCGCCCGTGTCTCCAGTCCGGCGGACTACCCCGGACACAGCTTGAAAGCTTGTTAAATTGGCTGGTTGCCGCGACTGGCATGGAATAGGGCGAAAGGACTGCCGAGGGTGATCGCTGTTGTGGGGCATGGTGATCTCGCGCCCTGGACCCTGGCGTTGCTCGAGGAGGAGCTGTGCGCACGGTTGGCCCGGTGCGCCGAGGCGGGCCGGACGGGCCTGGTCCGGGTCGGGCAAGGGCTGCCGGTGGCGTTCGGGCGGGCCGCGAAGCATGCCGGCCTGGCGATGGTGGCTGTGGTGCCGACGCTGAACCGGGTGCCCGCGTTGCTGCGGGGGCCGGACCGGCTGGCGGCCGGGGAGTTGCTGCTGTTGTCGGAGCAGGTACGGCTGGTGGAGTACGACCCGGCGGACCGGGATGCCTGCGTCCGCGCCGACGAGCGGCTGCTGCGCGCCTGCGCCCGGGTAGTGGCGATCTGGGACGGCACGGCGTCCAACGGCCATGACACCACGGCCCACTTGGTGGCCTACGCCCGCAGCCACGGCATAGACGTCGAGGTGCTGTGGCCCGACGGTGCCGAGCGTGTGCCAGGGCTCCGAGAGGAGGCGCCATGACAGCCGGTACCCCGCCGCGGGTTCACATGGTCGAGCTGGACCGGGACGAGGCGCTGAAACTGCTGGCCGAAGCGCCGCTGGGCCGGGTCGTGTTCTCCCACCAGGCGCTGCCTACGATCCGCCCGGTCAACCATCTCGTCGAAGCGAACGGCGACATCGTCATCCACACGCACCCCGGGGCCGCGCTGCTCGCGGCACAGTCGGAGGTGGTGGCCTACGAGGCCGACGACCTCGCCCCGGCCACCCGGACCGGCTGGAGCGTGGTCGTCAGCGGCACCGCATCCCAGGTCTCCGACCCCGCCGAACTCGCCCGCTACCAGGCCGCACTCACGCCCTGGGGGATGCGGAGATGGACTACGTGGTGCGGATCCGGGCCGACGTCGTGACCGGATACCGGCTGGTGCGGGGCAACACGGCTTCCTGACCGGTCAGAGGTCGTTGCCGGCGTAGGACAGGTTGAAGCTTTTGTTGGTCAGCGGGAAGTCCGGGACGATCGTGTCGTTCAGGGCGACCGGCAGTGCGGGCCAGTTGAAGAAGGACGGGTCGACGGGCTTGACCCGCTTGAGGGCGCCGTCGGCGGCGAGTTCGACGCGGGTGGCGATGGTGCCGCGCCAGCCTTCGACGAGGCCGACGCCGCTGCGGGGGCCTTGCCCGGGAACGGCCGTGGGCCCGAGGACCGCGCCGGTGGCGACGCAGTCGGTGAGTTCCCGGATCAGGGCGAGTGAGGTGTCAATTTCTTCAGCGCGGACCAGGAAGCGGGCCAGGACATCGCCGGTGGTGTGGACGGGGACGCGAGTCGGCTGTCCCTTCGGGGTGAAGGGGTGGGCGATACGGGCGTCCTGGGACAGGCCGCTGGCGCGGGCGACGTAGCCGAGGCAGCCGATGTCGCGAGCGGCCTGGGTGCGCAGGATCGCGGTGCCGGTGAAGCGGTCGTGGACGGTGGAGTGGCCGAGCGCCAGCCGGACGATGTCGCGGATGTCGTCGCCGATGGCCTCCATCCGGGCGGGGCTGGGCAGGGTGCGCAGGGCGCTGCCGCCGGGGACGACGCCGCCGCGCAGCAGTCGGTGTCCGGTCACCGTGTCGTTGAGGCGCAGGAGTTGTTCGCGGACGCGTTGGGCGTGGGCGTTGAGGATGCCGTGGCCGACGTCGTTGCAGAGCATGCCGAGGTCGGCGACGTGGTTGTGGAGGCGTTCGAGTTCGAGGAGCAGGGCGCGGGCGCACTGGGCCTGTTCGGGGACGGCCGTGCCGGTGGCCTCCTCGACGGCCAGGCAGTAGGCGAGGGCGTGGCCGACTGCGGTGTCGCCGCTGATGCGTTCGGCAAGTGGCAGTCCGGCCGCGATGCTGCGTCCCTGGAAGAGTTTCTCGATGCCCTTGTGGACGAACCAGAGGCGGGCTTTGAGCTTGAGGATGGTCTCGCCGACGACGGAGAAGCGGAAGTGGCCGGGTTCGATGAGCCCGGCGTGCACCGGGCCGACGGGGATTTCGTAGACGCCGTCGCCGGTGACTTCCAGGAAGGGGTACGGGCCTTCCTGCTCGCCGAAGGCGGGCGGGTCCCCGGCATCCGGGTGCATGGGGTACCAGCCGCGCGGCCAGTGGAAGTGGCGTACCAGGCGGCGCGGTTGCGGGTGGTCGAGGGGCACGATGCCGTGCAGGTCGTGCATCTCGCGTTCGAACCGGCCTGCGGGGAAGGACAGATGGGCCAGGCTGGGCACCTCTGGCCGGGCCGGCTCGAGCCGTACGTGGAGCTCGATGCGGGTGTCCGGCGGCCCCGAGACGAAGAGGTAGACGAGGCGTACGGCGTCCGCGTCGTGGTGGGCGGCGACCAGGGCCAGGCGGTGTCCGTCGCGCAGCAGCGCCTCGGCCCGCTTGGGGAGTTCGGCGGGGTGGATGTCGTGCACGGTGCGCATCGGTCAGGGCCTTTCCAGGACGGCGGCGGCCTGGGCGAGCAGGTCGCCCAGCGGGCCGATGGCGACGCCGAGCGCGGAGAGGGCCGCCAGGCCCAGGACGAGGGGCCACAGGGCGGACGGGCTCTCCACAATGGCCGTGTCCCCGTTGGGAGCGGGCCCGAGCAACATCCGCGCCGTGCGGGTGGCCAGCGCGGCGAAGGCGATCAGCACCAGCAGGAGCGCGGCGGCCGTGGCCCAGCCCAGTCCCGCTCCGGCGGCGAAGCCGGCGCGGACGATGCCCAGTTCGGAGGCGAAGAGGCTGAACGGCGGGAAGCCCAGCAGTGCCACGACAGCGAGCCCGAACAGCGCGCCCAGCCACGGCGCTTGGGCGACCAGTCCGCGCACCCGCCCGATCTTCGACGTGCCCCGCAGGTGGAGGATCTGGCCGGAGGCGCAGAACGCGGTGGCCTTGGCGAGCCCGTGCCCTGCGATGTGCAGGAGCGCGGCGGACAGGGCGAGCGGGCTGCCCACCGCGGCTGCCAGGGCGATCAGGCTCATGTGCTCCATGCTCGAATAGGCCAGCATCCGCTTGTAGTCGCGCTGGGCCAGCAGCAGCCCGGCCGCAAGGGCCAGGGTGAGCAGCGCGATTCCGGTCAGCAGGACGCGGGTGAAGTCCAGTCCGAGGGCTGCGTCGGCGATGACGCGGTAGCGCAGGATCCCGGCGAAGGCGACGGACAGCAGCACGCCGGACATCAGCGCCGAGACCGGGGCGGGGGCCTGACTGTGCGCGTCGGGCAGCCAGGCGTGCAGCGGCACGAGGCCCGCCTTGGCCCCGTAGCCGAGGACGATGAGGGTGATGCCGAGCCGGGTCACCGCGGGGTCGAGACGGTCCGCGCGGGCGAGCAGTGTGGGCCAGTCCAGTGCCCACGCCTCGGCGATGCCGGCCTGCCGGGCGGCGTAGTAGATGAGCACGGTACCGAGGAAGGCGAGGGCGATCCCGGCGGAGCAGATCACCACGTACTTCCAGGCAGCCTCCACGGACGTACGGGTGCGGCGGTGGCCGACCAGGAACGCGGTGACAATGGTCGTCGCCTCGATCGCCACCCACAACACGCCCAGGTTCGCGGTCACCACGGCCAGGCACATCGCGGCGAGGAAGGCGTGTACGAGGGCGTGGTAGCGCCACACGGTCCGGTCCGTAGCCCGCCCGGCGACCCGCTCGCCCGCGAGGTAGGCCGGGGCTGAGGCGCAGGCGATCAGCGCGACGGTGCCGACCACCAGGAGCATCCACACCGTCAGCGCGTCGGCCCGCAGCAGGCCGGAGTACGCGGCCACGGGCCCGTTGTCGATGACGTCGGTGGCCAGGAGCGCGCCGCAGCTGAGGATCACTGCCGGAGAAGCCAGCCCGGCCCAGTCGGCCGGATGGCGCCCGCGCGCCTGGAGAGCAACAACCGGCTCACCGGGCGCGGAGGCGTCTCCTGTTTTCCCCCTGCCGTCTGCCATGCCCGTGGCTCCTCTCGCGGTTCCACGAGAAGGTCCGGCAGCAGCCTTCTCCACAAGCTGCGGGCGACGGCTCTCCTCCTGCCGGGCCGCCGGCACCGCGCCAGGAGATCCGCGTGTGATGAGTCCGGCGAGGGTGTACCCGGCGGCCACGGCCAGCGGTCCGGCGGTGGGCGCGGTGAGCAGGAGCGCGGTGAGTGCGGGCTCTTGAAAAAGACGCAGCATCAGTCGTGCAGCTCCCGCAGGTCGTCAATGTCGGTGGTGCCGAACGCCTCCTGCACTCGTACGGTGAGCAGCTGCAGGACGAGCACGGCGAGCAACACGTCGAAGGAGACGCCGAGTTCGACGATCAGCGGCACTCCGGAGGCGGCCAGGAAGGCGGTGGCGGTAATGCCGTTGTCGAGCAGCAGGAAGCCGACCACCTGGGCGAGCGCACGGCGCCGGGTCACGAGTACGAAGAAGCCGATCAGCACCACGGCCAGCCCGACCGGCAGCGCGCGGGTGGCGGGCGTCGGATCCAGCTCGACCAGGGGGCGGGCGACCGCGTAGGCGAGCAGCGTGAGCGCGGCGGCGGTCAGCAGCGAGGCGGCCACGTTCACCAACGGCTGCGTCTCACGCACCTCCTCACTGTGCCCGTACGCCCGCACTCCGTCCTGCCCCTGGGCCCGGTCGGCGACGAGCGCGGCCAGGGCCCGGCGGATCAGGTACGGCAGCAGGCCGGCCCGCAGCGCGCCGATCCCGGCGGCCACCACGATCAGGTCCCAGCGGTCCTCGTGCAGCCCGAGCAGCAGGGCGATGGCCGCGAGGGCGAGGCCCTGCAGGGCGAAGAGCCGTACGATCGCGGCGAGTTCGCGCCGCCACAGCACCACTACGGCGGCCAGCAGGAACGCCCCGCAGGTCAGATTCAGCAGCTGGGTGAACAGACTCTCGCTCATCGCTCTCCGCCCAGGAAATATGAGGCGGTCACCGCGAGCAGCGCCAACAGGAAGGACCCGGCGAGCAGTTCGGGCACGCGGAACAGCCGGAGCTTGGCCCAGAACACCTCGGCCGCCGCCAGGACCATGCCGAGCACAGTCACCTTGAGCACCACCACCAGCAGGGCAAGCAACACGGCCGCGAGCGAGGCCGTGGTGGCGATGCCCCACGGGGCGAACAGCGAGGCGAGCAGGCCCAGCAGCACGGTCAGCCGCAGCTGCGCACCGAACTCGACCAGCGCCAGATCCGGACCGGCGTATTCGAGGACCATGGCCTCGTGCACCATGGTCAATTCCAGGTGGGTGGAGGGGTTGTCCACCGGCAGCCGACCGCTCTCGGCCAGTACCGCGACCGCGAGCGCGGCGATGGCCAACAGCCCGGCCGGGGAGGTCAGCCGGGCCGGCTCGTCGACCGCTCCGGCGACGATGACGGGCAGGTTCGTCGACCCGGCCGGTATCGACAGCGCGAACACCGCCATCAGGATCGTCGGTTCCACGAGCGCGGCGATGGTCATCTCCCGGGAGGCGCCCATGCCACCGAACGCCGTGCCGGTGTCCAGACCCGCGAGCGCCAGGGCCAGCGTGCCGAGAGCGAGCAGCGCCACCACCAGGATCAGATCGGCCCGTCCTGTGACCGGTGTGTCCGTGGACACCAGCGGCACGAGGGCGGCGAGTACGAGCGCGGTGGCGACCAGCAGCAGCGGCGCCCATCTGAACGCCGGTCCCGTGCCGACCGGGGTGATCGGTTCCTTGCGCAGCAGCTTGCGTACGTCCCGCCAGGGCTGGAGCACCCCGGCCCCGGCCCGCCCCTCAAGGCGCGCCCGCGTCTGCCGCATCAACCCCGTCAGCAGCGGCGCTCCGACCGCCACCGCGCCCACCTGGACGGCGACCGCCCCGTATCCGACCGTGTTCACCAGCCCACCACCAGGACGACGAGAAGAGCCACAAGACCGAAGAATCCGTAGCCGAGATACGTGTGCACGCTGCCGCCGGCCAGCCGCCTGGCCGACTGCCCGGTGGCGGCCAGGAAGTCCAGCACCGGCCGGTACAGCCGGTGCTCGATCCGGTCGGGCACCCTGTTGCGGAACCGCACCCGCTCCACCAGGTACGCCGACTCGCGCACCGGGGTGACGTCCACGTCCTGCTCCGGGGCCAGCACGTCATCGAAGACCCGCTGGAGCGGTTCGGCGAACGAGGTGGCCGTATAGGCCATCCGCGGGGTCGGCGCTCCGCCTCCGCAGTCCCATAGGCGGGCGTTCATACGCCGTACGCGTCGCCGAGCAGCCAGCCGGGTCACAGTCATCACCGCTGCCAGGGCGACGACCAGCGCAGCCATCACCCACAGCGGCGAAAGCGAGGCGGACACCTCGTCAAGGCGCACCTGCAGCCCGTCACCGGAGACCGGATGCGTACCGGTGTACCCGACCGCCTCCACCGCCCGGTCCAGACCGTCGCCCAGCAGTCCCGGGACCAGGGCCAGCGCCGCGCACAGGGCCGCGAGCACTCCCATCCCCGTCAGCATGAGCAGCGGCGACTCGTTGGCCCCCGCAGCCGGTTCGCTGCGTGGCCGGGCGAAGAAGCCCACGCCGAGCGCCTTGACGAACACTGCCGCCGCGAGCCCCGCCGACAGGGCGATCACCGCTACCGCGAGCGGCAGCACGATGGCGGTGGTCACCCCGGGCACGGCCAGCCCGTGGATCATCGACTGGAGCAGCAGCCACTCACTGATGAACCCATTGCCCGGCGGCAGCGCCACCGCACCCAGCGCGGCCACGGTGAACAGACCCGTGGTGACCGGCATCCGGGCCCGCAGCCCACCCAACGCGTCCAGGTTCCGCACCCCGGTGGCCCGCAGCACCGACCCGGCCGCGCAGAACAACAGCGCCTTGAACGCGGCGTGGTTGACCACATGCAGAAGACCGGCCGCGAGCGCCAGGCCGGCCAGCGCGGTGTTGCCCTCGTGTGCGAACAGTCCCGCCGCACCCACGCCGAGGACGACCAGGCCCATGTTCTCCGATGTCGAGTACGCCAGCAGCCGCTTCAGGTCCGAGGCCATCGCGGCCTGCAGGATCCCGTACACCGCCGAGAGACCGCCCAGCGCCATCACCAGCAGCCACCACCACGCCGGCCCCCCGCCCAGCAGGTCCAATCCGACGCGCACGAGCCCGTAGACGCCGAGGTTGACCATGGCCGCGCTCATCAACGCCGAGACGGCGCTGGGCGCTTCGGGATGCGCGCGCGGCAGCCAGGCATGCAGCGGCACCAGGCCCGCCTTGGAGGTGAACGCCACCGCCGTCAGTACGAAGACGAGCCCGCGCACGCTCGGCGACATCCCCGCCGTGCCGGCCCGCAGGGCGGCGAACGTCTCGCCCCCGGCCTGCGCGGCATACACCATCAGCCCCACCAGCAGCAGCACGAGCCCCAGGTGGGTCATCACCGCGTACCAGACGCCCGCCTCCCGCACCGAAGGCCGCGCCCCGTGCTCGGCCAGCACCAACAGCAGGGAGGTAAGCGCCATCAGCTCCCACAGCACCAGGAACGTCGAGACCGACGCCGCCGCGGGCACCAGCAGCAACGTCAGCGCGAACAGCGGCAGCACCGCCTGCGCGCCCCGCGAGCCGAGCCCGTGCGAGCCGTGCCCGACGGCGTACCCGATGCCGTAGACCGCCACGGCCGCGATCACCGCACCCGCCACCGCCATGAACAGACCCGACAACGCGTCCACCGCCAGATGCGTCCCGGCCAGCGGCAACAGCCCCGGGACCTCGGCTCTCCACCGAGTTCCGCCCAGTGCAGCCACACCCGACGCACCACCAACCACCCCCACACCCGCCGTCAACGCCCCCGCCACCCAGACGCGTACGCGCTCCGGCAGCACGAGTCCGGCCAGCGCGCCCGCCACGGCAAGCCCGGCGGCCGCCGTGAGGGTGGCCGGCACCATGCTCACCGCCCGGTCACCGTCCGCAGCGCCACGATGATCTCGTCCGGCCGCGGCGGGCATCCGGGCACCATCAGATCCACCGGTACGACATCGGCGACCGCGCCCTCGACGCCGTAACCGCCCGCGAACTCACCACAGTTGATCGCACAGTCGCCGACCGCGACCACCAGGCGCGGCTCACCCATCGCGGCGACCGTACGCCGCAGCGGCTCGGCCATGTTCCGCGTCACCGGCCCCGTCACCAGGGCCACGTCCGCGTGCCGGGGCGAGGCCACCAGCCGGGCCCCATAGCGTTCGGCGTCGTACACCGGATTGAAAGCCGCCGCGATCTCGATCTCACAGCCGTTGCACGAGCCAGCATCCACACAGCGCACCTGCACCGAACCGCCGAACTCCCCCGCCACCGCCGGCCGTTCGCCCTGTGGCCGGGGCGGGGCGTCCTCCGCAACCCGCCCGGTGTTGCGGATTTTGCGCAGCAGACTCATGAACGCCCCTCCCGATCGCTGGTGAGGACTCTCTCCGGCAGGTGGCTAACAGGCCGCCCCGAAGCTGGAGTTACGGCACTTTTCCTACACTTTGCCTGGTTCGTGAATACGGGGACCGCCCCACGAGACCCGCACTGTTCCGTCCATGCCGTGGGGCGAAAGCGGCCGCCTCCTGCCGTCAGAGCGCTGTCCATCAAACAAGAGGCGGCCGCCGATCATGGGCCGCCGCTACGGCGGCGGCTCGCTGCCCGACTGCGCGGCCCGCAGGTCGGCAAGCAGCTCGGCCTGCCCCGCGAGCACCCCGGACAGGATGGTCCGCGCGACCTTGAGCAGCTCGGCCACGTGCGGGCTGGTCAGCGAGTAGTACACGGTCGATCCCTCTTTACGGGTCACGACCAGATTCGCCCGCCGCAGCACGGCCAGTTGCTGGGACAGATGCGCGGGCTCGATACCCACCTCGGGCAGCATCTCCGCGACCGCATGCTCCCGCTCGCTCAGGAGCTCCAGGACGCGGATGCGCGCCGGATGCCCGAGCGTCTTGAAGAACTCGGCCTTCAGTTGGTACAGCGGCGTACTCATCGTGCCGTCCCCTCCCTGAGGGAGCAGCACGGCCGTACCGGCCGGTCCTCGGCGCATCGCATCCATCCACTCGTCACACACATGCCGCCCATCCTCGCCTGCGGCACCGGACACACCGAACCCGCCCACGGGAACCGAGCCGCTCACAATCAGCCGTGACGACCTCAGTAATTGCTAAGATTAGCAACTCCATACGTCACCTGAGGGAGGCTTACGTGAGAATCACCCCGCTGCGCGGTCTGGGCGTCGCCTGGCTCAAGTGCCCCGCCTGCCGCCTCAAGTGCCGCCCCACCGCCGTCGGCACGGACGAGCGGTGCCCGCGCTGCGGCGAGGCCCGCATGCTCAAGCTGTCCTTCGGCGGCCGTTCCGCCCACCCCGCGCGGGACACCGACCTCGGCTGACCTACGTACGGCGCATCCGGAAAGGCTGCGGGTGATGGGTGACTGGGCAGCACAGTCCGGCAGCGAGGTCCGTTTCGAGTGGGGGCCACGGGTGCAGCCCGCCTCGCAACGGAAGCCGCCTGCCTGGTCGTAGTGGACGTCCTCTGTTCGTGATCGATGAGGCGGGCTTCAGGTCGGACCTGACCAGTCGAAGGTGATGTGCTTGCTGGACTGACCCTCTCTGCTCCAGTGGAAGCCGAAGGCGTCGGCGCGGTCGGCTGTCGCGCGGCCCCAGGTCGCGACCTGCCCCGGACCGGTCTCCGATCCCGGCAGGTTGGTGGACTGCACACGCGCCCCCTCGGGTGTCGTGGGTCCGGTGAGCGCCATCGCGCTCGCCTCGACCCGGCCCGGAATGGTGGCCTTCCATCCGCCGAGGTCCTCGTCGACCTGCACTTCGATGGGAGCGAAGTCCATGCCGCGCATCTCGGCTCCGAACATGCTGATCATTTCGGCAGGCCAACTTCCGGCCTGACCTCCGAAGATCATCTGCAGCGCCTCCCGCTGCGCATCGTCGGCCCTCTCGTCGAGGAAGACGGCCGCGTACGCATCCGAGTGCTCGGCCCACACGTTGCCGACGAACGAGCCGAGCATCAGCACGTTGAGACCGTCCAGCGGCACATCGCCATAGCGCCCCTCACGTACATGCCAGGCCAGCACTCCTTCACAGTCTCCGTATGTGGGCGGCTGTGCGAACGAGCAGGGGCACGGCACATCGCACTTGCAGGTGTCGAACCAGTCCCCGGACGCGTGCCATTGCGGAATCGTCTTCGCTGTCTCCGTCATGTCCTCGCCTCCTCGCGGCCCGCGCCAGATGAATCAGGTGGCCGGCGATCTCGCGGGGGAATGTCACCGTGGGACACCACATCCGCTCGGTGACACGGGTCATCCCCTCTATTGTCCTCCCGCTGTCGCACGTGAGCCAAGATGTCCAGGCGGAGCGGATGTCTCGCAGGGGGCCGCCTTCTGTGGTGACCTGGAAGCGTGTTCCGTGATCGGTCATCGCTCTCCGCGCCCATGCGGCCGGGCAATCTCCTTCCTCGCCGGGAGATGACCGTCGCCTGGACCTTCATGCTGCTGCTTGCCCTCCTCGCGTGGTTCCTCGTGGTCGGGCAGGCCGGCGACACGGAGATGGGGCCGGGGACGATGGGCCTCGGCCTGCCGCTGTTCCTTCTGCTCTGGGTGATCATGATGGCGGCCATGATGTTCCCGTCCGTGTCGCCGGTGGCCATCACCTGGGTCCGGGCCATCGGCCGTCAGTCGTCCGGCGCGATCCGGGCAGCGCGGACCGCGCAGTTCGTGGGCGGGTACCTGATCGCCTGGACGGCATTCGGACTCGTGGTGTACGGAATCCTCACCGTGACCGGCAATCTGGTCGACAGACACCCGGACGCCGGTCGCTGGATCGGCGCCGGCGCTTTCCTGCTCGCCGGACTTCATCAGCTCAGCCCGTTGAAGAACGTATGCCTGCGCCACTGCCGAAGCCCCATGGGCCAACTCGTGCGCTACGCCGGCTACCGATCGCACGCCCGCGATCTGCGCGTCGGGGCCCACCACGGGCTCTACTGCGTGGGCTGCTGCTGGGGCCTCATGATCGTCCTCGTGCCGCTGGGCACCATGAACATCGCGGCGATGGCCGGACTCGCGGTGGTCATCTTCATCGAGAAGCTGTGGCGGCTAGGCCCGGTGTTCAGTACGGCGGTCGGTGTCGTGTTCCTGGTCCTGGCCGCGCTGGCTCCGTTCCAGAGCTGGCTTCTGCCGGGACTGGAGCATTCGGGGCCGTCGATGCAGCCGATGAGTTAGGTGGCTGTTAGGTGGGCCAGCCGCTGGTGCGCCACTCCTGCCCGCCCTCGTCGGCCTGGTCGCGTACACCGTGTGCCGCGAGGGCCGCCGGCAGGTCGCTGTGGACGGCGATCGGCGGGCAGTCCCCGTCGGGGACGAGGGAGCCGTCGGCGGGAATCGCGGCAAGTTCCAGGCTGCGGCCGTGTGCCGTGAGGCGGCGGGTGGCCTCGGTGACGGCAAGCTGACCCTCTATCGACCAGCCACGCAGGGCGGTCATGTCGACCACGACGGGTCCGGTGCCGCGGGCCAGGACCCAGCCGATGGCACCCGAGAAGCGATGAGCCCCCTCGGGGCCGAGATAGCCGGCGAGGGAGAGGAGACCGAAGTCCTCTCCGGCGGTGTACTGCCATTCGATGGTCATGTCGTGAACTTCCTTGTGCGGTCTGCCCGTTCGGATCACAGGGGCAGGGTGATCCAGATGCTCTTGCCGTTGCCGTCGGCGTCCCCGCGAACGACCGCGGTGCCGCCCAGGCCGAGGGTGAGTTCCATGACGGTGGCCAGGCCGCCCGTTCCGGTCCCGATGACCGACGCGTACAGGGTCGGCTGGTAAGGGTGGCGGTCGTGGACCGCGAAGGCCAGACAGTCCGCGCCCGCCGCGTAGATGATCGTCACCTGAGGCGAGACCGCTGCCGCGTGCCGAATGGTGTTGGTGACCAGCTCACCGAGGATCAGTAAGGCGGGGCCGACCGTGGGGTGGCGCAGGCTTATGCCCCATTCAGCCAGGGCCTGTTCGCAGGTCTCGCGGGCCATGCGCACCGCGGAGGGCTCACTTGGCAAGGTCAGGACGTGCCGGTATGGCAGCGATTCGAGCTGGCTACTCATTACGCCTCCGCGCGGGCAAGGCGGTATCCGGTCACGGTCTTGGGATGGATGCACAGCAACGTGTCGTGCGGGCCGTGGGTCCAGCCGACGAGGGTGCGCTGATAGTGGGCGGCCTCGTCGGGATCGACGATCACTTCGGCCGGTCCGGCGACCGCGACGGACCAGCCGGTGCCGGTCGCGGCGCGGACCTCGTCCACGTGGTACGTCGCCGTCTCAGGAACCGCGGCGGCCGGGGCGGGCGAACGCACCACCAGACGCCCGAACTCCCATACGTGCCGACCGGGCCGTACGACGGTCAACTCCCGCTGTTCGTAGACCAGTCGCCCGAGCGTGCTGGCCTCCAGCAACCAGAGGGCCTCCGCGCCGGAGACCTCGACCATGCGCAGGATTGCGGGGGGCATGCTCATCGAACTGCTTCCTCGCTGGTGGTTGCGGCCTTCGGGGCGGGGATGGCCGGCAGGATTCCGGCGCACTCCAGGTAGGTGCGGGCGCCTTGGATCGCCTCGGGTGTGGTGGCGTACTCGCGGCCCTCGAGGCGTAGCAGGTCCAGCGCCCCGACCGAGTCCAGCGCCTGACGCTGACCGGGCCGTATCCCGGAGGTCATGACGACGATGCCGCGCCGGTTCAGCTTCTGAACCGCGTCCTTGAGGACCAGGGCGCCGGTGGCGTCCATGGTGCTCACCCGGGACATGCGCAGGATGACCACGCGGACATCGGCGACCTCGGCCAGCTCCAACAGGAAACGGTGGGCGGCGGCGAAGAACAGCGGGCCGTCGATGCGGTACGCCACGATGTGCTCGGCCAGCAGTGCGTGTTCCTCGGCGCTGTGGTCGCCGCGGTCGAGCGGCACCTGGTCCAGGCGGGCCTGCTTGGCCACCGCGCGCAGTGCCAGGGCTCCCGCGACTACCAGACCGATGATCACCGCGTACACGAGGTCGAGGGCAAGCGTGGCGACGGCGGTGAGGACGAGGATCAGCGCGTCCGAGCGGGTGGCCTTCGCCATCGCACGCAGCGAGCCAACCTCGACCATGCGGATCGCGGTGGCCAGCAGGACGCCCGCGAGAGCAGCCAGCGGGATCTTCGAGACGAGGGGCGCGGCGGCGAAGACGATCGCCGCGAGGACCGCGGCGTGGGTGAGGGACGCCAGCCGGGAGCCAGCGCCGGTGCGAACGTTGACCGCGGTCCGCGCAATGGCTCCGGTGGCCGGCACGCCGCCGAACAGCGGGGCGGCAATGTTGGCCAGGCCCTGACCGAACAACTCACGGTCCGGGTCGTGCTTCTGGCCGACCGTCATGCCGTCGGCGACGGAGGCCGACAACAGCGATTCCAGGGCGGCGAGCGCCGCCACCGCCACAGCCGGGGCGAGCAGGGAGCCGAGCGCGCCCGGGTCCAGGAAGGCGAGCGACGGCGCGGGCAGGCCCGACGGCAGGTCGCCGATCGGCTTCGCGGCGTCCAGGCCGGCCACCTGGGCAACGATGGTGGCCGCGATCACCGCGAGGATGGAGAAGGGAATCGTGGGCCGCCAGCGTGCCCCGATGAGCATGACGGCGGCGACCGCCAGGGCGAAGGCGACGGCGATCCAGTTCGGGTTCTCCGCGAACTCCTCCAGTGCGCGCCAGGTCACCACGAGGACGCGGTCGCCCTCCGGCTTGGGCACCCCGAGGGCATTCGGGATCTGCTGCAGTCCGATCACGCAGGCGATGCCCAGCGTGAAGCCCTCCACGACGGGCGCGGGCACATACTGCATGTACTTCCCGGCCCTCAGTAGGGCGAGCGCGACGAGCATCACGCCCGCCATCAGCCCCACCGTGAGCACTCCGGACGGTCCGTGCTCGGCGACGATCGGCACCAGCACGACCGTCATCGCACCGGTCGGCCCGGACACCTGCAGATTGGAACCGCCGAACACCGCGGCGAGCGCGCCGGCGATGACCGCGGTCGCCAGCCCCGCCTCCGCGCCCAGCCCGGAGGAGACGCCGAAACCGAGCGCGAGCGGCAACGCGACGATCGCCACCGTGAAGCCGGCCAGCAGGTTCCGGCGCGGGGCGCGGCGCATCTCCGCCAGATCCGCACGGCCGGGCAGCAGCGCGGTGAGCCGGGCCCCGACCCGGCCAGACGAGATCGTCATCGTGCGGGGACCTCGGCATCCCGCAGCTCGGCCAACAGCTCATTCCGCCCTGCCAGCATCTCGGTCAGGATCCGGCGCGCGGCCCCCATCAGGTCGGCGACGTCCCCGCTGGCGAGCGCGTACACCACGGTCGAGCCCTCACGCCTGGAGCTGACGATGCCCGAGCGGCGCAACACCGCCAACTGCTGCGACAGGGTGGAGGGCTCCACCTCGATCTCGACCAGCAGATCACGTACCGGCATCGGCCCGTCCTGCAGCAGCTCCAGTACCCGTATCCGTACGGGATGCCCCAGCATCCGGAAGAACTCGGCCTTGGCCTGATACAGCGGAACGGACACGACCCCTCGGCTTCCCCGACAGCGCCCCACCCGGGGCAAGCAAAGGCTGCGCCCGCGGCTACCTGCGACTACAGCCAACACAGCATCTAACCAATTGCGAAATTTTGCAATTCAGCATCCGACTACTGCCGGGCCGCCCTGGCGAGCGGGGCGGGCGGGTCAGCCCTTCTTGACCACGCTCGACTTGAGCTGCATCGCCCCAAAACCGTCGATCTTGCAGTCGATGTCGTGGCCGTCGGCTCCGTCGACCAGCCGGATGTTGCGCACCTTGGTCCCGGCCTTGATCCCCGAGGGGCTCCCCTTGACCTTGAGCGCCTTCACCACGACCACGGAGTCGCCGTCCTGCAGCACATTGCCGACGGAGTCCTTGACGACCCGCTCCTCGGACGCGCCGGAATCCGCGCCGCCCTCGGCAGCCACCCATTCGTGGCCGCACTCCGGGCACACCACTAGGGCGTTCATCTCATAGGTGTACTCGCACGAGCACTTCGGGCAGGGAGGAAGATTCTCGATCACCCCGCCAGCGTATCCGGCCTCGGCCTCCGTCCCGACGGGACAAGAGGGACCACGGGTGACCGCCCTGGGCACAGCGCGAACCGGCAGACCAGCCAGCAGGAGGGTGCCTGGTCGTTGTTGTTGGCAGGCCGATATCCCGCAACCGCAACCACAGTCTGTGAGCGGGAATCTCCGTATGGCGGCGGGCGTCGTACAGCGCCCGTTGCTCGCCCCGGTGAACGCCACTGACGGTGAGTCTGTCCGGCTTGTCGAAGTGGGGCATGGGCTGGTCGTGCTGCAGTTCCAGGTATTCGAACACGAGCTGGTGGCCGGGCCAATAGGCGTCAACCGGCAGCTTGACCGCCAGCCGCCGACCCCGGCATCCCTCTCAGCCAGTCGAACTTGTGCTGAGTCAAGGCGGTCTCGCCGACTACCTGATCGCACAGGCCGACTACGTACGCCTCGTCACTGTCGTCTCTCGCTGCCATGACCTCGCATCATGTCACCCCCCCCCACTGACAACGACGGGTGACAGTTCGCTCCGCCAACACCCGTAGGCGGGTATCTCTGGTGCTGCTCTGGCCGCGCGGGCCAGAGCAGCTGACTGACGTCTCCGATCACGCCCAGCCTGAAGATGCCTCAGCCTTTGCCTGCCCCGGGTCGGCAGTTCGCGGGTACTCGTAGGGGCAGACACCTCACAAGTCAACGGCCCAGGCACCGACCTGGCTGGATGCCTGCTCGTGCTCTTCGCGGTCCATCGGCGCATCGGATCCGTGCCCCGCTCGCGCAGGCCACAGCGCCGGCGGCCACGGAACCCCACACCGCCGTCGCTACTCGGGGCCACAACGATGTATCAGTTCCGGGCCAGCACCGTCGACCGCTGCGACCAGTCGGCCATCAGCCGGCGCCCAGCAGTTCCGCCGCCCGGCGAAGAACATCCAGGATCTCCTGGCGGGCAGCGGGACGGGAGGCAAACACCCGCGGGCTGGGGTGCCAGGTGGGAAGCGTGTGCACCTTCGGCGCGTACCGCTCCTGGTAAGTCGCCCAGCCAGCTTGCGCCTTGCGTCCCATGGGCACGACCACCTCCAGCGCGGGAAGCATGGAGATCACCTCGTGCAGAAAGGGCGCCGCACGCTGAATCTCCGTCTGCCCGGGGGCGGCTATGCGATCCGCGGTGCCCAGGTACCAGGGCACGATGTTCCAGTGCAGGGACTCCCAGTACGGCAGACCCGCTTCGGCGCGCAGCATCCAGCAGTTGCGTGCCGTCGGGTCGCCATTGTCGATGGAGATGATGCCGCTGCCGGTACGGCGCAAGGCCGCCCCCGCCCCCATAGACTTCTGGCCCGGCGCCTCCAGGAGGAACAGGCTACGGGCCTCGATTCCACCGGAAGCGGGGTCGAACCACGGCACAGACTCGCCTTCACCAAGCCGACCGCGCAGCCTATCCACCCCGTCGTTCAAGGGAAGCGCAGAAGGTTCCGTTCGGACAGCCTGCAGTCGGGCACTCAGCGCGTCGGGATCGCGCAGTGCCCGAAGGGCCGTGGAACGAAAACGATCGCGTGAAGTCATGGCCCGCAGTGTGCCAGGGCCCTCTGACATCAACGGCCGCCGCCTGCAGTCCAACGGTCCCGCTCCGATCGCGTCCCGTGAAGTGGTGTAGCCGAGCAGGGTCCCGGAACGCGCGGGTGTCTGCTCGGGGTGTGCATCCGCTGACGGCGCATGCTCCCTGAACAAGGGCAGGCCATCGCGCAAGTCTCCCTGGTGAACGGGCAGTTCAACCGGAGGAGCACGCGATGGCCTTGTCCCAGTCTGAGCTGATGCGGCTACTGGAGTCACTACGTCGGGCCGAGGGAGTTGAAGCAATCAGGGTGGTGTGTGAGCGCATTCTGCAGGAGCTGATCGAGACCGAGGCCACCGATGTGATCGGTGCCGGGCCGCGTGAGCACACCGAGACGCGCACGACGTGGCGCAACGGTCACCGGGAGAAGCTGCTGACCACGCAGGCCGGTGACCTGGACCTGAAGATCCCGAAGGTGCGCAGCGGGTCGTTCTTCCCGTCGCTGCTGGAACGCCGACGTCGGATCGACCGGGCGCTGTTCGCCGTGGTGATGGAGGCATACGTGCACGGGGTCTCGACCCGCTCGGTCGACGACCTGGTCAAAGCACTTGGTGCGGACAGTGGGATCTCCAAGTCCGAGGTCTCCCGCATCTGCGGCGAGTTGGACGAGGAACTGACCTCGTTCAAGGAACGGCCGCTGGATCACACCGTCTTCCCCTACGTGTTCCTGGACGCCACCTACTGCAAGGCGAGGGTGAATCACCGGATCGCCTCGCAGGCTGTGGTCATCGCGACCGGGATCTCCGCGACCGGGCACCGCGAGATCCTCGGGCTGATGGTCGGCGACAGTGAGTCGAAGCCGTTTTGGACGAAGTTCCTGCGCTCGCTGCGGGCCCGCGGCCTCGAGAACGTCCAGCTGGTCATCTCCGACAGCCACAGCGGCCTGGTCGCCGCGATCCGCACGGTCTTCCTCGGCTCGGCCTGGCAACGGTGCCGGGTTCGCTTCGTCCGGGACGTGTTCTCGGTGATCGAGAGGGGCTCCGGGGAGATGGTCGCCGCCACCATCCGCACCATCTTCGCGCAGACCACCGGCGAGCAGGTGCGCACCCAGCTGAACGTGGTCGCCGACATGCTCGGACGGCAGTTCCCACAAGTCAAGACGATGCTGCTGGACGCCGCAGCCGATATCACCGCCTTCGCGGACTTCCCGCCGGCGCACTGGAAGAAGATCTGGTCGACCAACCCGCTGGAGCGGCTGAACCGGGAGATCAAACGCCGGGCCGACGTCGTCCAGGTCTTCCCCAACCCCGCCGCCCTGGACCGGCTCGCTGCCGCGGTGCTGGCCGAACTCCACGACGAATGGCAGGTCTTCGACCGCCGCTACCTCTCCGAAGCCTCCATGGCCGAGCTCTTCACCACCCAGCCAACCCCGCCCGAACCGCAGATCACCCCACAACCGGAATCAAAACAGCTGCCGTGACTACACCACCCAGCGGGACATGACCACGCTCTCCACCACCCGCACCACCCCCGACGCCCTGCCAACAAAATATTCCGCCAACTAAAGCAACAGCATTGCCTTTAAGGGCTGTCCCGCAACGTCGAGGCGGGCGGTTGAGAGACCGAGAGGTTCGCTGCCTATCCTCCTGTTGTGCAGCTGCCTCGGGATCCGTCCAACGTCGCCCATGCCCTGGTGGCAGCGTTTCCGACCCGTCTTGCCGGTGACGTGCAAAGTGTCCTGGCGGTCCTGCCGGAGGCCAGGCTCCCGCCGACGAGCCCCTTCGAGGTCGACGTGCAGGGCGAGACCGTCGTCATCCCCTCGCGCATCTATAACGCGGAGCCGGGCGCCGACTTGGAGCGGGCCCTGGCCGGAACCCAGCAGGTGATTTTGCACTGCCTGTACTCCCGGCACAGTGATGGCCGGGTCCGCCAGCGGCACCTTGAGCAGATTGTGGCGTCGGGCGAGCCGTGGGTGGTCCCGTTCGTGGTGCAGTTGGCCGGCGAATACGTGCTGGAGATCCTTGAGGCGATCGGCCGGGGTCTTCCCGGACTCACGGTCCCCGGCTCGGCCCAGCGCCGACTGTACGGCGAGTTCATCGCTCGGAATCCGGCCTTCTTCGCGCGCACGGAGCGGCGCGTGGTGAGCTACTGGTCGTGCTACTACCGCTGGAAGTACGGAGCGTTTGGGACGTATCCCGGATGCGTCCTTTTGGAAACGTTCCGGGCCGCTGTTGTGGAACAGGTGGGCGCGCAGTGGCCGCGGCACATGCCGCGCTCCGCTGGCGGACACGGGTGAGGGACCTGCCTGAATTCGGCCATGGTCCTATCCAGCAAGGTTGAGATTGTGCAGGCGGGCGATGCCGCGCATGGCGTGGTGGACACCGTCGCCCTTGAGCCGGCAGTCGCGGAGGATCTTCCAGGTCTTCATCCGGGCAAGGACGTGCTCCACTCGTGCACGGACCTGCTTGTGTGAGCGGTTGTGCTCCCGCTTCCAGCCGGGCAGTTCCTCGCCCTGGGTGCGGCGGTGCGGCATGATCAATCCGGTCCCTGGATAGCCGCCGTCAGCTAACACGGCCGTCCGACCGACCGCTGTCTTGGCCCCCGATTCCTCCCAAGCCTTGCAGTCGTTCCGGTTGCCCGGCAGCGGCCGTCCGACCACAACGATCAGGCGGGTGTCGGCATCGATGACGACCTGGTGATTGGTGGAGTACCGATAGTTCTTCGACTGCTCGGCCACCGCGTGATCGCGGGTGGGCACCAACGTCCCGTCCACGATCAGCACAGTGCCCCTCGCGAACCGGTGTCGCGCCGGCAAGGCCAGCAGAGGGCCGATGTGGTCGATGATCCGGTCGGCCGCCGACTTCGAAACCCCGAACAACAGGGCCAGTTGGCGCAGGGGCAAGTTGGTGCGCCAGTAAGCCGCGACCAAGAGAATACGGTCCTCAAGCGACAGGCCCCATGGACGGCCCGTCCGTGGTTCGGCTGCACTCTCGCGCTGTACCGCTGTCACCAACTTGCCGAAGCAGCGCGGGCTCAGCCCGGTGAACGGACGTATCCACGACGGCTCTGACGCCGTGATCACACCAGCCACACCAAGATCATCTCACCCGTGGCCAGCAGTTGCGGGACACCCTTAGTCGTCATGATGACGGGGTTTCCGGTCACTAGTGAAGACGATGGCCAGGAGCATCGAGTGAGGAACGAGCTGGCCGAGCCTTCTTCCGGCTGTACTCCAGTTGCGCTTCTCCATTTTTTCCTGGTCAGCTCGCCTGTTTCGAGACTAGTGGGCTGACGCTACGTCAGGGCGGCGGCGGTTCGTGACCCACCCGATCAGGGCCGCGGTGCACCGGCTCGTCTCTGTCACCTTCACCAGGCGGCCGGGCGGCGTCGCCGCAGCGGATCGTTCCCGACGCACCGACGCCACCGTGCGTTCGCCGCACCAACCTGGGGACCACTCCGCCCATGGTGGCCACCCAACCCGCTCGTAAGCACGGCGGTACCCAGTAAGCGTCCGCTCCCGGGAAGACCTCCCCGAGTCCGGCTTCAGTGACTGTGTCCGTCGTCGGCGTACCCCGCCTCCTCAATCTCGGCCGGAGCTGCGGTCCCCTCGGGTTCCGCGGAGGCCGTCATCCCGGTTTCCATGTCCTGGTCGTGGCCCGGGTCCTGACGTCCATGCCGGGAGTCGCCGTCAGGAACGGGGCCCGCATTCTGGCCACCGTGGGCAACGGCAGCGCGTTCCCCACCGGCGCCCACTTGGCTTCCTGCGCTGGCATGGCTCCCACGAGGTTCAGCACGGGTCCCACTGACCGGTCGCGACACTGAGCGCGCCGCCCAACGCCTCGTCCAGCACGGTCAGACCAGGCCGGCCACCGCCACACAGCACCACCGCGCCCCCGTAGTTGAGCAACCGCCGCGAACTCATCGCTCCCCAGGTGCGCTTGTCCGAACCGCGACACCGACCCCCACCGACCCCCTTCCGCGGGTCACGCGATCCGCTCTCGCGCGATGCCGAACGGGCCGAAGACGGCCGTTGCGCGTCACACCGCAGAGCCGGATCCGGAACCTCACGACCGACGAGTCGGGCCGCACCCGGCGCCGGGCAATGGGAAACCGCGAGGTCCCTGGCGGCACCCCCGTCCGGGCCGCGGGCGTCGCATTTCACGGGGTCGCTATTTGCTCTGCGTACCGCCCGAAACGGAATGTTCCTGAACTCATTGCGCTCGGAGATATCGCACCCATATTTAAGGAGAACGCCCTACATCTGCGCAGACATCCGCAGTCGATGGCACCTGTCCTACGACTTGAGCGATGGTCGAATGCGGCTCGTGTATTCGGCCCTGATGTCTCATCTGATGCGCACGGGGTGGCCGGGCTCGAGTGGGCCGTGCTACGTTTTTGGCTGGTCCATACCAATCGGCCTGCTCCACGGGGGAGTTCGGCGCGTGAACAGCGCTTTCAGTCCTGTGGATCTTTCGTTGCCGTCAATTTCTTGCGATCACTCAAAGATACGGGCGACTCTTTACATTGTTTTTCTGTCGTCCTGCTGTTCATCGAACCGTGACGGACGTAGGAGCACGACTTGATGCGCAATCAGGAGGCTTTAGCGCGCCCTGGAATTGATTATTCCGGGCGAGAGAGCCTATGGGGAAGAATGACGCTGGTGTCGCCCGAAACCCGGCTCGACAAACGTATGGCCTCGTCGGCGGGACTGGCGGCCGCACTGCAGGCCGTCGAAGGATCGGTGGCACTCGGTGGCGGTGGGGAGCGGGCCGTGCCTTCGGCCGGGGCGATCTACCCGTACGAGTTCTACGTCGTCCTCGCGGGTCGCGGGACCGAGGCGGGCGAGGTGCTCGGCGTCGACCCGGTACGCAGACGGTGCTGGCGCATCGGGGCAGGGGAGACATCGGTGCGGGACCAGTGCCTGCGGGCCGGCATCGACCCGCCGGAACCCGGGGGTGCGCTGCTGGTGCTGGTGACCCGGCCGTGGCTGTCCATGCGCAAATACGCGGACCGTGGCTACCTCTACACCCAGTTGGACGCCGCCCACATGGCGGTGAATGCGCTCGGCACGAGCCAGGGGCGCGGCACCGAACTCCTGCTGCGGTTCGACCGCCGCCCGCTGGAAGCGCTCCTCGGTCTGGTGGACCGCTGCCGCGAGATCCACTCGGTGCTGCGTCTCGACGCCACCGGCGACGTGGCACTCCCCGACGGCTGGAGTGTGCATGCGGCGGGTCCCGACACCGAGGGACCCTCCTGGATGGAGCAGGTCTGCTGGCAGTCGCTGCTGCCCATGCTCTCGGGCGACGAGGATCCCGCGCCCGTCCCGGGAACGCAGCCTCTGACGCACCCGGGCCCGTCGGCCGGCGCGGCTCCCGACCTGTCCACGGAACGGTGGACCAAGCTCTCCCGCCAGCGCAGATCGAGCAAGCGGTACGTGTCGTACGCCGTGCCTGCCGACGTACTGGATCAGACACTGGCAGCGGCGGGAGCGGCGCTGCGCACGGATCTCCCGCCGAGCAGCGAGCTCGGTGTGACCGTGCTGGCCCGTTCGGTGGAAGGGGCGCCCGCCAGGGTGTTCCGGCTGTCGGGCGGGACGGTTCCCCAGGTGGCTCAGGTGCCGGACGGCGACCTCATCGTCCGAGCGTGCATGCAGCAGGAACACCTCAGGCACGCCGCAGCGTTCGTGGTGTTCCACGCGCCGCGGGCGGACCTGGTGACCGACCGGTCCACGTACATGCGGGAGTTGCTCTTCCGGGCGGGTGGCACGGCCCACCTCCTCTACCTCGGTGCCACCGCCGCCGGGCTGGGCGTCACCGCGGTCGGCGGGTTCGACGCCGCACTGTGGCGGACTGCCTCCGGGCTGCCCGAGGGCCACGACCCCGTCTACATCCTCTCCCTGGGTGCCACGGGGCTCGGCGGGGTCAAGTGGGACCGCATGCCCGTCGCCTACGCGCAGAGCGAGGAGTGAACGATGCTGGGCAATCTCTTCAGCGAAGCGGGCCGGCGTCATACCTCCAGGGTCGCGGTGACCGACCCGGACACCGAGCTCACCTACGGCGAGGTGCTCACCCGGGCCACCGAAACCGCCGACGCCTTCCATCGCCTCCGGCGCGGCGACGCCCCGTCCCGGGTAGGGCTGGTCGCCTCGAACTCGGCCGAATACGTGGTGTGTTACGTCGCGGTGCTGCTCGCCAGGGACGTCCCCTTCCTCATCGACTCCAGCTTCGGCGCCCCTGAACTCTCCTTGATCGCCGAGGACTGCGGGCTCGATCTCCTCGTGCACGACGCGCCTCCGGACGGGGAGTCGCTACCCGTCCTCTGGGAGCCGCTCGCCGCCGGGTGCGGCACGCTGCACGTCGGCCGGCTGTCCGCGGTGGCTGACCGCCCGAAGCTGCTCGACGACACGGAGGTGTGCCGGTTCACCTCCGGCACGACAGGCAAGCCGAACTGCATCGAGTTCTCCGGCGCCGCCGTCTCGGCTGCGGCGGCGAATTGGGCCGAGGGCACTGGCCTGGGCGCGGACGACCGGGTCGCCTGCTTCGCCGGGCTGTCCAACGGGCTGGCCTTCAACACCTCGTTGCTGTCGGTGTTTCTCACGGGTTCCTCGCTGCATCTCAGCCGGGGGCTGCCCACCGGTGGCCGGATAGCCCGGCTCATCGAGTCCGTCGAAGCGACCCGGCTGGTCGGCTTCCCGGCCCTGTACGAGTCGGTTCTGCGCCGCGGCCTGGCGGAGGACGTGGCACGGCGGATCGAGGTGGCCATCTCCTCCGGGGCACCGCTGCGCCCGGAGACGAAGGAAGCCTTCGCTTCCCGTACCGGGGTCGTCATCCGCAACTACTACGGTGTGGCGGAGGCCGGGCCGCTGACCTTCGCGCAGGACGGGGAGGGCCTCGACGGGCTCGGCACCGCACTGCCGGGCGTCACCCTGTGGGCCGGGACCCCGGACAGCCCGGGACCGATCCATGTCGTCAGCCAGTCCATGGGCTCGCGCTACCTCAACGCACCGGGGGTCTTCGAGTCCAGGCTGGACGCGCAGGGCCGCTACCGGACGGGTGACGAGGGCTACCTCGACCAGGGCATCCTGCAGATCACCGGCCGCACCGGCCGGGCGATCAACGTCGGGGGCCGCAAGGTCGACCCCATCGAGGTGGCCGACGCGCTGCGCGGTGCCGAAGGCGTCCACGAGGTCGTGGTGTTCGAGGACACCGACCAGCACGGTGACGCGCTGGTGGCCGCCGCGGTGACCGGAGAGGCGTCGCTGGACAGCGCCGCCGTGCGGGCCCACTGCCTGGGGCGACTGGCCGCCTTCAAGGTGCCGACGCGCATCCTCGTGCTCGACCGGCTGCCGGTCAACTCCATCGGCAAGCCCTCCCGGACGGCGCTGCGCGAGCTCACCGCCCAGCACCACCGGTGACCGTGACCCGGTGCAGCTCCTGACCGTGGTTCTGCAAGAGACACAAGGAGAACAGACATGAACGACGACGCTCTGCGTGCCCGGTTGGTCGCGCTCGTCATCGAGTCGGGGGACGGCAACATCACCGAGGCGGACATCGCCGACGCCAACGGGGCGCTGCGCGGCCTCAACTACTCCTCCCTCTCGTACATGCGGCTGATCGACGCGATCGAGAACGACCTCGGGGTGTACATCGATCCCGACGCCGGCAACGAGCTGTTCGAGAGCCTGGACACCCTGGTCCCCCTCGTACGGAAGGGGATGGACTCGGTTGAGGCCTGAGCCGGGACCCTCGGTCGGCGTCATCGGCACCGGGCGGCTGGGCACCGCCGTCGCCGGGCACGCCCGAGCCGAGGGCCTGTGCGTCGTCCTCACCGGAGCGCGGCACGGCTGGCAGGCCGAGGGGACACCCGACGTCGTGATCGACGCCAGCGGCCCCGGTGCGCAGGACGAGGTACGCGAGTACTGCGAGCGCAACCGGACCGCGCTGATCGAGTGCGTGTCCAACCTTGACGACCGGCAGTGGGCGGAGCTCAACACGCTGGCCCGGACGGTATCGGTGGTCCGGGCGGCGAACCTCTCGCTCGGCCACTACCTCCAGACCCGGCTGCTCCGCGAGGTCGCGGCCCTGCCCGAGGCTCTCAGGCCGCGAGCGAGCGTACGGGAACGCCATCCGGTGGCCAAGGCGCACCGGCCCAGCGCGACCGCGGTGGAGCTGGGCCGCACCTGGTCGGCGCTGAGCGGCGGCGAACCCGACGACATCAGCTCACTGCGGAGCGGCCTGCCGGTCAGCGACCACGAGGTGATGTGGACCTGGCAGGCCGAGACCCTGTCGCTGTGCCACTCCGTCGGCTCGCTGGAGGCGGCGGCGGCCGGAGCGGTGACAGCGGCGCGCTGGGTGCACCGGAGGAAGGCAGGAATGGAGTCCATGGACGCGGTCTACGACGACCTGCTCCACCACCACGCAGCGGAGTACCGATGACTGTGACTGTGACCACCGGGACGGACCCGGCCCCGACGACCCGTCAGCGGCTCCTCACCCAGATCGCCCTGGGCGCGCGCATGCTGTCGCTCGACGGACACGACGACTTCAACCAGGGGCAGATCTCCGCCCGTACACCGGGGTCGGACACCTTCTTCATCAAGAACGCCCTGTGCGGCTTCGACGAGGCCACACCGGAACAGATCGTCCAGGCCCACGTGGATCACACCCGGCCCGCGCCGGCCCTCGCGCCACCCGAACTCCCCCTGCACCAGGCGGTCTACCGGGCACGGCCTGATGTGAACGCCATCGTCCACTCCCATGCGCCCCACACGCTGGTCTTCGGCGCCACCGACCTCGAACTGCGGCCGGTCTCCCACGAAGGCGCCTGGTTCGCGGGCCGGACCGGTCTGTTCACCACCACCAGCAACACGGTGCTGGACATCGAGACCGGGGACTCGATCGCCGGGGCTCTGGGGGACGGCAACGGGGTGTTCCTGCGCAACCACGGAGGAGTCGTGGTCGGCAAGAGCGTCCGGCACGCGGCGATCTTCGCGACGGTGCTGGAGCGGGCCTGCCGTCTGCAACTCCTCGCCGAGAGCAGCGGCGCGCGATACACCTCCTCCAGCCTCCAGGACGTCCAGCTGAAGCGGGACTTCATCTACGCGGACCTGTCGGTGCGGTCCTACTGGGACCACAGCGTGCGCCGGGTACGCCGCGCGTGCCCGGAGACCTCCGCCTGGCCGCGGGCGTGAGGGCGCCTGACATCCAGGTCGCGCTCGCCAGGCGGGGCACGTTCTCGGATGCCCCGCTGACCGACGCGGACCGGGAGGGGCTGCGCGGCCGTCCCGCTGCGGGGACTCAGGACTACCGGGAGGGGCGGGGCCTGCTGCGCTGGGCCCTGCGCCGCATGTTCGGCCCGGAGTACGCGGCTGCCCCCGTACGGGCCGACGCCAGGGGAAAGCCGGTGCTCCTCGCGGACGCCAGGATCGGGGTCAGCATCTCGCACAGCGGGAACGCGGTCGCGGTCGCGGTGGCCGCCGGCCGGGACGTCGGGGTGGACGTGCAGACGCCCGCCCTGCCGAGCCTCGGCCTGATCCGGCGCTGCTGCCGCCCGCAGGACCGTGAGCGGATGGCGGTGCTCCCCGAGGCCCTGCGGTCACGCGCGTTCACCTCCATCTGGACGGTGCAGGAGTCGTGCCTGAAGGCGTGTGGGGAAGGGATCGGGTTCCGTCCCGGGCGGGTGCCCGTCATCCCGTTCCAACTGGCCGGCCGGTGGCGCGACTACGCGTGGCGGGTACTGCCCCCGTTCGCAGGGGATCTCGTCGCCGTCGCCGTGTCGAATCCGCCCGGCGCGCCGCGCGCGGTGCACGTCCTGACCGTCGGCCCCGGAGCTTCCCCACCTCCCCCACCTCCCCCACCTCCCCCACCTCCCCCAGCTGTCTCAGCTCTCTCAGCTCTCTCAGCTCTCTCAGCTCTCTCAGCCGAAAGGACACCGTGACCACCCCGCAAGCATCACCGCTGCTGATCACCCCAACGGCACGCGATGGGCGGCTTCCCGTCTCCTTCACCCAGGAGGAACGGCTCGAAACAGGCCGGCACGTGCAGTTGGTCAACAACAAGATCCCCGTCGGGCTGGTCTTCGAGGGACCCCTGGACGTCCCTCTGCTCGAACGCTGCCTGGAGACGCTGGGCCACCGGCACGAGTCACTCCGCCTGCGCTTCCCGGTCGACCCGGCCGGCCACACACTGGAGGTGCTGCCCGACCTGGGAGAGCCGTTGCGCGTGGTGTCGGTCGAGGACACCGCACCCGACCAGCGCATGGACCGCGCTCTCGCCCTGCTGGCCGAGGACGCCTGCCGGCCGTTCGAACTCGCCACCGGGCCGCTGTTCCGGCGGATGGTGGTCAGGGTCGACGAGACCACCCACGTGCTGTGCATGACCATGGACCACGTGAACATCGACGCCCTGTCGGTGCGCACCCTGATCAGCGAACTCTTCGCCCTGTACGCATCGCTGGCCGCCGGGCAGGAACCGGAGCTTCCCGAACTCCCGGTCCAGTTCCCCGACTTCGCCGCATGGGAGCGCAACTACCTGCGGGGCCCGGTGCTGGAACGGCTGATGGGCTACTGGCGCAAGCAGTTCGACGGCATCGACCCCATCCCCTCGTCCGGGCTGGTCGATCCGGCGGGCGGCGTCGAAGGGCCGCCCAGGCTGGTGAAGTTGTCGACCTTCATCGACGCCGAGCGCACCAAGGCGATCGACGCGTTCGCGGAATCCCTGGGCACCAGCCTCATCTCCGTGGTCGGGGCCGCGGTGAAGGCCACGGTGTGGCGGCGGAAGCTCGACACCGTGGGCGACGAGGCAGCAGGCACAGTCGCCCTGTTCGGCTCTCTGGGCAACAGGACCCGACCCGAGACGGAACACCTCGTCGGCTACCTGGCGACCGTGGCGACCTTCCGCACCACGTTCGACGGGTCCACACCCTTCTCGGACCTGGTCGGCCTGGTGGGACGCACACTCTGGAACGCCATGCGGCACCAGCGGATCCCGCACTCCCTGATCATGAAGGAACTCGGGCACCCGCAGTACGGCGCGCGCTACGGCGACCCGGGCGGCATGCCCTCGTACCTCAACTTCGACGTACTCGACTACGCGATGGACGCCTTCACCCAGCCACCGGGGCTCTCAGTACGGCGGGTCACGCTGCCCACGCCGGAGGTCCCCAGGGGCGGGCTGCGGGTGCTGGGCTTCCGCCGTCCCAACGGGGTCTCCCTCGAGTTCCGTTACCGCAGCGACCGCTACGGCGAGGCCTGGGCGAAGGACTTCCTCGCCGACCTCGACCGGGTTCTGTCGGTCGGCACCGGGAGTCCGGCGACCCGGGTGCACGAGCTGTTCGACGTGCGGGCGGGCCGGTCATGACCGGATTCAGGTTGGCCGCCGTGGACCTGGACGGCACCCTGCTGCGCTCGGACCGCTCGATCTCGGCGAGGACGCGGACCGCGGTGGCGCAGGCGCAGGAGGCGGGCGTGGAGATCGTCTTCGTCACCGCCAGGCACTCCGCCGCCATCGAGGGGTTCGTGTCCGATCTGGCGCTGACCGGCGAAGCGGTGTGCTGCATCGGCGCGGCCGTCCACACGCTGCCGTCCACAGCCCTGACCTGGAGCAGCACGCTCGCTCCTGCGGTCTCGGTGGAGATCGCCCGGCGGGTCGCCGAAAGCTTCCCCGGCCTGCACCTCGGCTGGGCCCTGCGGTCGGGACCGCTCGGCTACCAGCCCGGATATCCCGGCAGGCTCCTGATCGGCCCCTCCTTCCACGCCGACCCGCTGCTCATCGACGAACCCGTCCTGAAGATGTGGGCGGTCGGCGACAGCCTCGGCGAACACCGGCCCGACGAAGTGGCACTGGCCTTGGACGGCCTCGCGGACGTCGCCCACCACGGCAGGGGGTTCGTCGACCTCGTCGCCCCCGGAGTGACGAAGGTCGCCACCCTGCGACGGCTCTGCGAGGCACGAGGAATCGACCCCTTGGAGGTCGTCGCGTTCGGTGACGCCGAGGCCGATCTGCCGATGCTGGCGTGGGCCGGGCACGGCGTGATGATGGCCAACGGCCGGCCCGAACTCCACGCGCTCGCCGATGAGGTGGCGCCCGGTTGCGACGACGACGGAGTGGCGGTCGTACTGGAACGTATCGTCGGAGAGGCAGTGGCGCTGTGACGGCGAAGGTGCAACGGATCCTGCCCTCGCAGGACGCGACGGACCTGCTCGGGCTGGCGACCGACATCGCGGACCGTGAACTGGCGCCGCGTGCGGACGAGTTCGAAGCCCGCTCGGAGTTCCCTCGAGAGGTCCTGCGGACGCTGGGGCGTTCCGGGTTCCTGGGACTTCCCTACCCCGTCGAGTACGGCGGCGGAGGGGTCCCGTACGAGGTGTACGTGCAGGTCCTGGAGGTCCTCGCGCAGCGGTGGCTGTGCGTGGCCGAGTCGGTGTACGTCCACACGCTGTCCTGCTACGGAATGGTGAACCACGGGTCGCCGGAGCAGCGCAAGCGCCACCTCCCGGACATGCTCGGCGGTGAACTGCTCGGTGCCACCTGTCTGTCGGAACCACAGGCAGGCTCGGACGCCGCTTCGGTGACGACCAAAGCGGTCCGTGAGGACGACGCCTATGTGGTGGACGGCACGAAGTCCTGGACCACGCACGGCGGGGTCGCGGACTTCTACACCGTCTACTGCCGCACCGGCGGCCCTGGTGCCCGCGGCCTGTCGTGCCTGTCGGTCGACGCCCGCACACCGGGTGTGCTGCCGCAGCGGCGCGAGAAGAAGATGGGCGTCTCCTCGTCCCCGACCGCCCAGATGGTCTTCGAGGGGGCCCGGGTCCCGGCCGACCGGCTGATCGGCCGGGAGGGCAAGGGATTCCTCCTCGCGATGAACGCGTTCGACGTCGGGCGCCTGTCCAACGCGGCCTGCGCGGTGGGACTGGCCCAGGCGGCGCTGGACTACGCGACGCAGTACGCCAAGTCACGTGAGCAGTTCGGCCAGCCCATCATCTCCTTCCAGGGGGTGGGCTTCATGCTCGCGGACATGGCCACCCAGATCTCCGCGGCACGGGCCCTGGTGGTGACCGCGGCCCGGCTCCGGGACCACGGGAAACCCCATTCCGTCGAGGCGGCCAAGGCGAAGCTGTTCGCCACGGACATGGCCATGCGCGTCACCACCGACGCGGTCCAGGTCCTCGGCGGCTACGGATACGTCAGGGACCATCCGGTCGAACGCTGGATGAGGGAAGCGAAGTTGCTCCAGATAGTCGAAGGCACCAATCAGATCCAGCGCGTCGTCATCTCGGGCGCACTGTGAGAACGGGAGAAGGCGGCATGGGCAATCTGTTCGAGGCACCTGCGAACGCGCCTCTGGAGGTCGTGGCGCACAAGGCCGGATACGACGACGCCTTCATCAGGCTCGCGGAGTCGATCTACCGGGAGCGCTTTCCGGGCTCCGAGATCCTGCACACCGGGGTCAACGACGTACCCGCCGCCCTTGAGCCCCGGTTCGCCGCCGGGAACCCGCCGGACATCGCGAGTTCGTCCGGCCTGGCCATGATGGACCTCGGCCGGCTCTCCAACGAGGGCCAGCTCACCGATCTGACCCCGTTGCTCGAATCCCCGTCGGTGGACGATCCCAGCCGGACCGTCGCCGAGTCGCTGCTGCCCGGCACGCTGGAGATGACCACCTTCGGCGGGCGCTGCTACGCGATCAACTACGCCTACAAGGTGTTCGATCTGTTCCACGCCAAGTCCCTCTTCACCGAGCACGGTTGGGAGTACCCCCGGACGTGGGAGGGGATGCTGGAGCTGTGCGCCGAGATCAAGGAGGCCGGGATCGCACCGTGGACGTACGCGGGTGACTTCCTGGCACCGCTCTTCCGGGTCCTGCTGTCGATGGCGACGAAGCTCGCCGGACCGCACATCGTGCGTGACATCGACAATCTGGAACCGCACGCGTGGCGGGCGGACGCGGTCGTCGCCGCGGCCGAGGCGATGTACGAGCTGGTCCGCCGGGACTACATCCTGCCCGGTACCTCCCGGATGACGTACATGGAGGCCCAGGAGCAGTTCGTACGCGGCAAGGCGGCGTTCATCCCCTGCGGCTCCTGGCTGGAGAGCGAGATGCGCGGCATCACCCCCGCGGGCTTCGAGATGCGGCTGGCACCCGTGCCCAGCATCGGCACGGCCAACGCCCTCCCCTACGACGCGGTGATGGCGGTCGCCGGTGAGCCGTTCATGGTGCCGACCAAGGCGAAGAACCCCAACGGGGGCCTGGAGCTGCTGCGCATCATCACCTCGCGGCGGGTCGCCCGCACGTTCTCCGAGAGCACGGAGGAACTCAGTGTGGTGGCCGGAGCAGCGGACGGCCTGCCGCCCGGCGGCAGCCTCGGCGTGGTCCGCGACGTGATCGAACGGGCCGGCGAGAACACCTTCGCCATCGGCTTCCACCTGCGCTACCGGGACCTCTACAAGGGGCTGGGCCGCGTCACGGCCGAGCTGATGACCGGGGACATCACGCCGCGGGAGTGGAGCATCCGCTGCCAGCGGGAGTCCGACCTCATCGCCGCCGACACCAGCATCGCCAAGTACCCGCGCTGATCGCCCGGGCACGGCCCCTCGATGGGGCCGTGCCCGGACTGAACGTCGAAAACCGGAGCCATCATGTGTGCGCATGACGACAGGACCAGCTCGACGAGTGAGGCGAAGGACGGGACCGGGGACGTGAGCCGCGACCGGCTCCAGCGGCGCACCGTGCGCACCCTGGCACTGACCCAGATCGTGGCGGGGGTCGGGGTCGCGACCGGCTTCGGCGTCGCCACACTGATGGCGGTGGAACTGGCCGGCACCCCGGAGCTGGTCGGGCTGGAGCTGACTGCCTCGACGCTGGGCTCCGCCGCAGCCGCGGCGATCCTGGCGGCCGTGGCCCACCAGTACGGCCGGAGGCGCGCGCTGATGTCCGGTTATCTGGTGGGCGCGGTGGGGGCGGCGGTGTGTGTGGCCGCCGCGCTGTCCTCGAACTTCTGGCTGTTCGTCCTGGGCATGATTCTCTACGGATCGGCCCAAGTCGCGGGTCTGCAGGCCCGGTTCGCCGCCGGTGACCTGGCCGCGGAGAGCGAACGGGGCCGCGCGGTCTCCTTCGTTCTCTGGGCCTCGACGATCGGTTCGATCGCCGGACCGAACCTGTCCGGCGTGGCGGCGGCCGTCGACGACACCCTGGACATACCGGATCTCTCGGGCAACTTCCTGTTCGCTCTGGTCGGTTTCCTGATCGCGGTCGGCATGATCGGGATCTGGCTGCGGCCCGATCCGCTGCTGCGTTCCAGGGAAGGACTCGAACCGCCCGGCGAGCGGCAGAAGCCCCGGCGCATCGCCCCGCTCAGCACCTTCGCCGCCCCCGACGCCAGGCTGAGCCTGGTGGCCCTGTCCACCAGCCACCTCGTGATGGTGTCGCTGATGGCGATGACGATGCTGCACATCAGTCACTCGGGGATGTCGATGGGCTGGGTCGGGCTCGCGTTCAGCCTGCATCTGGCGGGCATGTCGGGGTTCTCGCCGGTCTTCGGCTGGCTTGCCGACGTAATCGGACGTCCCTCGACCCTCGTGGTCGGGCTGCTGCTCAGCCTGGTCTCGCTCCTGGTCCTTGGCACGTCCCCGGCGACCGTGTCCTGGTCCTCCGCAACGGGCCTGCTCCTGCTCGGGCTCGGCTGGTCCTGCGTGATGGTGACCGGCTCCGTACTCCTGTCGGAGTCGGTGACCACCGAGCACCGGCTGCTCGCCCAGGGGGGCTCGGACACCCTGATGCTGCTGTGCGGAGCCCTGGGCAGCGCGTGCTCCGGCGTCATCGTCGGCAACTTCGGCTTCCCGACGCTCAACGTCATCGCCGCGGTCGTCGTGCTGCCCGCACTGCTGCTCGCCCTGTCGTCGGTCAGGAGGTCCCGGCAGGGGGAGGGCGGGAAGAGTGCGGCGGTGAAGGCGGCCGCGTAGCGGGGCCGTCCCACCGACCGGACGCATTGGGCCCGTCGGCGTCGAGGGTGTCCGTCAAATGGTCCGCGACCGCTCGGGCTTGCATTCGTAGCGGCGGCGATGGCATCGGCAGACGACTGGCCAGGAGGTTGGGTCGGGCGCGCGGTGAGGTGCCCGCCGGCGAAGGGTTTCTTGGTCGAAAACCCATCCGCCGGCGGTTCACTGCAATGTCAGCTCAACTGACAGGCTCACGCTGCGGGTTGCACGCCTCACCTGCGTCCGGATCGGAAACGCCACTTGAACACCCTCGCGGAACGGGGGCGCCTACCCGGCAACGGAGAAGCGGGCTCCCCACAGGTCGCGGAGCAACGCGATCTCGGCCATGTGGTGGATGAATTCGAGGTTGGTCCCCGACAGCACGTCGACGTAGGGGTCATCGGGGTCGGAACCGTACGGGTACTGCGAAAAGCCGACCGTATCGAGCTGCTCGTCGGTGAGGGTGGCGACGCTGTCGCGCCAGCGGTCGATCACCGCCCAGAACCGCTCGAGTGCCAACGCGGCGGAAGGGGTGAAGTCGACCAGCAGTTTCGGCTCCTGGCGCCGTTCACCGAAGGTCCACTCCCATCCGCCCGCGAAGCAGTAGTGCAGGTGCCCCAGCCGCCACGCGATGGTCGTGACCGGCGCCGCGTCGGGCTCCGGGGCACCGGTGTGCGCGAGGATCTGCTCGACCCGCTCGACACTCACGCTCCAGTCATCGGCGATCTTGGCAACGGTCATGCCACCGGCAGCCTGCCGGGCAACCTCGGCGTACTCGTTCGCCGGGATGTCCGCGGCGCCCAGGTCGAGCACCCACTCCCCCGGCCCGAACGCCCTGGGCGTCGCCGCCTCGCCCCGCCGCCGGATCGACCAGCAACCGGGCACCGGCTCCCACAGGTACTCCTCGTCGCTGAGACCCGCCAGCCGCACCTGCGCCATCTCCCTGGCACGGTCGAACTGGTCGAGCAATAGGCCCAAGCGGTCGGTACGCGCGTCCTCTGTCTCCATGCCCGGTTCCCTTCGCGGTCGCGTCTCGTACCTGACTGCGCTCAGGGGGAAGTTAACGGCTCGTCTCACGGGGCGCGACCGATTTCCTCCGCCCACGAAGCGGTGCCGGATCGCCGGCATCACCGCACTCGTTCAGGCCGTGCCCTCCCTCCACGCGACCTGCTCAAGCTCAGGCCGGAAAGGGCTAGGACTTGTCCGGCCGATCATGTGACTGCTGCTTGTCGGGGTCGTTGATGTGGAAATGGGGCGGGGTGATCTGACGGATGCCGAGTGGGAACGGCTGCGGCCGTTCCTGCCTGTCAGCAATGGGCGTTGTGGCCGGTGGCGGGATCATCGGCAGGTGATCAACGGGATTCTGCATCGGGTACGGACCGGGGTGCAGTGGCGTGATCTGCCCGAACGGTTCGGACCGTGGCAGACCGTTTATGAGCGCCATCGCCCGTGGTCGGGCGACGGCACCTGAGAACGTCTGCTACCAGCGGGGTCAGGATGAGGCCGACGCGACTGGGGAGTTCGACTGGGACATCTCGGTCGACTCCACCATCGTCCGCGCGCACCAGCATGCGGCGGGCGCCCCCACCGATCCACCGTCGGCACTCGGCTCAAAGGGGGCCGAAGAGAGGGAACACCAGGGCGAGACGCCGTGCAGAGCCTCGTCGCCCGCCCGGTGGAGGTGGTGCTGGAGGTGAGGGCCTGGGCCGTTCGCGGGGCGGGTTCACCAGCAAGCTCCACCTGAGCGCAGACGGCTGTTGCCGCCCCCTGTCCTTGATCGTCACTCCAGGCCAGCGGGCTGACTGCACTCAGTTCATCGCCGTGCTGGAGAAGATCCGCGTCCCGAGATCCGGCGCGGGAAGGCCACGCGTGAAGCCGGACAGCCTCGCGGCCGACAAGGCATACAGCAACGGCCCTATTCGCGAGTACCTGAGACGGCGGGGCATCCGCCACACGATCCCGGAGAAGAGCGACAGTCAGGCCGCCCGTCTGCGCAAAGGGTCACGTGGCGGACGACCGCCCGGGTTCGACGAGGACCGCTACAAGAAACGCAACACCGTCGAACGCGCGATCAACCATCTGAAACAGTCCCGAGCGGTCGCCACGCGCTACGACAAGCGCGGCTACGTCTTCCTCGGTACCGCCACCGCGGCGTCCGCCGCGATCTGGCTCCGAACATGACCCCTACGCGACCCAGCAGTAGGCACCTTGGCCCTGGCGTCGGGCGCTGCTGACGAGAGCAGCCAGATCACTCAGGATCACGAAGGCGATCTCAGTGTCGATGACCTCACCGTCCTCCGCGCGCTGCAAGGACCAAGCGACAGCGGCATCCTTCAACTTGGACCGCTCAGCTTCGGCGAGTGCTGCGGACAGGCGAGGCGAGATCGCGAACACGATGCATCCGCCATCGCCCTGGTCGGCGACGATACGAGGCTCGCCGACTTTGACGAGTTCCTCGAAACTGCCGCCGGCGAGAAGGCACTCCCACTCGACCACACCCTCTTCGGGATCGAAGTTACCGAAGGAGAGCGACTCGAATGTGCGTCGCGGCCCGGTCTGAAGAACCAGAGCCGCTGACGCGTCATCCGGAGCCGCGAAGAACTCGACGGTGATGCTCACCCGAGCATCATGCCGGACCGCTCACGACCGTGATCGGCCGGACAGCTCCTATTCGAGGAGGGTGAGTCCCCGGAGGAGGCTGCGGCCCGTGAGGTCCTGGAGGAGACGGGCTGGCGCCCCGGTCCCATCAAGCCCCTGATCTACGCCGAGCCGGCCAACGGCATCACCGACTCCCAGCACCGCGTCTTCCGCGCGGACGGCGCGACTTACGAAGGCCCGCCCACGGAGAAGAACGAGTCCGACCGCATCGAGTGGATCCCCCTCAGCGAGATACGCGGGATGATCGACCGCCGCGAGATCGTGAGCAGCGGATCCCTCGTCGGCCTCCTCTACGTGCTCATGGACGCAGCGAGCCGCTGACCGGTGGGAGGAGTTCCCGTAGCCGTACCTCGAAGGCCAGGGCTACGGGCTCCCGCCTGTGCGGCGCCAACTGCTCGTAGAACTCCCGGAGATGGCCCGACACTCGCTCGGAGGACACCGCCGAGGCGGGCTCCAGAGCCTGCGTGGCGGTGTGGCACGCCTGGGCAAGCTTGCCTTGGTCCAGTTGCATACGAGCCAACCAGAACGCGTGAAACGCGCGCCCACGGTGGTTGGTGCTGTTCTCCCGTCGCAGAGCATCCGCGATCAAGGGCTCTGCGGTCGCGGCCTCCCCAGTCGTCCGTGAGCAATGCCGGTGTCCACTATGAGCTTCAGCTCGTCGAAGTAGGTGACCCAAGACGGGTCCGGGTCATTCGCCTCGATCTGCTCGAAGTGGCGGTGCGCTTCTCCGATCGCCCGGTGAGTGGAGTCCCGGTTGCCGAGGGTGGCATGGGCGAAGGCTCCACGTATGGACAGCATCGACATGACGCGCGGCGTGGTGCCGAGAGCTGGGCGGCGGTCACTAGTGCCAGAGAGTCCCCCGGGTTGTCCTGGTACGTGGCTTGCAAGCTCATGCAGGCCAGGACGTTGGCCATGAACTGCCGGTCGTCGATCTCCTTGGCCAGTTGCAGGGCCTCGGTGACGTACGCGCGGGCCTGGTTGTACTGGCGGGCGTCGAAGTAGGTCCAGCCGGTGAGGCGCGCCAACTCGGCCGCAATTCCGTACAGGCCGTTCTGGATCGACGGCGGTCGGCTCTCCTTCAACAGCCCCACCACATGCCGGAGCTGACCGACGATGGCGGGCCTCAGAGCCTCGCCGCCGTGCTGGTCGTCCCGTCGCCAGTAGTCCTCGATGGAGCATCGGAACGCTTCAAGTTTGGCTGTGCTGAGGCTCGTTCGTGTGGCCAGAGCCAGGATGCTGTCTACGTCCGGCCCCGGCAGAGACGCGGGGGTCTGCTGTTCTGGCTCCGGCGCTTGCGGTGCCTGCCGCTCGGTGACCACGAGAGCCTGGGGTGTCTCCCAAGGACGACGGGCAAGCCCGAGCATGTGCCCTGGGATGCGCAAGTCGTCCGCGATGCGTTCGACGACGTCCATGTGCAGCAACTGACGTCGCCCGGCGATCACTTCACCGACTCTGCTGGGTGTCAGCTCGCATCGCCTGGCGATCATCGACGGATAGATGCCCGCCCTGGTCTTGACCAGTCGGAAGACTCTGCCGAAGTCCCGTACCCGGCACGCTTTGATCATCTCAGGATCGGTAAGCAGCCTGGCAGGCAGTTCCTGCGGCCGGTCGGCGTCGGGCATCGCGCAAGCTCCCACACTGCGAGGGCTACGCAACGTCGCTGATTCTCTACTTCCCGCGATGTCGCCCAAGTTGGGTAATCAGCCTGACCTTTTGACGGGGGTGCCCGGGTCGCGATGCTCGTGTGCATGGCGAGCAATCAGCAGACCAGTCCAGGCATCAGTGAACTGGCCAAGGACAGCATCAGGGACCGAATCGGCGTCGTCATGGGCGAGTGCGGGGGCCGTGTGCAGATGCGGCCGATCCGTGGCGGCCTGGAGTGGGATGCCATTCCGGACTACGTGGTGGCGCTCAGTGCGCGGGAGGAACTGAGCGCACGTCTGACCATCAAGAACGGCAACAGTCTGGGTGGGTTGTGATGCGCGCCATCGGCCGGTACGCGGGAGTCCCTTTCATCATCTGCATCAGCGGTTCGTGCGGCTTGGTGATCGGCGCGACTCTCGGTATCCGCCAGTAGACCGGCCGCCCCGGACGGGTGCCAATTCACGGCTCCCCCGTTCCCGTTCGGGGCCGGCCTCCAAACCTGCCCCCTGATCGTCTGGAAGAGCCCAATTCGGCGATCAGAGCGGCATGCCCGTGCCACGCACCACCTCACACCGGGAGATTGCACATGACGGCAACGGCGAACGATCAGCTCGGACCAGGCGGTCGCGTTCCTCGCCACCGCAGCCACCGCCACCGTTCCCATGGTCCCGTCCGATGACGTGGACCTCGGCCTCCACGCGCTCATCCTGCACACGAAGGAGTACGCCGCGCTGTGCGAGCGGTATGCAGGCCGTTTCCTGCACCACAACCCGAAGCCGGGCGGAGGCGCCCGCGACCCGGAGATGGTCGCCGCCTCGGCACGCGCCATGAGGGCGGCCGGGTTCATGGTCTTCGACGACCTGTGGACCGTGAACGGCGTGAATCTCGCGCAGTGCGACTCGGACTGCGGCCGACCGTACGGTCAGGCGTAGCACACGACAACGGCGACGCGGCCGGCCTGGACTCGTGGTCGGCCGCGCTCGCCTGGAAGGAGAAGAGACGTTGTCCGGCTCAACCCCTGAACTGCCGATCGTGGTGCTCGACGCACTCATGCCCACGACTCAGCGCATGGTCATCAACCGTCGGGGCTCCACGGTCTGGGAGGTGGAGAGCCACCGGGGCCGCTACGCCCGCCGTGAAGCTCGGCCGTCCGATCGAGGCTACGGCCGACTGGCCTGCCCAACCGTGGACCGCGCTCGCACCCGCGCGCGAAGGTGCCGTTCTGCTTCGCCTCGGCGTCGAGGGGGATCGCGTACGGCGAATTGGAGAACGGCACGTGGAACTTCCAGCCGTGGCACGAGGGGCCGGACCTGTACCGGCTGTGAGAGCGCTGCCGTGAAAAGGACTCGTCCATCGCGCCGGACACCAGCGTGGCGCTGGAATGCGTCGAGGCGCTGGCCGAACTCCACGCCAAGGGCTGGGCACATGGCGACGTGCAACCTGCCCACGTCATCATCGGGCCGGAACGAACACACCTCATCGACCTCGCCCTTGCCCACGGCGGTCATGTCCCCGAGGGACACGACTTCCCATTCCGCGGCTGCCTCGTCCACTACGAAGCACCGGAGATCGCGCGCAGAGTGCTCGACACCGGGGAAGCGGAGCCGACACAGGCAGCCGACATCTACGCGCTCGGGGCCTCGCTGCTCATCTCCGCCACGGGTTGGCGGGCGGTCGAGTACCCAGACGACGCTCCGCGACCTGTGCAGCGCGAGGCGGTGGCAAACGGCCGACGTCGGCCCGCGAAAGTGCCCGGTGAGCTAGGCGAATTGGTCAACGCGATGCTCAGCCATGCGCCGGTGATCGGCCCACCATCTCCGAGGTGGTGAAAGCCCTGACCTGATCCCGAAAACCCGGCCCGTCGCAGGACGACGGCCGCTCATCGCCGTCCGGCCAGAAGACCACGTACCAGCAGCCCCTACCACGCAGGGACTGCCAAGCGCGCCAGATCTTGCCGGACCAACCGATGCGTTGCCTGTCGGCGTTCAATTCCTCGTCCCCTCTGCCGATGCCCCAGGCAGCGGCACTCCCGTCCAAGTCAGAGTTCCCTCTCCGCGTGCTGCCGCGCAACTGGCCGGCCTTGTCAGGCTCATGAGCGCCCATCGAGTTGTGACCGTTCGCAATCGTGGGCGATTCTGAGGCGCGCTCCAGGAACTCCAACGACGAGAACGCGCGATTGCTCGGGACTGATGACAACGTGGCATGGGCTCGTCAGGCACGGGGAGAACACCGCCAGTTCCTTGTCTGGATCGGGCACAGCGTCGCTGTGTCAGCCCCGTGTTCGGGAACGCGATCGGGCCGGCCTTGGGGCTGTTCGGGGGTGGGGCAGGTGTGCGCGGTCGGCGAGGCGATGCTGCAGGTGGGCGTGGCGGAACTGGTAGACGGGTCCTACCTGACGCAGGATGCCGAGGCGGTGGGCGTCGGCCAGGAACGGCTGGAGCCTCCACGGCAGTCGGCCTCGGGCCGCGAGCAGGATGCGCGCGGCGGTGTAGTACGGCCAGGCACAGGCGGCCAGGGCGAGCACCAGGCCAGCTGGGCCCACGAGAGGCAGTTTGCTCCACAGGTACCCGGCAGTGAGGATGGCGATGCTCACATCTTCGGGAAAGACTCCCGCAGCGCTCATCCAAAGGGGGATGTCGGGAAGGGTGATCAGCACTGCTCCCGCGGTGCCCGTGAGCAGGGAGATGATCCGGTCGGCTCGTACCGAGGAGGCCGCGGTGGTGAGGTCGTTGGGGGATACGGTGTGGCGCATCCAGCGCAGCAGCGCTTGTACCGTGCCGAAGAGAAGGCCAGCAGTCAGGCCGTACGCCCAGGCGTCCAGTGGCGGGATGGAGTCCGCTGCTACGCCAAGTGGGAGCCAGGGCGCCGCGGTGACAAACTGAATGTTCAGTGCGGTGCCGGTGAGGATGGCCGTGCCGACGACGGTGGCCAGAGCCCGGGGCAACCGGTGGCGCCAGTGAAGCGTGCCGAGTCTGCCGCGGCTGGGCATGTCAGGAGGCACCGGACTCCCGGCGGTGTACAGAACTGCCAGGTAGGAGAGTCCGTAGAGGGTACTGGCTACCAAGATGTATTCCACTCCAGCCCAGATGCTGGTGTGGGCCATGCGCCACACGGCCTTCGGAGCGGAGTGGGCCAGGTAGCCGCACGCGGCGATCAGTAGCACCGACTGCAGCGAACCGGCCCGCGTGCGGGGTCTGGCCGCCATCCACGCCGCGACGCAGAGCATGCCCGCCATGGCCAGTGCCACTGCGCCGCTGTACCACAGCACGACTTCCAGCTGCCAGTCTGAGGGGCCGGCGCCCGTGAGGTTACAAAACAGATAGCCCGCCCAGATGAGAGTGAAGGCGGCAAAGGCCGACAGTGCGGCACGGCTCCAGGCATGAGCCAGGGGTGTCCAGCGGTACAGCTGCCACCAGGTCAGATCGTGAGTGTCCTGGCGACGCAGGCCGTCAGCAAGGTGTGTGAGGTAGCGCTGGGCGCATGCTGGGTCCCAGCGGCGGTCGGCGGGTCGCAGGCGGTGGGCGCGCGCGTACAGGGCGGGGACAAGGGCGTCCAGCAGATGATGCTCGATGGCGCCACTGGTCGGGAAGCGGCCGCGGTCGGCGAGTTCGGAGGGGTCACCATCGGCGTCGGCGTACACGGCTCTGGCGAGCCCGACCATCAAGGGGCTGGCCAGTGCTCTGGCTACCGGTCCGTCGGGGTGTCGGGACACGTGCCTGGTGAGTTCGTCCCATCGCTCGTGGCGGGGACCCGGTGATGTGGCCAGGCGCAGGAGCGCGAGGGCGTCAACTGGGCGTACAGGTGTGGGCTCAATGACGGCGGCGCCAGCTAGGACGCCAGCGTGGGTGACCGCTGTGGTGTAGGCGGAGGTGCGGCAGGTCAGCACCAGCGGAGTGTGGGCGTCCAAGGTGTCATTGAGGGCCGTCAGAACGGCGGTGTGGGCCGGAACGGGCAATTCGTCCAGGCCGTCGAGGACGGGAAGGACATGGTGCCCGGCGAGGAGGTCGTCGATCGCGGTCGGGCCATACGCCTCAGCGTCGGCAAGCGCAGGGTAGTCGGCGGCGAGCCGGCGGCTCAGCCATCCGTGAGCACTCTCGCGGGCAGGATCGAAGGAAGCGAGCGACAGGAGCACTGGTACTGGATCGTTCTCCTCCCGGGTGCGCAACAACCCAAGAGTGAGGAGCACAGCGAACGTGGTCTTGCCCGACCCAGCCGGTCCCAGGGCGACAAGCCTGCGTCTGGGCAGGGCCCGGAAGGCACAGGCGAGCTCTTCCGTCCGATCCACACAGCAGGAGAAGGGGGCACCGATCAGCTGGCGATGGTCACCAACTCCGGCCTCCGGGCAGTCGGACCACACCACAGGCAATGGGGCGGGGTCGAACAACTGCCTGAGCGTCGCTTCCTCCTGCCACTGGCGGCCTACCAGCCGCGCGAGGACCGCCGTGGCATCCGCCAACTGCCCGCTGCTCGAATACCCCCGCTGCGGATCACGACGCCACGCCCACACTGCCAGCACACCGAACAGCCCGATCACAGCTGCCACCACCGAGCTGGCCGTCGCGGCAGCGCTTTCGTCCCACCTGCACCACATCAAGACGAGAACCACAGCCACGACCGCGCACAGGGCCCAGGCCACACTCCATCGCCGACCCATCCCAGCCCCCCACTCAACGGTCACGGCCAACGCCTGAACCAACGAGTGGACAATGCTGCGGAAACGGCAGCTCGGAACGCTCACTGGCCAACCGAGGCGCCCAGTCAAAGCCCGAGTCGCACGAGTCCAGGCGCTTACGGGCTGCGCAGCCGGGTTGCCGTCACCAGGGCGCGCCGGCTCGTCCCGGCCAGAACTTCGATCACCGGGCCGGGGCCGGTGGTGCGGTAGGCCCCCCCGGGCCCGTACGCGCGCTCCGTGGCGGTCCGCTCGCCATGAGGTAGGCCGAGATCTGGGCCGCAAGCGGTGCCTTGAGTTTCTGGGTGAGCGCGAGGCGGCCGCCGGGGAACCGTACGGCCAGGGCATGTGGGCGGGCGGCAGGGCCCGTGTAGCCGACGACTTCGGCGTCCACGGTTTCTGCGTGGCGGCATTTTTCCCATATTCGCCCGGCTCTGTATACCGAGTTGGCCGGCTTGTAGACGATGCCCTCGATGCCCAACTCCTGCAGTTGTTGGTACCAGGTCATGGCAACGTCGGGTCGTCCGTCATCGGGGCGGCCTGGATCGGGGGCTGAACGTCGTGCTCCTGGAGCAGGTTCAGGAGCAGGGCGCGGCGCTCGTCGTACGGGCGGGCGCGGACGTCGCCGTGGGCGGGGTGGACGAGGATGCCCCACGTCGAAGCGCGCGGGTTCTCGGAATCCTGGATGCAGGGGTGGGCGAACCCGCACGCGGACGCTAGCTGGCTGTCCGTCCCTGTGCAGGTTCGGGCGATCCGGCGGTGGTCGGGGCTTGACCTTCGAGTTGGGTGGAAGGTTTCCGTCAGCTGTGTGACGACCTACCGCATCTCGCAGCTGGCCGGGCGATCCGGCGTTCCGGCGACGACGCCGCGTTTCTAGATGATCAATTTGCTGATCTGCGTCCTCAGCCCGAACCGCCGACCAGTGCCTCGCCGAGCGGGGTGCGCCGGTAGAGCACCGACCGTCCGGACCGGGCGCGGACGAGCAGCCCTGCGCCTCGCAGGATGGCGAGGTGGTCTCCTACCGCGCCGGGTGCCATGGCGAGGCTTCGGGCGAGGTGGCTGGTACTGGCCGGGGCGTCCAGCGCCACCAGCAGCCGGGCTCGGGCCCGGCCGACCAGCGCGGTCAGTGCGTCCGGTTGGGGGACGGTCTCCTGTTCGCCCCACAGGGCGGCGGTGCCGCGGGCGGGATAGACCAAGGTCCTGGGCCAGGGGTCTTCGAGGTGGGCGGCGATATTCCCGACGAAGACCGAAGGGATCAGGAGTAGCCCGTCGCCGACGAGGCGGACTGTTCCGCCTCGGAAGAAGCCGATCTCGATACCGCCGGCGCGCCAGGCGATGCCCGGGTGCAGGCTCTCGATGGTCGTGGCCCATCCGTGTTCGCCGATCACACCTACCCGGTGCACGACATCGCGCTCACAAATCGTGCGCAGTTGCGGCCAGTCCGTGGCGAGCAGTTCGTGCCACGCCTGGTCCATCGCCTCGGCGATCCTGGGGACAGCGTCCGTCGAGTCCAGCACCGCGCGTACGCGGGGATCGCGGGCGGATGGGCCGGTCCCAGTGGTGGTGAATTCGTGGCGGGCCGCTTCCAGCGGTGTGGCCCGGATCACGGCCAGGTCGTCAGCCCAGGTCTGGTTGAGGCCGCGCGGGGGCGGGGCGACGAAGTTCGGTCCGCCTTGCGGGGCCTGCAGCGCGAGGGCGGAGTCCAGTTCGGTCTCGCGGCGAAGCCGTTCAAAGGTCGGCAGGAGCCGGGTGGCCCAGGCTCGCGGCAGCGGCCGGTTTTGGCCGGCGAGCGAGCGCAGCAGTAGGCAGAGGTCCATCGCGGGCGACAGTGCGAAGCGGCTGCGCATCAGGTCCTCGACGGAGACTTCGAAGCGGAGCACCCTGCGATGCTACCGCCGGACGTCTGTTCCGATTCGTCCAGCGACGAATCATTGGTGAGTGGCGTGGGCGCACGGCGAGGCTGGGCGTCATGACCCCAACCGCCGAACCCGCGCAGGGCAACCACCGTGCCACCTACCGGGAGGTCCTGGCCGAGCCGCGATTCCGGCTGCTCTTCTCGACCCGCGCCGTCGCGATCACTGCGGGCTCGCTGCGGATCACCACGTTCTCGGTGCTGGTCTTCGCGGCCACCGGCTCCGCGCTGTTGAGCGCACTGGCCTTCGGCATCGGCTTTCTCCCGCAGTTGTTCGGCTCGCTGCTGCTGGGCTCCCTGGCCGACCGATTGCCGCCCCGCGCGCTCATCGCCGGCGGCTACGCCTTGGAGTGCGCCGCCGCCCTGCTGCTCGCCCTGGTGCGGATGCCGATCGCGGCAAGCCTCGGTGTCGTGGCGCTGGTCGCCCTCGCCACACCGGTGTTCGGCGGCGCGTCGAGTCGGCTGGTCGCGCAGTGGCTGGAAGGCGACGCCTATGTACTGGGCCGTTCACTGAACAACATTGCTTCCTCCGGCGCGCAATTGTTCGGTTTGGCGCTGGGAGGTGCGGCCGTCGCGGTACTCGACCCGCGCAGGGCGCTCGCGGTAAGCGCCGCCCTCTACCTCGGCTGCGCGCTCGCTATCCGCATCCGGCTACCCCGGCTGCAGCTGGGAGAGTTCGGCGGCACACCCGGCAGCGCTCGGGGCGATGGCGGGGCCGTCCGGGCAAGCCTGCACGGTGCCGGCCTGCTGCTGCGCGGACACACGGTGCGACGACTGATGCTGGCCCAGTGGCTGCCGCCCGCGTTCGTAGCGGGAGCGGAAGGTCTGATCGTCGCCTACGCGGGAGGACGCCACTTCGCGCCCGGCTGGTACGCGGTGCTGATGGGCTGTCTGCCGGTCGGCATGCTTGTCGGTGACCTGCTGGTGGGTCGACTCCTACGGCCAACCACCCGGGAGCGACTGGTAGTCCCGTTGGTTGCGCTGACGGGACTGCCGCTGCTCGGCTTCGCTGCCGAGCCCGGAGTGGGCGTCTCGTCCTGTCTGCTGCTGCTCTGCGGCTTCGGATTCGCCTACCTTCTCGGCCTGCAACGGCCGTTCCTGGACGCCCTGCCGCAGAATGGCCAGGGTCAGGCCTTCGGTCTGCTCGGCTCCGGCAGCATGACGCTGCAGGGCATCGGGCCGGCCTGCTTCGGCTCGGTGGCCGCAGGCATCGGAACAGGCGGCGCAATCGCCCTGGCAGGCGGCGCGGCGGCGCTTACCGCCGGGTGGATTCTCACCTGGCACCCGCCCACCTCCCCGGTCCGCGTCCCGAACTACTCAACGGGATCAGAGAACAGCACCGAACAGCATGCGTGTAGTTCTCCTGCGCAGTAACCGTCGCAGGTCGGGTCGGCCGCGAGCCGTCACGCACCCCACCCCACCCCCACGTCTCTCTGACAGACCATCAATCCCGGCAGCTCATTGTGTTAGGAGTCCTGAGCCTCGGCTCTGCCAGCTGTTGCGGACCTTCTACGGGATCTTGAGACCACGAACAGCACCTATGGAAGGCTCATGCCGCATGATCGATGAATTCGCGAAGGACAACCTGCACGGGAGACTGCGGCGGGACCGCAAGGCGCTGCTCTGGAAACTCGACGGCTTGTCCGAATACGACGCCCGCCGACCTTTGACAGCGACCGGGACCAACCTCCTCGGCCTGGTCAAACACGTGGCCAGCGTCGAGGCCAGGTACTTCGGCGAGGTCTTCGACCGCCCTTCCCCGGAACCGCTGCCCCGGTGGCAGGACTCCAACGGCAGCGATCTGTGGGCGTCCGAGGACGAGACCCGCGATCAGATCATCGGGTTCTACCGGCGCACGTGGGAACACTCGGATGCGACGATCAACGAGCTTCCCCTCGACGCCCCCGGCCACGTGCCGTGGTGGCCCGAGCCCTATCCCAACACGAACCTGTTCGCCGTCATGGTCCATGTCCTCGGCGAGTCCAACCGGCATGCCGGGCACGCCGACATCCTGCGCGAGGGCCTCGACGGCCGGACCGGGATGCGCCCCGAACACGAGCAGCAGATCGACGAGGAAGCCCGTGCAACCTACTGCGCGAAGATCGAGCAAGCCGCAAGATCGGCCACACCAATCAAGGCTTAGTCAGACATATCAGGCAGCCTGACATCAGCTCCCCTACCGGCGCTTGCGATTTCCGAGCACTCCGACCACCCGATATGCCCGTGTCACCCGATGTGGGCGTTCAGTCCACGCCTTCGTCGTCCTCGTCCAGCTCGGGCGCGTCCGGGGCGCGCGGCGAGCCTTGGTGGGGCTTCACGGTCAAGTCGGCGCCCGGCCCGGAGCAGGTCGAATGCCAGGACATGCCCGGGGCGGAGCGTGGGGGCGGACGTAGGGGTGGCGAGCATCGGCTCCGGCAGTGACCAGGTCGAGGACGTGGTCGACGTCTTCCACCATGAGCAGCTGGCGGCGGGTGGTGTCGGCCGTCTGCTGTGCCTCGTAGAGAATGCGGTCGGCCCACACCTGGCGGGGCAGTAGCCCGATCTGGTCGAAGACGGCTCTGCGCGCAAAGTAGCTGATCGGCGAGGAGACGGGGTGGATTCCGTGTCGTACGGTCTGACGTCGCGGTCGCCCACCGTCCGCAACGGATCTCACCGAACCCGGCGATGGGGCCGGGTTCGGCCGAGAAATCTGAACCAATACCGGGAATCAGGCGGCGACGAGCTCCTGCTCGCGGTCCGGCGTTTTGACCTTGGGCTTCTTGTTCGGCAGGGAGAGCCGGAAGACCTTGTGCCACGCGGAGAACACCTGCTTGGGCAGCGGGCCGGTGACGTACTCCAGCTCGTACTTCTCGAACAGCGCGCGCACCTTCACCGCGACCTCGGCGTACCGGTTGCTCGGCAGGTCCGGGAACAGGTGGTGCTCGATCTGGTGCGACAGGTTGCCGGTCATGAAGTGCATGGCCTTGCTGCCGCTGATGTTCGCCGAGCCCATCATCTGGCGCAGGTACCACTGGCCGCGCGTCTCGTTCTTGATCGACCGGCGTTCGAAGACCTGTACGCCCTCGGGGAAGTGCCCGCACATGATCACCGAGTGGGTCCAGATGTTGCGGACCAGGTTCGCGGTGAAAGTGGCGGCGAGTGTGGGGAGGAACGACGGGCCTGACAGTAGCGGGTGGATCACGTAGTCCTTGAGCACCTGCTTGCGGATCTTGCGGCCGACGGCCTTGGCCCGCGCGCGGAACTCCGGGTTCTTGCGGCGGCGCTTGTTCAGGTTCTTGCCGAGCTCCAGGTCGTACGCTGCGATGCCGTACTCGAAGAAGCAGGCGTTGAGGAAGTTCCACAGCGGCTGGCCGAGGTGGAACGGGTGCCACCTCTGGTCCTCGTCGACGCGCATGATGCCGTAGCCGAGGTCGTTGTCCTTGCCGATCACGTTGGTGTACGTGTGGTGCAGCTCGTTGTGCGAGTGCTTCCACTGTTCGGACGGCGAGACGTGGTCCCACTCCCAGGTGGTGGAGTGGATCTTCGGGTCCCGCATCCAGTCCCACTGGCCGTGCAGGATGTTGTGGCCGATCTCCATGTTGTCCATGATCTTCGCCACGGACAGCCCGGCGGTGCCGATCAGCCACGCGGGCGGGAAGATCGAGAACAGCAGTACGCCCCGGCTGACCAGCTCGAGCTTGCGCTGCGCCGAGATGACCTTGCGGATGTAGGCGGCATCTTTCTCGCCGCGGTCGGCGATCACCTCGTCGCGGATCGCGTCCAGCTCGCGGCCGAGCTCCTCGATCTGCTCCGCGGTCAGGTGGGCGGTGGGGTCGGTGGCGGTCAAGGTGCTCCTACCGTTCGATGTCGCAGGGGCCCGCCGCGGCGGACACGCAGGTCTGGATGAGGACGCCCGGCTCGGCCTCGGTGATCTCGCCGGTGCGCAGGTCGCGGACGGCGCCCGCCTTGAGCGGCGTGACGCAGCCGAAGCAGATGCCCATGCGGCACCCGGAGGGCATGAGCACGCCGGCCTCCTCGCCGACGTCCAGCAACGGCGTGGCGCCGTCCGCGTCGACGGTCTTGCCGGTGGTGCTGAACGTGACCTCGCCGCCGTCGCCGGCGACGACGATGCTGGGGCGGAAGCGTTCGGTGTGCAGGCGCTCTTGTACGCCGTGCTCGGTCCAGTGCTCTTCGGCGGCGTCGAGCAGGCCCGCGGGCCCGCAGGCCCAGGTCTCGCGCTCGGCCCAGTCGGGCACGAGTTCGTCGAGACGGGCGATGTCGAGCTGGCCATCTGTGTCGGTGTGCACCTCGGTGAGCCGCAGCTTCTTGTCCGCGACCAGGTCGTGCAGTTCGTTGCGGAAGATCACGTCCTGCGGCTGTGGCGCGCAGTGGACCATGACGACGTCGTCGAACTCGGTGTCGCGCAGCATGCCCATCACAGGCGTGACGCCGCTGCCGGCTGTCAGGTAGAGCACCTTGGCGGGCTTGGCCTGCGGCAGCACGAAGTCACCGGTCGGCTGGTCGAGCTGGATCAGCGTGCCCGGTTTCGCCCTGCGGACCAGGTGGTTGCTGACCTTGCCGTCCTCGATCGCCTTCACGGTGATCGTGACGCGGCCGTCCTGGCGGTCTGTCGGCGAGGTGAGGGAGTAGGCACGCCACAGGCGCACCCCGTCGACGTCGACCCCGATCCGCACGTACTGACCGGCCGTGTGGCCGCGCCAGCCCCGTCCCGGCCTGATCACGATGGTCGCGGCGTCACCCGTCTCGGGGTGCACGGCCTCGATGCGCCCACGCAGGTCAGCGCCCGCACGCAGCGGGCTGACCAGGTCGAGGTAGTCCGACGGCAGCAGCGGCGTCGTGACCATCTCCAGCAGTTTCCACGCCCTGCTGCGGAGGGCTGTACTCGTCATGACTTCAGCTTGCTGCGCCACAAGGCGTAAAGTCCTGACCGCAGGACGTAAATCTGGTCGGCTGAATTGTTCGCAGGGAACAAAATATGAGCCATGCAGTCCGGAGGGCCAGCGAACTGGCCCTGGATGAGACGACGGTCACCGCACTTCGGGCCGCGCTGAAGACCACCGCCGACGAGGTCGTCGAGGCGATCATCGACGAGGTCCCTCCCTACGCCAACGCCCTTTCGGGCCGCATGGGCGCCACCATCCGCCGATCCGTCCGCACCGCCCTGGGGCACTACCTGGACCTCGCGAGCGGGAACGCCACAGGCGGCGACGCCGGTGACGCAGCCTACGAGCTGGGCCGCGGCGAGGTCCGCGACGGCCGTTCGATGGACGCCCTGCTCAGCGCCTACCGCGTCGGCGCCCGCGTGGCCTGGCGATGCCTGGCAGCGGGTGCCGTACCCGCAGGTCTGCCCGCCGCCGAGGTCGCCAAGTTCGCCGAGCTGACCTTCGCCTACATCGACGAGCTCTCCGCCGCGAGCGCCGCGGGCCACGCCGACGAACTGGCCGCCCGGGGCAGGGACCACGAGCGCCACCTGGAACACCTGGCCCGCGACCTCCTCGTCGGCGCGAGCCCGGACGTGCTGCTGGCCTCTGCTCAACGGGCCGGGTGGCAGCCTCCGGTTTCGCTGACCGCGGTCCTGCTGCCCGCCGCCCAGGCCCGGCCTGCCTACCGTGCGCTCGACCCGAGCACCCTCGTCCTCGACGATCTGCCGGACGCCACGGGTGTGCTGCTCGTTCCCGATGCCGACCGATCACATCTCTTGCGGCAGTTGACCGACCGCACCGCCGTGGTCGGCCCGGCCCGGCCATGGACGCGTGCGTCCGCCTCGTACGCACGCGCCGTACGCGCGCGCTCCCTCTCCTCTGATATTCGCGACACCGAGGACCACCTGCCCGAGCTGGTGCTGAGCGCCGACGTGGACGCGTTCGCAGACCTGCGTGCCCGAGCCCTCGCACCGTTGCGGACCTTGCCTGTCACGACCGCACGGCGACTGGAGGAGACGTTGCGGGAGTGGCTGCTGCACCAGGGCAGGCGGGACGAGGTGGCGGCGGCGTTGTTCGTCCATCCCCAGACAGTCCGGTACCGGATGTCACAACTGCGGGAGCTGTTTCCGGATCTCGCATCGCCACAACGGGTCCTTGAACTGACGCTGGCGGTCGGTCTTCGGGCCGGCTGACGCGTACTTCGACCGTCCACGACCGCGTCCACGAGCGGTCCAGGAATCGTGCCTCGTTCTCGGTGCCATCAACTGGCTCATGCGGCCTGGGGAAGAGCGGTATGAGCCAGCTGAGACCGGGGGTTGATTTGAATCCTCCCCCTCGTGGATGAGGGGGATTCCTGGCTCAGGCCGCCTCCTGGAGCAGCGCTCCAGGAGGTCTTCCGCCATCGGCGCCAGCCGGGTTGAGACCAGCCCGGATCAGCATCACGCGTGCGGAGTTCTTGTCCCGTGGGCTTTCGGTTCCGCAGGCGGTGCAGGTGTAGGTGCGCATCCCTAGCGGCAGTGCGTGCTTGGTTCTCGCTCCGCAGTGCGCGCAGTCCATCGTGGTGTGCGCGGGGTGTACCACATGCACGGCGCGGCCGTGCTTGCGGCCCATCTCGATCAGGGCCTGCTTGGTGGCGCCGATGGCGGCGTCGGCGGCCTTGCGGGCCATGGTGGTCTTGGCCAGGAACTTCGGCTTGAAGTCCTCGACTGCCAGGGCGTCGTGGTCACGGACGACCGTCTTGGCCCACTTGCGGGCGGTGTCCTGCCGTTGCCGGGCGACCTTCTTGCACGCCTTGGCCCGCAGCCGCTTCGCCTCCCGGTAGCCCTTCGAGGCGGCCTGCCCCTTCTTCGGCTTGCGCCGGGCCATCATCCGGTCGTACCGGCTCAGCCTGGCCTTGGCCTTCCTGCCGTGCCCGGCGTGGGGCAGGTCGTGGGTGTCGGATGTGGTGGTCGCGGTCTCCTTCACGCCCCAGTCGACACCGATCACCGCACCCGTCCCGGGCAGCGGCTGGACCTCGGCGGGCACGACGAAGGAGCAGTACCAGTGCCCGACGCTGTCCTGGTAGACACGCACGGAGGAGGGGGCGGCGGGAAGTTCCCGCGACCACACCACCGTCACCACGATGCCCCCGGCCAAGTGCAACTGACCGTCCTTCAGACGGAAGCCGCGCTGGGTGTAGTTCAGGCTGGGCAGAGCCTCACGCTTCTTCTTGAACTTCGGCATGCCCGCCCGGCGCTGCTGCGGGACGCGCTCACGGATGTCCTTCTGCGCCTTGGTCCTGGACTTGCCGAAGTCCCGGATGAGCTGCTGCTGCGGGACCGAGGAGCCCTCACGCAGCCATCCCGTGCGGGCGCGGGCTTCGGTCAGCATCTTGTCGAGCTGCGCCGGACCACACGTCCGCTTGTCCGCGCCTTCGGGGCACGCTTTGTTCCGGGCATGGACCTGCTTGGACTTGGCCACGCACTCGTTCCACACCCAGCGGCACCGGTCCCACTCATCCATCAGGGCAGTGCGGGCGGTGGACGACACGCGAAGCCGGAACGTCCACCGGGCATGCCCGGCGCCCTCGACTTCCCCCGATGTCGTCATGATGTCAAGATAGCATCATGATTCGCTTCGCGTTGCGCATTCCCGAAGACCTGCACGCCCGGCTGACCACCCAGGCAGCCGCCGACCGACGGTCCATCAACTCCGAGATCCTGCACCTGCTTGACGTCGCCCTCGCCTCCGCCTCTCCGGACGCCGGATCGCCCGGCGGCGACCCGGCTACTCCTGCCCAGCTCCGCGGGAAGCCGGATACATCCCCGGCCTGAAGGCCGCGGCATCCTCCGGTTATCCGGTGAAGACCAGACAAGGCTTCGGGAAGCCCGTCGGGGGCGCTGTCTCTGAGAAGCGCGGTGGCGGATGCGGCTCGACTGGATCCGGTGGACGATGCGCACCGGACCGCTCGTCGACGCGCTCATCGAGCATCTGGTCGGCGATCTGGGACGCTATGCCCTGGAAAAAAAATGGCTTTCATGTCGTCGTGGAGGGCGCTGTCCTGGCACGAGCTGACCCACGGGCGCGCGGCGGTCTGCAGCTGGGTGACCGGCGGGGCGGCCAGGCCGGGTCACCAGGGCGGAGGGCCGGGCCGCTCGCGTCGGGGACCACCGCGGTTCTGCGACGGCCCCGTGTCTCCCTTCCGACAGTTCAACCGGACGACCGACCGGGCCGGCCTGGCACACCGCGCGAGGGATGATGGGGATGGAATGACGGAACGTGAGGTCAGGAGCATCCATGGCGAAGCGGGTTCACCGACCCCGTGAGGACGCGGAGTTCAATTTCATCCTCGGGATGAGCGGAGTTCCGGTCCTCGCATACTTCACTGGGACATGGCCCAAGGCAATCGAGCCCTGCCGGGTGATGGACCTCGTCATGGGTGGCATCGCCGACGACTACACGGGCCGCCTGACGGCCGTCCGCACCGACATCACGCGTTGTCCGGCCGCAACCGAGCGATACGGGATCACCGGAGCCCCGTCCTACGTCCTGTTGAAGGAGGGAGAGGCGGTGGCGCACGGCACGGGGCCCATGACCATCGCCGAGGTACGGAAGTTCCTGGACGGCCACCTCTGAGCGGCCGCTGCGGCACGTGGCCGCGGCGCCCGTCATGTCTCGTCTATGGGCGGACTTGCTGGGCAGGTGACCTGGGCGGGTTGCCAACTCGTCTCGGAGAGCTCTCGCGGCCTGTTAATCGTTGGGCCGGAACCGCACGAATCGTAGGACCTCATGGTGACCCGAAGTTTCGCGTACCTCCGCTGCGAGGGGTTCGTTCACCATGTCCCATCAATTCACCATTCCTAAATGAATTTGCGTGAAGAGTACGCCCGGAGCGTTTTCCGGCAACCTGCAGCCGGAGCCGGCACGCCGAGTATGGACGGTCCAACACCCCGACAGCTCCAGACCGTCAGCGGCCCATTCAGGACCACCAACCCGCCCCGGGCTCCCTGGCCCGGACACCGCACCACCGGCCCTGCGCGGCGGCGCAGCCGACGCGCAGCAGACCCCAGGCCGCGCCCGATTCCCGAGGCCGTCGCCCAACCACCCGCCCCCATTCCTCACACACCATCAGACGCGCGGGAAAAGTGGCAGCAGAGGGGATGTCAGACCACCGACCATGCACGGAAACCTGGGTTGACCTGCAGATACGTCGACCGTCTAGAAGAGGTTCACGCAAGAGAAGGCGCAGGAGTAGCCGCAAGAGAAGGCGCAAGAGAAGGCGCAAGAGAAGGCGCAAGAGATGTTGCAGAGGTTCGGCGTTTCGGGTCCCTCCCCGCCCGAGCCGTCGAGCTTGAAAAGCTGCGCGGCACCATGGCCGAAGGGTTCGCCCGAGTCGACGGCTCCCTCGCGCTGCTCGTACAGCGTGGCGACCAGACCGACCGACAGCTCACCGACCACGACCAGCGCCTCGACGCCCTCGAACGCGCACGGTGGCCCCTGCCATCCGTCGCCGCCCTGGTCGCCGTTCTCGGCCTCGCCCTGTCCGTCTGGCAGTTCGCCACCCAATAGCAGGAACGCCCCCGTACGGCCGAGCGTGGTCGCACGGGGGGCGTTCTGTTGCTTCTACCGCCACCCGGCGACGTTCGCCCCTTGGCATGGGTACCGTTCTAGGGAGCGCCCGAACGGATGGAGCCCCGCGCATGCTGGAAGAAGCAGAGGAGATCGGCCGCCGTGTTCGCCGCGCGCGCCTGCGTCTAGGCATGCCGCAGGCAGACCTTGCCACCGCCCTGGGCAAGTCTCAGGGGTGGGTGTCCAAGATGGAACGCGGACAGATCGAGATAGACCGCGTTGGCCTGCTCAACGCCATCGCCGCCGAGCTTCACGTGCACCCCAACGATCTAATCGGACGCCCGTACAACAGCTCACCCACCGAGAACCAATGGCAGGTGGCCGCGTCGTCCATTCTGCGCGAGCTGCGCCGGTACGACCTCGCGCCAGTCTTCGAGGGCACACCCCGTTCGTCCAACCAACTGTGGCAAGAAGCGACCCGACTGCACCGGCTACGCGATGCCGCGGCGAACGTAGCGATCGTGCAGATTCTGCCCGACTTGTTCCGCGAAGCCCGCGCACTGGCCGAGGTATCCACCGGCCACGAGCGCGAGGAAGCTTTCGCTATCTACGCAGTGTGCTGCAAGTTCGCGCACACCGCCGCACACGCCTTGGGGCACCCCGAGCTAGTCGCCATGGCATGCGAACGGGCCGCATGGTCCGCCGGCCTGTCCGGCGATTCCGTGATGCCGGCCGTAGCCGACTGGATGCGCGTCTGGGACATGTGGGCAACCGCTGATTGGGCCGACGCAATCAGCCTGTCGGATAAGGCCATTCACACCGTTCAGCGTGACTACGACCGGGGCGACCCGCTCGCCGTTCGCGCCTGGGGGTCACTGCAACTGCGTGCGGCCGTGTCCGCAGCGCGAGGCGGGAGCAAGGCGGAAGCCAAGGAACGCATCGGCCATGCAAAGGTCGCAGCGAAGCGCGTTGCCCACCAAACGGGGGCCCCTACGTACGACCGGCATTCTTTGACCTTCTCGCCGGGCAACGTACACATCCATGCGATCAGCGTCGCCCTTGAGCTGGGAGAGCAGGGGGAGGCACTGACCCTGAATCGCCGCACTGACCCAGGGGTGATCGAGGCTCTGCCCAAGTCTCGTCAGGGACACCACCACATGGATCTGGCCCGAGCCTGGCTTTGGGACGGCAACCGGGACAAGGCACTGTCCGAGCTTGAGGAAGCGGAACGCGTCGCCCCACAGCTGATCCGAAATCATCCGATCGCCCGCTCGACGCTGCGCAGCATCGTCTACGCCGAGCGCACAGCCACGCGCGAGAAGCTGCGCCGCATGTCGAACCGCTTCCACCTTGACGGATGACGGCGATATTCCTCTGATTCATATTGGCCCCCTGAGGCTCTCTTAGCTTCGGGGGCATGAGTCGACCAGGAACCCCCCATCTGCCCTCGCAAGGCGGCGAGTTGGGCACCGCCGCGCCCTTCTACCCACGCCTCGGCGACCTCGCTCGAGACACGTCGAGAGACGGTGAAATCGGCGTCGTCATCGCGTTGCCGGGCGAAGACAGGAACACGTACCACCTTTGCCCGGCCGGAGGCGGCGACAAGTGGTCGACTCCCAACGACGGAACCACCCTCCGACCGGTACAGCCCCAGGTCACACACATCACGCCACTGAAACGCGACGTGATGTACGACGCCCGCGCCGGGCATGGCGGCTTACCCGTTGCCATCCACTACGACGACGGGGGCACCGCCGAGGCACTGCTCGTGCTCGATCCGTCCCAAATGGAGCTGTACGCCTACCAGGTTGGGCGCATCCTCGAACTGCGTGACACGGTGCGCGGGGCAAGCTGTGAGCGGACGCCACGCCGCCGGCCGCACACCCCGTCCGTTACGCGCCGCGCCGTACGCCACCGCGCCACGCGGAATCGGCTATCGGTGTGAAGCCATCGCAACCCCCCTTGACGGCAAGCGCACGGTTATCCTCGCCGCCTACAACGCCCGCTCACCACGTTTCGCCGCACGATGGATGCAAGGGCACGCCGAACGCCTCGCCCGGCACCTCGACCCGGACCCGTTCGCCCCCTGGCTGTACGCCTCCTCTCTTATTCTCACGGACGACACACACACCGCCGACATCCTGCGTACGTGGGTCCGCGACCCCACCAAGTACGCCGGCGTCATACACAAGCTCGCCGCGCGGATTGCTTACCAACTCACGATCACAGACAGCGACGCGCGATACGCCCTGATCGCCGCTCCCGTACCGATACGACGGGCCCCGCAGTTCCCGGCCCCCGTCGAGTGTTCCCCCTCCTTGGCGGGGGTCGGGCTTCAGCCCGCGGCGGCAAGATCGTACGGGCGGAGGTGAGGGCATCATGGCCGCCCCGAGCCTCGACATCCCGCCCGGACCCGAATTCGTCGCGAGCCTCGCCGCCGCTACCGGCGTCCACCACACGCCCGAGTTCGCCGTCGCCCAACTGCTCATCACTCACCCCGGCCCCCGCCGGGCCAACGAGACGACCGAGAGCGTCGAGGACGGAATGCGACGCCTCGCCTCAGCGCTGCACCTCGGCCCTGGCAACCAAGAACCCCCCGTGATCGGCGGACGGATCATGACCAGCCGCGGGCACGTCGCCTTGGACTACGGCCACGACCAATACGTGATGACGATCCCCTCGCCATCGCAAGACTGGTTGTCACTTGTGGGGAGCAGTGCCGCGTGCCGAATCTGCCTGATCTTGGCGCCCCTCGCGCTCGCGGCCGGCCAAGCCGAGACCGACGCACACCTACGCGACAGCTTCGCCCGCGGCGCGGTCGTGTGGGGCACCACGTACGCCCGTCGCCGCTTCTGAACCTCACCACAGAGACGGGCCTCCCCGAGGTGGATGGGACCCCGGGCCGACCCGCTGAGGTTCGAACGGAAGGGGTCGAAGGTTCCGCCCCACCTGGTGAGGAACTGGAACGTCGAAAGCAGGTGGGGCGGTCAGCAAGTGCAAGCAACCATCCACACATCATGGAGGCAAGCACGTGACCACGATGCAGGAACGCCCCGCGGCCGACGCGCGCACCCTGCTCAACGCGGAGATGCGGGAAACCCTGGTATCCAACATGATCGACAAGTTCCCGCAGCTGACCCGGGAGCAGGCAGACCGAGGCGTCGGACAGATGCTCGCCTTCCTCGCGGCGTGCAACTTTGCCGGCCGTCCGCTCAGCCCCTCACCGCTCGTCGATGACTTCTGGCACGCCTTCTTGCTCCACACCAAGGCGTACGCCGAGTTCTGCGAGCAGCGATTCGGCCGCTTCCTGCACCACCAGCCCGGATTCCTCGACAAGGAGGAGCACGGCGGCGGCAAGGCACTGCGCGCGCTAACCGTCGACTCGATCACCCTCGCCGGGTACGAAATCGACATGGAGTTCTGGTCCGAGCTGGACCTCGCCGACTGCTCGCAGTGCCACGCCAACTGCTCGGACAGCCCGAACCATCCGTAACGGTTCCCCTGCTGGTCCTCGGTCTGTGCCACGCTGTGGCAAGGCCGGGGACCAGCCCCGTACTGCTCGCCCAACGCAGGAGACCGCGGGTGGACCGCATCGAATGGCACGACCTACCAGCACCGGCCCGGGCCGCCGTCGAACGCCACACGGGGCCGGTCGAGCAGGCCGAAACCGCGCCGCACGGCGTCATGTCCCGGCTCGCCTGCACTATCCACACACGGGCAGGCCGAGCGTTCGTCAAGGGCACCGCTCACGACGATCCGCAGGCGTGGGTGTACCGCCACGAGTTTCAGGTCACGCAGGGCGCACCGCTCGCACCTCGTGGGCTGTGGGAAGTCGACGGGGGCGGGTGGCTGCTTTACGGGTACGAATACGTTGATGGTCGTCACCCAAGCCTGGCTCCAGGATCCGAGGATATTGGCCCCCTTCTGCGCACCCTCACCATCATGTCCGAGGCACCATGGCCCGAAGGTTTGCGCAAGAAGCCGCTGCACTCGCGGTGGGCCGACTTCCTACCCGAAGACGTACCGCCCGGATTGCAAGGCCGAGCACTCGCGCACACGGACATGTCACCGCACAACATGCTGGTGACCCTCTCCAGCGAACTGCGGCTACTGGACTGGGCCCTAGCGTGCCCCGCCCCCTCGTGGGCAGACACAGCGTTGACCGTCCCCCGCCTCATCTCCGCCGGCCATACACCAGAGCAGGCCGAGACGATCGCCCGGCAAGTTCCCGCGTACCGCACGGCCGACCCTGCCACCGTCACTACCTTTGCGCGCACGGTCTACGCCGCGTGGGAAGACTGGGAGCGGAAGCGCCCGATGCCTCACAGGGCCGCTCTCACCACAGCCGCCCGGACATGGGCCGCTCACCGCGAGGAGGTGCGCCAAACAGGCACTCACGCCCTATCCCCCTGATCGTCGTAGCACCCCTTTGATCCCCCGCGCGCGGGACGGCACAGTCCCCGAGCAGGTGACGGCGCCGGTTCCCTCCGAACGAGGTACCAGGCCGATGCGCGTGCCCTTTCGCCCCAGCACCGCCCCGAGACGAAAACGGCCCTGGTAGAGAACCAGCCAAACCAGAAGATCCCAGGTTGATGTACTTCTACCTACCTGGAGGAAAGTAGAAGTTACTCGCCGACTGCCCTTGATTTCCCTTCACTGCCCCCTGCTTTGACCTGCTGACACCCGGCTCCTGGCTGACACTGCCTCATGCCCCGCGCGCTGATCGCTGACTCGTCCTACCGTTCTCCCATCCGGCAAGAATCCGGCCAGCGTGGGCAGAGCCGTACGCATGTGGCGACGCTCACAGGGACTGTAAGAAGAACGGTGTAACTCCTGATCATGGAGGATGCACTGATGACCAGTAACAACGCGCCTGAGGACGAGAGTTCGAAGGTGGCTGTCCCGCAGTCGGTGAAAGCGGTGGATGACCAACTGATCGAGGAGTTGGTGGGCCGCGCTCAGGCCGAGGGGCTGCAGCTGGCCACCTTCTCCGAAAGTCGATGACATCCCGACCTCAGCAGCTGGTCACGAAGCGAGAATCCTGCTCTTTTGAGCCGCGAACTCTTCCTCGGTCAGGACACCTTGCTCCTTCAGCTGTCCGAGATCCCTGAGTTGAGCGATCTTGCTCTCCATGTCCGGTACGGCCGGTGCCGGTGCTGCGGCCGGGGGCGGCGCACTCTGCTCGGCTGCCGCTGGTTCCTGTTGGGCCCAACGGCCGGCCTGGCGCCGCGAAACTCTGTTGGAGACCGCGGTAGCCGTGCCGGCCACCACCGCCGTGCGCGCTACCCCTCGGAGAAGTCCTGGCATGTCAATGCTCCTTGGCTGATGTCGAGTTGATAAGGTTTGCCCGAAGCGTCCGCGGGGTCAGGTTGCGGCTGCATCGCCCACTGCGGCCTCCGCAGCATCGAGCGAGGCCAGAAGAGCTTGCACCGGGATGCGCCCGCTTGCGACGAGTTGCGCTCCTCCGCGTCGCAGTGCCTGTGCGAGGGGAGCGGCCCAGAGGTTCTCGTACACCAGGATGCTGGCCGAGTTGCCCGGCTCAAGGGCCATCCCCGCCTCTTCGATGTCATCCTGGCCCAGGAGTCCTGATGAGGCTCCCTCGAACACGGTCAGGTCGAGTTCACCGTCAGCATCCAGATCCTTCAGTTCCAGACCTTCGACGCTTCCGTCGGTGTCCTTCCGGACGAACAGAAGGTCCAGAATTCGAATAATTCCTCTGTCCACCAGGTCGAGAAGCAAGGGGAATCCCTCACCCGTCATGCGGTTGCCCGGAAACTCGATGACCAGAAAGTCGACCGGTCCCATGGTTTCGAAATCGTCGCTCATGACCGCTCCTCACAGGGCTGGGACGCAGCCATGACCAAGCTGTCCACACCGGACCTTGGCAAGCGTGGTCGCCCCAACTTCATCCTCCCATTGCAACATTGGCCAGAACGCTGCGCACGTCACGGGAAGATGATGCGGACGCCGGATCAGCTAATGACAGGTCAACTATTGAACCCGCAAAGAACTTTTTACGGCCCGTCGCCCTTACGGTAACTCTCTCCGCTCAGTACTGATACCAGCCGAACACTTATGGCGACACAGCGCGACGGCTCCCCCCGAACCAGTCAGCCCTGACATGTGAGCTGATGCCACAACTGCTACGGCCGCTTCCATCGTCCCGGTGTCGTCAGCTCTGGGCATTCGAGGTCGCCCTTACGCCATCCAGCGAGCAGCGCGGCTGTCGCCGAGGGATACTTCGGCCATGCTGGTCGCGCTACTCGCCGTCCTGGGCGTCGATCTGATCGTGATTCTCGCCTTCCTGACCGCCGTATTGCTGAGACGACGGTGGGTCAGGCGTCAGACCGGAGCCTCCAAGAGCGCAATCCGTGTCGTCCAAGGCGACGTCCCGGGCCTTTCTGTGAAGTGGCGGCGTGGATACGGGCAGTGGATCCGCGACATCCTGGTCTGGTACGGGGCGCCGTTGCTGTTTCGCAGCGAATTCGTCCCGGCGGATTCCCTGGCCGGGCAGGACCGTGTGGCCGAGGCGGGCGACGTGAAGCGTCTGGGGAGGGATCTCGTGATGCTCTCCATCGCTGCGGGATAACGGAGTCCAGCTCGAACTGCTGAGAGACACAGCTCCCCCGCAAGGCAGAGGCTCTCTGGTGGCGGCGTGGGTCCTTGCGGCCTAGCGTGGAAAAGAGGCTTTCGAACAGCCGGGCAGGTCCCCGCTGTGCCGCAGTGCGCACACGCTTCGTGGAAGAGCCGGAGAGACGGAAAGCCCGGCTGACGAATTCACGGTGTCCTCATCACTCTGAAACCTCAAGGGCCGGCCGGAACGAGTAATGTGCGCGCCGGTGGAACGGAGACCGGGCATGTCGCAGACATCCTGGAGCGAGTACAAGCCGGGACGAACTTTCCCCGGAGTCGTCGGGCGAACCACGGATGAGTCGACCCCCGCATGGCCGCAGCCGGTGCGGGCGCTGCCGGATGCGCCGAACGTGCTGATGATCGTGCTGGACGACACCGGGTACGGGCAGCTGGGCTGCTACGGCAGCCCGATCCAGACGCCCAGCCTGGACACCCTGGCTGCGGGCGGGCTCCTGTACAGCAACATGCACACGACCGCCCTGTGCTCGCCATCGCGCTCCTGCGTCGTGACCGGCCGTAACCACCACGCCAACGGAATGGCGTCGATCACCGAGCTCGCCACCGGGTATCCCGGCTACAACGGGCAGATCCCGTTCGAGAACGGAATGTTGTCCGAGATGCTGCTCCAGCACGGTTACAACACGTACATGGTCGGCAAGTGGCACCTGATGCCCTCGGAGCAAGAGTCGGCCGCGGGGCCGTACGACAGGTGGCCGCTGGGGCGGGGATTCGAGCGGTTCTACGGCTTCCTGGGCGGCGACACCAGTCAGTGGTATCCGGATCTGGTGTACGACAACCACCAGGTCGAGCAGCCGTCGACGCCGGAGGAGGGCTACCACCTCACCGAGGACCTGACCGATCGGGCGATGTCGTTCATCACCGATGCCAAGCAGGTCGCCCCGGACAAGCCGTTCTACCTGCACTTCTGCACGGGCGCGACGCACGCCCCGCACCATGTGCCCAAGGAGTGGGCAGACCGGTACCGGGGCAAGTTCGACGACGGCTGGGAGGCCTACCGCGAGCGCACCTTCGCCCGGCAGAAGCAGCTCGGCATCATGCCGCAGGACGCACAGATCTCCCCGCCCGACCCGGACGTGCCTGTCTGGGAGTCCCTCTCGCCGGACGCCCGCCGCCTCGCGGCACGGATGATGGAGGTCTACGCCGGGTTCCTCTCCCACACCGACCACCACATCGGACGGCTGATGGCCTTCCTGAAGGAGATCGGCGAACTCGACAACACACTGATCATGGTGGTCTCCGACAACGGCGCCAGCGCCGAGGGCGGGGCGACCGGGACGACCAACGAGCTGCAGTTCTTCAACAACGCGCCCGAGTCCCTGGAGGAGAGCCTGGCGCGGATCGACGAGATCGGCGGCCCTGAGACGTTCAACCACTACCCGTGGGGCTGGACGTCCGCCGGCAACACACCGTTCCGGCGGTGGAAGCGGGAGACCTACCGGGGCGGCGTCAGCGACCCATTCCTGGTCCACTGGCCGGCGGGCATCCAGGCCCGCGGCGAGATCCGCGACCAGTTCGCGCACATCATCGACATGGTGCCCACCGTCCTCGACGTGTTGGGCGTCGAGCCGCCCGCCACCATCCGGGGTGTCACCCAGTCGCCCCTGCACGGGGTCAGCTTCGCCCAGACCTTCGACGACGCCGCCGCGCCGACCCGTCACCGCACTCAGTACTACGAGATGTTCGGGCACCGGGCGATCGACCATACCGGCTGGCGTGCGGTCTGCCCCTGGCCCGGCCCCTCGTTCGTCGAGGCCGGCAAGCCGTTCGGCACCCCGATCACCATGACGGACCTGGACGGCCTGGACGCCCATCACTGGGAGCTGTACCACGTCGCCGAGGACGTCGCCGAGACCCGCAACCTCGCCCAGGAGCACCGCGGCAAGCTGATAGAGATGATCGCGCTGTGGTACGTCGAGGCCGGCAAGTACAACGTGCTGCCGATCGACGGCAGCGCCCTTGAGCGCCTGATGCTCGAGCGGCCGCAGATCACCGCGGCCCGGACCAGCTACACCTTGCGTCCCGGCACTCAGGTCCTCTCGGCGGCCGTCGCCCCCCGGGTCCTCAACCGCCCGCACAGTCTCACCGCCGAGGTGGAGATCCCACCCGGCGGCGCCGAGGGCGTATTGCTCTGCCAGGGCACCAACGCCGGAGGCTGGTCCTTCTACGTCAAAAACAAACGTCTGCACTACGCCCATAACTACGTCCACCGCACGCTGCACCACGTGGCGTCGGACGAGGACGTCCTAGAAGGCCGTCACACGCTGCGCTTCGAGTTTGAGCCCACCGGCGGTCCGGACATCGCGGCAGGCAAGGGCTCGCCCGGCCGCGCCCAGCTGTACGTCGACGACCGCCTGGTCGGCGAGCTCGACATGCCGTTTACGACCCCGGTCGCCTTCAATCCCGGCGGCATGTGCTGCGGCGCGAACCCCGGCTCGGCCGTCACCTCCGACTACCGGGCGCCGTTCCGGTTCACCGGCACCCTGCACAGCGTGACCGTCGACCTGTCCGGTGACCTGATCGTCGACGCCCCGAGCGAGATGCGCATGCACATGGCCCGGCAGTAAGGGCCCGGCACAGCTTGCTGCTGGTCAGCCAATGCCGTCCAGCAGCAGACCCAGCCGGATGTCGAACCAGGCCCGCTCCTGACGCCATGCTTCTGCGGCGCCCACCAGCAGCCGGCTCAGGCCGTCGACGGTAAGCGACCGCCACCGGCATCCGCTCAAGACCTCCACCAGAGCTCCAGCGCACTCAGCCTGCGAATTCAGCCCGTTCTGAGGACCACGGGGCCGAGGAAACGTCTGTCCGCCCTCCATGGCGGCAACCGCACGTCGGCAGACCAGCTCGGTAGTGAACGACTGCCACCCGAAGGGCTCAAGCGCGGCACGGACCGCCGCGACCCGGGCATCGCCCGCCGCTACCGTCACCGCCATCGAGACCACCTCACTCGCACGCACCGATCGATTCCGATTGTCACATGATGTAGACGCCGCAAGAGCAGGTCAGTGACCGATGCAACGGGCGTTCACAAGATCGTCGGGCGCACCTCGCTGCGACAGATCAACCTGGTCGAGACGACCGTCAGGAAGAACAAGACCTACCGGGTCGGCGACCGCCTGTGGGTGAGCGCACAACTCGCCTGCCGGGCCTACAAGAACTTCGACTACTCGGTCTTGCAGGGCGGCGCAGTCATCCACCAGACCCTCACGGTTCAGTTCCGGTTCGAAGCGACAGTGCTCTTGGAGATCGAGGACGACAAAGGCGCGATCAGCCGAAGTCGTGTCACTCGGGACACCGTTCGTCGAAGGCACGGCCCACATCACCGACGTAACCGAACTTGGAGCGGATATGCCGCCCGTGGGTCGCACCGGGGCGGAGCCCGAAGCGGCACTCTGACCCGAGCGTCCACCCGGCCCGCAGAGGCGGACGCTCGCGCGTCCCGGAGGTGCGGAGTGTCGCCGCGTTCGTGGTGCCTCTGCGCCGCGTCAAGTCCTATGAACCACACCTTGGCTCTGCGTTCATCGGCGACTACGAGGCGCTGCGGCGCGGCTTCTTCGCTGCCGCCTTCTTGGTCGTCTTCTTCACGGCGGTCTTCTTGACGGCCGTCTTCTTCACCGTCTTCTTGGCCGCGGCCTTCTTCTTCGGCAGCTCGTGCACGGTCGGCGTCGCCGCTCTCGCCCCGAGGGGCCTTCGCTTTGGCCACGGACTCTTGGAGCGCCGCCATCAGATCGAGCACCTGCCCCTTCGCCTCCGCGGCCGTCGGCGCCACAGGCGGCTCCCTGTACTCCCGCTTCGCCTTGATGATCTCGGCGACAGCGTCCGTGTACCGGTCGGTGAACTCCTCGCCGACGAGGTCGTCGCGGGACAGGCGGTCGATGAGATGCTCCGCCTCGGCGATCTCTTCGGCAGTGAGCTCGACAGCCTCGGGGACCAGCTCGGCGGGGTTGCGGATCCCGTCGTCACACTTCATCCGCGTGCAGCACGATGACGCCGTCCCGCACCCGGAGCAGGCCGAGACGCTCTTGGACCAGGCGAACTTCGCCACGGCCACCTTGCTGCTCCGCTCCAAGGCCTGGACGAGCAGTACGTACGGCTTCGCTGCGACCTGCCCGTCGGGCTGGAGGTAGTAGCCCTCGCCGATCCGGATCGGGTCGATGCTTTCAGCCGGCACGAAGGCTTGGATCTCCATGGCCTTCGCTGTCGGCAGCACCACAGGTTGTTCGACGAACGGACAGCCTTTCCTGGACCGCTCGCCGCTGCAGCTTGACTTCAAGCGACGTGAGGCGTCTTACCAATCTCGCTCTGCGTGACCTCGCGATCCTCGACCGCACAGTACTTGCGGATGCGCACCCGCGACATGTCGTCGAGGTGGACCCGTCGCCGGGCTGTAACTGGCCCACCTTGACCAGTTCGCCTTAGATGCGATTCGCGCCGGTTCCCGGCTTCACGGAAAACGTGTCACGGCCCGGGACGAGTTGCAGGCGTTATTCGACGCCACGGACCGCCCGCAAGTCGCCGGACCACTCGTCCGCCGGCGTCGACCCTTCGTCGCGTACGGAGTGACGGCGTCAGCACGTGAAGCTGTGCGCGGCACGCCGGTGACCCGTCTCGCATCTCGTGCCGCCCGTCATCGGTGCAGCACGCGCCTTCTCCGCGTGCCCGGACAGGCAGTACCGGGCCGTATCGGTGACCTGCCGCCTTCGTCGCCCCCGTTCCCTCCCGCAACAAGCCGCAGGTTCCCGCGATCGCCGAAGCCGCTCCTTGCCATCCGCCCCGTCCCGCTATAGCCTTACGATCGTACGCTAAACGATCGTAATTCAATGACGTAGGGAGTCTGTGATGGCGACACATCGGCCGGTAGCACTCGTAACGGGGGCGTCATCAGGGATCGGTAACACAACCGCTCGCGCCCTTGTCACAGCCGGGTTCGAGGTGATCGGGACCGGACGAAACACCTCGGGACTCACCTCGCCCGCCGGTGTGACCTTCCTCGACCTCGACGTGACCAGCGACGAATCCGTCACCGCGGCCGTCCAGGAAGTGATCGAACGGTTCGGACGGATCGACGTCCTCGTCAACAACGCCGGTCTCGGCTCGGCCGGCGCCGCCGAAGAGAACTCCGTCGCCCAGGCCCAGAGCCTTTTCAACCTCAACTTCTTCGGTCTCGTCCGCATGACGAAGGCCGTCCTGCCGCACATGCGCGCCCAGGGGCGTGGACGCATCGTCAACCTCTCGTCCGTCCTCGGCGTCATCCCGCAGCCCTACATGGCCCTCTACGTCGCCGCGAAGCACGCCATCGAGGGCTACTCCGAGTCCCTGGACCACGAGGTCCGCGAGCACGGCGTCCGCGTCCTGCTCGTCGAGCCCGGCTATACCCGGACCGCCTTCGACGCCAATGCCGCGCAGCCCGACACCCCCCTGTCGCTGTATGCGGAGCGGCGGCGCGTCTTCGACGAAGTGGTCGCCGCGGCAATGAAGACCGGCGACGACCCCGCCGTCGTAGCCAAGGAGATCGTCACGGCAGCCACCGCCCCGAAGCCGAAGCTGCGCTACACCGCCGGGCCGCTCGCCTCACGCATCACCACCGCGCGACGCCTCGTCCCTGCCGGGATCTTCGACAAGCAGATCCGCAGATTCAACCGGATGCCCGGCTGACGTCGCACCCTGCCCATCGACCTGCAGTGCGCGCGAGAGGCGCGTTCAGCTCTGACCTGACAAGGAGCATCACCATGGGAATCAGCACGGAAGCACAGCAGTTCGCGCAGTTCCTCGAAGGCGTGCGCGCGAAGGCGTCGACACCGGGCCTCGACCTGGCCGTCGTCCGCGACATCGTCGACACACATGCTTCGGCATCGACCGAGCCGGAAGGCGTCACCTACGCCGACGTGGACGCGGACGGCGTCCCCGCCCTGTGGGCCATCCCTGAGGGCGCCGACCCCGACAAGGCGCTGCTCCACTTCCATTTCGGCGGATCGGTCGCCGCCTCGATCACATCGGACCGCAAGGCCGCCGGCCACATCGCCAAGGCGGCCGGAGCTCGCTCACTCGTCGTGGGCTTCCGTCTGGCGCCCGAGCACCCCCACCCGGCGCAGATCGACGACGCCGAGACCGCCTACCGGTGGCTGCTGGCACAGGGCTACGAGCCGCGGAACATCGGCAGCACCGGCCACTCCATCGGAGGCACCCTCGCCATCGCGCTGCCGCTGCGCCTGCTGGCCAAGGGCGAGGCAGCACCCGGGGCGATCATAAGTATCTCGCCGTGGACCGACCTCACCATCAGTAACTCGAAGGTGGACGAGAACGAGGAACTCGACAAGATGCTCAGCCGGGACATCCTCGAGCAGTTCCGAGCGGCTTGGCTGCAGGACCCCGGCGTGGACTTCACCGACCCCGGCATCAGCATCGTGAACGCCGACCTGACCGGCCTGCCGCCCACGGCCCTCCACTACGGCGAGTACGAGGCGCTTGCCGGCGAGGGCGCCGACTTCGGCCGTCGACTCGCCGACTTCAAGATCCTCTCCGAGGTCCGCCCGCTGCCCGAGGGCCAGCACTCGTTCATCCTGGGCGCGGGGCGCGTGCCCGAGGTGGACCGGGGGATCGAACAGATGGGTCAGTGGCTTCGACGGCACCTCGGCAGCTGATGTGGAAGCTGCCCGGACATGCGCATCGTCCGCCGAGAAGGCAACCGAGAAGATCACGCAAAGGGATGGCTGACATGAAGGCATTCGTCGTCGAGAAGTACGGCAAGGACGGCCTACGCGCCGCAGACGTTCCCGAACCCACCGTCGGCGACGGTGACGTCCTGGTCCGAGTGAGCGCCACCAGCATCAACCCGCTGGACAAAATGGTCCGCAACGGGGAGTTCAAACGACTCCTGAGGTACAAGCTTCCGTTCGTGCTCGGCCACGACGTCGCCGGCATCGTGACGCAGGTCGGGTCGGCCGTGCGCGACGTGGCCGTCGGCGACGAGGTCTATGCACGTCCCCGCGACCTGCGGATCGGAAGCTTCGCCGAGTTCATTGCGATCGACCAGGACGACGTCTCGCCCAAGCCGGAGTCACTCACCCTCCACGAGGCGGCCGCGGTGCCGCTGGTGGCCCTGGCCGCCTGGCAGATCCTCGTCGACCGCGCCCATGTGAAGCCGGGCCAGAAGGTGCTCATCCATGCCGGTGCCGGCGGCCTCGGATCGACGGCCATCCAGCTCGCCAAGCACCTCGGCGCCACGGTGGCGACGACCGCGAACACTGATTCCGAGAAGCTGGTCAAGAGCCTCGGCGCCGACATCGTCGTCGACTACACCAAGGAGGACTTCTCGCAGGTGCTGTCCGGCTACGACCTGGTGCTGGACTCACTGGGTGGAGTCAACCTCGAGAAGTCGCTGACCGTGCTGAAGCCCGGCGGCCTGGCCATCAGTGTCGTCGGCCCGCCGGACGCCGCGTTCGCCAGGCAGCTCGGCGCCCCATCCTTCCTGGGCCTGGTCATGAACGTGCTCAGTCGCAAGATCCGCAAGCAGACCAAGGCCCTGGGCGTGCGCTACGGGTTCTTCTTCATGCAGGCGAACGGCACCCAGCTGCGCGAGCTCGCCGCCCTCTACGACAACGGGCAACTCCGCCCGGTCATCGACCGAACGTTCCCCTTCGACCAGACGCTCGAAGCGATGGCGCACGTCGAGCAGGGCCGCACCACGGCCGGAAAGGTCGTGATCTCCATGACGCCCGACAACGATTGAATCGGGCCGGCCGCAGAGAAGGCGTGTCGGTACTCCAATACGCCGTCGGCACACCATTGGAGTACGTTCGCAATCCAATACGATGGCGAAGCGCGGGTGACCCTTCCGGCGCACAAAGGAGCAAGCGCGTGGCGCGTTACGGGAAAGAGCACAAGCAGGCGACGAGGCAGCGGATCATCGAGACCGCCGGCCGCCGGTTCAAGCGGGACGGTATCGACGGCTCGGGCATCTCGACGCTGATGGCGGACGCAGGCCTGACCAACGGCGCCTTCTACGCACACTTCGCATCCAAGGACGACCTCGTGGCCGCCGCGGTCGCGGACCAGTTGCGCGCCCAGTACGCGAACGTCATCGAGCAGGCGGCCCCCGGCATCGCCGGAGTCGAGCAGATCGTACGGTGGTATCTGTCGCCCCAGCACCGCGACAGTCCCGACGACGGCTGCCCCTCCGCGGCACTCCTTGATGAGATCGGGCGCTGCGCGGACGAGACCAAGCAGGCGTACACCGACGGCGTGCTCGCCGTCATCGACGGTATCGCCGCTCGCCTGGCGCCCGCCGATCCGCGCTCGGTGCACACAAAGCTCCTCAGCGTCTACGCCATGATGGTCGGAACGCTGCAGCTCTCCCGCGCCCTGGCCGACCGGCGACTCTCCGACGAACTCCTTGACGAGGGCATCCGCAACGCCCTCACTCTGCTCGGCGTACAGGAGTCCCGCTGACGCGCCGCAGCACCACCCGGCAGCCTCGACAAGCCGCTCCACACCACGCCCCCGGCCGAGCGTCTGCCGCTTCGGCGGGGCCTTGAACTCGGGTCCGGTCGAAGGCGATGTCAACCGGATCGCCAACGGCACCGCGAGCACGCGCGACCTTGCCGGACTCGACGACCTCGTACCTGTCGTGGCACAGGCCATCACACAACACACCGGGAACCTGCGCGACGAACTGACCCGCGTGCGGGACCTGACGACCTCATGCGTGGCACACCCAGCCGCCCCCGCGATCGGCCTGACCTCATTCGCCATGGTCTACCGGCAGGCCAGCGCCGCCGACGAGCTGGTACGGGCCGTACGTCTCGATTCCCGCGACATGGTGGGCGAGCCACGTGTTCCGCCCTACCTCCTCGACGGCCTCCCGGCGGAGTTGCTGGGACAGATGCAGTCGGACCGGGTAATGCGCAGGCCCGCCCGCGTCGGTGGATCTCGCCGCCCCAGGGCGGACGCCCGCCGAAGCACGGCAAGGAGTTCCGCTTCGCCAAGCCCGACACCTGGGGCGAGCCGGACGCGGCCACCACGCAGGGAGTTCTGCCCGGCCTGCGACGCGCACCGGCCCGCCGACCGCGCCTTCATCCGCTGGCACCGCGATGCCGACCGTGGCCCGGCGGCGCTCCCCCAGCTGTTCGAGGACTGGGAGACCGAAACCATGCACGCCCACGGCTGGGCCCGTGCCGAGCCTCCCACGGCTCCTGCCAGTCGGTCGGCCCCGCCCGGCCTCACACCATGCAGACGAGGCTGAACACGACGTCGTAGAAGTCTTCAAGACCCGCTGGCGGCCCTCACGGCATGGTGTGGCCGCCGATGGCCTTGCCATCGTCGCCGTACGCCAGCGGGCCCCGACCGCAGCCACGACGAAGCCCAGTGCCTCTTCATCGCCTCCAGTGCTCTCGACCGTGCCGCCATCACTCACCATCACGGCAGTGCTGGCCCACGTCTGTCTGTGGGAAACGGCCTCTCCTACCGCCTGTCCAGTTGCGTCATCAGCCCCTTCACACAGTGCTGCAACCCCTCCTGACGGGCCAGGGGATGCGTGTCGTTCTGCTCGGCGCTCATACCGCTCCTCCCCAATCTTTTCCTTGAGGTGAGGTTGGTGACCCAGCTGGTATCGCGTACGGGCGTCTGCACCCGTACCTCGGTGGCCGGAGCGCGCATCAGGCGCCAGCTGGTGCGCGCCGCGGTGACAGCGTGGACCGGGACGACGACGGCCCCAGCGCCGCCGGAGCTCCAGTTCACAGTTGGTCCGGCGATCACGGCTTGCAGATCGGTGGTGAGCCCGTGGGCGAAGCCGGTGATCCCGGGCAGCCGTGCGTCGCGGGCGGTGTCGGTCCAGTCCGGCAGGTCGGAGCCGGTGCGCCGGGCGAGCATCTGGGTGAAGTCCCGTACGAGATCGTGGGTTTGATCTAACTCGCGGCAGACATCAAAAACGGCCTCGAGCTGGGGTGGTTTTCGTGAGCGGCCGGGGCCGGTGCGTCGGGCCACTCCAGGGGGCTGCGGGCTCAGTCCCGCAGACCACCGGGGCGTCTTGGATCGGCCCCGATTCGTGAAGATCGCACCCCGCCAAGGTGAAGGGTCGTGCTGGGGGCCGCACCGATAGCACGACGGGGTGCCCGACGGCTCCTGTTTCGGGGGGAAGTCCCTCGGCCGGGCGGCATTGGGCGAACTGGCTTGAGATCGCGGAGCGTGAACGCCTGCAATATCACATACGTCTTGGATGGGGCGCAGCGGACTTGTGGGAGGAACGCAGGGTGGTGTGTGTGGGTGAAATGCTGCTGGATGACGGGCAGATCGTGCTGCTGGAGGTCGCAGAGAGCACTCCAGCTGGCGCTCAGCGTGTCTCCCGCGGGGCTGCTGTTGCCAGCGCGGCCGAAACTCTCCAGCAGGCGCTCGCCCGCGTCCGCCCCGCGCTTGGTGCGCTTCTGGACGGTGCCCGCACCCTGTCGAGACCTCCCGGATCGGTGACCGTCGAGTTCGGCATCACCCTCAGTGCCGAGGCGGGGGTCGTGGTGGCGCGTGGGTCAACCGAGGCCCACTTCACGGTGAGCATGCAGTGGGCGAATCCCGACGAGTCCGCCATCCCGGGGCAGCGTGACGGTGACCACCGTCCCTGATGACGAATTCCCGCAGGGTATTGCCCGGTTCTGGGATGCGGACGGGCAGGTCGTCGGCTGTGGCTTCCTGGTAGCGGAGCGGACGCTTGCCACCTGCGCGCATGTCGTGGCGAGCGCACTGGGCACAGACGAGAGCGACCCGGTCCGCCCGCCGGATGCGGTGATGGTCGACTTCCCCCTGCTGACCCCGCCCTCCGCACGCCTACCGGCAATGGTCTCCCGGTGGCAGCCGGTCGCGTCCGACGGGGGCGGCGACATCGCGCTGCTGACTCTGGAGGAAACCGTCGAGAAGACCGCTCCGGTCCGCTTCGCGGGCGGAACGGCCGTGTGGGACCACGCTTTCCGTGTCCTGGGCTTCCCCTCGCGCACGGATGACCACGGTGTGTGGGTGGACGGCCGGCTCCGCGCTCCGGTGGGCAAGGGCTGGACGTCGATGGAGGCCCGCCCGGACGGGCCTTCCGTCGGACGCGGTTTCAGCGGCGGTCCGGTCTGGGACACCGACCAGGGCGGGGTGGTCGGGATGACGGTGGCCGCCGAGACGGGAACGGGCGCAACCACGGCCTACCTGATCCCGGCGGCGTCCCTGCTCGGCCTCGACCCGAGTCTGTGCCCGTCCCCTTTCCGGGGCCTGGAGCCCTTCCGGGAGCAGGACGCGGACCTGTTCTTCGCGCGGCGGGAGGACAGTGAACGGATCACCCGGGCTGTTCGCCGGCAGCCGTTCGTCCCGGTGGCGGGAGCTTCAGGGGTAGGCAAGTCCTCACTGGTACGCGCGGGAGTACTACCGCTGCTAAGGGAGGCAGGATACTCGGTGACCGACTTCGTCGGCCAGCCGGGGGCCGAGCCGGTGGGAGTCCTACTCGCCACCCTGCGACACCAGTTCCCCAGGGCCGGGCTGCCCGAGGCGACCGGACCACGGCTCAGCCCGCAGGCCGCTGTCCTGACCGGCGCCCGCGTCCTGGACCACTGCGGGCCAGCCGGACACGTCGTCGTCCTCGACCAGTTCGAAGAGACGGTCGGCGCGCAACCGGCCCGTGCCCGTGAGCTCCTGGACACCCTCCTCACCATGGCCACCGCCCGCCACCAGGACGGCCGCCACTTCCGTGTCCTGACCACCCTCCGCTCGGCCTCCCTGGAAGACCTGGCGGCCGGCGGTGATGCCGAACGCCTCAGCGTCACCGTCCAGATGGTCGCGCCGATGACCCCCGCCCAACTCGGCGAGATCGTCCGCCGGCCGCTGCAAGCCGTCCCGGGTATCGAGTTCGAGGCGGGCCTCGCCGATCTCATCGTCACGGACGCGGGCACCGAGCCGGGCGCCCTGCCTCTGGTGGAGTTCGCCCTTGCCCAACTGTGGGAGAACCGCGAACACGGCCGGCTCACCCATGCCTCGTACCGCGAACTCGGCGGAGTGGAAGGAGCGCTGGCCGCGTATGCGGACCAGCAGCTGGCGGAGGTGTGCAAAGCGCCGGACGGTCCGGCAGAGAACGTGGCGCGCCGACTGTTCGAACAACTCGCGCTGCCCGACGGCGACCAGGGGTACGCCCGGGTGGCCCGCGCCTACACGGCGCTGCCGTCCGACCTGCGGGCGGCGGTACAGGCCATGGCCGCCACCCGGCTGCTGGTGATCGGCCGAGACAGCGCAGGCCGGGAGACGGTCGCCCTGGCGCACGAGTCCCTGGTGCGGCAGTGGCCGACGCTGCGGGCCTGGCTGAACGAGTCGAGAGCCTTCCGCGCCTGGCAGGAACGCCTGCGCCTGCGGCTGCGTGAGTGGGAGGACGGCGGACAGCACGCCGATCTGCTGCTGCGAGGACAGGAACTCGCCGCGGCCAGGGCACAGATGAAGGCGCGCTCGGGGGAACTGGACGCAGCGGAAGGCGAGTTCATCGACCGCAGCCGACGGCACCGGCGGCGCACGGCGCGCCGCGGGCGGGCCGGGGTGGCGTTGGTTGCCGTGCTGGCGGTGCTGGCGGGCCTGCTGGTCTTCGTCGTCCGGTGGGAGATCGGCCAGACCGAACGGCGTGAGCGGGAGGAGGCGGCGAACGCACTGGCGGACCGGTCGCTGGACCGGGCCGTCGCAGATCCGGTGGAGAGCGCCGCCCTGGCGGTGCTGGCGCATCGCACGGCACGCACGGACAAGACGAACCGGGCACTGCTGAGCGCCTATCCCGCGATGTCGATGGTGCGCAGTGTCCACGAGGGGTTCCTGGCGGGCCGGGTAGTGGCGCTGGCCGCCTCCGCGGACGGCGGCCGGGTGGCCCTGCTGGAGGAAGCCACCGACGGCGGCGTGCGGGGCTTCGTCGTGACCGGACTGGCGGCCGGGAAGCCAGTGAAGCAGCCAATCACCGGCTTGCCCGAGGACGTCGACGCCGTGGCGGTCAGTGACGACGGGACCCGGGTCGCGGTGGCGGGACCGGAGGGGCAGGGCATGGTCTGGAGCACGGACGCTCACAGCACACTGGACCGCTGGCCCGCCCGCGCAGGGGTGCTGGGCCGGGAGAACCTGGCGCTCGACTTCTCGGCGGACGGACAGCTGGTGCTGCACGCGACGAAGGTGAGAACGGACGGAACCTGCTCGGACAGCGCACCGGGGAAGGACGTACAGCTCCACGTTCGAGACACACAGACGGGGCGGGACGTGCGACTCCCGACCGGTCTCCTGCGGCCCGACATGTGCCTCACGGACGTCGCGCTGCCCGCGGGGCACCGGACGGACAACAGGCTGATCCTCCTCTCCGAAACGACAGACGACTACCCGTACCCCGCCACCGTGCGCGTCCATGCCCTGGACCCAGGCCAGGAGAGGCTGACGTGGGACGAGACCGGACTCGACTCCGTACTGGTCGGTGCCGGCGGCCGGACGCTCGGGATGCAGAGATCCACCGAGTTCGACGGCACGTACAGGGATCCCGCCACCGGCAGAAAGAGAGACACGGCGGGGGCCTACCGTGCGGAGGACCGCCGGGATCCGACGGGACGCTTCGTCGGGGACGACGCGGGGTTCGCCGTCCTGTGGCACGACACCGTCAGCGGAGCGGACCACGTGACGTTGGACCCCTTCCACCGCTCCGCCTTCTACGACACCGACGAGTGCCCCGAGAGCGCCGCGAACCTCGTGACGCGAAGCGCGCGGGGCAGCCCGGTGCTGCACACATGGTGCGGGCGGGACCTGCTGTCCCTCACCATGCGTCCGGCGCGGAGCCTGCCGAGCGCTCACTCGACGGCCCGCGCCGAGTTCGCGCCGTCCGGCAGGTCATGGGCCGTGCTGGGGAGCAGCACGGCCCATGACCTGCCGAAGCGCCAGGACACCGTCTCCGTCTTCACCGGCGAACGCCTCCGGGAACAGCAGGTCGCTCCCGGAAGCGTGGCGTTCTTCGAGTTCGACGGCTCGATCGTCCACAGCGCGGACGGACGGCGACTGGTCGTCTGGGGGGAACTGGGGTGGGTGCTCTACGAGGTGCGAGCCACCGGGCTGGAACCAGTGGCGCACCAATTGGAGGCTCCCGCCGACCCGGAGCCCGATCCCGTCGTCCGGGACGTACGCGCGCTCGGCGGGCAGGACTTCCTGCTCCTGGACAAACACGGTATCCGGCGGCTCCACGGGGACGGCCGGATGTCGTCCGCACACGCGCCCGAATGCGGCGAGCCCAACCCTCGCAGCGTCACCTACTGCCTCGCCGTCGCGGTGTCCCCCAAACAGGACGGCACAGCATGGGTACTGCGGCGAGACGGGACGCTGACCTCGTGGGACCCCGACGACGACGGCGTACGGCGGCACACTGTCACCGTCGGGCTGCCCGCGGACGGATTCAGGCCGCAGGGTCTGCGCTTCCGGGATGACGGGAACCGCCTCGCCGTGGTGGTCCGAGACTGGACGACCGTACTGAACCCCGTCAGCCGGCGGGTCGAGCACCGGATGCCCACCCCGCTCATGACGGGGATCGTCGCCTACGCCGGTAACGGGCACATGGTATTCGTCAAACTGGAGGGAAATGCCACGAACGTCGGGAACGTCGAGGTCTGGTCGGACGACGGCGCCGCGGCACTGGCCGATTTTGGAAAGTTCTGGACGAACGGCGCCTGGCGTTTCGCCCACGGCGCCCTCCACGCTGCCGGCCGCTGGGGCTCCTGGTCCTTCCCACTGGACGACGACACGCTCGTCACCCGCCTGTGCCGGGCCCTCGGCGACTACGACCCGCCACACCTCCACAAGGACGCTCGACCGAACTCCTACCGGGGCTCGCCCTGCGCAGACCGCCAATGAGGACAGTGTCCGGGTGCTCCAGCCTTCAACCACGACCGCTACTCCCCGGCGACCCTGTACCGGTCGGCTACCGGTGCCCCGTGTGCAGGCAGACCCACAGCGCCGAGAGCCAGGAGCGGCGCCGTGCCCGGCAGAGGTGGCGTTCATCGAGGACAAGCGCGCAGCTACTCGAACTGGTCGCAGGCGAGACGCCGGTGGCCGAGGCCGCCGCCGAGGTCGAAGTGTCCTCCACCTCTGCTTCCCTTGCGGCGGGGCTTGTCACGATCTCTGCGAGATCTGTCACCGGCCCTTCAGCGCCGACTATTGATGATGTTTGGGGTCAGCCCGCAACCGGCGGCCGCTGGGCCGTGAGCCTGCCGCATGCTGCTCTTCATCGCGCGCATCGGGGCATGGGGCCGGGCGCGGGTGCTGGCGCTTCCTCACACCCGAGACTTCGAACGCGGCGACTGATTCGCCAATTGCGAAGCAGTCGATCGCGCTCGTCCGCCGGGAGGGATACGGGTAGGTCGAGGAGGACACGTGCCGCGGACCGTGCCGCCGTCGAAGGTCGCTGCGGTGAAGGGCGGACTGCAGCCCGAGTCCATCGGTGACGTCATCACCCGGGCCGGCGAACGCGCCGGGATCGAGATCCGGCTCATCGGCCACAGCCTGCGCCTGGGGCTCGCCATGTCACCCGGCTCAAGGGCCACGACCAGATCGTCATCGCCAAGCAGGGAGACTCCGCTCTCATGAAGTCGTCCTACTTCGTCGGCGGCCCCGGTGGCCCCCGCCCGGCAGAACACGACACCCAGCGAAACGACCCGAACCGGAGAACCGTCCCACTGCGCGACGCAGCCTTGAGTGAGAGTGACCTGCGATAAAGCGGAGTTCGCGCGGCCGCCGGCCGGCTGGAGGTTCCGCGTCGGGCTGTCCATCGGAGTCGTTCTGACCAGCGGGTTTCGTGGTCCTCCCACAGAGGTGTCCACCAATGTTGTCGTGCGACTGTGTCCGCTTCCTCTCCCGCGACGCCGCCCCTGGTTGCGGTGTCGCCCGGGCTGGGCACGGGGAACGTGCTGAGCTGCTGGTACAGCTCGGGGCGGTGGCGGTGACGAGGCTGCCGAATCTGCGGCTGCCCCGGGTGGTCCGGTGAGACGCGGGGGGCCGGCAGAGAGCTGAGCGGGACCGGCCGCGCTCGGTGTGGGCAGCTGAGCCTCGATACGGCGGCAGGGCCCGGCCGCGCGTCGCGGTCCGGGCCCTGCCCCGTGCGTTGCCGCCCTGCGGCGGCGGTGCGTCAGCTCTGTGCGGTGTCGTCGCCCGCCTGCCCGGCGCCCTCAGCTGTGCCTGTCTTCTCGCGCATCTTGCGCACCAGCTCCGCCTTCTGGTCGGCTGCACCCTGGCGGTCGAGGTTGCGGTGCGGACCGTGGTTCTGCCGTTCGGCGCGGGACAGCTTCTTGCGCTGGCCGCCGCCCATGCCCACGGGGTTGTTGATGTTCTTGCTCACGGTCACGGGTTCTCCCGGTAATGATGTGAAGTGATCTACGGATTCATCGGTGGAGGACGGGCGGCGACGTCGAAAGACGTCAGCAGGGGCCCATCACGCGCTCACTCGTAAATCGGCGTCTGGAAGAACATGACAAAGACGTTACCCGGTTCCGTCGGCCCCGCAGACCAACCTGTTCGCCGCCCCGGCGTCGGCCGGGCCTTCAGCGAGCGCCCGGGGTCAGCTGTTTCCTTCCGGGAATCTCAGCACCGCCAGCACCCGCCGGTGGTCGCTACCCGCCCGGGGCAGGTCCAGATGGGCGTTGCTGGGCAGAGACAGGCCCGCTGACCTGCGGGGTGACAGGTGGCATTGCGACTCACAGCACGGAGGGTGCGGAGTTTCCGAAGGGCTGAGGCTGGCGCCGAGTTCGCGTCTCACTGATCTTGGCGAGACCGGTGCTTCCTGGACTGGGCTTTGCCAGGATGGCGAGGCGCTCTGTTCCAGGATTCGCAGTGAAGGTGGCAGTTTCCGGGCTGGTCCGACGGGAGCTGGGTGGTAGGAGACGAGTGTCACCAGCCGCAAAGTAGGCCGGGGACCGGAAAGCCGTCAGTGTTGAGGCATTCCCGGCGGTGGGTGGGCGTCGTTGAGTTGAGTTACTCGCGGACCTGAGCGTTCGCCGTGGAATGCGCGGCACCGCTGTCCGCGCCCAGGCCCGCGAGCAGGCGCAGCCCGTCCTCGGCGGGGCTGCCCGGGGGCGCGGACAGCACCAGTAGCTCCATGCCTGATTCGTTCGGCAGCGCGAAGTTTTCCTGGTGCAGTTCCAGCAGCCCTACCAGCGGGTGTCGGTACGCCTTGCGTCCATGTGTGCGGGCGCGCACGTCTGCGCGGGCCCAGAGGCGGCGGAAGCGCTCGCTGCCCATCGCCAGCTCGCCGATGAGCGTGGCCAGGCGGGGGTCCTCAGGGTATTTGCCGGCGGCCAGGCGCAGGTGCCCGACCACGTCGAGGGTGCATTTCTCCCAGTCCGCGTAGAGGCCGCGCTCGGCCTCCTCGAGGAAGATGTGCCGGGCGGTGTTCAGGCCCGGCATCGGCCGGCCGTAGAGGAGGACGGCGAGACGGTTCCCGGCGAGCACGTCCAGGCGGTGGTCCATGATCAGCGCGGGTGCGTCGGTGACCAGGTCGAGGACGCGCAGCAGCTCCGGCCGGACCTGCCCGCCCGGTGCCTTCGCGCGGCGGTGGCGTTGCCGGGAGAGCCGGTAGAGGTGCCCGCGTTCGGTCTCGTCGAGGCCGAGGACGCGGGCGAGCGCGTCGAGGACCTGCTCGGAGGGCTGGGTCGCGCGGCCCTGTTCCAGGCGTACGTAGTAGTCGACGCTGACTCCGGACAGGTGCGCGACCTCTTCGCGGCGCAGCCCTTCGACCCGGCGGCGGCTGTCGGTGGGGATGCCGGCGGCTCCCGGGTCGACCCGGGAACGCCGGGTCCGCAGGAAGCTCGCAAGGTCGTCCATGTCCCCAGTATGGCTTCGGTGTTGCCCGTGAAGGTGGCCCTGCCGATACCAGGAAGTCCCGGCCGACGGTAGAGGCGTCCCTGAACGCCGGGCGTCGCGGTGCCCAGTATCGAAGGCATCCGATCTGAAGGAGTTCCCATGAAGACGCTGATCGTCTACGCCCACCCGGAGCCGAAGTCGCTCAACAGCTCGCTGAAGGACCTCGCGGTGTCCACATTGGAGAGCGCCGGGCACGAGGTACGGGTGAGCGATTTGTACGCGATGAACTGGAAGGCGGTCGTGGACGCCGCGGACTACGGCCCCGACGCCTCAAGTCCGCTGAAGGTCGCCCTGGATTCGGGCCGGGCCTTCGACGCCGGGACGCTCACCCCGGATGTCCTCGCCGAGCAGGAGAAGCTGCTGTGGGCCGACACGATCATCTTCCAGTTCCCGCTGTGGTGGTACACGATGCCCGCGATCCTCAAAGGCTGGGTGGACCGGGTGTTCACCTACCACTTCGCGTACGGCGTCGGCGAGCACAGCGACATCAGGTACGGCGAGCGCTTCGGCGAGGGCACCCTGGCGGGCAGGAAGGCTCTGCTGTCGGTGACCGTCGGCGGCCCGCAGTCGCATTACGCCGCTCGCGGGATCAACGGCCCCATCGACGATCTGCTGTTCCCGATCCACCACGGCATCCTCTACTACCCGGGCATCGAGGTGCTGCCGCCGTTCGTGCTGTACGGCACCGACCGGTTGACCGGTGAGGACTACCCGGACGTCGCCAAGGCATGGGAGCAGCGCCTGCTCACCCTGGAGTCGACCGAGCCGATCGCGTTCCGGCGGCAGAACTTCGGGGACTACGAGATCCCCTCGCTGCACCTCAAGGGGGGACTGGAGCCCGCGGGCCGCACGGGTTTCGGGTTGCACGTGCGCGGCTGACCACCGGCCCGACACCCGCGGGTCATGCCGAAAGACGGCGTGCTGCTCAACTGACAGCTGGGGATGGTCTCGTCAGTGGGGCGAGGCGAACAGGCCGGTGGGAACGATGACTTCGGGGTAGGTGGCCATCTCGATCCGCTCTTCGGAGGGACGGTCGAGATCGCCGCACGCGTCCTCGTCCAGCACGCCGAGCCTGCGGTTCCAGCCTCTTGGAGCCAGGCCACCTCAAACCGGCCGCCGTCACGCCCGTACCCGGCCGATCCGCATGGCAGGCCGAGGCCGGCCATGCGGACGCGGGGTCACTTGGTGCGGTAGCCGTCGATGATCGTCTGGGTGAAGGTGTTGCCCTGACGGTCTCTCACCTTGGCGCGAAGGGAGACCGAGCCGCCCGCGGGAGGGTTGTCGACGGTGATCGCGCCGTGCCGTACGGCTGCCGGGTGCCAGGTCGTACCGCCGTCGTAGGACACGGACACCGTCAGTGAGGCGAGGTTGCGGCCGGCGGCCGAACCCTGGACGGTTACGGGCACCTTCTGCCGTACGCCGGCCGCCGCCGTGGAGTCCAGGGCGAGTTCGGGCGTGTAGCGCACCACGCTCGCCGGGACGGAGGCGGCAGCCGTCGTGTGGGCCGAGGTGAACTGCGCCTGCCAGGTGACCTTCGAGGTGACCGAGGCGATACCGGCCGCGGCGCGGCCGATGGTGGTCACCAGCCGGTAGTGCGCCTTGTCCGGCGGCAGTTCGAAGCTCGTGGCGTCGAGCGGGCCGCTCGCGGTGGCAAGGAGCTTGCCGTTGCGGTAGAGCGTGGTCGACGCCGACGCGGCGTCGTACAGACTGCCCCCCGCGTGCCCCGCTCCGTCGGTGAACGGTGCGATCGTCCCGGTGAGCGTGTCACCGGTCCTCACGAGCCCGCCGCCAGTGCCGATCGCCGGCCCGAACACACCGGAGTTGACCGTCTCGGTGAAGCTCGATCCGGCGGGGTAGATGCGGGCCGGGATCTCGTACTGGGCCTGGAGGCCGCCGTTGGTCGGGTTGATCTGCCGGGTGAGCGCCGCCCAGGAGTAGTCGCCCTGCACGTACACCGTCCGGGTGCTCGGCAGGTCGCTGTAGAAGCCGACGGACAAGCCGCCCGACCCAGGCAGCACGGTCCAGTTCACTCCCAGGGCGCCGGGGATCGAGGCTCCTTGGTGGAGCGTCAGTTTGGCGAGGTCGTCCTCGGTCACATGCTGGACGTGTCCGGTGTAGAAGGCGTCCGGGAGGGTGTGGGCGATGTGGTACTCGGTCGTGCCGTTGTACCAGTTCGAGGCGAGGTACGAGGTGACCTCCCCCGGCGGCGGCGGATCGCCGAACGTCCCGGTGCGGGCGCCTTGCAGACTGGAGGCCAGCCCGATGGCGGTGGAACTCTCGGCGCCGCCGGAGCGCACCACGGTCGACATGAGCGTGGAGTATCCGATGGCTTTCGGGTCCGGCAGGGTGACCTCGACGGGCCGTGTGTCGCGTGCGTCGAAGGCGAGGGTCATGTCGTGGTCGACCGTCACCTTCGGGGCGATGAGGGTGTCGATGCCGTCGTCGGCGAAGTAGCGCCCGGCGACGATGTAGTCACCGGCCGGAAGCTCCACGGTGGCGGTGCCGTCCGCGCCCCTGACAAGTTCGAACACGTCGCTGCCGATACCGGTGAACCATGCGGCCCAGCTGAAGTAGTCGGGCGGCAGGCCGTCGCGTCCGGTGGCCTTGACGGTGACTTCGTAGGTGTTCCCGGCCCGTTCGACACCGCCGACGCTGCGGATGGTCTGGCCGCCGCCGGTGGCCACCAGCGTCACGCTGTACGCGCCACTGGCGTCGCCGCCGACGCGGGTGTCCGCGGTCACGCCGACGCCGGCGGTGCCGCCCGCGGGGACGGTGATCTGGTCGGCCCCGAGCGTGAAGAGACCCTCGGGGACGGCAGCCCCGCCCGAGCCGGCGGTGGTGGCGCTCAGGTTCAGGGTGACCGGCTGGTCGCCGTAGTTGCGGTAGGTGACCGTGCGGGTCTGCGGCTCGTCGTCGGTGTGCGGCCACTCCACCTCGCCGAAGTTCAGCGAGCCGGGCTCGGCCACGACGGTCTGCGCGGTGGCCCGGGTCAGGTCGATCCGCCCCGTGCCCTGTTCGTAGGCGCTGTACCCGGCGGGCTTCGCCGATCCGGTCAGCAGGGCCTTGATCCGGCTGCCGCTCCAGTCCGCGTGCTTCTGCATGAGCAGGGCGGCCGCCCCAGTCACATGAGGTGTGGCCATGGAGGTGCCGTTGAGGGTGACGTACCCGGGGGCGGGGTGCGGGTCGCCCGGCAGGGTGCCCTCGGCGGAAGCCGCGGTGATGGAGACGCCGGGCGCGGTCACGTCCGGCTTGACGCCTCCGTCCATGCGCGGACCGCGCGAGGAGAAGTCGGCGAGCTGGTCGAGCTTGTCCACGGCGCCCACGGTCAGCGCGTCCTCCGCCACGCCCGGGGTCAACAGGGTTCCCGGGCCGGGGCCGCTGTTGCCCGCGGCGACGACGAACAGCGCCTGGTCGGACAGGGTGTCGACGGCCTCTTCGAGGGGGTCGGTGCCCGGGGCGTCGGTGCCTCCGAGGGAGAGGTTGACGACGTCGGCACCCTGCGCGACGGCCCATTCCATGCCGGCCACGATGCCGGACGTCAGGCCCGAGCCCCCGGTGTCGAGGACCTTGCCGTTGAGCAGCTGGGCGCCGGGTGCCACGCCCTTGTACTTGCCGTCGGAGCCCGCTCCGGTGCCGGCGGCGGTCGAGGCGACGTGCGTGCCGTGGCCGTTGTGGTCCCGGACGTCCGTGTCCCCCGAGAAGTTCGCTTCGGCGACGACCCGGCCGGCCAGGTCCGGGTGAGTGGAGTCGATACCGGTGTCCAGTACGGCGATCTTCACGCCGGTGCCGTCGAGTCCCGCCTCCCACAGGCCGGGGGCGCCGATCTGCGGCACGCTCACGTCGAGGGCGGCGGTCACCACCCGGTCCAGGCTCAAGTCCGCCACGCCGGGGGCGAGTTCGCTCGTGCCGTCCTCGGTATCGGTCAGCGCGGCCCAGACCGTCGTCGTCTCCTCGGGCGACACCACTACGGCCTCGGAGTCCACGGAGGTGAGCTCCCGGACCGGCGCGTCGGTGCCCGCGTGGAGCCGGCTGCGCGCCGCCGGGTTCTTCGCCGTGTACCGCACCAGCACGGGTGCGCCGCCGTCGGCGACGTCGCGGTACTCGGGCCGGCTCAGCTCGGCCACGTCGAACAGAGCCAGGTCGATCCTGCCCTCCGCGATCAGAACCTCGGCGTCGGCGGGGACGACGTAGGTGTGGTCGCCGGTACGGCTGATCTGAAGGGGTATGCCGGAGCGGCCCTCAGCCGGCGTCGCGCCGACGGCGTTGCCTTTCTGGTCCAGCAGGACGTGGTCGCCGGTGATCAGCGTGACCGTCTCATAAGCGGGCGCGGCGGGCGACGCCGCGCCCGCCGTCGGGGTGCCGGCCGCGGCGGCAGGGATTGTCGTCAACCCCGTCGACATGGCCGCCGTCAACAGAAGTGCCCCGGACCAGACCGAGGCATGGGTGAACCGTCTTCTTCGTCGTGATCCCAGCAATGTCGTACCTGTCTGCTAGTGGGGGTGTCTGCAGAGAGATGTGTGACGTCTGCGCCTTACAGAGGCCTGATTCTGTCAGGTACGTACCAAGTTCTCCATGGGCCGATCTGCCGGAAACAGGCTTGCGCTGGGCGCCCAACTGGCCTGCCCTTACAAGCAATTGACGACGCGACGGGAGACGGCCACATGTGGAATCTCATGTCCCAGTCGCAAGGGGAAGCTTCACTCAAGGACGACGCAGTCCGGCCCGCTCCCTGCAGGAAGCGGGCCGGACTGACACTCGGTCACCTTCGGGCTGGCACTTCGCAAGCGTTGCCTCAGCCTCCGAAGGGGACGTCATGACCGCACCGACGCGCAGACACACGCCGCCTGTCGACTGCGTGGGGTGTTCACGAGTGGGCGGGATCAGGCTCGGTTCCAACTTCTCCGTTGCCGGTTGTTCCGCGCGGGGGCTTGCTGAGGGTGTGAACTGCCGCAGTGGGCCGAAGTGGGCCTCAATCGGGTTGGCCCAGGAGGCATAGGGGGCCCGGGCGGCCGGGTGGCGGGGACCCGGCGCCTACTTCGGCGGGTTGAGCTTGCGGAAGTACGTCCAACTGGTCTCGTTCGGCTCGCTCCACTTCTCCGGAGCCTGGGCGAACTCCGGGTGGTGGTCGGCTATGTAGGCACGGGTCCGCTCGGGGACCTCCCCGTACGAGCCGAGCTTGCGGCCCCGGCAGTGGAAGGTGAGGCCGCCGGGCCGCTGACCGCGGGCCATCCACGGGAGCCAGGGGGACATCCGCGTCCACGACATGGTGGCCGGGACGCTGGGCGCCGGGCCGGCCAGGTCGGCGCGGTCGGCGAAGAACTGGAAGAGTTCCAGGGCCTTGTACGTGTCGCCGGCCGAGTGGACGGGGTACTGGGCCACCGGCAGCGGCGAGGGATAGGCAAGCGGGATCTCCAAACTGAAGCAGACCTGTCCGCCGAGCTCGGTCGTCGGGATCGGGAAGGGCCGCCACTTCTGGTTCGCCGGGTCGTTCCAGACGTGCACCACCGGCAGGTCCTGCCAGGTCTCCAGGATCTCTCGGCTGGCGGGGTCCAGGTAGAAGGCGGCTTCGCGGGTGAGCAGTTGGTAGGCGTCCGGGCCGGCTTCGGCATCCTGCACCAGACGGGCGACGTTGAGCCCTTCGAAGCCGAAGAGGCGCTGGTAGGACTCGTCAGGGGCCCAGGAGTACACGTCTCCGGACCACCAGTACGTGACCTCCTCGCCGTCGAGCGAGGCGCGGGTGCGGGCGAAGGAGCGGAGCAGTTCTGCAGGTATCGTCATACGGAGTACTCTGCGCGGCGCCCTCCTCGGTCGGGCGGGCGGCCCCAGCCGGAGCAGGAGCGGCCCTCGCCAACACACCCGCGTCAGCGCGGGCTGCCCACCACACCGCCCGGCCCTCCCAGGCCGACAGTTCCGCACGGTCCTCCCGGCCGGCCAGCTCCACCGGGCCGTGTTTCTCAAGGGTGGTGACGTTCTCCCGCTGCGTCGGGAGGACCTCCGTCAAACGGGAGCGCACACACCGCACTCATCGCTTCGGGCAGCCCTGGAGTGGGCTCTCCGACCGCCGCGGCACAGCGGTGAATGGCCTGTGCTCCTTGACGGATCGGACGAGGAACCCAACGCGGTCGGTGCGGCAGCACGAGATGGACGTATGGGCAGCCCAGCTGGCGACCTTGCGGCAGATGGTGATCGGCCAGGGCGCCGGTTCAGGGAGCCTCGCCGGTGAAGCGACGGCTCGTCAGGCCCGTCCAGCAGTTGCTGCGCGGCCGGGTATACGGCCAGGACCACGACGACCCACGCCAAGGCCCGCAATCCGGCCGCACCTATGTCGAACTGGTCGGCGGGCCGCTGGACGGCCTGCCGCTCGACATCACCGGCTGGAGGCCGGACGAGATCGACACCGGTGACGCCCTTCAGACGGACCTCGGGCAGTTCGGCCTCGGCGGCCGGGCGATGTACGACCCGCGCCCCGGCGCCCGGAGCCACTGGGACTGGTCCGGCGACACTCCCTGACTGCTGTCTGCTGACTGCCGACCGCGGCAGGAGAGCGCCTTCCTCGCCGATCACCTCGCGTACGACCGCTCCCTACGCACCGAACCGCCTGCTGCAGATCACCATGCGCACGGGTTGACGCATGCCGACCACCGGTCGGCATGCGTGCGTCCGGCATCCCCGGAAGTGACCGCGGTGTGCTCAGGCCGTCGGCACCGTGTCCTCGGGGGTGCTGGTGACGCCCTTGCAAGCGTTGCTGCTGTCGGAGGTGCCGGGGACCGCCGCGGCTTTCACCGCGGTGAAGTTGGTGACGTAGGCGTCGTGGGCGGTGTTGCTGTCGACCTTGAGGAGGCTCTCGTCGTTCTTGGTGAGCGCCGGGCCGGTGTAGTTGTGGCTGCCGGTCCACAGGACCTTCTGGCCGACCGTACCGTCGTACTTGCCCTCGATCAGCAGGTACTTGGAGTGGACGATGCGTGAGGCGGTACCCGCGTCGCCGTCGTCGTCCCAGTTGTAGCAGCGCAGCGCGGGGCCGCCGGAGGCGTGCAGGGTCTCCCAGGTGCCGCTGGCGGAGCCGGAGTCGGTGGTGGAGTAGACGATGTCGACGGTGCAGCCGTCCTTCTGCAGCGCGACCAGTTTCTGGGCGACCGCGAGGCGGGTGAGTTTGAACATCGCCACCCGCACCTTGGTGCTCTTGGTGGTTCCGCTCTCGGTGTAGGTGCACGTGACGTTGTCCAGCACGCCGGTGATCGTGTCGCCGGGCGCCGGATCGCTCGCGGGGCGCGGGAAGAAGTACACCTTGTAGGGGCTGCTGGTGGTGTAGCTGTACTGCCAGCTGTCCCAGTCCTTGCCCACCAGCTTGCCGAAGTAACTGCCGTACGCGGCGTAGAGGGTGGCGTTGCCGGGGATTACGTAGGCGTCGTTCCAGAACCTGCTGTAGCTGGACGGCGTCATGTTCGACGAGGTCTGCACCACGACGTTGTACGCCCCGTCGAGCTGCGAGAACAGCCAGAACTTGTTGTGGTTGATGGACGCGCCGAGTGAAGGGTCGCCCAGGCAGGACTTGTTGACGGGGCACAGCCCGACGAAGGAGTTCTGGGTGGTGTCCGTGCCGAGCGCGGCGGTGAGGATGCCGTAGGTGGCGTCGTTGGGGTTGTCGCTGACGGCGCTCTCGTCGAGCAGTAACTGGACAGCGACGCCACGGGTACGGGCGTCGGCGAGGGCCTGGGCCACCTCCGTGTCCCAGAAGTGGTAGACGGACGCCTTGATCGAGGAGCCTGCCGGTGACTGGCCTATGTAGTCGAGCAGTTGGGTGCGTATCGCCTGCTGTTCGGCCACGGTGCCGGTCGGGTTGTTGAAGACCGGGCCCGCGGTGACGGCGGCGGACGCACTGTCCGCCAGGCCGAGTTGGAGTCCCGCCGTGAGCGAGAGCGCGATGGCGACGGCTGCGGGACGGCTGGGTCTGTGGCGGAGTGCGAAATGCATCGGGGCCCCCTGGCAAGAGTTCGATCTGATACCTATTGATGCTTGATTTGCGGATGTTGCCAGAGAGAGCGCATGCCTGAACAGATCAGATCGATCAACTATCCAATAGATCCCTTTTAGCGATCTAGTCTGATCGTTTTACTCGTGGTTAGACTCCCGCTACTCGTGTCACGTGCGGAGTTCATCACTCCGCCATCTGGCATGCTCATGATCTTTCGACGGGGGTTGGTGAGCCGTGAAGCCTGGTCGACGAAGACTTGCCGTGGTGCTCGTGAAGGCGCTGCTGGCAGCGCTGTTAGTCGGGGTGTCCTTCGCGCCGACAGCGGCGCTCGCACTGCCGTCGGGCAAACGGCCCGACGTACCGGCCAGACCGCTCGGCGACGCTGTGCCGCAGCGGGTCGAAGCGGGAACGACGAAGACGCCGAGGGTGGTCTGGCCGAAGGCCGGAAAAGCCACCGTTCAAGTACCGGCCGCGGACGCCGCGCCCAGGGAGGTTCAACTCCCGGGCACGGACAAGTCCGCGGCCGTCGCCGTACGTGCCGCGAAGAGCCCGGCCCATGCCCTGGCCGTCGGGGGCCCCGGCCGGGTCTCGGTCGAGGTGCTGGACCGCGACGAGGTGAAGCCGTTCGGCGGCGTCGGTCTCGGCCTTCGGGTACGCCGCGCCGACGGCTCCGCCGGCGCCGGACCTGTCGAGGTCGGCATCGACTACTCCGGCTTCGCGGGCGCCTACGGCGGTGACTTCGCCGGCCGGCTGCAGCTGCTCCGGCTGCCCTCCTGCGCCGCCACCACCCCGCAGGTCCCGTCCTGTCGTCAGGGCACCGTGGTCGCCGCGGACAACGACATCGAGACGCAGACCCTCACCGCCACGGTCGACGCGGCACCGGACGCCGCGAACTCACTGCTCGCCGCCGAAGCGGTCACCTACGCGCTGGCCGGCGGGTCCTCCTCCGACCAGGGCGACTTCCGCGCCACCCCGACAAATCAGTCGGGCAAGTGGAACGTCTCCCTCGGCTCCGGCGCCTTCACCTACAACGTGCCGATCGAGGTGCCCAAGCCGCCCGTCGGCTCCGCGCCGGAACTGGCCCTGAACTACAACTCCCAGTCCATCGACGGCCGTACGTCGGCCTCCAACAACCAGGCCTCCTGGGCCGGCATGGGCTGGGACCTCAACGTCGGCTACATCGAGCGCAAGTACAAGAACTGCGTCGAGGACGGCCATGGCCCCGACCAGAACCAGCAGTGGGGCGACCTGTGCTGGGACTCGCCCAACTCCACCGACGACCCCAACGGCGCCGTCTACCAGATCACCCTCGGCGGCGAGAGCTCCGAGCTGATCCAGGACAACACCGGCACCGGCGCCTTCCACATGAAGGACGACAAAGGCTGGAAGATCCAGCACCTGAAGGGCAGCCCCAACAACGCGGACAACACCGACGAGTTCTGGGTCATCACCAAGCAGGACGGAACCCGCTACTACTTCGGCTGGGGCCGCTCCGAACGCGACACCGGCCTCGCCACCCGCTCGGTGCTCAGCGTGCCGGTGATCGGCGACGACGAGGGCGAACCCTGCTACGACGGCGGCCAGCCGACGTTCTGCAACCAGGCCTGGAAGTGGAGCCTGGACCGGATCGTCGACCCCAACGAGGTGGAGACCTCCTACTTCTACGACAAGGAGACCAACTACTACCGGTCGGTCGCGGCAAGCGACAAGGCCCGTAAGTACGACGCGAGTTCGTATCTCAAGCGGATCGAGTACGGCTGGTCGTCCCAGATCCCCGGCGCCCAGCTGCCCGCACAGGTTCTCTTCGAGCATCTGAACCGCTGCAAGGAGCGGACGGAGGAGCCCAACCCGCTGGACAACACCGCCGCGTCCTGTCCGACGATCGACTCCTCCCCGTCCTCCTACCCGGACGTCCCGACGGACCTCATCTGCGACGGCTCCTCCAACGACTACGCCTGCGCGGGCAAGACGTACTACCCGACCTTCTTCCAGCGCGACCTGCTCTGGGAGATCAAGACCCAGGTCCGGGACGACGACGCGTCCGGCTGGAACACCGTCATGCAGTACCAGATGCGGTACGCGATGATGAACCCCGAAGGCGAAGTGGGCAGCCAGCTCTGGCTCGACTACATCCAGCGTCGCGGCTACTCCGGCACCGACATCACCCTGCCCGCCATCAACTTCGACGGCGCCTGGCAGGACAACCTGGTCGGCTCCGGCACCCTCAACTTCCGCCGCGTCGAACAGGTCGTCACCGACACGGGTTCCACGATCGACGTGACGTACGGACACGCCACGGACGCTGACGGCACGGTCTCCCGCCAGTGCGACGAGTCCAGTCCACCGTCCCAGGCCAACAACGACTACGAGTGCTTCTGGCAGAAGTGGACGCCCGAGGGCGACACCACGCCACGCACCGGCTGGTTCAAGAAGTTCGTCGTCACCCAGGTCAAGGTCGACCCGGGCAGCTACGACGACGGTGTACCCACCATGACCACGACCTACGAGTACGACGGCGCACCAGGCTGGGCGTTCACCGCCAGCCCCCTGGTGAAGGACGAGGACGAGACCTGGTCCGACTGGCGCGGCTACGGCAAGGTCCTGGTGACGACGGGAGCCAATGCCAACCTCCACTCCACCTACCACTGGCTCTACCGCGGCCTCGACGGCGACCGCACGTCCAAGACCGACGCGTCCCAGACCCGTACTGCGAAGGTCACCGACTCCGAGGGCACCCAGTGGACGGACTCCGCCTGGCTGACCGGCCGGACCCTGGAGACCTCGACCCGCGACGACGTCGGCGCGTCGCAACGGCGCGAGTGGCACGAGTACTGGGTGCACAACACCGCGCAGTACACCGGCCTCCCGGACGCCCGCTTCGTCCGCGAGAAGAAGGTTCGCACCCTGGACAAGGCGTACGACTCCAGCGATGCGGACCTCTCCACCTGGCGTGAACACATCGTCGAGACCGAGTTCGACGACACCGAGGCCGCCTCCACCACCTTCGGTCTGCCGATGCGGGTCGACGACTGGGGCGAGAGCAACGTCTCGGACAACCACTGCACCGAGTACGGCCGCGCCTACAACACGGCTGACATGCCCGACGACTCCACCGGCACCATCCGCTGGATGGTCTACCAGGACGACGAACGGCATTACAACGTCGGCTGCACCACCGTCCAGAGCGACAAGACGGCCGGCACACCCTTCGTACACCTGGACCGGCGGACCGCCACGTACTACGACGGCTCGACGACATGGGACGGCAACAACACGGCGCTGGTGGACGGCAACGCCACCGAGGCCCGCGTCTACACCGACGCGGATGTGGCCAACGCCCGTGTCACCAAGACCAACTTCGACGACGCCGGTCGCGTGGTGAAGACGTTCGACGGGAAGAACAACGCGACCTCCACGACCTACAACCCGGCGACGTCCTGGCCCGTCAACGGCGTGGTCACCACGACCCCGGACCCGGACGGCACCGGCGCGGGCACGGCGCTGACCTCCACGGCCTACTACTCGCGCTTCTGGGGCGAGGCCTGGAAGACCATCGACGCCAACGGCAACACCACCCAGGTCACCTTCGACGGTGTCGGCCGGACCTCCAAGGTCTTCAAGCCGACCGAAACCGCCAACTACCCCGACGGCACCGCGTCGATGACCTTCGACTACCTGCTGCCAATGCAGAGCGCCACTGCGTCCATTCCCTACCAGGCCACGGGCGCACCGCTGAAGGCCACGACGAAGTCGCTGCAGAGCGGGACGACTTACGCGAGCTCCTACGGCTGGGCCGACGGACTGGGCCGCACCCTGGAACTCCAGGCCCCCGCGCCTTCCGGCACCGGCATGACGGTCTCCGTCATGCGCTACGACTCCTCCGGAAACGTGGCGGGCACCTCGCAGGAGTTCTACAACTCCGCCGCCGCCGGCTCGAAGGTGGTCAACCCGGCCTACACCGCCATCCCGTCCTACACGGACCTCCAGGTGGACTGGGCGGGGCGGACCACGCTGAGCCAGAACCAGGTCAACGGTAGCCCGCAGGCCGCCGGCAAGGTCACCACCAGCTACGGCGGCGTGGACCTGACCACTGTCACTCCGGCGGTCGGCCAGCCCGTGGAGAGCTACACCGACGTCTACGGGCAGACGACGAAGGTCGTCGAGCACGTGGGCGCCCAGTCGAACGCCACGACGTACGAGTACACGCGCAGCGGCGGGCTGAAGTACGTCCACGACGCCAACGGCAACTCCACGCACTACACGTACAACTTCGTGGGTGACCGTCTGACCACCGAGGACCTCGACAGCGGAGCCTCCTCCGCCACCTACGACGCGAACGGCGACGTGGCCACCGTCAAGGACGGCAACTCCACGGTCCTGACCTACGCCTACGACGCTCTCCGGCGACCGACCACGGTGTCGCAGGGCAGCACGGTGCTCACCAGGACAACGTACGACAACGACAACGGCACCGCGGTCCCCGGAGCCAAGGGCCAGGTCACGTCCACGGTCTCGTACGACACCGCGGGCAACGCCTACACGGGCAAAGTCACCTCGTACGACGCGCGGGGCCGGGCCACGGCGAAGACCGTGACCGTCCCGAACGCCGGTGACGGCGCCGGGCTGAACGGCACGTACACCTTCGAGTACGGCTACGACCTGGCCGACCACATGACGTCGGTGAAATATCCGGCCATCGGCGGACTGCCCGACGAGACCGTCACCACCGCCTACTCCGGCCAGGGGCGCCTGACCAAGGTGTCCAGCGGTCTGACCACCTACCTCAGCGGGGTCGGCTACGACGACTACGGCCGGACCATTTCCCGCTCGCTCGGGGTCTCCGGCACCGACACCAGCATGACCCGGACCCTGACCTACGACGACGCCAATGGCACGGGCTGGCTCAAGAACGTCACTACCAGCACGCTGACCGGCGGAACCACGACGAAGATCCAGGACGACACCTACACCCGGAACAACAACGGCGACACCACGGCACTGCGCGAGAACACCACCGGGCAGCAGCAGTGCTTCACCTACGACGACCTGCGCAGGCTCACCGGCGCCTGGACCCAGGCGGCCACCGCCTGCGGCACCACACCGGCCTCGGACTTCGCCGGTGCCGACCCGTACCAGGAGCAGTACGCCTACGACAAGATGGGCAACCTCCAGTCGCTGACCGAGAAGACCTCGGCGACGACCGCGGCGGCCACCCACGACTACCACTACCCGGGCTACAGCGCGGACGAGTCCACCTACACGGCGGACACCGCCCGCCCGCACGCGGTCACCAGCGTGGTCACCGGAGCGAGCACCGACAGCTACGGCTACGACGGTGCCGGACAGATGACGACCCGCACGGTGGGCGGGGTCTCCTCGACGCTCGCCTGGTCGCCGCTGCACCGGGTCACTTCGGTGAAGTCCGGCAGCAACACCACGTCGTACGTCTATGACGCGGGAGGCAACGTGCTGCTGCGCAACGCGCCCACGGAGAAGGTGCTCTACGTCGAGGGCCACGAGATACACAAGGCGGGCAGCGCCGCTGCCCAGGCCAGCCGCTTCTACGCGGCCGAGAGCACCAGCCTCGCGGTCCGCACCGCCGACACCACCACCACCAACGGCAAGCTGACCTGGCTGCTCAGTGACAATCAGGCTTCCACTCAGCTCATGGTCGCGGCCGTGGGCGGCACCGTCACCCGCCGCCGCTACAAGCCGTTCGGCAAGCAGCGGGGAACCACGGGGAACCTGCCGGGCACGGTGGACCGCGGCTACGTCGGACAGCCCGAGGACGACTCCACCGGTCTTTCGATGCTGGGTGCGCGCATGTACGACCCGGGCCTCGCCCGCTTCCTGAGCCCGGACGAGCTGAACAAGCCGTACTCCCCGCAGGAGGCCAACGCCTACAGCTACGCCGCCAACAACCCCATCGCGTACAGCGACCCGAGCGGTCTGGAGATCGGCTCCCGGCCCAACTCATGCCAGTACTCCCTCGCGAACTGCAGCAAGAAGACACAGAAAGAGGTCGGTTACAACCCGAAGACCGGGGTGACGGACTACAAGAAGGGCACGCTGTGGGGCGGCTCGATCGTGAAGAACGAGAAGGGGAAGCCATCGACGACGTACAAGCTCCCCGTGCCGGTCTACAACTGGCTCAAGGAGGACCTCGGCTATAGGGGCACCCGCAGTATGGGCAAGAGTGAGGTGGACGCCTGGATAGGTGCCATGGGCGACGACAAGGAGCTCAAGGACCTACGGATGGCCGCTTCGGGATTCGCCGACTGTCTCTCGAAAGAGTTGGCCTCGGACGCGGGCTGCATGAAGGCGATCAAGGGCGCCTACAAGAAGCAGCTGGAAAAGGACGAGGACAAGAGCGCCTGGGACAAGTTCACCGGGTTCATGGCGGACAACGCCGGCGCGATGGTCGGCGTCGCCACCGTGGGGATATGCGCATTCGTCGCAACTCCGGTCGCTGCCGCGGGATGCGGCGTAGTCGGCGGGGTGGTCGCGGGTGTGGTCGACAACTACTTCGACGACGAGGCAGACCACTCAGCCGGCGGATATGTAGTGGCGGGCGGGACGGCCGCGGTCTTCACTCTGGCGGGCGTCGGAGTACAGAGAATGGGCACACGGTACGCAGCACGGCTCGCCAGCAACAACAATCTCTTCAACCTCGGCCGCCGATCCCCTTGATGACGGGGGCGGGGTAGAAAGAACACGCTGTGACCGGTGTGCGGGTGGCCGAGGCTGGACCACCCGCACACCGGCTCGGTTACGGAGGAATCGGTCAGTGGGCTCGCTGAAGCAGACGTTCTTCAAGATCGACCGGCGTTTCGGAGGAGCCGAACCGCCGCCCAGGGCACAGGTGTTCCTCGCCCGACACTCCCTGGGCACGGCATGCGTCGTCGGCGTCTTCTTCTGGCTGCTGTTCGCCGGGGTGCTGTCCGCGTTCGGCGACGTCTGGCTGCTGTTCCAGTCGTTCCTGTGCGGGCTCGGCATGGGACTGTTCGTGTGGCTCCTCTGCCGGTTCGAGAGCAGACGCCAGGCCCACTACGCGCGCTCGGGAGGATTCCGATGGAACCCTCCCGAGCCTCCCGCAAAGGGGGAAGACCGGCCGCCCGTATGGCTCGAAGGTCTGCAGTGGATCTGCGTCTGGGCGATTTCCACGGTGCTCCTGTGGCTGGCGGGCCAACTCAGTGATCCCCCCATCAGTTGGCAGAGGAGCGCGGTCTTCGCTGGCGTATTCGCCATGATGAGTTGGGTCGCCCGGCTCACCAGGGAGCGCAAGCGCCGCCGCGCATCGCGTGACGGCAGCTGAGCCGGCGCTGCCCCGCCCGGTCTGACCCACCTAGGCCGTGTTGCTAAAGGAAGCTGGTGAGCCGGGTGCGCCCCAGACCTCGTTCGGCCCGAGGGACTGAGCTGTGCCCGACCGACCTCAGATTGTCTGCATCTGCGGCTCTACCCGGTTCGTGGACGAGATGAGCGCGGCGAACCGTGATCTGACCTTCGCAGGTGTCATCAGCGGCCCGTTCGCTGTCACGTCGCCGTTCGGGCGCCGGGCCACTTTCAGGAGCGGACGCCGGCTCAGTGACCGGCCGGGGTGGGCGAGATCTGCTGCATGAGGCTCATCAGGTCCGGTGCGACCCACTCCTCGGCGATCTGGTCACCCTCGAAACGGTAGACCTCGACGCTCCGGTAGCTGACCTGGCGGCCGGTCGCCTCGAACTGCAGGAACTCGCCCTGGTGCGTGGCCTGGAAGTGGACCAGCACCGTCACCTTGTCGCCGACGCCGAACATGTCCTGAACGTTGATCTTCAAGTCGGGGAAGGCGTCCTTCATGATCTTCGTGCCGTGATGCCAGACCTCACGGCCGTGCAGCGGGTCGGGGGCTCCGGGGACGTTGGCGATGAAGTTCTCGGTCAGCATCTGCGCGGCCTCGTCGAACTCGCCGCTCTCCACGAGCTGGTACGCAGTACGCATCAAGGCCATGTTCTTCTCGACAGTGGTGGTCATCTCAAGGTCCTCTCAGGGATCGTCCCGCGAGCTCGATGATGCTCCGGGCCGGATGACACTCAGTGAAAACCATGACGCTGCGTAAAGGTCAAATGGCCGCGGGCACTCCTCCGGGAGCCTCCACCGCAGTTGCGCCAGTTGCGCCACCAGGCTGGCCAGGCCGCCCTTGACCTTGTCGCTACGTCATGGTTTGTACTGCACTCATGCGAATCGGCGAGATCGCCGCCCTCGTCGGGGTCACCCCGCGGGCCGTGCGGCACCACCACCATCTCGGGCTGCTGCCCGAGCCCGAGCTCGAGCTCGACGAGGTGCGGGACGTCCTCGCGGACGACCAGGTACGAGAGCTGGTGGAGGTGCTGGAGGAACCGGACGAAGGTCTCGCACGGCAGGAGACATTCCTGCGGGAGCAGCGGGCGCGGCTGGGCCCGCTGCTCGCCGAGGCACTGGCAGGCCGGCTCGACGCCGTGGTCCCTGAAGAGGATCGAGGCCGGCTCATGGCATCGCTCCACGGAATGAAACAGCACGCGGTCGACGTGTACGGCCTGCTGGATGCCCTCGCGGACGCCGAGCCGGACGACCCGAAGGTGGCCCGTGCCGCGGCCGCACTGGCCGCCTTCCTCCCCGACGACCTGGCAGCGCATTTCCCTGACAGGAGTGCCGGAGCCCTGGCGGACGGCATCTTCGCAGACCTGGCGCCCGCCCAGTCAGCGGCCATCACCGTGCGATGGAACTCGTGACCGAAGAACAGGAAGGACCGTCATGACGACGCCGGAACACCAACCGTCTGTGTCCCGGACCACCGCCCCCGTCCGCGGGCCGGTGCTCCGGAAGCTGCGCAGCATCGCGTTGGGCACCCAGCTCGTGCTCGCCGCCTGTCTGATCAGTGGAGTGCAGATACCAGGTGCTGTCCTGCTCGGCGGCAAGCTGCTCCTTCTGGCGCTCATCGGCACCGAGGCACACCTCTGGCTACGGCTGCGGCGGCACGGATTGTCCCGGCGGGAGGCGCTCAAGCAGCTCGCGCCCGAGCCCGTACTGCGCTTCGTCCTGCACGAACTGCGGATCATGGCGAGCCTGCTCCGGTGGGCCACCCGCCGTCAGCACGGGGTCAACGGCGCCGACGCGGTCTTCACACACGGCCGCGACCAGGCCGCCATGATGTACGGCCTCACGTTCGCGTGCGTCATCGAGACCGCCGTCGTGTCGTTCCTACTCGCGGACTGGCCCGTCGTTCACAGCCTCTTCCTGGTCGTGGACGTCTACACCGTCCTCTTCGTCCTCGGCATGCACGCGGCCTCCGTCACACGACCGCACGTCCTTGTCGACGGCACCCTGCGCATCCGGCAGGCAGCCCACGTCGACTTCCCCGTGCCGCTCGACCAGATTGCCTCCATCCGACGCGAGACGCTGTTCACCCACAGCAAGAAGGACAGCGAGCTGAACATGCCGATCGGCTCGCAGACCTCCATCACCCTCGAACTGACGGAACCGCTCAACGTGCCGAAGTTCCTCGGCGCCCCCCGCCTCGTACAGGTGATCAGGCTTCACGCGGACGACTCTAAGTCCCTGTACGACGCCGTCGAGCAGGCACGAACCGCACCCGAGCCCGCCCCAGGCACCCCGAAACCATCCCCATCGACGGCCAGGAACACCAGCTCAAAGACGGGGAGTTGCTCACCAACCAGTGCAGGCGTGGACTGATCACCGCTGTTTGCGACTGGTGACACGGTTCTACCGACACCCCAACTCGGCTGCGGAGCACAGCCGGGTTTCGGACGTCCGATGATCGATGCCGGAAGCCTGTACCTGATCCTGGCCGCCATTGATCAGGTGTGGGTTGGCGTCGACACCTGGGGTTGTTGTCGCGGTGGTGGTGTTTTGCCAAACTCTGCGTGCAAGGGTGACCACGAGTTCGATGCTGTGGTCGGCAACTTCGTTCTCAACCAAGTCGGACGGCCCCGGGAAGCTCTGAGGGAACTGCGCCGCGTGACGCGTCCCGGCGGACGGATAGCCGTCACCATCTGGGCGGTACCCGCGGCCGCCGGACAGGCCGCGAAGATCGGGCAGATCGTGACGAGTCAGAATCCGATGGTCATCGCCGAGAGACTGGCGGCCGCAGCACCAACTTCGTGGCATTGGCTCCCGTTCCGCCTCCGTGTCGATCGGCGTGCTCGCGAAGTGCTGCCCGAAGTGCTGGATTGGGTGTTCTGGTCCAGGAACGTCGTGCGGACCACGCAGGGTTGAGGTCTGCCCGAAGTCAAGGACGCGCCACGTACGGCCGACCGCTGCGGGACCAGCAGCGTTGACGACGCTCACCGTGTCCTGACGCGAAACCACCGGGGCGTCCAGAGGGGTGATCAGCTTGTACTTCGATGCGGAGTCGTCGACGTACGCCTCGCCTTCCAAGTGCAGGACGATCCCCGGATCACCGTTCGGGAAGATCCCGCCGTGACCTTCGTAGATGACGGGCGGACCAGGCTCTGCGTCTCAGGGTGAGGGACCGGCGTTCGACCCGGTCCTCGGCTCTTTTCAAGGAAACGCCGCGTATGCGCATGGGTGGGAGTCACTGATCTTCCAGGTACTGCCAGTACCTCGCAGGTCCACTCCGACGGACTTACGGTGAAGGTCAAAGCAGGACCGTCCCGCCGGGACGCGATGACCTGCGGAGCGATTTCAGGGATCCGACCATGGCAGACACAGACAAGAAGAGCGCGGCCGCCGAGGTCCGCGAGTTCCTGAGCACCCGGCGTGCCCGGATCACCCCCGAGCAGGCCGGGCTGCCGGTCTACGGCGGCAACCGGCGTGTTGCGGGCCTACGCCGCGAGGAGGTCGCGCTGCTCGCGGGCATGAGCGTCGACTACTACGTACGCCTTGAGCGCGGGAACCTCTCCGGCGCCTCGGACTCGGTACTGGAATCCCTTGCGCACGCGCTGCAGCTGGACGAGGCCGAGCGCACTCACCTGTACGACCTGGCCCGCGCGGCGACACCGTCGGGCAGGCGCCCCACGGTGACGGCATCCCGGGTGCGGCCCACGATCTTGCGCCTGCTCGACTCGATGACCGATGTGCCAGCGTACGTGCGCAACGCGCGCTTCGACATCCTGGCCGCGAACACGCTGGGGAGGGCGTTGTACGCTCCCGTCTTCGACTCGCCGCTGTTCGCCCAGCGTGGCCCGGTCAACAGCGCCCGCTTCCTGTTCCTGGACCCTGCGAGCAAAGACTTCTGGGTCGACTGGGACAAGGGCGCAGACGATGCGGTCGCGTTCCTGCACATCGAGACGGGCCGGGCACCCCACGACAAGGCGCTGACCGATCTGATCGGGGAACTGACGACCAAGAGCGGCGACTTCGCCCGCCGATGGGCCCGCCACGACGTGAAGTTCCACCGTTCCGGAGTGAAGAACCTGCACCACCCGCTGGTCGGTGATCTCGCCCTGCCCTACGAGGCGATGGAACTGCCCGCCGACCCCGGTCTTCGCCTCAACTTCTACACGCCCGAACCGGACTCCCCGGCGCGGGAGGCCCTGGGCCTCCTCGCCAGTTGGGCGAGCACCGGGACCGTCGTCCCGACCGCGAACGACTAAGCACATCCAAGGAGATCCCCTTCATGCAGTACCGACCGCTCGGCCGCACCGGTGTCCAGGTCAGCCCGCTCTGCCTGGGTGCGATGATGTTCGGCCCCTGGGGTAACGAGGACGAGGCCGACTCGATCCGGATCATCCACCGTGCCCTGGACGCGGGCATCAACTTCGTCGACACCGCGGACGTGTACTCCGCCGGCGTTTCGGAGGAGATCGTCGGCAAGGCCCTCAAGGACCGCCGCGAGGCCGTTTTCCTGGCGACCAAGTTCTTCATGCCGATGGACCAGGAAGACCCCAACCAGCGAGGCGGCTCACGGCGCTGGATCATCCGCGAGGTCGAGAACTCCCTGCGTCGGCTCGGCACCGATCACATCGACCTGTACCAGGTCCACCGCCCCAGTCCCGACACGGACGTCGCCGAGACCCTCGGCGCCCTCTCCGACCTCGTGCACCAGGGCAAGATCCGCTACATCGGCTCCTCGTCCTACTCCGGCTCCCAGATCGTCGAGGCCCAGTGGACCTCGCGGGAGCGCCACCTGGAACGGTTCGTGACGGAGCAGCCGCCGTACTCCATCCTGGTCCGCGGCATCGAGGAGGACGTCCTGCCTACCGTGCGCCGCCACGGCATGGGCACCCTCACCTACAGCCCGCTCTCCGGCGGCTGGCTCTCCGGCCGCTACCGCAAGAACGCCACCGAGGGTCCCGCCTCCGCGGCACGCCCGCAGGCCCGCTTCGACATGAGCACCCCCGCCAACCAGCGCAAGCTCGACGCCGTCGAACAGCTCGCGCTACTGGCGGAGAAAGCGGGCCTCACGCTGATCGAACTGGCCGTCGCCTTCGTCATCAACCACCCCGGCGTCACCTCGGCGATCATCGGACCGCGGACCATGGACCAACTGGAGACGTTCCTGCCCGCCGCCGACGTCACGCTGTCGTCCGACGTGCTCGACGTCATCGACGAGATCGTCGCACCCGGCGTCACGGTCAACCCGGTCGACAACAGCTACGGCGACTTCGACCTGCGCGCCGACCAGCGACGCCGCTGACGCGCCCCAAAGTGGCCGGTCACGCCGGGCCAGCCGCACCGCCTTACGCGACCACGGCAGGCACCTCCGGCATCCTGACGCACCGGCCAGGCCAGCGGCCACACGGAGGTCCCGGTCCCCGTCAGATCGTGGTGCGCGCGCACGCGGTGGCGCTCAGCAACGCCGACGCCGCCATGCTTGCCGCTGCCGACCCCACCACGGGCGGCAGCGGCAAGGAATACCAGGCCGGCTACGCATTCGCCCCCGCCTGTTTGCAGCCGTATCAGGCGGTCGACTGGGCCGCCCTGCAGGTGGGACTGCTCGCCAACGCCGCGCGTACATCGACCACCGGATCGGTGATTCCGACCTGCGCCCGGCCGTCATGGCCGAGGATCTGCGCGTCCCCTTGCGAACGCTGCAGGATGTCTTCGCAGAGCGCGGTGAGACGATCTGGGGTTACATCAAGTCTCTGCTGCTGGCGCGGTGTTACGCCGAGCTGGAGCGGAGCCGCGGTCGTACGGTCGCCGAGATCGCGTTCGCCTTCGGGTTCACCAGCGCCAGCGACTTCAAGCGACTTCAGTCGTGCGTTCCGCGAACGGTACGGGGTCACACAGAGCGAGGTACGCGCCGTGACCGCTACCGTCCGGGCCCCGTCTGCGGGCGTAGCCCTCCTACTTGGTGCCCGCGGCAGCGGTATGTACGTGAACCGAGGCCCGCTGTCACACGGGCCGCCGTCCCGTCCGCGGAGCGCACTGCTCGAGCGTCACAGCGTGGACACGTCGGTTCGCCGCCGGTCCGGCTTGAAGGGCAGCTCGGTCACCGTGGCCCTGATCTCCCGCTGCGCGGTCCCCGGCCTGCCCCACAGCACCACCAGGTCGGTCCCCGGCGCCGCGTAGGCCTGATCGAGCACGCAGAGGGAGATGGTCGACCGAAGGTTCACACTCACCGTGCGGCCCGTGGAGACGCCCACGCGCTGTCCGCCGACGAGGATCTGGTCGAAGACGGGGCCACGGCCGCGCGGGAGTTCCATCGGGTCGGGCACGTCACCCGGGCCGAAGGGCGCGGTGAGGATGGCGGCGATGTCCTCGGCGTTCCAGCGCAGGCCGGTGAGCGTCCGCTGCGGCTCGCCCTTGGCGGCGTCGGAGGCCAGCGCGTCGCGGCCCAGGAAGTCCCTGTCGGGGACGCCCTTGCGGAAGCCCCAGCCGAGCTCGGCCGGCTTGCGGAAGTAGTCCGTGATGCCGTTCTCCGGTACGAAGCTGCCGCCGGGCGTTCCCCTCCTGAACTGCGTCGGCGCGCCGGGCGTGAGGATGGACGCGGGCAGGTAGTCGAGACCGTTCGTGGCGATACCCGCCTCGATGTGCTGGACCGGCTGGGACCTGAGGCCCAACTGGCGGATCCCGAACTGCCCGCCGGTCTCGACGGTGGCCGACCAGATCTCGTTGGCGTGTCCGGCGGGGCCGTGCAGTTCGTAGCCGAGTTCTCCCGAGATGCCCGTACGCAGGACCCGCACGGGGATGCCGTCGATCCGGGACATGCGGCTGCGGCTGAAGGCGATGTCGCGCAGGCTCTCGCCCGTCAGCTTCTCCAGCGTGTCCAAGGCCGCCGGGCCCTGGATGCCGAAGATGAAGCGGTCGGGGCTGACGTCCTGCACCTCCGCGTCCCAACTCCCCTGACCCAGCTGCCACATCAGCCAGTCCCCGCTGCCCGCCGTGTACAGGAACTCCTCCTCGTCGAGGCGGCACACGATGCCCTCGGAGGCCACCCAGCCGTTCTCGTCGAGCTGGACGTGGTGCTTGATCTGCCCGTGCTCGAAGCGTGACAGGTCCCTCATGCCCAGCCAGGCGAGGAAGTCCAGCGCCTCCCGTCCTCTGACGACGACCTTGTGCAGGCTGGACCAGTCGCCGAGGTAGCAGGAGGTGACGTGCGCGGCGCACTCCTCGATCCAGTTCGTGTATTCGAGAGGCAGCAGGGTCTGGGCGAAGTGGCCGAATCCGCCCATGGCGTTGCTCTCGTCCTGGGCCGCCGCGGCCGGGCTGAAGAGCGCCGGCCGCTGGGCGATGAAGGGGGCGTCCTTCGACCGCTGGACCGCTTCGTACGTGCTTCGTTGCACCTCGGCCATGTCCACGGGTGATCCTCCTGCTCATGGGCTCTTTCGACTTCCGCCCTGGCCAGGCATGGGGACACGGGTGAGGGCGAAAGGATCAAAACCGTCTGCGTCATGCGGTTGCTTCTTCGTTCGTCCGGTCACGAAGCGGCAACTAGATCGGTTAAGCGGGACCGTAGCAGAGGATTTCGGCGGCGGCGACAGCCGCGACAGAGATCATTTCCACGGGGTGGCGGAGCGTACGAGGCGGCCGTGGGCGATCAGTGAAGCGGCTTGTTTCAGGCGGCGGACCCTGATGCTGACCTCGTAGGCGTCGATGCCGGGGATGGCGGCCACGCGCGTCGTGAGGTAGCCGTAGAAGTCCTCCGGCGTACGGCAGACCACGATGGCCATCACGTTGTGCGGGCCGCTGGTGGCGCCGGCGAAGGCGACCTCCCGGTGGCCCGCCAGTTCCTCGCCGACGCGCTCCAGGAAGGCCGGGGCGACCCGCAGCCACAAGGTGGCGTTGAGGTGGAAACCAAGCCGTTCCGGCAGCAGATCCACGGCATAGGTGAGCGTGCCGGCCTCTTCGAGTACCGCCAGGCGGCGCGCTACGCGGGCCTTGGACCAGCCGGTGATCTCCGCGAGCCCAGTGTGTGTCGCGCGGCCGTCCTCGGCGAGGGCGTCCAGCATCGGGCGGTCCTCGTCCGTGGGCTGCAGCAGACGGCTCGCGCGCTCCGAAGGCTGCTCGCCCAGCAGTTCTTCGACCTGCGCGGGGGTGAGCGCGTCGCCGTATCCGGTCCAGTCCGCGTTGCCGGGACCTCCGAAGGGGTGGAGCAGGAGATCGATCCTGACGTCGAGCACGGAGGTCGACTTGGGCAGCTGGCGCAGTAGAACGTCGTCACGCTGCAGGTCCACGGGCGAGCTGATGATGCAGATGATCTCCGACCCCCCGGACGCCAGGGCGGCAAAGGCGATGTCCGGCCGACGGGCGAGGGAGTCGGCCAGCGGGCCCACGCGATCCGGTCGGCAGCGAATGCGGGCCACCCACTGGGCCCGCCCGTACACGGCGGGATCGACGAGACCGGCCACCCGCACCACACCTCTGCGGTACAGGGCCTGATACCGGCGGGCCGCTGTCTGTTCCGATACGTCGGCCAGCTCACCAAGACGCCGGAAGGAGATCCGGGGCGCGCACCGAAGGGAGTGGAGGATTTTCCTGTCAATGGAATCCAGCATGCGGGAATCGTCACACAGTCTGGGATTCCGCTGCGGGTTTATCGCCATTGGATGCCTTCGATGCATGTACGTGGCCCGCCCGGAACCACACTGATGCGGGTGCGGCAGGGCTCCGTGCCCGCCGCCTTCTGCCGATGACGAACGATGACGAACGGCGCACTCAGCGCCACGAGGGAGATCTTCCGTTGAACCCCACCCCTGAGGTGAAGGGTCCGTCCCGCCATCGGGTCATCACGCTCGTGATGGCCTGCATGGGTGTGTTCATCGCCTATCTGCCGGTCACGATGGTGTCCGTCAGCCTTCCCGCCATCCAGCAGGCGCTGGACGCCTCGACCGCCGAGCTCTCGTGGGTCCAGGACGCCTTCGTCCTGCCCATGGCCGCGCTGATCCTGACCGCGGGTGTCTTCGGGGACGCGCACGGCCGCAGGAAGGTGTTCCTGGCGGGGCTGGCGCTGTGTGCCGTCGGAGCCGGTGTCTCCCTGACCGCCATGTCCGTAGAGGTCCTGTGGGCGGGGCAGGCCCTCGCCGGCCTGGGGTCGGCCGCACTGCTGCCCACCACTCTCGCCCTGATCAGCCAGACCGCCTCGGACTACCGAGAGCGGGCCCGGTTCATCGGGTTCTGGGCGATGTCGCTGTTGGCCGCGCTGTCCGCGGGTCCCCTCATCGCCGGCGGGATTCTCCAGCACGCGAGCTGGCGGTGGATCTACCTGGTGCCCGTCCCCGTTGCGCTTGTCTCCCTGGTGGTCGCCGTATGGCTGCTGCCCGCGACTCCTTCCGTGCAGGGACGCCGACTCGACTGGCCCGGCCAGATCACGGCAGCGGTGGCGATCACCGCTCTGGTGTACGGCGTGATCGAAGGAGGTGCCGGCTCGTTCTCGGACACCCCGGTGGTCGCCGCGCTGATGGTGGGCGTGGCGAGCCTGATCGCCTTCGTCCTGGTCGAACGTCGTAGCGCCGACGCGATGCTGGATGTGACGCTGTTCCGCAGTCCCGGGTTCACCGCCACCGCGCTGATCGCCATGATCAGCTTTCTCGCACTGATCGGCTTCTTCTTCGTCTTCAGTCTTTACCAGGGGTCGGTGCAGCAGCTCACCACGCTCCAGGCCGCCTGCCGGCTCTTCGTCATACCCCTGGCCGCGATGGTTGTCAGCGGTTTCGCGGGGCGTCTGATGCACCGGGTGTCTCCGCGGGTGATGATCGCCGGTGGTCTCCTCGTGGTCACCGCCTCGCTGCTGCTGATGACGAGTCTCGACGCCGACACCCCCTTCGCCGACGTCACTTGGCGACTGGTCGTCCTGGGACTGGGCATGGGCTGCGTGATCACGCCGATGACAGCCGTGGCCGTCGCCTCCGTGCCGCCTCGGCAGGCCGGTATGGCAGCGGCCGGCAACAACGCCTTTCGGCAGGTCGGCAGCGCCCTGGGACCGGCCGTGCTGGGCGTCCTGCTGACCGCACGGGCCCTCGACGCGCTTCCCGGCCACCTCGCCACCGCCGGGCTGACGCAGGCCCAGCGCGCGGGCATCACCGAGACAGCCCGGGCTGACGGCCTGAGCGCGGTCGCGGAGATGAACCTCGGTGCCGCTTCCGGGCGCGTCTACGGTGCCCTGAGCGCCTCCATGATCGACGGCATGCGCCTGTGCCTGCTGGTGGCGGCGGCACTGACCCTCCTGGCCGCGGTGTGCGCGCTCCTGCTGCTGCCCCGGCCACGGCGGAACCCGGTCGGCGGCGGAAGCGGAACCGGGCCGGGCGAGGTGGCAGGCTCCCCGACCACCACTCCCGAGGTCGTCGGAGCACGCCAGGGCGCAGCCCTCACGGAACAGGCGTAGCGGACACCGCTCGATGACGAGCCCGCACGACGGTTACGCCGACGCGCGGGCCACGATCCGGCCGGGCACGGGGGCCAGTCCCTCAGTGTCGATGCCGAGGGCGCTTCGGGCGGCGATCCGTCCGAGGATCTCGGCGTCGATGTGCACGGTGGTGAGCGCCGGCGTGGACAGCGAGCCGTACTCGATTTCGTCGAAGCCCATCACCGCCACGTCCTCGGGCACGTGCACCCCGAGGTCGCGCAGGGCTGTCAGGCTGCGAAGCGCGATGTCGTCGTCGAAGGCGGCCAGGGCGGTCACGTCCGGGTGCGCCGCCAGAAACGTCTCGACGGCGGCAGCGCCGACCTCCCGTGGCCGCGGCACGACGAGGAGTTCCAGGGGCGGGAGCCCGAGCCGCCGGGCGGCCTCCCGGGCGAATCCGAGGCGGGCCTCGGTGAGAGGGAAGTCGTGGTCCGGCATGGCCATCGCGATGCGGGTGTGCCCGCGTTCGGCGAGGTAGCCGATCTGCAGGGCGGCGTTGGCGGCGAACCCGTTCTCCCAGTCCTCCTCGCTCGGCGCGTGTCCCTGCATGTAGACCTCGCCGAGCCGGAACACCGCCCGCGGCACGATCGCGTCGAGGATCTTCTGCGTGGCCTCCGGCGCCGAGTGCCCGTGCCGGACGAGAAGAACGTGGTCGTGCTCGGCGAGTTCCTCGTCCAGGCCCCGGACGTAGCTGCGGGAGAAGTTGCCCTCCATGCCCCAGTCCACGTTGAGCACGACGATGCGCGAAGACCCCTCGCGCAGGGCGCGGGCGATGCCGTGCGGGACGTAGCCCAGGTCGCCCGCAGCCGCCAGAACCCGCTCCCGGGTCGCCGCGGAGATCGTCTGCCGAGGGTCGTCGTTCAGCACGAAGCTCACCGTCGCCCGCGACACGCCGGACACCTTGGCCACGTCGCTCAACGTCACCCGGCCAGAACGGCCCATACCGGCACACTCCTTCTCCGACGGACTGGGCGCCCCCGCTCGCGAACGGTGCCAAGAAAATGGCGTCCGACCTCTAGAACGATTAAGCGCAGAGGGCTAGCCTACGCGACTAGATCGTTCCAGTTCCTGCCTCTACCCACTCCATATCTGTCACTAGATCGATTCAGCTTGCCGGGACGCAGGCTCGTCGACGTGAAGCATGCGAGAGGAGCGATGCCCCATGGCGGCACCGAGTCTTCAGGACGGTATCGACCGGGCGGGATCCGCCGTCGAACTGCTGTGGAAGCCCGATGCCGAGCCGTGGCTGCCGGAGGGCCTCGATGACGAGTACGCGGGGTGGCGCCGGGAGCAGGCCGCCTGGCGTTCGGGCGTGGCCTTTCTGGATCTCTCCCATCACATGTCCGACACCTTCATCGAAGGGCCCGACGCCGTCCGCCTGCTGGAGTCGGTGAGCGCCAACGACTACGCGCGCTTCGAGATCGGCCAGGCCAAGCAGTTCGTGCCGGTGGCAGGCGACGGCAACATCGTCACGGACGGCATCCTCATGCGCACGGCCGAGGCCGGCTTCGTCCTCAGTGGCATTCCCGCCGCGCAGAACTGGGTCAAGTACCACGCGGAGAAGGGCGGTTACGACGTCGCGTTCGTCACCGACCCCGAAGCCCGCTGGCGTCAGGGCCGCGACGCCCGGCTCTTCCGCTACCAGGTCCAGGGCCCACTGGCCGCGGAGCTCGTCGAGAACGCCTTCGGCGGCCCCCTGCCCGAGGTCAAGTTCTTCCACTCGGCGCCGGTGGCCCTCCGCCACGCACGTTTCCGGGCGCTGCGGCACGGCATGGCGGGTCAGGCGGGGTACGAGTTCATCGGCGACTGGCAGGACGCCGCCCTGGTGCGGGACTCCCTCATGGCTGCCGGTGAGCCGCTCGGCCTGGTCCGTGTGGGCGCGCTGGCCTACCCCACCGCCAGCATGGGCAGCGGCTGGATCCCCACCCCGACACCCGCGATCTACACCGACCCGGAGCTCGCCGACTACCGCGCCTACGTCGGTCTGTTCACGTACGAGGGCCAGAACCCCCTGCACGGCAGCTTCTATTCGGAGCGGATCGAGGACTACTACACCTCGCCCTACGAGCTGGGCTACGGCAGGTCCATCTCCTTCCGCCACGACTTCATCGGCCGGGACGCCCTGCTCAAGGCGAAGGAGGAGATCACGCGGACCCGGGTGACCCTGGTCTTCGACGCCGAGGACGTGCGCAGGGTCATCGGGGGCGGCGAGGACCCCGGCTATGTGCACAGCTATGCCCGCAACCGCGTGGAGACCGCCTCCGGTGAGCCGGCCGGCGTCACCTTCCAGACCGATCCGGTCGACCACGTGGGCACGCTCCTCTCACTCGCCCTGGTGGACAGCGAGTTCGCGGCGCCAGGGACCGAGGTGTCCGTGGTCTGGGGCCGGCACCCCGGACCGGGCACCCCGGCCGACGCCGACCTCGGCTTCCCCCGCGTCCGCGCGACCGTCCATCCGGCGCCGTACGACGATCACGCCCGTCGGCGCTACCGCCGCAACGCCTGAGCCACAAGCCACTCCCCCAGTGCGCGGCCCGCTCGCTGCCTCCCCCCAGTGCGCGGGCCGCGCCCCTGCGGGCATCGCCATCCGTCAGGCGTCGCAGCGGTCTGCGGAAACGTCCGCTGACGCGATGGCCAGCAGCCGACGCGCCTTCAGCTCGGTTTCCTGCCACTCACGCTCCGGCTCCGAGCCCCAGGTGATGCCCGCTCCCGTACCGAACTTCAGCAGCCCCTCGGCTCGGTCGATCCAGAACGTGCGGATGCCGACCGCCAGTTCACCGCAGCCGCGGTCGGCGTCGACCCAGCCGATTCCCCCGCAGTACGGCCCGCGAGGTGAGGTCTCCAGGGCCCCGATGATCCGCAGGGCGCTCTCCTTGGGTGCCCCGGTGACCGATCCCGGCGGGAACGTCGCCGCCAGCAGCTCGGGCCACCCCACGCCGTCGCGCAGTCGCCCCGACACCGTGGACACGAGGTGGACGAGTCCCGGGTGCTTCTCCACCGCGCACAGGTCGGGCACGTTCACGGAACCCGGGACGCAGACACGGCCGAGGTCGTTGCGGACCAGGTCGACGATCATCACGTTCTCCGCGTGGTCCTTCTCCAGCAGGTCCGCCTCGGTGCGGCCGGTTCCCTTGATGGGGCCCGAGGTGACCTTTCCGCCGTCGCGGCGGAGGAAGAGTTCCGGGGAGGCGGTGGCCACCTCCACGCCGTGGCGCGGGGTACGGATGACTCCGGCGTACGGCGCCGGATTGTGCCGTGCCAGCAGTCCGGCCAGTGCCTCGACGTCGGCGCCCTCGTCGATGGGAGCGGACAGGACCCGGCAGAGGTTGGCCTGGTAGACCTCACCTGCGGCGATGTGCTCGCGGATGCGGCGCACTCCGCTCGTGTACGCGATGCGGTCGAGCGAGGTGGTCCATGCGTCGGCTCGGGGTCCGCGCCACGGGGCCGTGGGGACGTGGCGGTCTTCGGTCCGCCGTACGTCGCGGAAGCGGGCGCAGGTCAGGCGGCCCTCGAAGTCGGCCGCCACGGCCCAGAAGCCCTCGGACTCCAGGGCCGAGGGATCGCTGGTGACGTCGGCGAGACCGGTGGCGACGTGTCCGCCGAGCAGGGCCATGGGAGGGAGTTGGTCCATGCCGCGCCTCCTGTGTGGTGCGGTATCGGCAGAACAGAGGTGCTCCTGGAAGGAAGCGGCTACGCCGCAACTGCCTCGCGTTCGGCGTCCCATTGGGCGGCGCGCAGGGTGTTGACCATGAGCATGGCGATGGTCATGGGGCCCACGCCGCCGGGGACGGGGGTGATGCGGTCGGCGATGCCGTCGAGTTCGGCGGAGCGGACGTCGCCGGTCAGTCCCGAGGGTGTTCGGTGGATACCGACGTCGATGACGACCGCTCCGGGACTGACGTGTTCGGGGCCGATGAGCCCGCGCACGCCGGTGGCGACCACGACGATGTCGGCGGGTCGGGTGACCGCCGCGAGGTCGGTGGTGAACTCGTGGGCCACGGACACGGTTGCCCCGCGCCGCAGCAGCAGCTGAGTCAGGGGTTTCCCGACGAGTTCGCCCCAGCCCACGACGGCGACGCGGGCGCCCTGGAGGGGAACACGCTCGGCGTCGAGCAGTTCGATGACTCCGCTGGGCGTGCAGGGGCGCAGCCCCGGCTCGCCGCGGGCGAGGAGGCCGAGGCTGGCGGTGGTGAGGCCGTCGACGTCCTTGGTGACGGGGATACGGTCGATCAGCGCGGCCGCGTCCAGGTGCCGGGGCAGCGGGAGTTGGAGCAGGATGCCGGAGACCCCCGGCTCGGCAGCCAATTCGTCGATGACGGCGGCCACGTCGTCATGGGTCGCGTGCTCGGGCAGATGGCGATGGAAGTCGTGCATTCCGGCTTCCTTGATGGCGCGCCGTTTCGCCGCGACGTACACGGCGCTGGCCGGGTCGTCGCCGACGAGGATGGTCGCGAGGCCGGGGATTCTCCCCGAACCCGTGGCCAAGGCCACGGCGACCTCCTCGGCGACCTGTGCGCGGATCCGCTGGGCGATCCTGGTGCCGTCGATCGTGGTTGTCATGGTGGCGAACCGCTTTCTTGTCGTGAGGAACGATTCGCCCGGGTGAGAGGTGTGCTGCGTGCGGTCGGCGTGACCGCGGCTGTACGGCGCCATGACGGGACCGGCCGCTGGTCGTCGCAACCAGGCGGCACGGTCACAGGGGTGGCGCACGACAAGACCTGTCCCTGCACCGGGCGGTTTGCGTGCCGGAGAGCAGTCCTCCGTCAGGCGAAGACGATGGTGTGGTTGCCGTCGCGGATGACCCGGTCCTCGGCGTGCCACAGCACGGCGCGGGAGAGCACGGCGCGTTCCACGTCGGCGCCGCGGCGGGTGAGGTCGGTCGAGGAGTGGGCGTGGGTGACGCGGACGACGTCCTGTTCGATGATCGGGCCCTCGTCCAGGTCCTCCGTGACGTAGTGGGCGGTGGCTCCCACCAGCTTCACGCCCCGCTCCTTGGCCTTCGCATAGGGACCGGCGCCGATGAAGGCCGGCAGGAAGGAGTGGTGGATGTTGATGACCGGTACGCCGACGTTCTCGATGAAGTCGCCGGAGAGGATCTGCATGTAGCGGGCGAGGACGACGAAGTCGACGTTGCCCTTCAGCAGCCGCAGGTGTTCGGCCTCGGCGGCGGACTTGTCGGCGCCCTGACAGGGGACATGGAAGAAGGGGATGCCGAAGCTGCGTACTTCCTCGGCCACGTCGGGGTGATTGGAGATCACCATGGAGACGGTGACGGGGAGTTGGCCCTGCCGGTGGCGCCACAGCAGGTCGAGCAGACAGTGGTCGGACTTCGAGGCAAAGATCGCGACCCGCTTGGGCACCGACATGTCCCGCAGCGTGTAGTTGAGGCCGAACACGTCCACCAGGCGCTTGTCGAGGTCGGCCCGCAGCGCCGGCAGCGCTGCCCGGAGAGCGTCGAGGCCGAAGACGGTCCGCTGGAAGAAGGCGCCACCCTGCGGGTTGTCCGAGTACTGGTCAAGGGAGACGATGTTCGCGCCGTGATCGCTGAGGACCGACGTCACAGCCGCGACGATGCCCGTGGCGTCGGCACCCTGCACGATCAGCGACGCCTGCTGGGCAGGGGGCTTGCCCGTGGCGGTGCGGGCCGGGGCGTCTTGGGTGAGGGTCATGCGAGGCTTTCCTTCCGGAAACGGGCGGCCCAGTCGGAGGTGGCCTTGAGCCCGCCGAACGTATAGAAGTGGATCTTCAACTCGCCGTGGCGGGCGGGGTCGTAGGCCGCGGCGAGGTCGCGCAGGAAACGGTCGGGACCCGCGGTGCCCATCAGGTTCGTGATCGAGAACCCGTATTTCCTGACGACGGACGCGCTGGTCCCGACGCCGAAGCGAGCCGCGTACGACATGAGGCGGCGCACTCCGGCCGGGCCGGGCACCCCGATCCTGATCGGGAGGCCGATGCCCCGGCCGCGGACACCTTCCACCCAGGTGAGCACCGGGTCGACGTCGAACCCGAACTGCGTGATGACACCGCCCTCCAGGGGCTGGGCTGTGAGCGCCAGGTGCTTGTCCCGCAGTGCGGACCAGAGTGTGTCGCCATCGATCTCCGGGTGGCCTTCGGGGTATCCGGTGATGCCGACGTGCTGAACGCCGTACTCCTGCAGGAGCCCCGTGTCGATCAGGGACAGGGCGTCGTCGTAGGGGCCCTCGGGGTGTGCCGGATCTCCCCCGATGAGGAACACGTTGTCGGACGTGCCGTCCGCGTGCAGACCGGCCAGGAACCGCTCGAAGTCGTCGCGCGAGCCGAGGCGGCGGGCGGATATGTGCGGCACGGGCACGAAGCCGAGCCGTTTGACCGCGCGGGCCGCCGCCAGGCGCATCTCCAGGTCCTCGTTGCCGAGGAAGGTGACGTTGATACGGGTGCCCTGGGGAATGGTGTCGCGGGCTTCTTCCAGCTTGGGGATGTCCTTGCCGGTCATCTCCAGGGAGAAGTCCTCAAGGAGCGATGTGCCGACCGCTGTTCGTGCCGTGCTCGCGGGATTCATCGTCTTTCCTCTCTCTTTCTCGTCTGCGAGGGCTGCGTCCTTCAGGCCCCCGAAACACCGCCGGGCCCGGAGGAGGACGGGCCGGCGACGCGGGGTCGCGTCGCACGGCACGTGGGGCCAAGCGGTTTCGTGCGGGTGGTGGCGTCAGCGGTCGCGGCGGTAGAAGGTGCGCGCGTGCTCGTTGAACGGGGAGGGCTGGACGGTGGCACGGATACGGGGGAAGCCGAGGTCGGCCTCGGGGTCCGTACCGGAACCGGGGTGCTCGCCCCAGACCACCGTCACCTCGGTGCCCGCGACGGCGTGCTCGGAGTCGATCAGGGTCTGCGCCAGCACGGTCCCCACCGGGTCGATCGACGCGCTCTGCATCGTGACGCCGACCAGACCGGCGGCGGTCTCGACCCGGTGGCGGGCGTAGCTGAGCACGAAGCCGGGGTCCTGGCCCTCGCCGATGACCGTGCGTACGTCGTCGGGGTCGAGGACGAGGGTGACCTTGGTGCGGCGTATCTCGCCCTTGGCCTTCTCCAGGGCGTCGCGGCCCACGAAGTCGTGGTTGAAGGAGATCATCTTCCCGTAGCCGAGTTCGTACGGGGAGACGTAGTAGTCCTCGATGTTCTCGGAGAAGTAGCTGCCGTTCAGCGGGCGCTTGCCCTCGATGCCGAACAGGGCCAAGTGCCGCCGGTAGTCGAGCAGTTCGGGGTCGGTGTAGATGCCGGGCACCGGCGAGGGGATCCAGCCGCTCTCCACGCTGGGCGTGGCGTAGGCGAGGGCGCCGACCTGGATCAGGCCGAGCGGCTCGCCGACCTTGAGGAACGTTTCGTGGACGTACGCGGCGTGCTCCCAGGGGCCGATGAACTCGAAGCCGGCCTGGCCGGCCATGCCGTGGCGCAGGGCACGGAGGGGGCGACCGTCGAGGGTGACCGCGGTGGAGTGGAAGAACTTGGTCTCCGGCAGGGGCCCGCCGAAGGCACGCTCGACGAGCTCCGCGGCCAGGGGGCCCTGGATCTGGTAGCGGAACAGCTTCGGGTCACCGCCGCCGGGCCGGAAGGCGGAGGAGGGGTCGGTGACGAAGCCGACGTCGTAGCCGCCCTTCTCCGCGTGGTACTGCACCCAGTGCTGTGCGGCCGGGATCCCGCTGAGCAGGTACTTGTTCTCGCCCTCGCGGGCGAGGATCCCGTCGGTGACGATGTGGCCGTGGCGGGTGACCGGCACGTACTGCTTGGCCTGCCCGATCGCGAACTTCTCGAAGTTGTTGACACCGTGGTCGGCCAACACCCGCGTCGCGTCCGGCCCTTCGATCCACATGTCGAACATGTGGTGCGAGAGGTTGAGCAGAGCCACGCCCTCGTGCCACGCGGCCTGCTCCTGACGCCAGCCGCTGTATTCCGGCTCGACGACCTCCGGGGTCCACGGCTTGGCGCCGGGCTGCCACAGCAGCTGCATCGGCGAGCCGGCCTTGTCGATGCCGTCCTGGAGGGAAGGGGTTGCCATGTCGGCTCCTTTTCGTAGCTGTCTGTCCCGTGAAAGCTAGATCGATCTAGTTGATGCCAGTGGTGCGCCAACATCCCTGAGATGTCGGCGAATCGGCGAACTAAAACGATCTAGCGAAAGCTAGCAGGGTGACCCCGCTGGGGCGAAGCTCAGGTTTCGCAATCATTACGTGCGATCGACGCTCTCGACGTAGGCGGCCGCCATGCGTACCGCGTCGAGGCTCGTGCGGACGTCGTGCACACGAACGCAGAAGGCGCCGCCGACGGCGGCGAGCGCGGAGACGGCGGCCGTCGCCGCGTCACGTTCCGCGGGAGGTACCTCACCGGCACCCCGCTCCACGAGGGCCGCCCCGATGAACCGCTTCCTCGACGCGCCGATCAGCAAGGGGTAACCCAGCGTCCGCAGCCTCTCCAGCCCGGCCAGGAGAGCCCAGTCATGCTCGGGACGTTTGGCGAAGCCGAGCCCCGGGTCGAGGACGATGCGGGCCGGATCGACCCCCGCCTCCGCCAACCGCCAAAGGCAAGCACCGAGTTCGGTCATGACCTCGGCCACGACGTCGCCGTAGTCGGCACGGCGGTCCATCTCGCGGCTGGGGGCGCGCCAGTGCATGGCGACGTACGGAACGCCGGCTGCGGCGACGGCCCGCGCCATACCCCGGTCGGCCAAGCCGCCACTGACATCGTTGATGAGGCCCGCCCCCGCCTCGACCGCGGCGCGGGCCACGGGCGCGTGCATGGTGTCGATGCTCACGCACACCCCGGCACGGGCGAGTTCACGCACCACCGGCACGGTCCGCGCCAGTTCCTCGTCGAGGCACACCGGGCGCGCTCCCGGCCGGGTGGACTCGCCGCCCACGTCGACGATGTCCGCGCCCTGGGCGGCGAGCTCCAGCCCGCGGTCGATCGCGTGTCGCGTGTCCGCGTACACGCCACCGTCGGAGAAGGAGTCAGGCGTGACATTCAGGATGCCCATCACCAGGCAACGGCCCCTCCGGGGCAGCCCTTCCGGTGGTGCGGGCGATCTCGGCCGCCCGAGGGCGGGGCTTTCCATGGTTGGCATCAGCGACAACCTCCTAGATCCCGCGTCCCGCCGCGGAAAAGGAATGCTAAATCGATCTGTCCGGGATGTTACATGGCGGAGCTTAATCGTTCTAGCCCTCGGATGACACAGCCTTCGGAAGCAGCCGTACGGTGTCCGCGAACCGAGTGGGCGGATGCGTGCAGCGGGCCTCGTCCGGCGGCGCACTGCGGGGGAAGCTGCCGTCGGGACTGTGCAGGTAGACGTGTTCCTGGTGCGCGACCACGCCGACCACCGGCTCTCCCAGGAGGCGGGCGACGACGTAGGCGGCCGCCATGCCGGTGACGTCCCTGACGGTCCCCATGGGCAGCAGGGAGCGGGTCTCGGCGATGGCCTCGTGTTCACCTGCCCTGATGAGCACGCGGGTGTGTGCGGCGACCCCGTGCGCGGCGATGGCGACGGCGATGTTGTCGAGGTCGTCGGACCCTACAGCGGCGAGGGCGCGGGCGTGCCGCAGACGCAGTCGCTCCAGCATGTGGCGGTCGCCGCCGTTGCCGGTCATGACGGGCACCCCCAGGCTGCGCGCCAGTCGCGCCGTGGAGGTTTGCGGGTCACGTTCGACGCCGACGACGGGAACGCCCAGGCGCCGCAGTTCGACGCAGAGCCGCATGCCCACCTGCCCCATGCCGACCACGATGACGTGGCCGGAGCGCGGCAACGTCCGCGGTCCGACCAGGCCGATCAGTCTGGGGCCGAGCATCCGCTCCACCACCCCGGCGGTGAACAGCGCGGTGAAGGCGACGGTGCCCAGCATCGCGAGGGCCGACAGCACCTGGTATCCGTGGGCGTCGGCGGGAGCCACCGCCGGGCCGACGCCCGCGACCACCCGCGCCGCGTCGAAGAACGCCTCCGCCGGAGGGTGACCGTGCCCGACCAGCCAAGCCCAGTCACCGGCCAGGACGGCGAGCACGGCGAGCATGCCCACGATGAGCAGGCGGGTGCCCGCGTCGTGCGGCCGCAGTTGGCGCAGGGCCCAGCCCGCCCGGTGCCGCCACCGCGGCCGCGGCTTTCCGTGCCAGTCCTCGGTGCACAAGGTGTCCCGGTTCTCGCGGACGGCTCGGATCCGTTCCCCCTGCCACTGCACCGCAACAACGTCGGGGTCCAGGCACGGGCCGGCCAGCGAGGGCGCCACCAAGTCCGCGGGCGAGGTGACTTCGCACTGCGGCAGCAGGCGGCTCAGTTCGTCGGCGACGGTGCGGTCGAAGACGGTGACGACCAACGGTGTCGTGGGCGAGAGGTGGGCGACGGCGAGGGCGTAGCGCAGCGCGGCCACGTCGTCGTGCAGGAGGACGGCCACGCCGTTCGGCCGCCTGCCCATCGCGGTGCGGAGGTCCTCGTCACGGGGCCGCGCGAGGTGTTCGATCGTGTGCGGGCCGGTGTGCAGCGTGGCGCACACGCGGCCGGCGAGATGGGTCTCGCCGATCACGACGAAGTGATGGGTGGTTGTGAGGCGTGCCGAGTTCATGGTCACGGTCCTGGCGTCCTGCCGTGAGAGGGCATGGGAGAGAGCCTCGCCGTACTGGAGCCGGTCGCGAGTCGCGTCGGTGTGCCGGTCGCGGTGTCCGCCGGTCGCAGGCGGTAATGAGGGCACGGGCTGCTGCCGGGGCGAGGTTGTTCGGTCACTCCTGCGGTAGGGCGATGGTAAGGGCGTAGGACGCGCACCGGGCGAAAGCTAACGTTGCGGGCCGAACAGGACGTTGAGCAGGTGTCCGCCAGGAACGCTCCGACGGGTACCTGTTCCAGGCGGCCGGGATGCAGACACGACCGGCAGCATCGATCAGTGCCTGTACGAGTACGGAGGCGGAGTCACGGGCCGTGGGCACCAGGCCGATCCACTCCGTAGGGACCACGCAGACGGCGCGCCCCAGCGCGGGCACGCCGAAGCGGCGCGGCCAGGTTCGCGGCACAGCGCTCCCCCCGGGGCTCGCTCCGACAAGCCCGAGCCGGAAGGTTGCGACACTCCCCACGCAGCGGCGATGGCGTTCACCGCATAGTGGAACCAACGTGACGGCCGTGGGCCCCCGTGCAGACGAGCGCGGGGACCTCACGCCGTGACGGATGCCGTCAGCGCTTGTCGCTCGCGAAGGGCCTGCGGGAGATGGTGGCGCGGATGGTGGTCTGGGCGTGGCGCTCGACCGTCGGGTTGGCGGAGCCGCCGTCCGGTTCGCCCCAGATGAGGTCGACCTCGCGCCCGTAGCCCAGTTCGTCCGCGTCGATCATGCAGACGGAGATCCAGCCGCGGACGTTGGACGAGTAGCTGCACAGGGTCGACACCCCGATCAGCCGGCCGTCGCTCTCGACGCGGTCGAACTGCGAGGCCGAGTAGAACGCGGCCGGCGTGTCGATGTACTTGAAGCGCCGGTCACCCTGCTCGTACATGCTCGCGAAGACGCGGGCCACGTCGTCGCGGTGCCAGGACAGCCACGCCTTCTTGCGGTGCTTGCGCCCACGCATCCCCTCCAGGGCCTCGCGGCCGATGAAGTCGTGGTCGAACTTGAGGACATGGCCGTAGCCGAGGTCGTAGGGCGTGACGTAGTAGTCGTCCACCTGGTCCGGGGCGAAGCTGCCGCCGACGGAGAGGTTCGCCTCGAAGGTGCGCGCGCCGAGCCACTCACGGTACGGCCGCATGCTCTCGCCCGAGTAGACCGCGGGCACGGTGGACGCGATCCATCCCGACTCCGTGGCCACCGAGGCGTAGGCGCGGCCGCCGACCTGGCGCATCCCGTAGGGCTCGCCCGCCTCAAGGAGCGTGTCGCGGATGCCTTCGATGTCGGCGTACGGCCCGAAGAACTCCAGGCCGGGGAAGCCCGACATACGGTGGTTGAGGGCGGTGACCTCGTACTTGCCGACGTGGAAGCGGTCCATGCTGAAGAAGGGGATGTCCGGCATGGGGCCGCCGTTGACCTCCTCGAAGATGCGGGCCGCGTGGGGGCCCTGCAGCTGGAGTCGGTAGAACTCGCGGCCGTTCGGGTTCTGCGCGGTGCGCTCGTCACGGCGCAGGGTGACGTCGTAGCCGCCGGTCTCGGCATGGAACTGCACCCAGTTGAGGGCCGGCGGACGTCCGACGAGGCGGACCAGGTTGTCGGCGAGGCAGAACAGGATGCAGTCGCCGATCTGGTAGCCGTCGTGGTTGACCGCGATGAACTGCTTGGCCTGCATCGGCCCGAAGCCCGCGAAGCTGTTCGCGCCGAGCTCCGATAGGAGGCGGTAGCAGTCGGGGCCCTCCACCGTGATGTCGGTCATGTGGTGGGAGAGGTCCATCAGCGCTGCGGTCTTGCGCCAACTCTCCTGCTCGTCACGCCAGTTGGTGAACTCGGCCCGGATCGGGAAGGGATACGCCCCCGACCGGCCGCCGCGCATCAGCCCCAGCGGGCCTCCGGCAGCGCGTATCTGATCGTCAAGGTGTGCCATTGCTTCCTCCATGTCCTGTCGGCATGTCATGCCGACGCGGCTGCGGGTGCTTCAACAGCGGGTGGGAAAGGGGGGTGCGGAGGCACCCTGGCCGGCGCTCGGGCAGATGCTGCCGGGTGTCGGCGCGGCCGGGTGGGTGTCCGTTCGGTGAACGTCTTCGGCTCGACGTACGCATGCGGCATGGGCTGGGATATGCCCCAGCCGTCAGCGGTACTGTACGGTACAGTACTGTTCGGTCGCGCGGATACACAAGAGACGTTGCGCGGACAGTCGAAGCCAGCCGGGAACAAGCGTGCCCGCCTGCACAGGAAGCGGCTTATACGATGTCGACCGTGCAGAGGATGAGGGCGGCGGACCGGCGGAAACTGATCCTGAGCGCCGCGGGTGAGCTGTTCATCGCCCGGGGTTACTCAGGCGTCACCATGGAGGACGTCCTCGCGGAGGTCGGCGGCTCGAAGGCGACGCTGTACCGCCACTTCGCCGACAAGGCCGAGCTGTTCCAGGCCGCGGTGGAAGCCCTCTGCGACGAATGGTCCAAGCCCGTGCACACCTTCACCCCACCCGACGCCGATCTCGCCGCCACACTCACGGCCCTCGGCGGGCACTTCGCCGCCCTGGTCCTCACCCCGCAGGCCATCGCCCTGCACCGCCTGGTCACTGCTGAAGCCGAACGCATGCCGGAGGTCGGCCGCGCCTTCTTCGAACACGGCCCCTCCGCCGGCCAGGGCGTTCTGGCCAAGTACCTGCGTCAGGCCCGCGACACCGGTGAGATCGACGTGACCGACCCCGTCCGCGCCGCGGCACAGCTGTACCAGGCCATGCTGGGCGACGCCCAGATGCGGCTGCTGACGAACTCCCCGCACAAGCCCGGCGACGACGAGGTCCGGGAGAGCATCTCCGATGCGGTCCGGGTGTTCCTGCACGGCGCGACGACATCGCGCGGCAACGCGTCGTAACCACGTAATCACTCACCGCCCAGGGCATTCGCGACTCTCGCAAGAAGCCGAGCACCTCTGTTACCGTCGAAGCGGATCGAACTAGATCGTTCTAGTTGAGTAGGTGCTCGCGCACCTTGTACCCCATGTCCACACGGCCGGAGGGACGCCCGAGCCGTGGCCGGCTGGAGGACTTCATGGACCGCATGCTTCTGATGCGCAGCTTCGTCACCGTCGCGCAACTCGGCAGTTTCAGCGGAGCCGCCCGAGCCCTGAGCTCGTCCGGCTCCCTCGTCTCACGCCATGTGGCGGAACTGGAGCGGCAGCTCGGTGTCCACCTCGTCAATCGCACGTCCCGCTCCATCAGCCTGACCGAACCGGGTCTGCGCTACTCCGAGTTCGCCGCCCGCATCCTCGCCGAGGTCGAGGCGGAGGAGGCTCTCATCGGGCACCTGCACGACCGGGCGGAAGGCTCCCTGAGCGTCGTCTGCCCCAAGTGGATCGGAAGCCTGGACGTCGGGGACGCCATCGCCGCTTTCGCCGCCGCCCATCCCAAGATCGCCGTGCGGTTCGAACTGGGAGGACTGTCGGAACGTACCTACGACTTCCTGGACGGTGGTTTCGACGTGGCCCTCCACACCCGGGACCTGCGGGACTCGCGGGTCCACCTCAGGAAGATCGCGTCGCTCCCCTTTACCCTGTGCGCGTCCGAGGGGTACGTGAAACGACACGGCTTCCTCGACCATCCCGGCGAACTGGCCGAACATGACTGCCTGCTGCACGTGAACGAGCCCGTGTGGCGACTCGGGCACGGATCCACCTCCAGCCTGCACAAGATCCGCAACGTGGCGTTCTCCTCGAACTCGTACATCGCCCTGCAGAAAGCCGCCGTCCAGGGCCGGGGCATCGCCCTCCTCCCCCAGCGCTCCGCCTACGAGGAGCTGCTCTCCGGAGCACTCCAGGTCCAGCTCCCCGAAGTCCCCATCCCCGACCGCCCGCTGTACGCGATCTACGGCCCCGGCCAGACCGTGCCGCGAAAGGTCGTCATCCTGCTCGAATTCCTCACGCGCTGGTTCAAGGAGAACCCCATTCCCGCGATCGGAAGGTGAGGAAGCGCGACCCGGCACATCGACACCAGCGACTTCTACGGCCCCGCCGTCGTCAGCGAACTCTTTCACCGGTCCGGGCGGCGTATTGGTGTTGCCGCATACAGCCCTGATGGCACACGGCCAGGCATGACGTTTGCCCTGCCCGGAACTGGCGGGGGGTGACAGGTCAGATGGGTACGGGCTTCCTTCTCAAGCATCCAAGCCCCTGGGCCAGCAGACCTCCGGAATGCAGGACGGTTCTGCCAGAGGATCCCTTTGCAACTGTCCCCACAACAATCAACCTGCTACCCGAGTACACAGCCGGTACTGGCATCGCATATCCGCGTTGCCCGTCGGCGGACAGAGGTCACGTCCGCTGGAGCCATGTATTGACGGCCACCGGTGATCCAGTTTTGAGGCTATGCGGTGAGTTCGGTCGGGAGTGCGGGATCTTCTGTTTCTGACTCGATCGGGTGGAGGCGGGTCTTGGCCAGGAGTTCCCGGCCCATGTAGCGGCGGGCTTCGGTCCATTCGTCGTTCTGCTCGGTCAGCACCGCGCCGACCAGCCGCATGACAGTCGTCGAGCGCCGTGCGCACCACGGGCGGAAGGACCTGCCCGTCATCCGGACCGTTTCCGGCCTCGACTTCGACCGCTTCCTCGACGTGGTGACCACTGTGCTCAGCAGCGATCCAACCGCCTGACCGCGGACCCACGAGCTCCAAGTCCGGCGGCAACGACTCGAGTTCGTGTGAATCACCGGGCTCGACGCCTCGTTGAGGATGCGGCTCTGGCGCAGGCCTGCCACCGTCGCCCTGCTGGCAAGGAACGCTCGCGCCATGGTGATGCAGACAGCCATCCGGGCGGGGTGAGGCCACTCGGCTGCCGCCGTGTCATCGGGGCCGGTCGGTCCCCACGATGCCTGCCTCGTAGGCGATGATGACGGCTTGGACAGATGCAGCGCCATTCGGCCAAGGAACCCGGTCCCTTGACGCGGCCTCGTCGCACGGGTCGGCGCACCACCCGGCCATTTCGGCGTTGAACCGGTTGAAGAAAAGGTGGGCGTTGAAGCCGGACCGGGGTCCGGCGGTGATCTGATCCCTGGCGTCGTTCGTGCGGTCGTAATTCCTACGGGCAGTCCGCGCCGCCCGCCGCCCGCCCCGATGTGATTGAGCCGCTCTGCCACGACCCGGACGTGTGGACGCGCAAGGCGGCGGCCCACGACCCGTGCCTGCCGCGCCCACGGCTCCTCGATTCCCTCGCCCTGCCCGAACTGACCTCCAGCGCGAGTGCCAACCCTCCCTTCCCGCAGGTGAGATGGCCGTGGTCATGCACGAGGCCGGGGTGCCCGCATGACAACGGGCGCCCGGAGCAACGTAGCCGGGGTTCTTGCGCCCGATCTGCACCTGCAGCAGCACGGTCACCGGATAGGTCGGAGATTGGGTGTCGGCGCCTTCTCCCAGGTGTCTAGAAGAGGCGGGCGCGTACGTGCTGCGGGAGGTTCTCGAGGATCTCGCGCAGCCACAATCTGTGGACGACTGGTAGCCGGACCAGGGTGTGTTGGAACGCTCCCGGGTCGGCCCGGAACAGGTGACGGGGGCGCGGCGCGGGCGGGTCATCCCGCAGGACGCCGTCGGGCATGCCGCCCGACGCGGGGACGGGCAGGTACGGCTCGGGGAAGGCCAGCGACAGCCACACCCCGAACGGCAGCGGCACCGGGTATGCCGAGGCGGCCGGCCCTGCCGGGGTCCAGGTCTTCCCCGTCTGCGGATGGGTCGGCACGAGGAGGATGTCAGCCTCTGTGTCGGGTACGGCCCGTCCCGGTCCGGCTATGACGGCGCACCGCGCCGGCGGACCTGCCGGCAGCAGGGCGTCGAGGGCGCGTTGGAACACTTCCGCTATCAGTCCGTCCGGGACAGTCACCGGTCGGCCTTCCGAGGCCGCCAGCAGGTGGGCGAGCGCCCGGCCGGCAGCAGCCTCCCACTGCGGACTCCAGGACCACCAGTGGTTCAGCCCCAGCCGCGATCCCCACGTGGCGATCGGCTCGAACGGGGGCGTGCCCTTCCCCTCCGCCATCAGTTCCGCCCAGGAGAGCGGTGCGGCGTTGCCGACGAGGCGGCGGCGCACGGCGTTTGGGGCGAGCCACACAGCCTGCCAGAGTGAGCAGTCGTCGATCCGGGTCGCCACAGGCAGGCCGCACGTCTCGCAGGCCATGTTGGGGCCGTCGGCCCCGTCCAGGCCGCAGCAGCAACCGCCGCCTCCCTTCTCTGGGATCAGCACAGTGCCGCGGGCATCTCCGGGCGCGATGACGATCGCGCCGGGCGCGCCGTCGGACAGGGCGTAGACCGGCGCATAGATGCCGCGGGCCGCCGCCTCGCCCGGATCGGTCTCCTCCCACGTCCGCCATGGCGGCCCCCAGGGCTCCGGCTCCACGGCAAACGTGCCCGACTCCATGAGCACCGGGAGCTGAATCCCGTTCCCGTACCTCTGATGGACGTGGACCGGCAGGGCGACTTGGGACAGCCGGGTGGTCAGTCTGGCGCCACACCCCGCACACACGAAAACGAGCAAATCTCCTCCGCTTGGGAAACAGGGGCATCGTCGCGCCTCGGCGGCAGCCGGCCAACATGTTTTTTCGTCCACCGCGCGGCCGGAGTGCCGCCACGGCGTGGAGCATCAGCTCCAGCTCGGACGAGTGTCGGCTGTCGCCCAAGTCAGCAAGGAGCGGCGTCGGACAGGCCGACGAGTTCCATCAGCCGGACGGAGTCGGCGCCGATGGGCGGGCCGGTGTCGTCGACGGAGGTATTGCGCGTGACGAAAAGGTGAGGGTGGAACCGTCGGGCCGGCGTCGGTGCCGCCGGACGCGGCGCGGCATCCGCGCTTGCCTCAACCGCCGACGTGGCCATCGCCTGGTGACTTGGTCAGCGGTGACGTACAGCACGTTGCGCCGACCGCGTGGGCAGGAATCTCAAGTTCCCGTCCACGCCAAGGTCTTGAACCCGCACGAAGTGCCACTATGCGCTTGCCTGCACTCTCCATGGGCTTCGGCTTCCACCTCCAACATTCCGTCAAGTGGACGGTGATCGCGGACGGGGGGGACGCTGAACGTAGTTGTCGGGAAGGCGATCGTGATCTCCCTGGGGGCCGCCGGGGACCGGCAAGACCGACCTCGCCACCGCGCTCGGCATCCGGGCCTGGCATGCACGGCCTCGGTCACAGCCGTTCCGGCAGCGGCTTCCTCATCAAGTCGCTGACCGCACGCGTGGTTTCCGGCCGGGTCAGCACATCCGTGTTGTCGACGAACTGGTCCACCGCGCCGACTGTCGGCAGGTCGCGGAGGGTGGGGTCGGTGATGCGGGCGGTCAGGGCCTTGGTGAAGCGCTCGGCGCGTAGGACCTGGAAGGGTCTGGAGTGGTAGGGGCGCGTTGCCGGGTCGACGCGGTCGGTCAGGTGGAGCTGGTTGTGTACGCCGGCGACGATCTCATAGCTGTGTGCAAGGTGCCGTTCGCGGGTGTGCCAGTCCGGGGCCGCGAGGACGGCGGTGAGAACGGGTGTGAGGCGGGGAGCTGCGTGGGTGCGGGCGAAGGCGCTGCCGAGCCACTTCCCGTACGGCGGGTAGCGGCGGTCCATAAGGAGGCACAGCCGCATCAGGTCGCGGACGAGGCGGGCGGCGACGACGGCTGAGCCGAGTTCGTCGCCCACTTCCCCGCAGCGGCCGACGAACGCCTCTTCCTGGGAGATGCGCTGCCACTGGCAAGCCAGGACGTGGAGGAAGACGTCGTGCGGATACCAGCGGAGGGTGTGACGTAGGGGACCGAGTTCGTGCAAGCCGTCGTGGAAGACAGCGCCGCCGGTGACCTCGCCGAGAAGCTGGGTGGGGGTGGCCAGCCAGTCCGACGGGGTGATGCCCTGCGACGGGTCGAAGCCGAGGACGTCGGTGAACCAGGCGGCGCGATGGGTGACTTCGATGCGGTGGTGGACCGGTCCGTCGGTGGCTTCCATGACGCGGATGTCCCCGTCGCCGGTGGGCGCGAAGTGGGTGGGGTAGCCCGCGAAGGTCTTCGGGAGGTGTTCGGCGAGCAGGTGCCTGATGCGCCCGCCGTGCCGTGAGACGTCCCGGCGACGGAGGAAGAGCTGCACGCGCGGGCCCCATTCGTGGTCCGCCGAGCGCGGGGTGTCGAAGCCGAGGACCTCGGAACCACTCCCCAGACGAGCGGCGGAATGCGGGATTCCGGGGGCGGCTTCCTCAAGGAGGGGGCGTACGGCATCTGTGTAGAAACGGCGGGAGAGTTCGAGACCCGGTATGAAAGTTGGCATATTCGTGGAGCTCATGCTCGTGACTCTTCCCGTTCTGCACATGATCGTGCGAGGTACTTTCACGTCGTTGTGCATCCTCAAGTGGCGCAAGCGCCCCGCACGTTGCTGCCCGTCCGCCGACCCGCTTCAGGTGAGGGGCTGCAGTCGCAGGGTCGCGGGCGTGGGGCCGTCGGGGCGGACGGTGATGCCGTACACCGCCTTCGTGGGGGTGGAGGAGAAGGCCAGGGAGTGGGCCGGCAGCAGGTGTTCGAGCAGGACGGTCGATTCCCGGAGGGCGAATTGCAGACCGAGGCAGGCTCGGGGACCGATACCGAAGGGGAAGTAGGCGCCCGGGTGGGTGGGTCGGCGGTCCGGGGTGGTGAAGCGCCTGGGGTCGAAGTGCTCCGGGTCCGGCCACAGTTCGGGATCGCGGTGCGTGAGGTACGGGCAGACCAGGATGTCGGTGCCCGCCTCGACGGCGTAGCCGACAAGGGTGTCGTCCTCGGTGGCGTGGCGGGGCAGGATCCAGGCGGACGGGTAGAGCCGGAGCGTCTCGTGGACCAGGGCCTGGACGGCTTGGCGGCGTTGCGGTGAGCCTTCGACACCGGCGGTGAGAGCTTGTTCGCGGGCTGCGGGGTTCCGGTCGAGGAGCAAGTAGAGCCAGGTCAGGGTGGTGGCGGTGGTTTCGTGCCCGGCCACGAGCAACGTGACCAGCTCGTCGCGGATCAGCCGGTCGGTGTACTCGGGACGCTCGGTGGCGGCGTCGATCAGGACGTGCAGCAGACCGGGGCCGTCGAGGCCTGCCGCCCCGCTGCGAGCGGCCTCGATGGCATGCCGCGCGACCGTATCGATTCGGGCGAGATCGGCGGCAACGGCGTCCTGGGCGTCGGTGACATCCGCGGGCAGAGTCGGAAGGGCGGTCGCCACGGCTGCCACGGCGGCCAGTTCGCGCTCGGTCCCGTCATCGAGGGGGTGCCCGGTGAGGGAGCGCCAGATGGCGTCCAGGGCGAAGCGGCGCATCTCCTGCCCGACATCGAGGGTCTGTCCGGTGCGGGCGTACTCGGCCCAGCGCCCGGCGGTGGTCCGGGCAGCACCGGTGATCCTCTGTTCGTAGCGGCGCATCCCGGTAACGGTGAACTGGGACTGCAACAAGCGGCGTTGCCGCTTCCACGCCGCGCCGGTAGCGCAGAGGACGCCGTCGCCGAGCAGCACACGGGCGCGGTGCGAGCGCTTGACGTACCGATCCGGGTGCTGGGCGAGTACGTGCTGGACCGCCTGCGGGTCGGTGACGAGAACGGTGGGGGCCGGCCCGAGGCGGAATGCGGCGATGCCGCCGAACCCCTCGCGTACCTGGGTCAGCAGCTCGACCAGTTCGCCTCCCCCCGAGTGCCACCGCTCCACGAGCCCGGGTTCGGCTTCGGGAATCGGCCGACCCGTTCCCGGAAGGTACGGAAGGGAGCCGGGACCGGCTTCGGTGTCCATGTTGCTTCTCCTGGTCAACCGCTGGGCTTGGCCGTAACGGAGCGTCGGCACCACGGACTGTACGGGAGCAGGCACATCTGGTGACAGTCGGTTCCGCGTCCCCGCCCTCGCGCCACGCCGCGAACCGGACACCGCGGGACGGCTCACAGAGGCTCACACGGGCGCATCCACAAGAGGCACAGAAATATTTGGACGGTGATGTCGAGAACCCGTGGCCGGCTCCGTCCCTGCAGTGAACGCGACCACAATGGGTCGCACCAGTACCGAGGAGAAACACCATGGCCAAGTACCTGCTTCTCAAGCACTACCGCGGCGCCCCGGCTCCGGCCAACGACGTGCCGATGGACCAGTGGACGCCGGAGGAGATCTCGGCCCACATGCAGTACATGCAGGACTTCGCGGACCGGCTCGAGAAGACCGGCGAGTTCGTCGACGGTCAGGCGCTCGCCCCCGAGGGAACGTGGGTCCGGTACGACGGCGAGGGCCGCCCGCCGGTCACCGACGGACCGTTCGCCGAGACCAAGGACCTCATCGCCGGCTGGATGGTGATCGATGTCGACACGTACGACCGCGCCGTCGAGCTGGCCGGAGAACTGTCCGCCGCCCCCGGCGCGGGTGGCAAGCCGATCCACGAGTGGCTGGAACTGCGCCCGTTCTATGGCGTGCAGCCCACCATCACGGAGTGACCTCTCAGATGAACGAGCTCGCTCTCCGGAGCCTCACACCGAGCGTGCTCGGAATCCTCGTCCGCCGCGGAGCAGACTTCGCGGCGGCCGAGGATGCCGTACAGGACGCCCTGGTCGAGGCGGTCCGCGTGTGGCCGGCCGACCCTCCGCGGGATGCGAAGGGCTGGCTGGTCACCGCCGCCTGGCGCAAGTTCCTCGACGCGACCCGGGCGGACACCGCGCGCCGCCGGCGTGAGGATCGTATCGACGAGGAGCCGGCGCCCGGTCCCGCGCCCGCGGTGGACGACACGCTCCAGCTCTACTTCCTGTGCGCCCACCCGTCGCTGACGCCGTCGTCGGCGGTCGCGCTCACGCTGCGCGCCGTCGGCGGGCTGACCACGCGCCAGATCGCCCAGGCCTACCTGGTGCCCGAGGCGACCATGGCGCAGCGCATCAGCCGGGCCAAGCGCACCGTCTCCGGGGTGCGGTTCGATCAGCCCGGCGACGTCGCCACCGTGCTGCGCGTCCTCTACCTGGTCTTCAACGAGGGCTACTCCGGCGACGTAGACCTCGCGGCCGAGGCCATCCGGCTCACCCGGCAGCTCGCGGCCGCCATCGACCACCCCGAGGTGGCGGGGCTGCTCGCCCTCATGCTGCTCCATCACGCCCGGCGCGCCGCCCGGACCGCGCCCGACGGCAGCCTGGTGCCCCTCGCCGAGCAGGACCGCTCCCGGTGGGACACGAAGTCGATCGCCGAGGGCGTCGAGATCCTGCAGGCGGCCCTTGCCCGCGACCGGCTGGGCGAGTTCCAGGCCCAGGCCGCCATCGCGGCACTCCACGCCGACGCGCTCGCCGCCGAGGAGACCGACTGGGTGCAGATCGTCGAGTGGTACGACGAGCTCGCGCGCCTCACCGACAGCCCGGTCGTCCGGCTCAACCGCGCGGTGGCCGTCGGCGAGGCCGACGGACCGCGCGCCGGCTTGGCGGCACTCGCCGCACTGGACGTCTCGCTCCCCCGCCACACCGCGGTGGCGGCGTACCTCCACGAGCGCGACGGTGACCTGGACACGGCGGCGCGGCTGTACGCCGAAGCGGCCCAGAAGGCACCCAACCTCGCCGAGCGCGACCACCTGACGCGCCAGGCCGCCCGGCTCAACGCCCGCGAATGTCGCTGACACGTCGCGCTCGCGCGCCGGGCGAGCGGTGAAGTCCGCAAGACCGCGGACATACGACAGACCGGGGCGACCGGAGAGCTGCCTCTCGCCCACGATGGCCTATCGGCTCCGCGTCCCGCCGGTCTCGGATGAGGCGGCCGGTGGTCTTGTCGTGGTGGCCGAGGACGTCCGCGACGACGAGGCCGGGCAGCTTGATCGCCCGACTCGGACCCGATGCCGGGGCAGTGTTGCCGGTCGGCGCATGATGACCGGCATGGAGAGCGCGGTCGAGAAAATCAAGGTCTGGTTCCGGTTTGTCCCTCGTGAGGGGTGGTTCCCGCAGGACACCGAGGGGCTGTGGGCGACGAGACTCAGTGATGACACGGCCAGTGTGCAGAACGCCCCCTTCCTTCAGGACGGGGTGGCCGAAGGCGATGTGGTGCGGTACCGGACCGACTCCGACGGCCTCCACTGGGCCGTCGGGCGGGTCAGTTCCACCGGCAACTGCACGATCCGTGTGGTGCCTGTGCCCACCGGCCCCCTAGGACGCAGTCCGCAGGCGGTACATCAGCGCCTTTCGGCATTCAACCTTGGCGGCGAGGTCTTCAGTGAGGACTTCCCCATGGTGGCCTTCACTGTGCCGGCGGGCGCGGACTTCGCCGGGATCAAGGTCCTTCTGACGCAGGGCCAAGCGGAAGGTTGGTGGCATTACGAGGTCGGGTGTGGCACCGACGAGTGGTGGAACGCCTGAGCTTGCCTCTCTACCTCTGATCTCGAAGCGAGACGATGCTCAGGAACTTCAGGGTCACGTTCCTCAGCTCCGCGCGGTGCGCGGCCAACTCCTGTGTCTCGAGCTGCCGGGCACTCGCGCGCGGCACCAGATACTGGCCGAACATCGACCCACCCGCGCCGAGCGCGACACCTGCCAGCGACAACAGTGCCGACCCCAAGGTTCCCCAAGAATCCCATGGCAGGAGTCCCCCAACTCGCCGCGCGAGAGAGACGGGCTGCCCACGGACCGCCTACCGGGGGGGACAGTTACGGGACTGGTCGGGATCAGCTGTCCGCCTTCCGCGCAACAGTGATCGTCAACTCCGTCGCCTGGCGCCGGCCTTCAACCCTTCTTCCAGAACGCCATCAACTCCGCGAGAGCCCTGATGATCTCCGGGCGTTCGGAGGCCTCCGCCCGACGCAGGCTGATGACAAGCGCCAGAAGGATCATGGCCACGAAGAGGCCGACAACGTAAAGAAAATCTGTGGAGCGGCTACAGCCACTTGCTCCAACACGGCCCACATGCCGCCTCCCGGGACGGTTTGGCCGCTGACCCCGAGAGAACTCCGCTGGGCGCGAAGATCCCAACGAAGGCAGGCGGACGCCTGTCATGACGCAGCGCCCGCCAACTGCGCTCCCCGGATGGCCGGGGGTGCACAACGACAACGTGTCTATCTGGCCTGAGAGTTGAGGGGAGCCGACGCTCGGAGCGATGCTCACCGTCGTACGCACCGGTGAACACGCCCGCTGGTCCTCCGGGGCCTGTCAGTCAGGCGGCCTTAATGGCGAGGCAGATTCCCACGGTGACGAACCAGAGGTTGGTACTGACGAGGAAGGCCCTCTCGAACAGGCCGAAGATCGTCCGCAGCCGCGGGAGCAGGGTCACGATCAGGAGCACGAGCGACACCAGGGCGATCCATCGGAGAGCGGACAGCAGCCCGTCCGCGGACTGCCAGGGCGACACTGATGTCAGCCGGGGCGTCATCCCGGAAATGGCCGCGTAGGTGAACGCGAAGGCGGCGATGGCGAAAAGGTAGTGGAGGCGTCCGGTGCGGGTGAGTTTCTCGCCCTCAAGGTCGGTACGGAAGAGGGCCATACCCAGGCGCGTGGCCGGCACCAGGTAGAGGAAGACGAGCTGGCTCACGGCCAGCGGCGGGGCGCCCGGGTCGAGAGTGAGCCCGATCGCCAGGAACAAGACGCCCAGCGAGGACACCAACAGCCCGACGCGGAACAACGAGCCGTACTGGCCCACGGCATAGTCACTGACGGCGTGCCGGATGGGGTGATAGCCCGTCGGCAGCACATGGAGTGCGACGAAGATGCCCAGATATCCGATGAGCCCGACCAGGCCGAGGATCGCGAAGAAGAGTGCACTAGACATGATTCGGCCACCTTTTCACGCCATGCTGTGACCTTCACCCGGCGGCGCGCGCCATTCCCTCAAGCGGCTCCGGAGGCATCCCGCTCTGGTGGTGCAAGTCGCGGTGACCGGATTCGGCGGGCAGGTGTCCGCGGGTTCTGACAACACCTCAGTGCTCGCAGTGGGAGCATCGACGTGCACGGCCCTGTGAGGGGGCGATGGGTGCCACCGAAGTCAACGGTCGATCTGTACGCGGCGATACGCCGTGTTGCCCGGGCAGGTTGTCACATCGGGTGTCCATGCGCGGGCACGGGGTGGGTTTCCGCGCGGTCGAGGCCGCGATGGATGCGGTGTGGCCAGCGCAAGCGAAGAAACCGCAGGCACGCCGGACCCGGCGGGCCGACACGGCTGGAACCGTTTAAGCAGCTGATCGACCCGATGCCACGGGCGGACCTGGATGCGCAGCGCAAGCAACACCACGCCGTCGAGCGGAACTTCGAGCGGTCGGCGGCCGAGGATTGCGGTCAAGCCGAGCAGACACCTACCGGACAGGAGCCCACTCAATGCCCCGAAAGGTCATCTCCACCCCCGAAGCGCCGGAGTACCCCAGCTACAGCCAGGCGGTCAAGGTCGGCAACACGATCTACGTTGCCGGAACAGTCGGTGTCGACGTGGCAACCGGTGAACTCGCGGGGCCCACGATCCGGGAGCAGACCCGCCAGTCGTTGCTCAACTGCCAGGCGATCCTGCGCGCCGGGGGCGCCGAACTGAGCGACGCCGTCATGGTCCACACCCTGCTCATGCGACCGGATGACGCCGACGGTGTCATCGAGGTCTTCGACGAGTTCTTCCCCGACGTGCGGCCACCTCGCTGCGTGAGCAAGCTGGGTGTCGACCGGCCGGGGATCCTGGTGTCGATCGCCCTCGTGGCCGTCACGGACTGAGCCTTCCACGCCCTGACGGCCTCCAGCAGGAAGAGGCCGTAGGGGGTCACGAGGCTCCTGTCGGCAACCCTGCACTCGATGTTGGCGAAGCGTTCGGCCACGAGCGGTGCCTGGACATCCTCACCGGACTTGAGTGTCGGCAGGCGGACACACCGCTATGAAGGCCGCGGTTTTCCTGGGTGCGAGAGGGCCAGTCTCGACCTGAGTTACATGCCGGCGTTCGCCTGGGCCTGCTTCGGCTCGGCGGCCATGGACCTCAGCGTCTCGAAGGCGGCCGCGGTCGGGCTGGCCGGTTCGGCTTGGTAGACCACCAGTTGCTGATGTGGGGCGCCATTGACGGTGAAGGCGGCGAAGTTGATGTGCAGGTCGCCGACTTCGGGATGCTTGAGGTGCTTGCCTTCCTGGGACTTGCTCTTGACGTCGTGCAGTTGCCAGATCCCGGCGAACTCTTCGCTGTCCGTGGACAGTTCGGCGACCACTTCGGCGATACGGGCCGATTCGGGATCGTGGCCGTAGGCGGCCCTGAGTTCGGCGACGCAGGAATGTGCTGCTCGCTCCCATTCCTGGTAGAACTCGCGCCCCGCCGGGTCGACGAACACGTTGCGGGCGAGGTTGTCGAACCCTTCGAATCCACTATGGAGCGCCGTGGCAAGGGAGTTGCCCGCCAGGATGTCGAGGGCAGGGCCGAGGACGAAGGCCGGGGTGTGTTCCCAGCCGTCCATCAGCTGCAGCAACTGGGGGCTGACGTCCGCCTCACCCCTGTCGTGCGGGCGCTGCGAGGGGGCGAGGCAGAGGCGGTTCAGGTGGTCGGAGGCTTCGGCGTCCAGCTTCAGCGCCTGTGCCACGGCCTCCAGTACCTGGGGGGACGGACTGTTCTCGCGCCCCTGCTCCAGCCTGATGTAGTAGTCGGAGCTGACTCCGGCGAGCATCGCGACTTCCTCCCGGCGCAGTCCGGGCACCCGGCGTCGGCCGTATTCGGGCAGACCGACGTCCTGGGGCTTGAGGGCCTCGCGGCGGGCCCGGAGGAAATCTCCCAAAGGGGTCCCATTGCTCATGCGGCAAGACTAGATGCTTTTCGGCCGACGAGAAGGTCCGGTCGTGCACAAATGCACCAGGTTCCACACCCTTCACACAGCGTGATGCGCCGTCGGTCGATCACCTGCGTCACCCGGGGAGCCGTAATCCTGGGTGCAATGCACCCACTGTCGGCAGAACTTTTCCGGGCGTTTTCCGCCTAGCCTCGGCAGCATGGACTACGACACGCGCCTTGACCCAGTTGAAGGGCTGGGTCAGTTCCTCCGCTCGTGCAGGGAGCGGCTCAGCCCCGCGGCTGCAGGGCTGCCCAGCGCCGGCCGCCGAAGGGTGCCGGGCTTGCGGCGTGACGAGGTAGCGGCGCTCGCCGGTGTCAGCCTGAGCTACTACAGCCGGCTCGAGCAGGGCCGGGAACTCAGCCCCTCACTCCGGGTACTGGAGGGCATGGCCCGTGTGCTGCAACTCGGCGAGGAGGAGAAGCGTGAACTCTTCCGGCTGGCCCGGCCTGCGGGCCGCCGTACGAAGTCGCCCTTCCGGGTCGAGCGTGTCCGCCCGCACCTGCGGCAGCTGATCGAAAGCTGGACCAGGACGCCGGCCTTCATCATCGGCCACGCCCAGGACCTGTTGGCGACCAACGCGTTGGCCGATGCCCTCTACCGCGACTTCGCGCAGCACGACAACGTGCTGCGCATGCTCTTCCTGGACCCCGCGGCGAAGACCTTCTACCGGAACGCGGAGCGGGCCAAGAATCGTGCGGTCGCCGATCTTCAGCAGACCGCCGCGAGCACCCCCGAGGATCCCCGCATCCTGCAGCTCGTCGGCGAACTGTCGGTGCGCAGCGGCGAGTTCCGCTCCCTGTGGGCACGCGAGTACACCCGCGTGCCGCCCTACGAGGTCAAGCAGATGTACCACTCCGCCGTGGGGGACCTGGAGTTGCGGCACGAGGCTCTCAACATCCGCAGCGCTCCGGGACAGCAGCTCGTCATCCTGCAGGCCGAGCCGGGCTCGCCCTCCGCCGACGGCCTGGCGCTGCTGGGCTCCATCAGCGCGCCTGAGGTACCTCACCAGCAGGATCCTGCCCACGGCGCCTGAGCGCGGGCGGAACAAGCGAGCTGTTACCGCGCATCCCTCTCGACGGAATTCAGAATTCGGTCCATGAGGTCGCCGAAAAGATGCGTTTCGTCGGCTGTCAGCGGATCGAAACCAAGCTTCCGTACGTATTCCGCGTGTTTGGGTGCGGCAGCCTCGATCACTTGCCTGCCCGCTTATCCATGCGGCTGATCTGGTGGACAGGCGGCTGCGTTCCCAGCCGACCTCGGCTCCGAGGTCCCTCGCCCGCTGCACGCCGTCGCCGGATTCCGACAATGGCGCCAGGAGGGCGTAGTCCGCCGCCGAGAGGCTCGAACCCTGCTACAACTGCTGGTCCTGGGCCCGCTGGAGCTCGCATCGCAGCCTCCGGCACTTCGCCCAGACATCGGCTTCCTGGGTGTGGGACTCCCAGGAAGAGCGCAGCCTTCATAGCGCTGTAGCCGACGGGCACACTCGAATACGTCAAGAGGAAATCCCCGAAAAGGGGAAGCGACGAAAGAGGTTTTTCCCATGGCTACGTGGTTTGTCACTGGCGCCTCCCGCGGAATCGGTGCTGAAATCGCCCGCGCCGCCCTCGCAGGCGGTAACAATGTCGTGGTCGCCGTACGAAACCCGGAGCGTGTTCCGGACGATCTGAAGAACTCCGGCAAGGTGTTCGCGGTCGCCCTGGACGTCACGGACAACGACAGCATCCCGCAGGCCGTCGAGGCCGCCGTGGACCGGTTCGGCGGCATCGACGTCCTGGTCAACAACGCCGGCCGCGGCCTGCTCGGCGCGTTGGAGGAGATCACCGACGCGGAGGCCCGGTCACTGTTCGACCTCAATGTCTTCGGCCTGATCAATGTCACGCGCGCCGTGCTGCCCGTCATGCGCAAGCAGGGGTCCGGCAGGCTGGTGCACATCGGCTCCCGTTCGGGTTTCGAGGGCGAGCCCGGCGTCAGCCTGTACTCCGCGTCGAAGTTCGCGGTCGCCGGCATCAGTGAAGCGCTCTCCGCCGAGATGGCGCCGTTCGGTGTCCAGTCGATGGTGGTCGAACCGGGCGTCTTCCGCACCGACTTCCTCGACGCCAGTTCCCTGTCGGTCGCCGCGAACCGCATCGCCGACTACGACGACACTCCCGCCCACGTCACGCTGGACTGGATCGACCGGGCGAACCACGCGCAGCTCGGCGACCCCGTCAAGGGCGCCGCCCTCATCGTCGAGGTCGCTTCCACCGAGAAGCTGCCCACGCACCTCTACCTCGGGCGGGACACCCTGGAGCGGCTCGAGGTCAAGTACCAGCAGGTGCAGGACGACCTCGCCCCGTGGCGCGAGAAGTCCGCCGCCACCGCGCACAGCGACGCCGCCTGACACACCGCCAGTAACCGTTCCCAGCAAAGAGATCGAGGATTTGTGATGTCTGCTGCTCTGCTCACCGGCACTCCCCTGGCCGGACGTGTCGCTGTCGTCTCCGGCGCCTCCAGCGGCATGGGTGCCGTCACCGCTGAACGCCTCGCCGAACTCGGCGCCACCGTGGTCGTACTGGCTCGGCGCAAGGAGCGCCTCGACAGCCTGGTCAAGAACATCGAGGCCGCCGGCGGCACCGCGCTCGCCCTGGCCGTCGACGTCACCGACCGCGCCGCCGTCCAGACCGTCGCCGACCAGGTCGCCGACCGCTTCGGCAAGGCCGACCTCGTGTTCAACAACGCCGGCGTCCAGCTCGTCTCGGGGATCGAGGAGCTCAAGGTCGACGAATGGCAGCGCCAGATCGACCTCAACATCAGCGGCCTGATGAACGTCATCGCCGCGTTCCTTCCCCACCTGACGGACTCCGCCGCCCAGGGCAAGTCCGCCGACCTGATCAACACCTCGTCCATCGCGGCCACCCGGATCCTGGAGAAGTTCTCCATCTACTCCGGCACCAAGGCCTACATCAGCCACCTCACCCGGCTGCTCCGCGTCGAGCTCGGCCGCAAGATGGTCCGCGTCGCCACCATCGAGCCCGGCATGGTCGACACCGAACTCCCCGACCACGTCACCGACCCCGACGCCTCCAAACTGATGGCCGACCTCATCCACGACATCGACGTCCTCCAGAGCGCCGACATCGCCGAGACCGTCGCCTTCATGGCCGCCGTCCCCCGCCACGTCAACCTCACCGAGATCACCATCCTGCCCACCGCCCAGGCCATCTGAAGTCCGTACCGTCATGGCGGGGGAGGAACAGCCGATCGCTGTTCCTCCCCCGCCATGACGGTATTTGTCATCGGACAGATATCGGCCTCGGCAACTCGTGGAAAAGACCAGGTCAAAGCCTGTTTTTCGCCTCACGATCCCTGGTGCGGGCGCCGAGAGCGTCAAACGAGCGTCATGACCAACAGCCTTCCCGCCTCTTCGGGCGGAACGGGCTGCCACGGCCGAATCGCCTGCACGAGTTCACTGCCGCTCGCTCCGGACGCAAGCTCATGCATCATGACCCACGCCACCTTTCCCATCGCCACAATGGAGTCATGCCCTCCAGCCCGCAGAGCCCCGCACCCACACGGAGACCCTGGAACGGCCCTCATCGTCTCGTTCGTGCCACGCTCAAGGCCCTCGGCCGGCCCCAGAGCCTGATCGACACCCGGGGCAGACCGGAAGTTATCCCGCTGTACCTGTCACGGCCTCTCGCCGACCGGGCCTTGCGGATCCACGCGCTCCTGACCGAGGCCGAGAGCCGCGGCTACACGGTGAAGACTCAGACCGACCTGCAGCGTGCTGAAGCCGTGCACACGCTGGCGATCGTGATCCGGGGCCGGGCCTTTCCTCTCGTCCTCACCGAGCGGACGGCCAAGGTCCCGCGCGAGCCGACCCCGCAGGAGCTCCGCCGGCAGGAGTACAGCCCGTGGACCCGCGTGCCCAAGTACGACGAGGAGTTCATCGGACGCCTTGCTCTCGGTGCACCTGCCGGGAACTGGTATCAGCATTCGTACTTCTACAGCGACGGTGCGCGGTGGACGCTGGAGTCGCGGCTGGGACACCTCCTGCAGGATCTCGAACGCCTCGCGGCGGAAGCCGAACGCCGGGAGCGGGAGAAGGAATTGCGCGAGGCAGAGCAGCGGCGGCGCTGGTATGCGGCCGTCGCCCTGGCCCGCGAGCAGCAGGTCGAGCAGCACCGGGCGAGAGTTCTGACCGGGCAGACGCGGGCATGCCGGCAGGCCGCCGAGATCCGCGCCTTCTGCCAGGCCGCCCGCGCCCGAGCCGGCGACACTCCGGTCGCGACGGACGAGGCGGACTGGCTGGAGTGGGCCGAGGCGTATGCGGAACAACTCGACCCGTTCCAGGGTCCGTTGCGCGCCCCGCCGGATCCAACGGCCGCGCGAGGGTCCTTACCCCATACGGCGTGGACGATCTCGGCGGTGGTGACATGGCGCCCGCGCCGCGACGGCAGCGCCGCCAGCACTACACGCTGCTGATGCGAGCCGAGGGTCAGCTCCTCCTCGCCCCGCCATATCCGGGGTTGCCCCCGGCGAAGCGCAGGGAGGCTTCGGTAGCTTGCCCACATCTTGGCTATGGCTGCGCGGGCTCCGTTCCGGTTCGCTGTGTTTCCCTCAGGCGCTCGCGCCTCGCGCTTCCCCGCCGCCGCTTCCCGCAACACCTCCGCAGCCGCTGGACAGAGCATCCGCTACTGGCGGCCGCCGAGAATGCGGCCTCCGGGCTGCGGGTCCTCACGGATTTCCTTACGCCGACCGCCTGCCGCCACGGTCCGGACGACGGTTACGTAGCGGCCCGGCCGGGTCCGAGATGCTCGTCCAAGAAACGCTCCACGGCGCGGTACACAGCGATCAAGTTCTCCGGGTTCTCGATGGAGTGCCCTTCGTCCGCCATGAGTATGTACTCGACGGGGACCCCACGTGCCCGGAGAGCCTGGACCATGTTGTCGGATTCTGCCTGCGCTACCCGGGCGTCGTTGGCGCCCTGGGCGATGAGCAGCGGTGTACGGACCTGGTCCACCCGGCTGATCGGTGAGCGGGCCAGCATGTCGGCCTCCTGCTGCGGATCCGCGGGGTCGCCGACCCAGCGAAACCAGTTGGCGGCAAGGGCCGGCCGGACGAATTCCGGCTGGTTGCGCAGGAAGTTGGCGAGGTCAGAGACCCCGAAGATGTCCACCGCAGCGGCGAAGACATCGGGCGTGAAGGTGACTCCGACCAGTGCCGCATAGCCACCGTAGGAGCCGCCCAAGATCGCCACCCGGTCCGGGTCCGCGTATCCCTGCTGGATGGCCCAGTTCACACCGTCGATCAGGTCGTCGTGCATTTTGCCGGCCAGCTCCCCGACGCCGGCCTTCATGAACGACTTGCCGTACCCCGTGGAGCTGCGGAAGTTCACCTGAAGCACCGCGTAGCCCCGGTTGGCCAGCAGTTGGACGAGAGGGTTGAACCCCCAGCTGTCTCGGTCCCAGGGACCACCGTGCACAAGCAGGACCAGCGGCAGCCGGTGCGGCTCTGCCCCGATTGGCAGTGTCAGGTGGGAGGGGAGCGCGAGACCGTCCCGAGCGGTGATCGTCACCGGTGTCATCGGTGCCAGCTGCTCGGAATCCAGGTGACCAAGGGGCCGGAACAGTAGGCGACTCTCGCCCGAGGAGTGGTCGTAGAAGTATGTGGCCCCGGGATCGCGGTCGTGGGTGAAGCTGACGACCCACCGCTGCTCGCTCTCGTCGGACGAGATGTGGGCCAGGTCGCCATCGGACAGATTCCTCAGGTTCTCCAAGACCTCGGCGAAGTGCGGGTCCAGTGCGTTGATCACCAGTCGTTCCCCGAGGTAGCGAACTCCGATGAGCTCGCCGGTACGTCGGCTGAAGATGAGCGGCGAGGGCAGTGCGGGAAAGACACGGGCTCGTGTGTCCAGGTCGTACTGCGGGTGGGAGTCGACCTCCGTCTCCTCGCCGGTTTCTGCATCCAGCCGGGCCAGGCGGAGTCTGTCCGAGCCCCGGTTCGAACCGAAGAGAACGCCGTCGGCATCGGCGGTGACCTCCAGCGGATAGATGCCCAGCGGATAGTCCTCACCCTCGAACTGCGCGATGTGGCACAACGTCTGCGTGGCCTCGTTCCAGCGCGAGAACCGTAGGTCGCCCTGTTCGGTGACGTCACTGGTGAAGGGGCCTTTGCTGCCGCCATAGAAAAGGGTGGTGGCAGCGCCTCCGGTGTTCTCTGCGAGGGTCCGCAGGTCACCGGTGGCGATGTCCAGCTCAAAGAGGTCGAACGTGGCGGGATTCCGGCTGTTCGAGGAGAACACCGCCTTCCCCGGCCGCCCGGCGGGCAGCTTCAGATCCATGATGCGTGCGCCGGGAAAGGGGGTGAGGTCGGTAGCCGCTGCGTCCGGATCTTCGAGATCGACGCGATACAGGTGCCGGTTCTCGTCACCTCCCTGGTCACGGGTATAGAGCAGCCACCTCGGATCGTCGGTCCAGTGGTAGCTCAGCAGGTTGCGGTCCTCGGAGGTGACCCGCCGCGCGTCCCCGGGCGCGTCGACACTCTCGATCCACAGGTTCAGGTGGTTTCCCCAAGGAGCCAGGTACGCGATCTTGGTGCCGTCCGGCGAGAGGGAGGCTCTCGAACGGACGGGAGGGGCAAAGAACTCCTCGACGCTGATCGGCTTCGGCAGTGCCATGTGGGTCCTTCCTGTGGCTGTCTCCGGACAGCGAGTGATGAGGCCCTGATGATGGTCGGCAAGGGCTCTGAGTGGGTCCGCAGCCTGGAGCCGGTCACCGTTCAGCGATCGAAGGCTGTCACTTAATGACAGTGTCACTAAGTGACAGCAATGGCAAGTGCGCCGCATGTCCAGCCGCTGCGGGCCGCCGATTGAAGCCCCACCCCCCCTGGGTGACCGCTCGACTGACAGTGAACTCGTGGCGCAGGTCACATGCGTGAGGGGTGGGCAACGCTGTCACTAAGTGTCAATATTACAGTTAGTGACACAATGGCGAGGTCGCGCAAGATGGACTTCGGGAGAGTTGACGGCCATGAAGATCACGAGCTTCCTGCTGTGAGCCGATGACCGTGGCGCGGATTCGTGGCGCCTTCGAGCGGCTGCAGTCCCGTCGAGTCAGGAAAAGCGCTACGCCGACAGGTCGACGGCCGAGGTCGGCGAACCCAATATGCCGTCAACGGCCCTTGTAGATCGCGCCATTTAGTAGGAACTGGTCCTGTTGCCACGTATTCAAGGAGTTCACATGGATCTCACGCTTCCGCAGCAGATCTACCTGTGTGCCTACGCCTTCAAGAAGAACAAGTTTCCGGCTACTCTTCTGCAGTTCCGCGGGCAGCGGCTGCGTGCTGCCGCCCTGACCGAGCTAGTCCTTGCGGGACAGGCAGAGACCGACGGACGCCGGGTTCGCGTACTTGGAGACCAATCACCGACGGATCCGTTTCTTGCCTCTGTGTGGGAAGAGCTGCACGCGAGGCCGAAAAAGTGGATGGCACTGGTGCACAACACCGCGCACAAGGCAGAGAAACCGGTCGAAAACCAGCTGACGGCTGCTGGGATTATCGAAAAGAAGACCGGCCTCACCTTGAGTCTGCTTGGAGGGAGCAAAGTTGTCTTGCGGCGGGAAGAGGAGGCCCGAGCTGTGCAGCAAGCATTGCGCACGCGGGTCACCACCACTCCCGACCCGTCCACCCTGCCCCTGGCGCAAGTGGCACTGCCGGTGATCGCCCTGGAGAGCGACGCGACCATGGGGGTCGTACTGAACCGTTCCGAGCGCCGCAAACACAAGGATACGCTTGAGGAACTCGCCAAGAAATTCGATCGAGAAATACCGGGTCTGCGCAAAGCCCTGTCAAACTCGGTGCTTTCCAGTCGGTCTGTCGGCGGCGGATGGAGCTGAGCAGGACAAACCTAAAAATGCGCACGTCCGCAGAATGCGAGCCGAAGTAAAATCGAGCGACATCAAGGCCGGTGCTGGAGACTCTGGTTGCCGCGTTCGCCGCATGGTGGCCGATGGAGCCAAGTGCCGAGCTCACGTCCACCCCTTGGGCTCCGGTTGATCATCGTCGGCGCCACAGTCGTTGTGACGAGTGGCGACGGAGAAGAAATCGCGCCACGGCAAGACAAACACCGCAAGGGAACACCGCCGTACCCGGACCGCGTCCCGTACACCCCACAAATACCGTCCGCGACCGGTGAATTCGCCACCGGTGAGCGGGAACCCATCACGCCGCAGCGAGCTTTCCTGGCCGACGTCACCGGAACCGCAACCGTCCATCTCGTACTCCCGGCGGGCCGCCTTGCGCTGCACCCGGGACGGTCGGGGCGCCCTGGGGGCCGTCAAACGGCTTGGCAGTGCACGGCGGGAGCGGCGGTGGAGTGGCCCACTCGGCGTCGTCCAGCTCGGTCACGCGGAGGAACTCGGCGAACTTGCCCGGCGTATCGAACGTGACGACTGCCCGTGGCAGATGTGGCCTGATGGTCGGCCGCGCTGTGGTCGGGCATGAGGTCGACCACAGCGGTGCCGTGACCACCGCCGTTGCCCTTGGCCTCGGCGACCCGCAGCCCGTCGTAGGTCGCTTCCCGCTGGAGACCGCCCTGCAGTTCGCAGGCGTCGGCGAGGCCCTGCACCATGGACTTCACGTTGGACAGACCCGCGCATCGAGCAGTCCTTGCTCACGGTCCCCAGCCCCATCCGTTCAGGTGACGGCAGATCACCTACCAACCCTTACCGCCTTCTTGTGGCCCGTGGACTCTCTCGAGTGCGGTCAAGGTCTGCTGCCACGGCCTCAGCGTAGACACTTTGCTGTGACTCAGGCCACTCCGCCGAGAATGGCCATTGAAGTCACTAAATGACAAACTGGCGCTCAGTGTCATTCCGCGAGTGGCATGTCGAGCAAGACACGCTGCAAGCCGCAGAGGCACCACGCACGGATCCCGGGTGCTTTACCGAGGGACAGTGCAGCCAACAGAAGGAGAGCTCATGAAGTCGTGGCGTTCCCGCATCACCGTCGGCCTCGCCGTCGGCGCCGCAGCGATAGCAGTCCCGCTGACCGCCACCAGCGCAGTCGCCGTCCCCCCACCCGGCAGCGGCTGGCACGTGGCTGGCGGTATGACGTATGACTCGAAGAGGCAGTGCGAGGCTGAGGAGCTGCCGAACGCCCAGCACAACGGGTATGACGAGGTGTGGTGCGACGGTCCGGGTGGTCGCGCCGAGTACACCGTCTGGGTGCGCTGACCGCTTCGCAAGGGGCAGAAGAGGCGGCCACCCTGGCGTGCTGCGCAGGGTGGCCGCTCCCGTTGTCTCACCAACAGCCCGGCCGTCTCCTGCCGTTCGGGCCGCAGGCTCTGAGTGGGGCCCGTGTTCGGTCGCCAGCTTCGGTTGCCGCCCCATTCGTCGTCGCGGTGCGTGTGCGGGCACGCAGGCGGCCCGCTCGTCGCATCGGGTGGGCGCCGGTTGCCACGGTCCCGTCGGTGGCTCTGCTGCTCGTCGGGGTTCGAGGAGATCGACATCGCCGACATCCCCGACGTCCCGGATCTTCCCCGGGCTGTTTTCGGTCAGCCTGGGTCCTGGAACGTGCCGAGCCGACTGATCGTGTCGATGATCTCGTCCGTCCATGGCCAGTGGCGGGCGCATCGCAGGTGCCGTTGGCGTGCGGTCGCGATGAGTTGGGCAGCGGCGGAGAACAGCCGCAGCCTCCCACAGCAGCAGCGACCGGCAAGCCGAGGTCCGTCCGTGGCTTCCGGGGCGAGACAGCGTGACGGCGATGGTGCCGGCCGGGCCGGCACCAGTCGCGGTTACCTCATCACCCCACCACTCGCACCCGGGCTGTTGGATCCAGGACCGGCCTTCGGAGACGGGTCGTGGTCTCGGACATAGACCGTGACTCGCGCCCCGTTGACACGGGTTGTTCCGTACTCGCGGAAGTGGCGCCGCAGGGTGCTCGTTTTCGCTTCCTCCTGCGGGTTGGCCGGCGAGTGCACACCCACCGCGCGGACCGCGACGATCCGGTCGAATTCCAGCATGCGTGCCGCTATTTCCTGGGCGGGAAGCTCGACACCTGCCAGTGTGTTCGACGAAACGGGATCCTGTGCCAGGGCCAGATCTGTCAGAAAACGGGTGTCCTCGGGGTTGGCCGCGGTCAAGATCCGGTGCTGGCCGGCGAGATAGAGCAGCCCGTCGCCGGGACGGCCTTCCTTGCGTACGGCGGCGCCGATGGCGGTGACGTCATTGCTCCGGCTCTGGGGCGTCCTCAGCGAAAGGCTCGGCGGGACGAGCGCGGCCAGTACGGCAACCGCCGCGATCCACGCGTAGCGGGAAGACCGCTGCCGCCGGAGGAAGTAATCCATGCAGGCGCCCAGCAGCAAGGCGATTCCGAGATTGCTGTAGACCACATACCGGTCGACGAAAAGGGGCTTGACCAGTGAGGCGATCAGCAGCAGAAGGCCCGGAAGCACAAGAATCGGCACAGCCAGCGCGGAAAGCCGAACAGGCCCCCTCACCCCCAGGGGTGCTCGGGCACACACCATGCCCACGACCGCCACCACCAGGAAATAACGAAGCCGCACCGGTCCGCCGATCCAGGACACCTGCTCCGACTGCCCCGCACTGTAGATCGCCAGCGGCAACAGCCCGGCCACGACGCCCGCGGCAGCCACACTCCACGCTCTCAGCACCGGTCGTGGAAGACGGGAGACGACCAGTGTGACGCCGTGTGCGACCAGGGCGAGGACCGCGAGCTCATGGAGCAGACAGGCCAGCAGCATGGTGGAGCCATAAACCGCCCACCGCCACCGGGCGCGATGCGGGACGCTGGCCACGAGCGCATAGGTGGCCCAGGTGACCAGGGCACAGACCATGGCGTACGAGCGGCCTTCCTGCGCGTACTTCTGTACCTGGGGAAGGAGCGGAAACACCAGCCCGGCCAGCAGCCCGGCACGGGGTCCCGCCAGGCGTAGCGCCAGAAGCCCGACTCCGCTCGCCGCCACGGCCATCGCCAGCACGGACGGCAGCCGCAACGTCAGCAGCCCTCCGCCGAAGAGACCGAAGATCTCATGCATCACGGCGTAGTAGAGGGCATGGACCAGATCAATATGCTGGGCGGTGAGCCATATCTGCGAAAGATCGCGGTGCGCGAGCTGATAGGTGACGGACTCGTCCCCCCACATGGTGTTCTTCCTACGGATACCCCAGAGCCCCAGAGCGATGGTCAGCGCCAGGGGCGCGATGACGACAAGGGTCTTGGCCGGGCCCGGTGATCGTCGACGGGCGGGTACGGGAGGGGAAACCGCCCTGGCGACGGCGGGGACACGTTCATCAACGGACATCGGCGAAAGGGCCTTTCAGCAGTGGCGAAGACACCGCGCCAGCGTGCCCGGACCTCGTTGACCGGAGGCTGATCCAACCTGACCGGCCGATCAGGAAGGCGGGCCGGCGCTGTGCGAAGCTGCACCGCATGCGCATCCTGGTGGTCGAAGACGAGGTGGACCTTGCCCACACCCTGCACACCGGTCTGACCGCCGAGGGCTACAGCGTCGACCTCGCCCATGACGGCCGGCAGGGACTGTGGATGGCCCGGACCGGCGAATACGCCCTTGTCGTACTGGACTTGATGCTGCCCGGACTCAACGGCTACAAGGTCTGCGCCCAGCTGCGCCGGGAGGGCAACGCGACTCCCATCCTGGTACTCACCGCCAAGGACGGGGAGTGGGATCAGGCAGAGGCCCTGGACACGGGGGCCGACGACTACCTGGCCAAGCCCTTCTCCTACGTGGTGCTCGTCGCACGGCTGCGAGCCCTGGTCAGACGAGCGGCCACGGTCGCACCGCCCGTCCTTGCCGTGGGCGACCTCTCGTTGGATGTCGCCGGCCGGGTCTGCCGTCGGGCCGGGGCCCGGGTGGAACTCACGCCCAGGGAGTTCGCCGTGCTGGAGCTGCTGGCCCGCCGGGCGGGCCAGGCGGTCTCCAAAACGGATCTGCTCTATCACGCGTGGCCCGACGAAGCCCTGGATCCCAACCTGGTGGAGGCACGGGTCAGCGCATTGCGCAAGAAGGTGGACACCGCGTTCGGCCGACGGTCCCTGCAGACCGTACGGGGTACCGGCTACCGTCTGGTGGACGACCGTGAACGCGACTGAGCCGCGACGCCGCTGGTGGCCGCGTTCGGTACGAGCCCGCACTGCTCTGGCCGCCGCCTCGGCCGCCGTTGTCATCCTGGTCGGCATCGGCTGGTGGCTGCACCACGACGTGTACCGCCAGGGCACGCAGATCGCCGAAGGACAAGCCGAGCAACAGCTCTGGGCTCTTGTCGATCAGCTGAACGAGGGTGTGGTTCCCGCTCGCAGAGGCACTGTGCTGCCGTACGAGGTCGTCGCGACCGGCCGACGCAACGCTGTCGCCTACGGCGGAGGCATGGCCGCCTTCGATCCCGGCACCCGCCATGTGCTGCCCGCCCCATCGGAGGCCAGGGAGCCCGGAAGCTTGACGATCCTTCCCCTCCGCATACCGGTGCGCGACTCCAACTCAAGGGACAGATTCGACATGGCTGGCAGGACCTACACGGTCATGTTCGCCGATATCAGCGCCGATGAACTCAGCAGTGACAGAGTCGCCGCTCTGGGCGTCTCCGCCGACGCCCACCTGCGGGTCTATGTGGTGGTGCTCCCGAACACAGCCAAGGCAATCGCCAAGACCACCGACCTCCTGCTGCTGCGGGCCGGGCTCGTCGGCCTCGTACTGATCGCCGCTGTCACCTACTTCGCCGTCCGCATCGCGCTGCGGCCGGTCGAAGCCATCCGTGTCCTCACCGCCTCGGTCACCGCGAGCGACCCTCGCGAACGTGTCACCGTCCCCGCCACGGGACACGAGATCACCGCCCTGGCCACCACCATCAACACCACCCTCCAGCGCCTCGACGACGCCGCCGCCCAGCAACGCCGCTTCGTCGCGGACGCCGCCCACGAACTACGCAGCCCCCTCACCACGCTGCTGGCCAGCCTGGAAGTCGCGCTCGCCTACCCGGAACGCACCGACTGGCCCGCCGCGGCCACCACCGCCGCACGACAGACCCGCCGCCTCCAGGCCCTCGCCGAAGACCTACTGCTCCTCGCCCGCCTCGACACCCGCACCTCCATGGCCGGCCCCGAAACCGTCGGCCTGGCAGCCCTCGCCTCCCGGCTGACCGAGCAATACCCGCTCGCCGAACGGCCGTTGACCCTCACCTGCGACAGCACCGCCCCCGCACACGTACACGGAAACCCCGACGAATACGAACGGCTGCTGCGCAACCTCATCGACAACGCCGTCCGCCACGCCGCACACCGCATCCAGATCACGGTCCGGAACCAGGACGCCTGGGTCGTCCTCACCGTGCACGACGACGGACCGGGCGTGCCCACCGAGGACGCCGAGCGCATCTTCGAACGCTTCGTCCGGCTCGACGACGCCCGCTCCCGCGACCACGGCGGCACCGGCCTGGGCCTCGCCATCGCCCGCGACCTGGCCCACCGCCACCGAGGCACCCTCACCCTCACCCCCCGGACCCTCGGAGCATGCTTCCAGCTACGCCTTCCCCGAGCCCCCACCCCGGCCGAGGAATGACGCGCGCTTCACCACGGCAGCCCTTCGGAACCGGAAGACCACCGGATGACCACGCCCACCGCCACTGCCGCAGAAACGATCGTCCACTTCACCCGCCACCTGGCTGAGCCCGGCCGCTGTGGACCTCCACCGCCCAACCCGCGCGCGGCTCGGAGATCACCGGCTGCAAGAAGCCCAAGGACAAGAAGCTCCCGCCCGCGAAGAAGCAGGTCAACCAGCTGATCGGCGCAGAACGAGCCGTCTGCGAACACGCCTTCGCACACCTGAAGAACTGGCGCGTACTGACCCGGCTTCGCCTCGACCTGAAGTGGGCCACCCGGCTCGTCCGCGCGCTGATGGTCCTCAACTGGCACGAGATCGCCCGCTGACCGACGATCTTCACCGCAGACAGCCGCCGCCGACCAGCACGAGCATGACCTCACCCACCCATGCCACCCCCGTGACCTGCACGTTCAAGATGAACACAACTCAATGACCTGGTCATGCGTGGGGCCGAACTGCCGCGGCCCTCGTTCAAGCGGGAGGAGAAGCGCAAGGGCGAGGGCCTGCTCAAGTCGGTACGGCAGCTGATCGAGTCCGTGAACGACACCCTCAAGGGGCAGTTGGACCTGGAACAGCACGGCGGACGGACCTTCGAAGGCGTCGCCATCCGCGTCGCCCAGCGCATCCTCGCCATGGCCGCCGCTATCTGGCGCAACCACAAGACCGGCGCCCCGAGCACGCGGTCACTGGTCGCATTCCATCACTGAATACATCGGACCTATTCGTCTAGCTGGCGTGCAGCGTCACTTAATGTCAATATGGCACTGAGTGAGCGCGATGGTGAAAGGGGGGTGGAAGGGTGGCCGACGCCGTGGTACCGACCGAACGCAGCCGTGGCGGGATGAGTGAGCAGCGCCGCCGTCGTGTACGTCTGGAGATCTCGCGGGAGGCGGCACGCCTGTTCTGGGCGCAGGGCGTCGACGGCACGAGCGGTGACCAGATCGCCGAGGCGGTGGGCCTGTCGACCCGCACCATCTGGCGTCATTTCCGGAGCAAGGAGAGCTGCGCGGAGCCGATCGTTGCGCAGAGCGTGGAGTGGGAACTGGCCACTTTGCGCAGTTGGCCGCTGCACCGCTCTTTGGAGGAGCACTTCGCCACGGAGGCGAAGCGGTTGGTCAGCGAGATCAGCCCTTCGGAGCAGGCCGATGCCGGGCTGGGCGTCAAGATGATTCGATTGGCCGAGACCGAACCGGCCCTGCGTACGGCCTGGCTGATGGCCTGCGACCAGGTGGAACACGAACTGGCAGCGGTCATCGCGACTCGCCTCGGGCTCAAGCCCGACGACCTACAGGTACGTCTGCACGCCGCGGCCGCCGCGGCCGCCCTGCGAGTCATCAACGAGTACGTCGGAGCCGGCCTTCTTGACGGCACCGATCCGCGGAAGCTCGGTGACGAGAGTTTCGCTTTCATTGCGGACGCTGTCCGCACGGCCACCGGGGGCGCCGTGGGCGACCCGGTCCAGGTCGAGGAGGCGCCTGACGAGGGCGCCGCCGATCGACAGGAGTAGGCGGTGCCCCCTGAGCGGCACACTCCGATGGGCTCAGCCACGGAGGCAGGAAGGGACACGCCCGCCGCTGCACGTACTGTGTACGCCGCTCAACCGCCGATCTCCCAGGGCACGACAACGCCGTAGCGCCCATCTGAACTCTGTGGCCCAGGGTGCTATTTCGGCCAGTCCGGCGAAGACCCCGGCTCTGCATCCCGGATACAGCGGCCGGTGGCGCCTGACCCTGCCCGGCGCCCTGGACCCGGGGAGGCGCTTCTCCCCTGGCAACGAACAGGACCTTCTCCAAGCCCTACCGTCCCAGTTCAGAGGCGCTCCCCGGCTATCTGATCACCCGTCGGACGGCCCCCTTGGTGAAAGCCCGAGGTCAACGTGGCCCATGTCCGACGACCCGATGCCGTTCTCCGGAGGGACCCCCCCCGGATGCTCCGGTTCCACGCTTCACACGGGCCTGGAACCGGCGTCGGCACTCCCGCTGGGGAGCGGCGTGGCGGCGAAGACGGAGTCCGGGTCGACCGCAGACTTCACGGCGAGCAAACGCTCGGTGTTCGGCCCGTAGGACTCCGCGACCTGGTCGGGAGTCTCCGGCCCCAGGAAGTTCACGTAGCCACCCGGCAACGAGAACGGCTCAAGCGCCGCGTGCAACGCTTCCAGCCAGTGCAGGTGCGGGGACCTACCATCGCCGGCTCCTGCGTTGCCCTTGCTTTCGCCCTCCCACAGTGAGATCAGCTCGACCATCAGGTGCGGTTCGCGTCGGCCGAAAGCCGTCGAGCCAAGGGGCAGACGGGCGGCGGCACCATGGAACTGATGCCACACGATCGCGGAGAACGGTGAGGTGAACTCCTGGGCAGCCCGGTCCAGGACGGTCGCGATGGAGCCGGAGATGCTCTGGACGGTGCGCGTGCGAATCGCGCCCATCCGCCCGGGTGGAAACATGGCGTCCGTCGCGGCCAACGCCGCGGAACGGGCGACCGGTCCAATCTCGGCCAGCACGGCTGTACCGAGTCTGGCCAGGGCACGCACCGGCCCGTTCTCGGCGTTCCCCACCTCGATGTCCCCCGACCAGGTCGGCGCGACGTACACCGTCGGCTTCCCGTCCGGGCCGGGAAGGAACCCCACGTCCACCGTCAGCTCATCCGGACAGTCCTGAAGGATCCCACCGAGGTCGGCGAGAACGTCGGCGCTCTGGACGATCGGGTACAGGATGGTGCCCGACACGACTGTCGGCACGGGGTGCAGACGGATCCGCGCCGAGGTCACGACACCGAAGTTGCCGCCGCCGCCCCGCAACGCCCAGAAGAGGTCCGGATGATGGTCGGCGTCGGTGTGCACTCGTGAACCGTCGGCCAGGACGACTTCGGCGCCGAGCAGGTTGTCGGCCGCGAGCCCGAACTGCCCGATCAGGGGGCCGTATCCGCCGCCGAGCGTGAGGCCGACCATGCCGACGGCGCCCGCCGTTCCGGTGACCGCCGTCAGACCCGCCCGCTCGGCAGCGGATACGACGTCGGACGAGAGCGCCCCGCCACCTACCGTCGCGAAACGGCGGCCGATGTCGACCTGAACTCCCCGCATGTCAGTCAGATCGAGAACCAGTCCGCCGGGACGGAACGCCCGCCCCCAGAAGTCATGACCCCCGCCGCGTACCGAGATCGGCACCCCATGGTTGCGAGACGCGCGTATCGCGGCCTGCACGTCAGCGGTGGTCGCGCACCGCACGACGACAGCAGGACGGACATCGACCGCTGCGTTGAACAACGCCACTGCTTTTGCGTACTCCGGCCCGTTGGTGAGCACACGGCCCGCAGGGATTCTGGACCGCAGCTCAGCCAGCAAGGCAGTGCTGACTGCGTAAGGGGCATCTGCATGGGCATGGGACTGCATTGTCACTCCTGCGTGTCGCTCATGGGTGCGGCCGTCGACGGCGACGGCGACGGCATGGCGCCGGAGACCGGCGCGGTCAACGAAGTTCGGTAGCGTTCCGCCCCGGTCGGAGCTGGGTGGGCTCGTCCACGATCACGTGGGTCCGGTGCAGAACGTCGAGCTGTGCCGGGTTGTACAGCTCACGCAGGACCGTCTCCATGGTCTCTCGAACGAATTTCTCGCCCCTCGGGTTGTCCGTGTACAGATCGGGCAGGTCCGGGTGGTCCTGCCGCAGCCGGCGCAGGTAGGGCACCATCCGCTCCACGAGGTCTTGGCGGATGTGCTCGCCTGCGTCGGCGGGCAGTTCGCCGAACTCCCGATTGATCGGGTGAGCAGGCAGATTGCGTACCAGTGCACCGTAGGCCTGCAGCTGTTCCCCGTTCATCAACCGGGTCATGACCAGCAGGAACGAGCGGTCGGTCTCGGACAGCACCGTTGCTTCGCCGGGCGTGAGTTCCGTCGGCAGGTCGGCCGGGGCACGCAGGTCGATCAGTGCCGCGAGTTCGAGCCGGGCCCGCTGCAGCCGTTCGATGGTCGCGGCCAGCTCCGCGTCGAGCGTGCGCAGTGCCTGCCCGGGGTGCTCACCCTCGTCCACCGTCTCCGCGATCTGGTTCAGCGAGAACCCGAGATCGACCAGACGCTTGACCCGCAGCAGGCGGACCAGGTGCGGCACGCCGTACTGCTTGTAGCCGTTGGCGTGACGCTCGGGCTCCGCCAGCAGCCCGACCTCGTGGTAGTGCCGTACCGCCCGCAGGCTGGTGCCGGCAAGCTCGGCGATCTCCCGAGTACTCCAGCTCATGGTTCTCACCCAACACGGTGCCGCTACGGCACAGTCAAGTCCTGTCTCTGACTCCGGGGTCAAAGTCCCGTGCCTGTTCATAACCGAGTTCCAGCAGGGCGGCACGGAGCTTTGCCGCTGCTTCAGCCAAAGCTGACGGATCCTCCTCCTGCTTGACATTGCTGAAATCAAAGTCGGACATGTCCCAGACCGGCGCGACGTGTATATGCAAATGCGGCACCTCGAAGCCTGCGATGACGAGGCCGGCACGCGGAGCGTTCCAAGCCCGCTGCACCCCTTGCCCCACGGCCTGGGCTACCTCGAAGCAACGCGCCAGAAGGGTCCCGTCAGCGTCCGTCCACTGGTCGACCTCACGCCGCGGCACAACAAGAGTGTGACCAGGCCGCAACGGAGCGATGGACAGAAAAGCGACGATTTCCGGATCCTGCCAGACGAAGTGTCCGGGCAGCTCGCCGACGATAATGCGTGAGAACACAGTAGTCATACGTGAAATTGTCCTCAGAGACGTCAGGCCGCGGACGGCGAAGCGGGCAACGACGGCCAGAGATGCGCCCACGGCCGCGCCCGCTCCAACTGCGCGGCCAGTGCCAGCAGCTCGGGCTCCGAACCCGGGCGCCCGACGAACTGGATGCCGAGCGGCAGCCCACTCGACATCCGGTAGAGCGGCACCGACGACGCCGGGCGCCCGGTCACGTTCGCCAGCTGGGTGAAGGGCGCGGGCTCAAGGTTCGCGACGGCCAGTTTCTCGACGAGGTTCATCCGGCCCAGCACACCGCCGATCCGGGCAGCCAGGAGCCCCCTTGCGGCGAGCCGGACCGGCAAGGCGAGATCGAACTCGCCGATCGGCCAAGCCGGCCGGGCCATGGTCGGGGTGAGCAGCAAGTCGTAGCGCTCGTGGAACGCGGCCAGCGCCCGGGTGTGCTGGTGCCAGCGGGACTGCGTGGCCAGATACTCCGGCGCCGAAAGGCTCCGGCCGATCGCAGCCATCATTTGGGTCTCGATCTCGAAGTCGTCCTCGCCGCAGCCGGTGAACTCCCGTGCGGCCGTGACCTCGGCGGCGACCATCGCGAACCAGGTCGTGAGGAAGTCGGTGGCCAGGCGCTGCCCGTCGATGGCCGGGGCGGATTCCTCCACGACGTGTCCGAGTCCGGTGAGCAACTCCCCCGCGTCCCGAACCGCAGCGGCGGCCTGCGGATCAACCGGTCCGCCAAGCGGGGACACCGTGGTCAGCCCGATCCGCAGCGGGCGTGGATCGTCGACGACGGCGTCGGCGTACGGACGCTCCGCCGGAGCCGCCCGGTACGGGCCCTCCGGTGCGGAGCCGGCCAGGACGTCGAGCATCGCGGCGGAGTCACGGACCGTGCGCGACAGCACGCCCTGCACCGCGGCGCCGTGGAAGACCTCGTCGACCTCTGGCCCGGACGGGACGACGCCCCGCCCCGGCTTGAGCCCGAACAGCCCGCAGGCCGCAGCCGGAATCCGGATGGAGCCCCCGCCGTCGTTCCCGCCCGCGACCGGGACGATTCCGGCCGCGACGGCCGCCGCGGACCCGCCGGAGCTGCCACCGGGCGTCCGCGACGGATCCCAGGGGTTGCGGGTCGGGCCCCCCGCGACCGGCTCAGTTATCGCGCGGGCGCCGAATTCAGGGGTCGCGGTCCGGCCGAACACGACCAGACCGGCGTCGAGCCAACTCTGTACCACCGTGGACGTCTCCGGGCGCGGGAAGCGCGCCAGCGATCGATTCCCACTGCCGGTCGGAACCCCGGCGAGGTGCTGGCCCAAGTCTTTGATCAGGAACGGGACGCCGGCGAACGGGCCTGCCAGCGGACTGCGAGCGCGGGCACGGGCATCGTCGTCGAGTCGGTGGCGGATAGCGTTGATCGTCGGCTCGACGGCGTCGGCACGGGCAATCGCCGCCTCGAGCACTTCAACCGGGCTCACCGCCCCGGACTTCACCAGCTCGGCCAGCCCGACGGCATCGTGCTCCCGGTACTCATCCCAAGTGATACCCATACGAGTGCTCCCATCAGAGCGATAAGGTGCCCGGTCCGCGGCACGTCCAACGTCACGACACCTCGGCCATCGGCGTCCCGGCCACGACCTTGCGCAGGTCTCGGCCGGCCGGTCACGACCGCGTCAGACGCTGCGTAGCGATGTTGATCAGCCCCAATCTGAGTCAACACTGTGCCGCGACGGCACACTCAAGCTCATGGATACCGGGGTCACACCACGCCGAGTTCTGGGCGCAGCACCGGACGCGGGCACGCGATGAAGCTCAGGCTGACCGGAGGCAGAAGGGGTGTCCGGCTGCCGGGCCGGCGTAGGCCCGTCCGCCTTCTTGCTATGCCGGGTTGACGCCGTCAGTGGGCTGCGGTTGACGCGCGCCGTTTCGCGCGGTCTGGCCTTCCCGACCCGACCTGGCGCCTGACCCTCACCGTCGTCCGCGACGTACTCGCACGGGTCCTCGGACATCGGCGTCCGACGACCCGCACCCGCGCAACCTCGACCTCTACGGAAAGTCGGCGGCGAACTGAGCGAGACGGCTGGCGCGGGACAGGTCAACAGCTTCGGGGCCTCTTCCTCTGCTCTGAGGAGCGTGGCGACCGCTTCGGTGCGCAGGCCGGCCTGCTTCTCGCTGATGGTCCGTGGTGAAGAGGTGGGCGCGGCGCTCGCGTGGGAGGTCGGCGAGGGCGGCACCGGGGATGCCCTCCGCGACTCATGTCGAAAGCGGACTGCCCTATCGGCGCAGCGTCAACTCACCACGCTCGTAGATCCATCCCCACTGAGGAGGGTGCGCAGCCGGCGAGCTACGTCGGTGGTGCTGTGCCCGTCCCACACAGGCGCCGTCTCTACCTCGGGCACGTCACCGAACAACGACCAGCTATTGGCTCGGTAGTGATTGCTGACCTGCCCCGTGGGGAGCTGGGCCACAACTATGAACCAGCCGCCTCCGAAGCATGGTTCACCGTCGTGGTGCTTCCATGAGCGGACGACGGGATACCTGGCGGCCAGCCACGCCCGAACTGCGTGTGCGTGGTAGAGCAGCCTGAATTCGTACAGCTCGTCGAAGGTGTGGAACCCGTCGGAGATGCTGCCGGTGTCTGTCATTACTGGCTCCAGATTGTGTAGAGCCCGCGGCGCGGGCTTCGCCGCTAACACGCGGCGGGTATTGCCCACCTTGCCGGGCACCTCGACAGCCTGGCCGGGCTGAAATGGTCAGCCCGAAAACGTAGCTCAGGCCAGACTTCATTGCAATCGTTGTCTGCCGAAAGCCGCTCGAGTGAGGACCCGGGATAGCGGCGGCAGACTCAGGGACCCGCCCGCAGATGGGGTTCTTGTGTACTGCACTCACAGCAGGGACGCCGACATCGATAGCCCCGGGGCCGACAAAGTGTCCGCAGTGATGACGGAGGGGCAGCCGCTCATCCGAGGGGCCAACAGTCCTCTGGCCCGCCTCAGGTGCCTGTTGGTTCGCGCGCCGCAATCCATGCCGCTGAGCAAGGACAACTGTGCCTGGGCCGAACATGTCGCGCTGCACGTAGAATCGACCCTTTCCGGTTCGAGCAGGAACGTGTCGCCTCTCTCGGCGCGACGCAGGTCCCGATCCGCCGAACCTGCGTGACGACGGCGAGGCTCGACGAAGCCGCCAACCGCAGCCCCCTTCGATCTGGGTGGTGAACTGGCGCAAGACGTAAAGGATGTGTTGGTGATGAACAGCAGCAAGCCTCGTCGGCCGGACGTCACGACGGTCGAGATCATCGGTGGTCCAGAAGCGCTCGAGGTCGGCCTTGGTAGCTATGACGCCCGGTGGGCGGAGGTCTACCTGCATCACCGGCGGCGGATCCTTGACGCGTTGGCGGCAGTGGACGTCGATGTCGAGCACATTGGATCGACTTCGGTTCCAGGTCTTGCCGCCAAACCGATTGTTGACATCGTCGTCGCGGTGGCCGACATCACAGCAGAGGAGGACTACCTCGACGGGCTGTTGGCCGCAGGTTACGAACTGCGGGTTCGCGAGCCAGGACATCGGCTCGTGCGTACGCCGACTCGCGACGTTCACGTGCACGTATATGAACGAGGGGACGCAGCGGTGCACGAGTACCTTCTCTTCCGTGACCACTTGCGCACCAATGCAGACGATCGCGCCCTGTACGAGAGTGTCAAACGAGCTCTGCTCAGCCAGCAGTGGAACGACATGAACGACTACGCCGACGCCAAGAACGACGTCATCTTCGCGATCAAGACTCGAGCCAGGGCAACTCGCCAATGACGCGGGATGGCGTCACGGGTTTGTGAGCTGTGAATCTGTTCGACTGGCGACGCCTACCGGTGGTTTGTTGAAGGCGGGTTCGAGCGGGAGTAGGCCGTGAGTGGAGGCGTCAACTACGGTCTGGGGAGCCCGAGATGACGAAGCGGCTGCCGTGTCCGCCTGCACCGGGTCCGCTGGAAGCGTACGCCGTCCTTTTCGATGATCTCTTCGGGACGCCGGCGCAGCGGCGGGGCTTTCGCGAGTTCCTGGCCGGGCTGTTGTTGCCGCGGGAACGCCACAAGACACTGACATGCCTGGCCGGCACGGAGCCCGTGGTGGGTGCCCAGCATGCGGCGGTGCAGCGCCTGCAGTTCTTCCTGTCCGAGTCAACCTGGGACGGCGAGCAGATCAATGCCCGCCGCCTGCAGTTGTTGCTGGCCGACCCGGCCACGGCACCGCATGACGGCGGGGTGCTTGTCATCGACGATTCCGGGGATCGCAAGGACGGCGGTGCGACCGCCCATGTGGGCAAGCAGTACCTCGGCTCGGTTGGGAAGATCGACCGCGGCGTGGTCACGGTGACCACCTGCTGGGCCGACGAACGCCTCTGCTACCCGCTGCATGCCGTGCCCTACACCCCCGCCCACCACTTTCACGCACGGGAAGAATGACCCGGCCTTCCGCACCAAGTTGCAGATCGGGGCCACCCTGGCTACCGCGGCGACGACAGCGGGCGTCAAGTTCCGTGCGGTCGTCGCCGACTGCGCCTGCGGCGACCACAACACCTTCCGCGCTGAACTGTCCGACGCCCGCCTGCCGTTCGTGATGGCCCTCAAACGCGGCCACGGTGCCTGGCAGTACAAGGACGCCTTCCGGCCCGTCGATGCCGCTCGCAAGCTGGCCTGGTATGGCCCTGAACAGAGCGGCGACTGGCAGCCTGTGACCCGCACCTTCCGCAACGGACGCACCACGACCTGGTGGGCCGCCGACGCCCGGCTGGGCTGGCGGGGACCCGACGGCGTGATCCGGCTCGTGGTGGCCACAACCGACCCGGCCACCCTGCCCGAGACGTCCACCTGGTACCTGGCCACCAACCTGCCCCGGACCGGATCACCCCGCACGGCACACAGCCGCCACCCGGCCGCCGATCTCACCGAAGTGGTACGGCTCTACGGCCTGCGGCACTGGGTCGAGCAAAGCTACAAACAAGTCAAGGACGAACTCGGCTGGGCCGACTTCCAGGCCCGCTCCGACACCGCGATCCGCCGCCACCAGACCCTCGTGAACTGCGCGTTCAGCTTCTGCTGGAACACCTGGTTCACCCCCAACCCACCCCCGCCCGCTCCGGTCGGCCCACCACCCGAGCCTGACGCGCCGCCAGGACGGGCAGAGAGGGGGAGAACTCGGGCCCCAGCAGCCCCGAACGGCCTGCTGGCCCCAGGCCATCCGCGCCGTCCGTGGCTGGCTGATGCCCTGGGCCACACTGCAACGCTACTGGCGGGCCTGGACGACCAATCCCCCGCCCACAGCACTACAGGAACTGATCAACACCGTCGGCATCGGCAGACCCAGCATCGGAGCATTCCTCCGCAGGCGCGGATCGGGCCCAGTGGCGCCGCAATGCCGGGATGAACCTGGGCCTGTCCCCGAGAGGACTGTGGTCAGTCCGCCGTCGGGGCCGCCTTCAGGGCTTCGGAGGTCAGTTCGCCGCGTGGGCCGACGGCGTCGGCCACGCTCAGGCAGGTGCTGTCGTGGAAGATACCGAGTTCGTAGTGCACGGAGTCGGCGTCGACGGAGCGGACCGTTAGCCCGATCTCGTAGTCGCCCGGGTAGGTCACCTCACCGAGATACTGGATCTGGTATGACGAAGGGGGCAGATCTGGCACCGAGCCCGCACCACTTGTCCCAATCGAGTGCGAGGTGAAGGTGGCGACGGCCTCGTCGTACCAAGTGGTCAATGCGATGAAGTTGACGTGCTGGTTGGAGTCGACGTCACCGATCCGGGAACGCAGCGTGGCCCAGTGCGAGTAGTTGGCACGTTGCAGGCGTTCAGGGCGTGGACGGGCAGCTGCCGACGTAGCTGTCTCCGGTAGCTGCATCTCGTCGAGATCGGCGATCAGCTCGTCCGGAAGCTGGAGCGGCCCCGAGTTGTCGGCCAGCACGACGGTGGCGTCGCCACTGCCCACATGCTTGCCGTCGACCATGATCGCCTGTTCGAAGGTGAATGAGGAGTGCCCGATCCGGCGAACGCCGGTGTGCACTTGCACGTGGATACCGGTCGGGCCGGCCGGAGCAAGCCGGTTGACCCGTTGGCCGACGAGCAAGATCTGGTGCGGCCCGAAATCACCCTTACCAATGAGGCGTTCGAAGCGGTGCAGCCGCAGCCGGATCCGGGCGTCTTCCAGCCAGCGCGCCATGCCGATTGTGCTTGCCGAGCCGTTTCGACCAAGGTCGGCCTGTCGCACCCGGACATCGATCTGGATACCGAGCCTCTGACGGTCAGGAGTGTTCATGCATGATCACCTTAGAGCAGCGTCAACTTCGCTGCCAGGTCGGACAGGACGTACCACACGACCAGGTCCAGTTACTCCAAGCCGCACCGCGACTGTGCGCAGCACCGACGATCTTGCCTTTGCCAACGCGCCACCAGCTCCGTCAAGCTCGGCCGGCATTCCTCCAAACACGTCATCTCCATGTCCCGGTACTCCAGTCAGAAATCGTTGCCTGAGCTGGTTCTTCTTCGGTAGTGGCAGCGGCGGGCTACGGCTTGGTGTCGTCTGCGCCAGAGGGACCAGTTCAGGGCGTGTGTAACGGGTCCGAGGCGGGGTGTGGGCGGGGCAGCAGAGCGTCCAGGAGTCGGCGGACTTCTGGGGTGAAGTGAATGGTGCTGTAAGGGTGCTGTTCGGTGCGTAGGCGAGGTAGTGGGCGATCTCGTCCGGTCGGGCCGGGCTGCCGCGGGCCAGCATCCACCGCTGACGGTGGGACGGTCACCGTCAAAGACATCGATCACCGGCAGACGGGCTGCTGCCCAGTCGTAGGTACGCGGGCCTTTTGGCACCGTCGCCGCAGGAACGTCGTTCCCATGCCTCGTCGGGAGCGCCGGCGATGGCCTGGCCGATACGGCCGAAGGGAGCGTGCAGTTGCTGGGACTTCAACACGGCCAGGACGTAGCCGACACCGGCTTCCTCCGGAGTGCGGCGCATGGGCCATTCCTGTCCGTAGGCGCAGTCGCCCGTCGCCCGGGCGATGGGGAGTGGTGAAGCAAGAACCCGAAGGATCATCGCGCGGGCCAGTTCTCCCTTCGTCGCGAAGCCACGACTGTCAGGGACTTTCGCCGCCCGGTACAGGTCCGCCTCCGCAGTCCAGGACCTGGGCAGGTAAAGCTTCCGGTCCACCAGAGCCCTTTCTCTTGAGGAGGCATACGCGACGAAGACCCCGATCTGGCAGGACACCTGCTCGCGGCAATGATCGTGAGCCGCGACGGGGCCGGTCTCACCCAAAGAGGGTGCGCGGGTCAGCTTCGACGCCGTCGAGGGCTCGCGTGAGCGGAGCGGCATCGGGGGTTCGAGCCATCGGACCACTCCTCCCTGATTCAGACGATGCCGACATCGCCTGGTCTGCCCACGCGTGAAAAGCACGTCGAGATCCGGCTCTCCCACACAGAGATCACCGAGCTGATCGCCCCTCGCACCGACGCCCCGCCAGGAAGGCTTCGGACAGCGAGCGGCGGAGTGTGGCTGCACCGTGGCAGGCCCATCAGCCACGGCTCGAACGCCACGCATCCGACCACGAGCTGGTCGGCGCGCCGCGCGGGAGCCGGTCAACCTGAGGTTTGGTTCGGCGGCATCGCGCTGTTCGATCCGTTCACCACCGCGGGATGCGGGACACCTCCCGAGGGGCCGATCAGCGTCAACGCCGTGATCGCCGCACCGTCGTACGGACCCTGATCGCCACCTGATGACGGGCGACTCGCTGAGCGGGGGTTTCGCCGAGGCGTGACTCAGGTCACGTCGCGCGAGGTGGCTTCGTTCGTCACTAGATGTCAAGCTGTCACTTAGTGACGCAGAATTTCACCCCCAAGACGAACCCGGAAGAGCTGATCACCATGCAGACCACCAGTCCCCAGGAGGCGGCGACCGACATGCAGGCGGCAGACCAACGGAAGAAGAAGTCGGCGCTCGAACAGGCGGGCGGCACGAAGGGGGTCATCTACTCGGCGCTGCCCGCCCTGGTGTTCGTCGTCGCCAACAACGCCGGTGGACTCAAGGTGGGCATCCTCGCCGCCCTGCTCGTCGCCTTGGGCATCGCGGTGCAGCGGCTGATGCGCAAGGAGTCGATCCAGCCCGCGCTCGGCGGCATGTTCGGCGTGGCGATCGCCGCCGGCATCTCCTGGTACACGGGATCCGCCAAGGACTTCTTCCTCATCGGCATCTGGCTGAGTCTGGCCGGCGCCGTCGCCTTCGTCCTCTCCGTGGTGCTGCGCTGGCCCCTGGCCGGCCTGATCTGGAACTCGACGACCGGCAAGGGCACCGTCTGGCGGGCGGACAAGCGTTCGCGGTTCTACTACGACATCGCCACCCTGGTGCTGGCCGCCATCTTCGGCGCCCGGTTCGCCGTCCAGCAGTACCTCTACCAGGCCGACGAGGTCGGCTCCCTGGGCTTCGCCAAGATCGCCATGGGCTACCCGCTCCTCGCCGTCGGCTTCCTGGCCGTCGCCTGGGCCGCCCGGGCCTCCGACAAGCGGCTGAAGGCCGTGGGGCTGCTGCTCGCCAAGCGCGGCTGACCGACGCCCTCTCCGCTCTCCGTCCGTGCCAGACGGGCCACACGGCCCGTCCGGCACACGTGTCCCGCACCGTCGCCGCGAGCCCAAGGCCCAGCACTTCCTGGCCTTCGTCGGCATAGCCGCAGCGCTCGTCGGTTACCGCCGCCCCACCAACTGAACGACGTCTGAGCGGCGTTGTCCCATGGATGAATGACGAGGTGAACCCATACAGGTGAGCAATCGCGTCGGACCTGGGACGAGCGAGCAACGGCGCTGCCGGATCCGGTTGGAGATCTCTCGAGAGGCGTCGCGTCTCTTCTGGGAGCAGGGCGTTGCCGCGACCAGCGGCGACCAGATCGGCGAAGCAGCGGGCCTGTCGACGCGCACCATCTGGCGCCACTTCCGGAGCAAAGAGAGCTGCGCCGAACCGATCATCTTGCATGGCGTCGAATGGGAGATGGCCGCCCTGCGACGCTGGAAACCCGAACTCTCCCTCGATGACCATCTCGCCGACGAGATGAGCAGGCATGCCCGCGACGCCGACGGGGCGGAGCGCACCGACGACGCGCTCGCGATGAAGATGATCGCGCTCAGCAACAGGGAGCCCGCACTCCGCACGGCCTGGCTAATGGCCTGTGACCAGGTGGAACACGAACTGGCCGGGAGCATCGCCGGTCGACTTGACCTACCGGCCGACGACATCAGGGTGCAGGTGTACGCGGCGGCCGCCTCGGGCGCCCTACGGATCGTCAACGAGACGATCGGCGATGCCCTGCTCGGCGGTGCCGACGTGGGGCAATTCGCACACGCGCACCGGCTCCTGGCCCAGGCTGTTCGCAACGCCACGGGAGGCGCCATGGGGGACGCGACTACGACCTGAGGTCCGTACGCGACGACACCGTCAGGTCGCAATAAACACTGTCAAATAAGTGTCAGGCTCGGCATTTTGTCTGATCCGGCCGCCCGCGCTGTTCGCGCGATGTGACACAGGCCCGGCCCGGTGGCAGGTGGATCCACCCGCACCGGATCGGATGCCGCCCTCGTTTGCGGTCCTTCGGTGCATCGCCGTCAGGTGGCGATCTGTGCCCATGAGTACGCCGCCTGTTCTCCTTGATTGGAAGAGTCAGTGGCTAGCGAAGTTTCCCCTGAGAAGAGGCCGGAAGCGGTGACGATGCCGCCCCGGCAGGTGCTTCAGGCGGTTTCCGGTCTGGTGGCCGGTTTGTTCGTCGCCATCCTCGCCGGAACCGTGGTGGCCAACGCGCTGCCCCGGATCACCGCCGAGTTGGGGGCGAGCCAATCCTCGTACACCTGGGTGATCATCGCGGAGCTGCTGGCCATGACGGCCACCGTTCCGTTGTGGGGCAAGCTGTCCGACCTCTACAGCAAAAAGCTGCTCCTCCAGATGTCGCTGGGCCTGTTCGTGGTCGGCTCGCTCGTGGCCGGGTTCTCCCAGGGTGTCGGCATGCTGATCTTCAGCCGGGTGGTGCAGGGCGTGGGGGCAGGCGGACTCACTGCACTGACGCAGGTCGTGATGGCGGCCGTCATCCCCCCGCGGAAGCTGGGCAGGTACTCCGGCGTCTTCGGCGCCGTCTTCTCCGGGGCCACCGTGGCCGGCCCGCTGATCGGCGGCCTCCTGGTGGACACCTCCTGGCTCGGCTGGCGATGGTGCTTCTTCATCGGCGTGCCCTTCGCACTCCTTGCCATCGCGCTGCTGCAGCGCACACTGCACCTTCCGCACGTCCGCCGCGATGTGAAGATCGACTGGCTCGGTGCCCTCCTGATCGTCGCCGGTGTCAGCGCGCTGCTCATCTGGGTCTCGATGGCGGGCAGCACGTTCGACTGGTTCTCCTGGCAGACGGCCGCCCTGGTCGGTGGCGGCACGCTGCTGCTGGCGGCGGCCGTCCGGGTCGAGTCCCGGGCCGCCGAGCCGATCATCCCGCTGAGCATCTTCCGTAACCGCACCGTGGCGCTGACCAGCCTGGCCTCCCTGCTGGTCGGCGTCGGCCTCTTCGGCGGCACCGTCTTCCTCTCGCAGTTCTTCCAGGTAGCCATGGGCAAGTCGCCCACGACCGCCGGTCTGATGAGTCTGCCGCTGATCCTGGGATCGCTCGCCGCCTCCACGTTCGCCGGCCACCGGATCAGCGCGACCGGCAGGTGGAAGCGGTACCTCGTGGCAGGCACCGTCCTTATGACCGCCGGCCTCGCCCTGCTGTCCACCATCGGATCCCACACGCCCTTCGTTCTGCTGAGCGTCTACATGGCCGTCCTGGGGACCGGCGTCGGCATGCTGACGCAGAACCTGGTCCTCGCCGCGCAGAACGACGTGCCCGCCGACACTCTGGGCAGCGCGACCGCCGTCCTGTCCTTCTCGCGCAGCATGGGCGGGACCGTGGGCACCAGCGTCCTCGGGGCGGTCCTCGCCCACCGCGTCGCCACCGAACTGGCCGCCGGCCGCACGGCGGGAGGTGACACGCCGGGAGGCGGAGCCGGGCACAGTGTCCCCGACGTGATGACCCTGCCCGCGCCCTTGCGCGCGCTCGTGGAGAACGCCTACGGCATCGCCACCGCAGAACTCTTCTTCTGGGCCACCCCGTTCGCCCTGCTGGCGCTGATCGCCGTCCTGCTCATCAAGGAGAAGCCGCTCAAGACGACCACCAGCACGGAGCGACTCGCCGAGGAGAGCGCCATCGCCGCCGGCGGCCGCGCCCTCCCGACCCCCGCCGACACCCCCCGTGCCGACCTCGCCGAGGCGTCGACCAGAGGCAGTGGAGGGTGCCCAGGCGCCACCCGCCTGCTTGGTCGGCGACCGTCGCGACGCACGTCGGGTCGCCCGTGATCGCGACGAGGTCGACCAGCGAGCCGGAGCCGCAGTGTCGAGTGTCAGGTCGACGCAGTGCGGAGCGAGAGCGGTGAGGCGCTCTGCGAGGCCGGAGCCTGGGGCCGCAGGTGGTGGGAACGGCGCCGAGAGAGGTGGGGAGTGGTTGCGTTCACTGGCTGTCCCTATCACGGCGGCACCTTGTGCTACAGCGATCTCGACTGCCGCGCTCCCCACGCCTCCCTCGACACCCTCGACACCCTCGACGAGAAGGGTGCGCCCCGCAGGTCGAGGTCGCGCAGTCCGTTTAGGCCGCGACACACGAGGATGCGGTGGCCGGCACCACGGTGACGACGTGCAGCCGCTCAAGTTCTGCGGCGAGCCGGGCAGGCCCGTACTTGGTCTGCCGCCGCAGCGCTTCCACCAGGTCGGCGATGCCCTCGCTGGTGCGCGTACGGCCGGCAGACGGTCGGGAGGAGTGGTCGAGCAGGCCGTCCTCGCCGTGTGTCCGCCATCGGGCATACCACTTCGCCAGGCAGCGACGCGAGATCCCGGCTTCCAACGCGATGTGCGCGATAGGGCGTCCAGCGTCGACGCGTAGGCACAAGCGGAGACGCCCTTCCGGGGTGAGGGGCGCGTTCGCGTGCACAGTCATGACCCCACCGCGTGCCGCAGCTCGTGCTGCGGCACGCGGGCCTCCGTTCGTATCGAGCAGGATCATCGAGCAGCCCCGGAGTGGGACGGGCACGACGCGATCGGGCATCCAGACCTTGGACGTGCCCGCCTGGGATCAGGCCCCGGACAGCGCCTCCGTCGGGGGCAGCCGGGACGCCCGTACGGCGGGGTACAGGCCGGCCAGGGCCCCGATGGCGAGGGTGGCGAGCAGGCCGCCTGCCATCGCCCAGGCCGGGACGACCGCCGGCCAGCCCTGCGCGACGGCGTACGCGGTGGTGACGCCCACCCCGATGACGACTCCGGCGATCCCGCCGAGTCCTGCCAACAGCTGGGATTCCGCGAGGAATTGGGTGCGGATGTCGCCTCGCCGTGCGCCGAGGGCGCGGCGCAGGCCGATCTCGGCGCGGCGTTCCAGGACGGAGATGACCATGGTGTTGGCCACGCCGACCCCGCCGACAAGGAGCGCAACGCCGCCGAGGCCGAGCATCAGGCCCGTGAAGGCTTTGTCGGTGGCGCCCTTGGCGGCGAGGGCGTCCGAGGGGCGGCTGATGGTCACTTCGGTGGGAGCCTCGGGGTTGACGGTGGCGGCGAGGACGTCGCGTACGGACGTGACCGCGCTGTCTGCGGTGCGGACGTAGATTGTCGTGGGGTGTCCGTCGAAGTCCAGGTACCGCTTGGCGGCGTCCCAGCCGACGAGCGCGCTGTCGTTCAGCTCGGGTGCCAGGAGCGCCTCATCGAGGATGCCGACCACGCTGAACCACTGACCGCCGAGCCAGACCCGGGTGTCCGGGCCGACTTCCCCGATACCCAGGCGGTCGGCGGCGCCGCTGCCGAGTACGACGGCCGGGTACTTGGCGGTGGCGGCGTTGAGCCAGTTGCCGCGGGCGAGAGAGCCGCCGACGGTGTCCAGGAGGTCGAGGCGGGCGGCCTTGACGTTGATGCTGCCGGTCTCGGCGGCCGGGATGTGGTCGTTGCGATAGACGTACGCCGTCACCTTGCCGGTGCCGGTTGCGGACTCGACCGGGGCGATCCGGCCCGCCATGTCGATGGAACGCTCGGGGAGTTTGGCCTCGCCGCCGGTGAAGGTGCGGCCGGGGGACGCGGTGAGGAGGTTGGTGCCCAGGCGGTCGAGAGTGCGCTGCAGTTCGGCGTGGCTGGAGGTGGAGATGCCCACCACGCCGATCATCGCCGCGATGCCGATGGCGATGCCGAGCGCGGAGAGGAAGACCCGCAGCGGGCGGGCGCGCAGCCCGGAGGCGCCGACGCGTACGACGTCGCGGGTGCTCATGCGGGAGACCTTCAGCACGCGGACACCGCCTGAACGTCGCCCTGCGCGTTCTGGGCGGAGTCGTGCACGATGCGCCCGTCGCGAACGTGGACCTGGCGGGGCAGCGAAGCCGCGATCTCCCGGTCATGGGTGATGATCACGACGGTGGTGCCGTCGGCGTTCAGGGCGCGCAGCAGGTTCATCACGGTGGTGCCGGAGTGGGAGTCCAGGGCGCCGGTCGGCTCGTCCGCGAGGAGCAGGCTCGGCCCGCCGACCAGGGCGCGGGCGATCGCGACGCGCTGCTTCTCCCCGCCGGACAGCTCGTGCGGCCGGTGGTACACCCGGTGGCCCAGGCTGACCCGCTCCAGGGCGCTGCGGGCCACGCGGCGGCGTTCCGCGAGCGGGATGCCCGCGTACAGCAGGCCCTCGGCGACGTTGTCGAGGGCCCGTACGCCCGCGGTGAGGTGGAAGTGCTGGAAGATGAAGCCGATGCTGAGCGCGCGCAGCGCGGACAGCTCCCGGTCGCCCAGGCCGGCGATGTCGTGGCCGTCGACGGTGACGGTGCCGCTGCTGGGCCGGTCCAGGCTGCCGATCATGTTGAGCAGGGTCGACTTGCCCGACCCGGAGGGCCCGACGATGGCGACCAGCTCGCCGCGGCGGATGTCGAGGGAGACGCCGTCGAGGGCGGTGACGCCGCCGGCGTACGAGCGGGTGATGTGGTCGAGGCGTACGACGTTGTGGTTCATCGCGGTACCCCGACCTTGTCGCCCGCCTTCAGGCCGGCGCCGGTGATCTCGACCCGGCCGTTCGCGAACATGCCGGTCTCCACCGCGACCGTGCTGCTGACGGAGCCCTTGACGACCTGGACGCCGTATCCGCCCTCCGACAGCGCGAGGAGCGCGGAGATGGGCACGGTCAGCACGTTCTTCTTCTCCGCGGAGGTGATCTCCACATCGACGGGCGCGCCGTCGTAGTTGCCGAGCTTTCCCCTGTCCTTCTTGTCGATCTGGACGGTGACCTTGATGACGGTCTTGCCGTCGCCCTCTCCCGGAGCGCCGTCCCCGCCTTCAGTGCTGGCGACCTTGCCGACGGAGGTGATGGTCCCGGCCGCGTGTGCACCGTCGGGCAGGACGACGGTGACCTTGTCGCCACGGCGGACGAGTTTCTGCTTCTTCGCGTCGAGGTCGATGGCGACAAGCCGGCTGGTGCCGGTGTACGTCAGCACGGGTGAGCCGGGCTGGAGTATCTGGCCCTTCTTCACCTCCTGGCCGGTGACGCGTATCTCACCGTCGGCAACGACCAGGTCCGCGGGCTTGACCGTGCCCGTCTGTGGCACTCCGAGGTGCTTCTGCCAGCGCTTGACGGCCGCCGCGGTCTTGTCGGAGTACTCCTCGTCGGCGGTGAAGCCGGTGTAACCGAGGGCGGCCAGGGCCCGTTCCACCTCGGCGACGTCGGGGCCTTTCGTGCCGGCGCGCAGTTCGCGGTAGAGAGGTGTGTCGCCGTAGATCAGGGGGATGGGCCGCCCGTCGGCCTTGAGCGCGTTCTGGCCCTGCTCGATGGTGGCACCGAGCTTCGGCAGCCAGATCACGGTGCCCGACGCGCCGCTGGTCAGGGGCTGCTTGTCGCCGTAGCCGAGGCTGCCGGTGACGGTGTCCTGCTGGGCGAGGTCGGAGCGGGTCACCAGTGCGGTCGCCGGCGGCAGACCGCTGCCCTTTTCGGACTTCTCGCCGTTGCCGCCGCCGAAGCCGTACGCCGCCACGCCGGCCCCGCTGAGGACGACCGCGAGGGCGATCCATGCGGCGGTGGTGCGGGCGCGGCGGCGACGCGGTGGGGCGTACCGCGGGCCGTCTGGTGACCTGCCCGCCGAGGCCCCTGACGGATCCTTTACCGGGTCCGTTTGAGAGGGAAACCGGTGCATCCGGGTCGTCTCGTCGCCGGTGGATTCGGGTATGTGCGTCATGTCGGTCTCGCCCGTCACCGCTGGGCCGCGGGGTTGACGTCCTTGCACTTCTCCGCAGCCGCCTGCAGCTTGTCCATGTTCTTCATGGCGTCCTCGTTGAGCGGCAGGCCTCCCGTCTCCGGGTCGGGATCCGGGGCGTCATACCCGTTGGCCCGCAGGCACTTGACGTATTCGCGCGCCTGCTCAAGCTGCTTTGCGTCAGGTTTCGGTGCCTGCTGCACGTCCTGCGCGGTGGGCGCGAACTCCTTGCACGCCGCGAGCGCGGCCTGCACCTCCTCCGGCGACGCGGTCTGCGTGGGCGCGTCCTCGCCGGCCTTCCCGCTCCCCGGCGCCACGCCCCGCTCGGCCAGGCAGGCGTTGTACTTCTTGGTCTTCTCCGCGGGCGTGAGCTGCTGCCCGCCCCCCTTCTTGTCGCCGCCGGCCGACGCGACGTCGTCGTTCCCGCCGGTACCGCCCCCGCAGGCGGCCAGGCTCAGGCTCAGCAGCGGTATGGCTGCCAGCAGCCCCCAGTTGGTGCGCGAAATGGTACGCATGCGCTCGGCAGTCCCTTCTGTGCCGAGTCTCTCCCGGCGTCGGGGACCAGTAGAGGCGGGGCCCGGTATCCCCTCCGTAACCGCAGGCGGTTACGTCCTGGTTATCCCGGCCTCTGGCACTCTGGGGATCATGAGAGTGCTGATCGCCGAGGACGAGCGGATGCTGGCCGACGCCGTCGCCGAAGGGCTGCGTGAGGAGGCGTTCGCCGTCGACGTCGTGCACGACGGGGATTCCGCTCTGGAACGCCTTTCCGTGAACGACTACGACGTGCTCCTCCTGGACCGCGATCTGCCCGTCGTACACGGCGACGAGGTGTGCCGGGCCGTCGTCGAATCCGGCGGCCGCACCCGCATCCTCATGGTCACCGCCGCCTCCGATGTGCCCTCCCGCATCGAGGGCCTCGCCATCGGAGCCGACGACTACCTCACCAAACCCTTCGCCTTCGAGGAGCTCGTCGCCCGCGTCCACGCCCTGGCCCGCCGCGCCCAGCCCGCGGGCCCGCCCACCTACGAACGGGCCGGCCTGCGGGTGGAGACGGCCCGCCGCGAGGTCTACCGCGACGGACACTACGTATCCCTCGCACGCAAGGAATTCGCCGTCCTGCTGGAACTACTGCGGGCGGACGGCGCGGTCGTCTCGGCCGAGGAACTCCTGGAGCGGGCCTGGGACGAGCACATCGATCCGTTCACCAACGTCGTCCGCGTGACCGTGATGAAACTGCGCAAGAAACTCGGGCCGCCGCCGGTCATCCAGACCGTCCCGGGCTCGGGGTACCAGATCCCATGAGGCTCACCTCGCGGCTGCCGCGTCTCCCCATCCGCGTCCGGCTCACGCTCCTGTACGGCGCCCTGTTCATGGCCTGCGGCGTGATCCTGCTCGGCGTGACCTATCTGCTGCTCGACGCGGGACTGAACGACCGGTTCGACGGCGTGGCCCTGCAGATCACCAAGGAGGGCGGGATCGCCCCGGTACCCGAAGCGTCCGCCCACAGCCTCCCGTCGGAGCCCGCCGCCGGACTGGCCGGCAGTCCCGAGCTACGCGAACTCCAGGACCGCTACCGGGCCGCGACCCTGCAGTCCCTGCTCCGCCAAGGCGCCCTCGCCCTGGGCGTGCTCACCGTCGTCGCCACGCTGTTCGGCTACCTGATGGCCGGCCGCGTGCTGCGTCCCCTCAACCGCATCTCCCAGACCGCGCGCCGCATCACCTCCCGCGGCGACCTCAGTGAGCGGCTGGCCTTCACCGGCCCCCGCGACGAGGTCACCGAGCTCGCCGACACCTTCGACTCGATGATGGGGCGCCTGGAGAAGTCCTTCCAGGACCAGCAGCGCTTCATCGCGGACGCCTCCCACGAACTGCGCACGCCCCTCGCCATCAACCGGACCCTCGTCGAGGTGGCCCTGCGCCGCAAGACCGCAACCGAAGACACCAAACGCCTCGGCACCTCACTACTCGCCGTCAACGAACGCAACGAAAGACTGATCAACGGCCTCCTCGCGCTGGCCAAGGGCGAGACAGAGGTCGCCAACCGGACACCCGTCGACCTCACCGAACTCGCCCGTCACACCGCCGAGTTGCACCAGTCACAGGCAGCCGAAGCAGGTATCGGCCTCCGGCTCGACACCATGCCCGCCACCACCTCGGGCAACGCCGTGATGCTGGAGCGCATCATCCACAACCTGCTTGAGAACGCCATTCGCTACAACGAACCGAACGGCTGGGTCCGCCTCACCACCCGCACCACCCCGCACGGCGCCGCAACCCTCACGGTCGAGAACACCGGCCCCGTGGTCGCCCGCCAGGACATCGAGGCGCTGTTCCAGCCTTTCCGCCGCCTGGGAGCGGACCGCACCGACTCCGAGCGGGGCTCGGGCCTCGGCCTGGCGATCGTACGAGCCATCGCGCGCTCCCACGACGGCGATGTGACCGCGGCCCCCCGGGAACGCGGCGGGCTTATGGTCACCACCACCCTCCCAAGGTGAGAGGCCCCTGCGCGAAGGGCTCTTCCTCCGGTGCCTCGGGCGCACCCCCGACGAGCTCAAGTGCTTTGCGCTGCGCCGGAGTCGGGTGCGCCGGGAGGTACAGGTACCAGACACCACGCCATCAACCTCATGAGATGGCACACCCTGGACGAATAGGTCCGATGTATTCAGTGATGGAATGCGACCAGCGACCGCGTGCTCGGGGCGCCGGTCTTGTGGTTGCGCCGGATAGCGGCGGCCATGGCGAGGATGCGCTGGACGATACGGACAGCGACGCCCTCGAAGGTCCGTCCGCCGTGCTGCTCCAGGTCCAACTGCCCCTTGAGGGTCGCGTTCGTCGAGTTTCGGGTTCGCCAACGCCCAAGGATCGCTCCCGAGCCCACCGAAGCTGACGTCGAGGTCGTCGACGTCCTGTCTGACGACGTCGCCCCAGAGGAACGCCGCGCTCTGGTCGAGCGAGAGCAGCAGGACTACTCGGCACCTGGGTCGTGCTGGACATCAAGCCCCGCGGCGGCCAGGCCGCATACGTGCCGGGGCTGCACCAGCAGCTGTCAGACATCGTCAACGGCTTCCCGCGCGTACTCCCGGCTCGGGGTTGACGCCACCTCTTCCCCCAGGGACTTCCACCCCCAAGCGATCACCCATGCTGGGCGCGCACACGGAAGGGGTTTGATGACGGCCGTCGTCAAACCCCTTCCGTGTGCGCGGGCGGTCGGCAATTCCGGTCGCGCGGTGGCGTCGATGGGATAACCTGTCCGGGATTTCGAGCGGCAGGTTCTCTGCCGCCCCGCTCGACGCGCTCGGCGTCGACACGCACCGCGTGCCCTGCCCGGAAGGAGGCGAGAGACATGGACCGTGCCGAATGCGTTGCGGCCATAGTTGCCTCCGGCCGTGTGCCCTCCCTCCTCTGCGGCGCGCGGTAACTCTTCCCCCTTCTTGCTTCTTGTCTTCGGCATCTTCCTGAGATGCCGCGTCACGAGATGTCCTGGCCTGCACGGTTCGTCGCCGCGCGGCCTGCGGGGGCGCGTGCCCGAAGACGGGCCCTTCTTTTGCTGGTCACCGTGATCTCGGCACTCTCCGCCTCACGATCAGCAAGAGCGCCGGCGTGAGTGACACGCAGCTGGTGAGGCAGGCCCCGGGTGCTGTCCGCGGTTCCCGCTGCCCCATCGCCATGCCGTGTCCCCGTGCTGCGTACACCGGCCCGTCGTCACCACTGCGACCGTCCCTGGCCGGCTGTCTCGACAGCACTTCGACACGAAATGTGCGTAATCGCCATGAGCAAGAAACATCCCGGAGGGGAATCCCTCCCGTCCGCCCCTTCCACGGCCACCGACCGTTCCCCGGGCCGCGAGGTTCCCGCCGCGACTCCGACTCCGCCTCCGGCACCGGATCCGAAGCGCTGGTGGGCGCTGGCCGTCATCTCCCTCGCCCAGCTGATGGTGATCCTTGACGGCACCATCGTGAACATCGCGCTGCCCTCCGCCCAGCACGCTCTCGGCATGTCGGACGCCGACCGGCAGTGGGTGATCACCGCCTACACGCTGGCCTTCGGCGGGCTGCTGCTGCTCGGCGGCCGGATCGCCGATCTGGTGGGCCGCAAGCGCACCTTCGTCATCGGCCTGGCCGGGTTCGCCGCGGCCTCCGCGCTGGGCGGCGCGGCGGCCGGTCCCGGGATGCTGTTCGCGGCGCGGGCCCTGCAAGGTGCGTTCGCGGCGGTCCTGGCGCCCTCGGCCCTGTCGCTGCTGACGACGACGTTCACCGACCCCAAGGAGCGGGCCAGGGCGTTCGGGGTCTACGGTGCGCTGGCCGGCGGCGGCAGCGCGGTCGGGCTGATCGTGGGCGGTCTGCTGACCGAGTACCTGAACTGGCGCTGGTCCCTGTACGTCAACGTGCCCATCGCGCTGGCCGCCCTGCTCGGCGCACCGGCCTTCCTGCGCGACCGCTCCGGCCGCCGGGGCGGGCACCTGGACGTGCCGGGCGCGCTGCTGGGCTGCGGCGGGCTCGTCGCCCTCGTGTACGGCTTCAGCGAGGCCGAACCTCGCGGCTGGACCAGCCCGTCGGTGCTCACGCTACTCATGGCCGGCGTGATCTTGCTCGCCGCCTTCGTGTGGTGGCAGAGCCGCGCGGCGAGCCCGCTGCTGCCGCTGCGCATCGTCAAGGACCGTGTCCGGGCCGGATCGCTCGCGACGATGGGCTTGGCCACCATCGGCATGTTCGGCGTCTTCCTGTTCCTGACGTACTACCTGCAGGTCGTCCTCGGCTACCCGCCGGTGCGGACGGGCCTGGCCTTCGTGCCGATTTCGGCCGGCATCGTCATCGGCGCGACCCAGATCGCGGCCCGCCTGCTGCCACGCACGGCGCCGCGCACCTTGATGTCGTCCGGCATGGTTCTGGCCGCCGCCGGCATGGTGCTGCTCAGCAGCCTGACCGTGCATGCGCAGTACGTCCCGCACGTGCTGCCCGCCCTGCTGCTGCTCGGTCTGGGCATGGGCCTGACCTTCATGCCGGTCTACGCGACGGCCACCGCCGGCGTGCCCGCGCAGGACGCCGGTGTGGCCTCGGCTGTCCTCAACACCGTTCAGCAGATGGGCGCTTCGCTGGGCACTGTACTGCTCAACACCATCGCCACCGGCGCCACCAGCCGTTACGTCCACTCGCACGTGCACGATCCGGGCCACGGCGGCGCGACCCTCGACGAAGGCCTGGTGCACGGCTTCTCCGTCGCCTACTGGTGCTCGGCGGGCGTCCTGCTGCTCGCCGCCCTCGTCGCGGGCGTCACCGTACGGCACAAGACGCCGAAGCATGCCGGAAACGACGCACCGGCCTAGCGAGCCGGGGTCGTGTCCCGCCGCCGTCCACCTCACCCCTCGAAGGATCCCTCCATGAAACCCCTGACCGAGCACGACATCCGTACCTCGTTCGTCAACTGCTCGAAGGGCGAGGCCAAACGCCTCCCCCTGCCCAAGAACCTGGCAGACCTCGACCACTGGGACGACCTGGACTTCCTGGGCTGGTTCGATCTGTCCGCGCCCGATCGCAGGTATCTCGTCGTCGAACGCGCCGATGAACTCGTCGGCCTGTCCCTGCGCTCCGCTTCCGGCAACCGCGGCTTCCAGCGCCGCAGCCTGTGCTCGCTGTGCCTGACCACGCATCCCGGCAGCGGCGTCTCCCTCACGACCGCCCCCAAGGCAGGCCCGGCCGGCCGCGGAGGCAACTCGGTGGGCCTCTACATCTGCGCCGACCTGGACTGCTCGTTGTACGTACGGGGCAGGAAGAAGGCGGCACCGGGCGGGCGCATGGAAGAGTCCCTCACTGTCGAGCAGCAGATCGAGCGCCTGCGCGGCAACCTCGACGCGTTCGTGGAGCGGGTCTTCCACTGAGGCCGACAGGGGCTCGACGGCCATCGTCGCCGAGCCCCTGTCCACTCCTTGAACCGCCGTCTCCTCGCGGCTCCTCCGGTCCTACGCGCCGGACGCACGCCGACCGGGATGCCGATCCTGTGGGTGCTGGCGAACCCGAAACTCGACGAACGCGAAGTGCTCCAGGCCATGTTCGACGTCGATGAAAACCTGGTCGCCGACCGGCCCGGACTGCTGATCATCGCGGACGAGGGCTTCGCCTCCAAGGAGTCCGAGAACGACCTGGTCATGCGTGGGGCCGAACTGCCGCGGCCCTCGTTCAAGCGGGGGAAGAAGCGCAAGGGCGAGGGCCTGCTCAAGTCGGTACGGCAGCTGATCGAGTCCGTGAACGACACCCTCAAGGGACAGTTGGACCTGGAACAGCACGGCGGACGGACCTTCGAAGGCGTCGCCATCCGTGTCACCCAGCGCATCCTCGCCATGGCCGCCGCTATCTGGCGCAACCACACGACCGGCACCCCGAGCACGCGGTCACTGGTCGCATTCCATCACTGAATACATCGGACCTATTCGTCTAGTGCGCGCGCCTTCGGCGCGTGCAGCCTCGGCCTGCGCCCGCCTCGATTCGGACTCAAACGCATCCATTTGCAATATCTGTCACTTAGTGACATTGTCACTAAGTGACAGAATGCCCGCCGTGCGGCGGCCTTTGCCGCTCGCTGTGCAAGGCCGACCTGCGCAGCGAGTGATCCCCTTCCGAGCCCACCCCTACCCGAGCTCCGGAGTACCGCATGAGGAAACGACCAGCCGCCACCGCCGCAGCCCTGCTCACGGCCTGCGCTCTGACCTGCGGCCTCATAGGGGCCGCCGTCGCCGCGCCGGACCAGGCAACCGACGGCGGCCGAACAGGGGGGACGACCGTCGCCACTGCTACCGATTCGATCACGCACGAGGAGAACGAGCGGGTGCCGGAAGGGGCGCGCTGGACCCAGCACTACTTCCCCTCCTCGGACGGCTCCAAGACCGAGCTGCACGCCGATGTTCTGCTTCCGGAGAAGCTCCCCGCGGGCGCGAAGGTGCCTGTCATCATGTCGGCCGGTGCGTACTTCGGCCACTCGGGGGAGATGGAGGTCGAGGAGGAGCACGCCGGCCCCTCGGAGCGCTTCCGGGACCTCATCGAGGGCTCTCACATCTGACGGTCGCGCTGGCCAATGTTCACGAACAGTCGCCATCTTCCGCGCTTGGGCGCGCGTGCCAACGGTCCGTGCGCCCGAGCGGCAACCGGCGACTGGTGGGCATCCGATAAGCCCTCCGTGCTCCGAAGCGCCTTCGCGTCCGCATCAAGGTGGGCGGCATGACGAGCGGCACGATGCAGCCTCCGGCCCAACGTCCGAGTTCGGGCCCAGCCCGCGCCCAGAGCCCCGGTCGTCAGAGGGTGGGTGCGAGGCCAGCCCGGAGGATGTCTAGGTAGTTGTCGATCGCGGCCCCCTGCCGCTCGGCCGGGTGCTCGCTGACGGCGTGGATCAGGCCGCACAGGAGCTTGAGCAGGTTTTCGCCGGTGAGGGCAGGGGCAGGGCGGATGCGTGCGAGCAGGTGGGAGGTGACTTCGACCAGCTCTCCCTTGGCCCGGTGCAGAGAGTCCGTCTCGTCGGACCCGGTGATCAGAACGTCGGTGAGGCCCGGTCGCGCCAGGGCGGTCAGGAGTGCCGTGCGTAGGAAGTCAATGAGTGCCTTGGCGGGATCGGGGTATCCGTCGGCTACGGTCGCGGCATCGATGAGCTCTCGGACCGCCTCTTCCAGGACGGACTCCCGCATGGCCCGCTGCGTGGGGAAGACCCGATAGACCGTCCCGACCCCCACACCCGCCCTGCGCGCGAGCTCGTTGAGGGTGAGCGCAGTCTCCCCGCCGATGACGGCGCCGCGAGCCTCATCGAAGATCCTCTGCCTGTTGCGTGCGGCATCTGACCTCATGATCCCTCCTTCGCACACCTATGTGGATAACCTATCAGGTGAGTGCTACGGTGAAGTGGATAACCAATCCACTTCACTTCGTCAGGAGCGGTCATGGCCGTTGTGTTCATCCATGGAGTACCGGAGACGCCCTCCGTCTGGAACGACCTCCGGGGGCGGATCGACCGCCCCGCAACGACCCTGCGGCTGCCCGGATTCGGCAGCCCTCGCCCGGCTCACCTGGACGGCAAGGAGGCGTACGCCGTCTGGCTGGCGAACGAGCTGCGCGCCCTCGGTGAGCCCGTCGATCTCGTGGGCCACGACTGGGGCGCGCATCTGGTGATGCGGATCGTCTCCGCCTACGACGTTCCGGTACGCAGCTGGGTGTCCGACGTCGCACACGGCTGGCACCCCGATTATCAGTGGCACGAGGCGGCCACCCTCTTCCAGAAGACCCCGGAGGGCGAGGAGCTGCTCGCGTCGCTGCGCACCCAGACCCCCGGCAGCCCCAGCTTCGGCGACTTCCTCCGCCCCCGGGGGATGAGCGCCGAACTGGCGGCAGAAGTCGACACCATCCACGACGAGGAGATGAGCACGGCCATCCTGACGCTCTACCGCTCGGCCTGGCCCAACTTCCACACCGACTGGGGCAAGGACTTCGACCGCCCCGCTCCCGCGCCGGGACTCGTCCTGATCCCGACCGGCGACCCTATGGCACAGCCCGCGATGGACCTGGACATGGCCGCGCGAACCGGAGCACAGGCAGTGGAACTGGACCACCTCACCCACTACTGGATGCTCCAGGACCCTGACCGGGGCGCGGAGGTACTCAACCGATTCTGGGACTCCCTGCCCGCATGACATCCGGTACCGGTGGGCGACGTCCTCGCGGTGATGAGGTCGCTTGCACGTGAGGGCATGGCCATGATGGCGGTGACTCGCAAGATGTTCATTGCCCGGGAGGTGGCCGGTCGGGCCGTTGTCACGGACGTCGGCGGCGTCCGCCATACACAGGACCGGCACCCGGTCCGGGAACCCTTGCAAGGAAGGCTCCCGGCGACGCCGCAAGGCTGAGTCCAAGCCGGACGCCTTCCGCTCGGCCTGTGCCCTGATGCTTCCGCAGCCGGGGCAGGCTGCGTAACCGGTTGTCCGTTGCCCAGTCCGCCCGAGCCGGACAACACCCGCCGACCTGGCGGCATCACCGACCGCGTTTGATCCGTCACCGATTGGCGCGCTACAGCGACGGTGCGCGGTGGACGCTGGAGTCGCGGCTGGGACACCTCCTGCAGGATCTCGAACGCCTCGCGGCGGAAGCCGAACGCCGGGAGCGGGAGAAGGAATTGCGCGAGACAGAGCAGCCGCGCTGGTATGCGGCCGTCGCCCAGGCACGCGAGCAGCAGGTCGAGCAGCACCGGGCGAGAGTTCTGACCGGGCAGACGCGGGCCTGGCGGCAGGCCGCCGAGATCCGCGCCTTCTGCCAGGCCGCCCGCGCCCGAACCGGCGACACACCGGTTGCGACGGACGAGGCGGACTGGCTGGAGTGGGCCGAAGCGTATACGGAACAACTCAACCCGCTCCAGAGCCCGTTGCGCACTCCGCCGGATCCACCGGCCGCGCGGGAGGTGCTGCGCGAGTTGGCGAAGGTGGATGCCTACGCCTACCCGTGGCCGTTCGACGCCGACGGCCGCTGGACGCCTCCCGAGGACCCGCGAACCAACCGGCTCCAGTGATCCGGGCCCCGCCCCGCTCGTAAATGGCTTCGCCCTGTCCACGAGGGACAGGGCGAAGGAACGTTCATGCGGTGATGGTGAGCGGGGCTTCCATACGCTCCCAGGCTCCGAGGACGGCCCGGCTGCGGGGGCGTATTACTGGTACATGCAGCAGGTGATGCCCGATCACGCCGGCTCGATGCGGTGGGACTCGCTGATGCACTACCTGGGCCCGGACACTCCGGTGAAGAACAGCACCGGCGGTACGTGGACGTCGGACAACAGCCGCAACGTCGTGTGTGGCACCAGCTCCGCCTGGAGCGTGCACCCTTCCGATGCCTCGGTGGGGTCGGTCGACTGTGACGAGTACGCGATGGCCTCCACGCACGAGTCCGGCGGCTACCCGAAGAGCGTCAGCGTGTGAAAGCCGGAAGGTGGGCCAGCCCGCAGGGCTGGCCCACCTTGTCGTACGTGGTCAGCCGGTCCAGGGTTGCCACCGGTCTTCCTGTGCCGGGTCGATACTGCTGAGCCACACCAGCGCCCCGTCGACCAAGCCGGGCTTGTCCCCCGTGGCCAGGGCCGGGGCTTCGAGCATGTCGGCAGCCTCTTCCAGGTAGGTCACCAGGGTGTTGAGTGATTCACCGGGGCCTTCGTTGTAGCGGGACCACCGGCCCAGGTAACCGGTCTCGGCGTCCAGGTACAAGCCCGAGGTGCTGTCAGCCGGGCCCAACGCGACAACCGGAATCCGGGATGCCCTCCACACAGTGATCCGCTCGTCCTCGGGGCGGGCGGTGTTGAAGGTGTCCTCCTGGGCCTGGGCGTCCATCTTCAGCCGGTAGGCGGCGGCCACGGCGTCCAGGGTCATCAGAGCCCTATTGCCCGGAAGGCATCCCCAGCCATTACCCCCGTCGTCGCCCGAGGTCAGCAGCCACAGGACGTGCAGCTCGACGGGTATCCGGATGCCGAAGTCGCCTTCCAGTGCAGCGATGGCGGCGGGGCTGGCGCCGGCGCGGAGTGCAGCGTAGGAGTCGGGGGCGTTGCGCTTCAGCCAGCCGGTGATGCGCCGCCAGGCATCGGCGACCTCCCGCACGGTGACCGCGGCGATGGCAGGGTCGGCGGGCTGGTCCTGGTCCCGGCCCTGCGCCTGCTCCTGCTCCTGCTCCTGCTCCTGCTCCTGCTCCTGCTCCTGCTCCTGGTCATGGGCGTCCGTGGAGGGCTCAGGGGAGGGAGCCGCCCTCAGAAACCGGATCTCGATCCGGTCCGGCTCGCGAATGTAGCCGACGGACAGGTCGGGGCAGTCCTCGAACATGTCGCCGTCAACCGTCACGTTCAGAATGCCGGGCAGCCCCGAGGGCCGGCCCATGTCAGGGTCGTCGGCCAGCTGGCCGGCCAGGGCCTTCAGCGCGTAGGGAACGATTGCACCGAGCTGGGCGGCGATGTCGCGTACGTCCGGCTGGATTTCGACCTTCACAGCCTGGTGCTCCTTGCTCATCGGATGAAGGGTGGGTGCCCCTCACACAGTAGGACGCCCGCGCTCACGGGCAGATGCTGCTTGCGCGTCCTGCCGTGCGGAGGCGGGTCAGGCGGTTGTGGGGTCTCCTGCGGGCGGCGCTGATCCCGGGTCGGCGATCCGGGCTTCGAGGTCGGCGACACGGCGTCTTGGAAGCGGAGATTGGAGCGGGCTGCCTTGAGGCGCTCGTCAAAGGTGCGGTTCTCGGCGGTGAGCTGGCGGGCACGCTGCTTGAGGGTGGTGTTCTCAGCGGTGATCCGTGGGATGGCTTACTCGGTCCACTCAGCTTCCACGTCACGGATCTGACCGAGGAGTTCGCCGATGCGGGTGCGCTGGGTGAGGACCTCAGAGTGGGCAGTCTTGAGGGCGGCCTCGGCGTTGAGTACGCGTTCGCGTCAGTTCGCGTCGCGATCGCCGTGCAGGCTGGGGCGGTCGACAACGCGGAGCGGCCGTAGAGGCGCTTGCCGACCCGCCACGGCTCACCGAGCGGCATCCGGACCTCGGCGCCGGCACGCACCTGAGCCCGAGGAGCAGTCCGTGACTGTCCTCTCCATCGCTGACTACAAGAAGGCCTTGGGGCTCGCAGAATGACAGCCGATCTCTTCTCCCTCGTGAAGCAGTTGGGAGCCCCACCCTGTGGCCAATGAGTGGCCGAGGAGCCGTCTAAGCTCCGGGAATGCGCGTATTGGTCTTGGAGGACGACCCCGAACTGGGGCCGGTCGTCGCTGCTCAGCTGCGTGGTGCGGGGTTCGCGGTGGACCTCTCGCGGACGCTGGCCGAGACGGATCTCAAGCTCTCCGTCAACAGCTACGACTGTGTCGTGGCCGACCGCTCGGTTCCGGACGGTGACTCGCTCACGCTGCTCGCGGCACAGCGGCGGACTGGGTCGGCACTGCCCTTTCTCCTGCTGACGGCGCTGGACGCGGTGAGCGACCGGGTGGCCGGCTTCGAGCACGGGGCGGACGACTACCTGGTCAAGCCTTTTGCTTTCGCCGAACTGGTCGTGCGGGTGCGTGCGTTGTGCCGCAGGGAGCAGCCCGCGCGGCTGCCGGTCCTGCGGGCGGGTGATCTGGAGGTCGATCTGCCAAGGCGCCGGGTGACCAGGGCCGGGGTGCTGCTCAGCCTGTCCGCCAAGGAGTTCGCGGTCCTTGAGCTGCTGATGCTGCGCGCGGGCGAGGTGGTGACGCGCACCGAGCTGATCGAGAGCTGCTGGGACGAGGCGAGTGAGCCGATGTCCAACGTGGTCGACGTCCTGATCGGCCAGCTGCGACGGCGGCTCGGGCCGCCCGATCCGATCGGGACGGTGCGCGGCGTCGGCTACCGGCTGGGCGACGAGGCGCAGGCGTGATCCGCCGGGACAAGGCGTCCTCCCTCTCCCCCGCCGTGGCCCGGCTGCGGCGCACCCGCCGGTTGATGACCCTCCTGTTCGCCTCGACGACCGCCGCCTGTCTCGTCGTACTCGCCACCGTCGCCGTCCGTATCGATGCCGGATCCCGGCGCTCCGGCCTCGACCACGAGGCCGGAAGCCGCGCCGTCGGCCTGTCGCGGGCGGTCTGGTTCGATGAGGGGACGCTGCATCTGGAGCCGCTGGGTGAGGACGAACTCGCGCAGGGTGCACAGGTGTTGGCTGTCCTGTACGCAGCGCCGGGAGAGTCGCCGTCCGTGCGGAACGTCGTTCCCGCGCGTTCGGCGCTGCCTGATCAGGACCGGCTCGACGGTGTCTGGCAGAGCGTCCTGGAGGAGCAGGACACCGTCCTCGTCAGCGCCCCTTCCGTGAACGGCGGGCGGCTGAGGTGGGCGGCCGCTCCGGTCTGGGACGGTGACCGGATCGGTGCGGCCTTGCTGGTGGGCACGGAGCTGGCGCGCAGCGAACATGATCACGAGGTCCTCGTTCGCTGGCTGGCGCTCGGCTGCACGGCTCTGGTCTGCTGCGCGGCGGCCGTCGGTCATCTGCTGTCGGGCCGGGCCATGCGGCCCGCTCTGCGCGGGCTGGGGCAGCAGGAGCAGTTCCTCGCCGAAGCGGCGCACGAGCTGCGGACGCCGCTGGCGACGTTGCGGCTCGTGGTGGAGCGGGGTGGTTCTTCCGACGAGACCCTACGACTGGTGGACCGGCTGAGCCGACTGGTCACCGGGCTGCTCGCCAGGGCCCGTTTGGAGGCCGGTGCGCAGCGGGCCGAGCTGGTGCCTCTGCGCCTCGATCAGCTGGTGGAGACCACGGTCGATGAGCTGCCGGAGCATGCGAGCGTCACGGTGAGCTCCGAGCCGGTGGTGGTGCTCGGGGATCCTGACCTGCTGGCCCAGGCGGTACGGAACCTGGTGGAGAACGCCCAACGGCACGGTGGCCCGGCCGGGTCGCCGGTGGAGGTCTCCGTCGCACCGGGACTCGTGACGGTCCGCGACCATGGGGCGGGCGTGCCGCTCGCCGACCGGGAGCGAGTCTTCGCCCGGGGTGTCACCGGGGGTTCCGGAACCTCCACGGGAACGGGGGCGGGGCTCGCCATCGTCCGCTGGGTCGCCGAGCTGCATCACGGCACCGCTCGCCTCGCGGACGCGCCCGGAGGAGGCTTGATCGCCGAGCTCCGGCTGCCGACGCACATGGCCCACGCGTCGTCCTCATCCTCATCTCATGAAGGCCCCGGCACCGTGGGCGCATGAACTCATTGCGCAACCCTCGGCTGCTGGTCGGCACCGCCGCGGGACTTGGCATCCTGCTCCTCGCCGTGAACCTGCACGGTCTACCCTTCGGCGGCGGCACCACGCCCTCCTCGACCGAGGTCGCCATCCGGGTCGACCAGGTCGGCTATGTGCGTGGCGAGGCGAAGCAGGCCTACGTCATGGGGCCCTCGGCGGCTCTCGCGGGAGCACGCTTCCAGGTCGTCGATGCCAAGGACAAGGTCGTCACGGCGGGGCGGCTCGGAGCCGTCACCGGCCGCTGGAACGCCAAGTACCCCTCGGTGCGCACCGCCGACCTCTCCGCGCTGAACACCCCCGGCACCTACCGCATCGTCCTGACCGGCACCGCGGCCGGCCGCTCCCCCGCCTTCCGGATAGCCGACGCCGACGAGCTGATGACCCCGCTCGTCCGGGACAACGTCCGCTTCCTGCAGGCGCAGCGCGACGGAGCCGACATGCTGCCCGGCGCCCTGCAGCACGGGCCTTCGCATCTTGCCGACGAGGATGCGACCGTCTACGCCGAGCCGGAGTACGACGAGGAGGGCAACGAATTGCTCGACGAGCGGCTGGCCCCGACCGGTGACCGGGTCGACGTGTCGGGCGGCTGGTTCGACGCGGGGGATTTCCTCAAGTTCACCGCCACCACCTCCTACTCGGTCGCCGAACTCCTGCTCGCCCAGCGCGACTTGCCGGACATGGAGGAACTCTCCGCCGAGTCCTCGCACGGGCTGGACTGGATCGACAAGATGTGGGACGGGGACAGCGAGACCCTCTACGCGCAGGTCGGCATCGGCGCGGGCAACGACGCCGTACGGACGGATCACGACGTGTGGCGGCTACCGGAGGCCGACGACCGACTCGATGTGTCCCCCGGTGACCCGGACTACACGATCAAGCACCGGCCGGTCTTCCGTGCGGCCGACCCGGGCGAGGCGATCAGCCCCAATCTGGCGGGCCGGGTGGCCGCGGTGTTCGCCCTCGCCGCACAGCGCGCGGCCGGCACGGACCCGGAGGAGGCCCAGGGCTGGCTGGACAAGGCGGCCGCCGTCTACGACCTGGCCGACACCGCCCACGACCCCGACAAGCCGCTCGTCACCGCGTTCCCGGGCGCCTTCTATCCCGAGGACTCATGGCAGGACGACATGGAGTTCGGCGGCGCCGAACTGGCCCTGGCCGCACGGGAACTCGGGGACGACCGGGAGAGCGACTGGGCCGACGCCGCGGCCGGCTGGGCCAGGGCTTATCTGGACTCCGACGTCAAGGGCACGCTCAACGTCGCGGACGTCAGCGCCCTCGCCCATGTCGACCTGGCCACCGTCCTGGACGGCACCCGGACGAACGGCATCGGGTCCGAGGAGCTGCACGAGGACCTGCGCCGCCAGTTGGACGACGGCGTCGCCCGCGCCGGGCACGACCCGTTCGGAGCCGGCGCCGTCTACGACGACTTCGACGCGGTCCCGCACACCTTCGGTCTGGTGGCCACCGCCCGCCTCTACTCCAATGCCACCGGGGACACCCACTACGCGGCCTTCGCCGGCCGGCAGCGAGGCTGGGCCCTCGGCGCCAACCCCTGGGGAACCAGCTTCGTGATCGGTGCCGGTGAGGTCTACCCGCACTGCCCGGAACACCAGTTGGCCAACCTCAGGGGCAGCCACGACGGGAAGGGCGCCATCCTGCGGGGCGCCGTGGTCAACGGCCCCAACGCCGCTAAGAAGCTGGAGGAGTTGAACGGCTTCCCGACCATGAAGAAGTGCACGGCCGCCCCGCCGACAGGTGCCTGGACCGATTTCGACGGCAAGGGCGCGCGGTACGTCGACGACGTGGGCGCCTGGCAGACCGTGGAGCCCGCACTGGACTTCACCACGACAGCGCTGCTGGCCTTCGCGCTGACCGCACAGGGCGACGGGCAATAGGCACCTGTTTCAAACCGTGGTGACGCAACTTGCTGAGCACCCGCCTGAGCCTTAGTACAGAGCCTCACCTAGTGGTGGTGCCGGCCGCACTCGCCCTTGGAGATCTGGAAGCACACCTCCACCGCGCCCCCGTGGTCTTGGCGAGGTCCTACAGGCGTGAGGTAACAAGGCCGCAGCAGACGTAGCCATTTTTAGTTTCAAATGAGACCGTATCGAACGAATAGATAGCTGTAATGTGGCCTCATGGCCGCCGACGTTCCTCACAAAACCACCCCCCTGCGCGTGACCGACCGCCCTGGAGATGCCTCGCCTTTCGCTCTCGGCCTGCTGCTGCGCCGGGCGCACTGGCGCGCGGCCGCGGTGATGGAGGAGGCGCTTCGGCCGCTCGGTATCGAGCTGCGGCATTTCGCCGTGCTGATCGTGCTGGTCGACCGCGGGTCCACGGTGCAGCGGGACTTGGCGGCGGCGACGGGGTCGGACAAGGCGGGGATCATGCGGGTCGTGGACGACCTGGAGCGTCGAGGGCTGGCCGTACGCAAGACCGTTCCGGGGGACCGGCGGGTGCGGGCAGTGGAGATCACGCCTCAGGGGCTCGAGCTTTTCGATGCAGCCCATGTGGCGGCGGAGCCGCTGGCTGAGCGTCTGGTTGCCGAACTGGAGCCTGGCGAGCCCGAGCAGCTGACGGATCTACTGACCCGGTTTGCCCATCCCGCAGGCGGTGAGGTGTAAGCGCGTCCGCGCACCGGTTGCCTGCCGCGTGGGCGCGTTGGTCCCATGCGACTTTCGGGGCGAACCCGGCCTTGAGAGCTGCGGCCCTGGCGGCGGGCGGCGGTCAGGGCTTCGTCGCCGACGAGGATCGAGCTCCGTACGGCTATTGCGCCGTACACCTGGCCGGCGATGAGCTCTTCCCCCCTCGCCCGCATCGCCGTCGTCTCGAAGCGCGGCCCGCCGACAGGCCGAACGCCCCGATCGCCCCCAGCACCGGGCCACCGGCCTCCAGGGACAGAGCACCACCGTCACCGTCGGAGAGGGCGCGGGCGACGAGGACACCGTGTGACGTCCCGGGTCGAGACGACACACGGCATCTGTGGCCCGGGGATTACGCGGCGAGGCGCTCCGCCAGTTCCTTGGCCTTGATGGTCGCGTCCCCCAAGGCGCGCTTGCGGGAAGCCTCGTAGAGGGGAACCAGTTCGGACATGGCCGGATTGCGGGAGGCCATGGTGAGTTCCGGGACGATGAAGTCGAGGTCCAGGCCGAGGGTGCCCTTGAGGACGGCCTCCAGGTAGTTCTGTACGAACTCGTAGCCCTCGCGCGGCGTGCCCGGCGCGTAGGAGCCGCCGCGGCTGGCGACGACGATGACAGGGGTGCCCTGAGCGGAGGGGGCCTCCCCCGCGGTGCGGCCGAGCAGGAGCACGCTGTCCAGCCACGCCTTGAGGGTCGACGGTATCGAGAAGTTGTACATGGGGGCACCGATCAGGATGGCGTCCGCCTGCTCCAGCTCCTCGATGAGCTGCACGCGGGCGGCGAACGCGGCGGACTGCTCCGGGGTGCGCTCGGACGGGGCGGCGTAACCGGCGGACCAGGCGTCGGCAGTGATGTGCGGGACGGGGCTGGCGGCGACGTCGCGGTAGATCACCGTGCCCTGCGGGTGCTGCTCTTCCCAGGTCTTACGGAAGGCGGCCGTGACCGAACGGGACGAGGACGCCCCACCGGGGAACACGGACGAGTCGATGTGCAGCAGCGTGGTCATGGGCTTTCTCCAAAGAACGGTGCCCGAGGCAAGGAACCAAGGGCCGAGGATTCATGCCTGCTGATAGTTACACACGAGATAGTCTCACTTGATACCATCACGAGTGTAACGAAGATGACCCCGTTGAGCAGATGGAGGCGCACGATCTTGGACGTCTATGAGGCGGTCACGAGCCGACGGGCGGTGCGCGGATTCACCGACCAACCTGTTCCGAGGGAGGTGCTGGAGCGCGTGTTGTCCGCCGCGGCCTGGGCCCCGTCCGGATCGAACATCCAGCCATGGCGCGCCTACGTGCTGACCGGCGCACCGCTGGCCGAGCTCAAGAAGCGCGCAGGCGAGCGCTTGGCCGCAGGTGACACCTGGGACGAGCCGGAGTACGAGATGTACCCGCACGCACTGAAGTCCCCCTACCGCGAACGCCGGTCCGCCTTCGGTGAGCAGCGCTACGGCGCACTCGGCATTGCGCGCGAGGACATGGCGGCGCGCCAGAGGGCCGCTTCCGCGAACTGGGATTGTTTCGGCGCTCCCGCCGCCCTGTTCTGCTACATCGACCGCGACCAGGGGCGGCCTCAATGGTCCGACGCCGGCATGTATCTGCAGACCGTCATGCTGTTGCTCCGCGCCGAAGGGCTGCACAGTTGTCCGCAGATGGCATGGGCGAAGTTTCACAAGACCGTCGCGGAGGCCCTGTCACCCCCGGACGAGCTCGTCCTCTTCTGCGGCATGTCGATCGGCTTCGAAGATGCCACGGTGGGTGACGCCCGTGCGGGCCGGGTGCCACTCGACGAGACGGTCACGTTCGTCGACGGCTACTCACACCACCCGCTCTCAGCCGGCTGAGGTGCCGTTTCCTGTCGCGACGACATAGTGGTTCATATGCCATATTCCGCGCACACCCCCAACGAAAGGCATGACATGAAGTTCGCAGTCATCGGCGGTACCGGTCTGATCGGGTCGCAGGTCGTCAAGAATCTGAACGCCGCCGGGCACAAAGCGGTACCGCACTCGCAGTCCACCGGAGTCGACGTCATCAGCGGCCAGGGACTGGACGAGGCAGTGGCGGGAGCCGACGTCGTCGTCAACCTGACGAACTCCCCGACCTTCGACGAAGCCTCCCCGGCCTTCTTCCAGACCTCGATGGACAACCTTCTGGCCGCGGCCCACAAAGGCGGCGTCGGCCACTTCGTCATCCTCTCGATCGTCGGCACGGACCAGGTGCCAGAGCTGGACTACTACCGGGCCAAGGCGCTCCAGGAGACCATCCTCGCGGCCGGGCCGATCCCCTACTCGATCGTCCGGGCCACGCAGTTCATGGAGTTCATGGACGCAGTCCTGTCCTGGACCACCGACGGCGACACCGTCCGGCTGCCCGCCACGCCCATCCAGCCGATCGCCGCCAAGGACGTGGCCGCCGCGGTGGCGGAGGTCGCCGCGGGCGCCCCGCTGAACGGCATTCGCAACATCGCCGGCCCCGAGATCTTCACCCTGGACGAGCTGGGCCGGATCACCCTGTCCCACAAGGGCGACAGCCGCACCGTCGTCAACGACCCCACCGCCGGCATGTTCGCCGCCGTCAAGGGTGATGTCCTCACCGATAAGAACGCCCACCTCGCCTCCACCAAGTACACCGACTGGCTCTCCTGACCCGCTCACACCCTCTCTGGCGCGCAGACCACAGAGAACCAAGCCCTGGCCGTCGTGGGAGATGACAAGAACTCGGCACGGCGACCAGGGGTGGCCTGAACGGGTTGCTTGCGCTTCCGACGGCGCAGCCACGCCCGAGCCCGCCGCTCCCACTACAAACGCCTGGGCCACACACCCAGATGCGGTTGCAGTGTCAGGGCCTCAGTAGTCCGCCCACCCACCAGTCGTGCGGATTCCCGTCGTTGGCAATCCCGCGATGGCGCAGCGTCCCCTCGACGGTGAAGCCCAGCTTCTCGGCCAGGGCACGAGAGCCGGTGTTGCCGACCATGGCCCACCACTCGATGCGGTGGACGTCGAGCGTGGCCCAGCCCCAGTCACACAGGGCCCGCGCGGCCTCGGCCGAATAGCCGTGGCCGCGCTGCTCCTTGACCGCCCAGTAGCCGAGTTCGAAGACACCTTGGCTCACCCTGGTGAGGCAGTACGAGCCGACGAGCGCCCCGCTCAGTTTGCGGAACGCGCCGAGGGTGTAGTCCTTGTCCGTGGCCCAGCCCTCGGGCAAGTCCGCACGGACACTCTTCTCGGCGTCCTCCCGCCGGTAGGGCACCGGAACCGGCGTATAGAACTGGATGTCCTCGTCCTGGCAGGCGTCGTACACCGCGTCCACGTCTCCGGGCGCGAAGGCCCGCAGCATCAGACGGTCGGTCTCAAGAGTCACCGGATCCATTGCGGCAGTATGAACACCACCTGCCGGGGGCGACCAGCGATTATCCCCGGCCGGTCAGGCTCGTGCCGGTTCCGTCACGTCCCCGCCGGTGGGGCGATCTCGACGCGCACTCCGCGGGCCTCGAAGGCGCGGATCTGCGCGTCGGGCGCCGATGTGTCCGTGACCAGGGTCCATCCTTCCTGGAGCGTCGCCCACGCGTGGAACGGTTTGCGTCCCAGCTTGGCGCCGTGGGCCAGCACGTAGACGCGGTCGGCGCGGCGGGACATCAGCTCCTTGAGGCGGGTCTGGCGCAGGTCCGCTTCGCAGATGCCGCGGTCGACGGTGACGCCGTCGGCGCCGAGGAAGACACGGTCGAAGGACATGTGCTCGAGCGCGGCCTCGGTGAGCGGGCCGACGAAACCCTGGCTGAGCGGGCGGAGCGTGCCACCGAGGCACTCGACGTGCACGCCCTCCGCGTCCGCCAGGGCGTGCAGGGCGGTCAGGCCCGTCGTCGCGATCGTCAACTCCTTTGCGCCGCGCAGCTCGTGGGCCAGCGCACCCACCGTCGTACCAGCGTCGAGGAGCAGGGTCTCACCCGGCTCGACCTGCCGCGCCGCCCACTGCGCGATGGCCCGCTTCTCCTCGTACGCCTCGCCCGTGCGCTGCCGCAGCGATGCCTCGGGGTGTGCGGACAGCGCCATCGCTCCGCCGTAGGTGCGTGCGAGGCGGCCCTCCGTGGTGAGACGGGCGAGGTCGCGGCGGATGGTCGACGGCGTGACGTCGAGGAGCTGCGAGAGTTCCTCGACGCTGGCGAGGCCGGTGGTGGTGGCGAGGTGGACGATGCGGTCGCGTCGGGCCTGGGAGGTGGTCGGAGGCATGTGCGGAGTCCTCTACGGTGCGGTGGTAACGGCGGTGCAGGGGACGGCGGTTCAGGCCACAGGGGCGGTCGGCGCCGTGGCCATCGCGGTGGCCTGGCGCAGCGCCTCGACCATGCTACCGGCCTCGGCCAAACCCGTTCCGGCGATGTCGAACGCGGTGCCGTGGTCGACGGAGGTGCGGATGACGGGCAGTCCCACGGTGAGGTTGACGCCCGCCTCGATGCCCAGGACCTTGACCGGGCCGTGGCCCTGGTCGTGGTACATCGCGACGATGAGGTCGTAGTCGCCGCGTGAGGCGAGGAAGAAGGCGGTGTCGGCGGGGAGCGGACCCCGGGCGTCGACGCCCTCGGCGCGCAGCTTCTCCAGGGCCGGGACGATCTTCTCCTCCTCCTCGCCGTAGCCGAACAGGCCGTTCTCGCCCGCGTGCGGGTTGATGCCGCAGACGCCGATGACCGGGTTCGGGGTGCCGGCGCGGACCATCGCCTCGTGGCCGCGGCGCACCGTGCGCTCGACGAGGCCCGGCTCGATGCGGTTGACGGCGTCGATCAGGCCGATGTGCGTGGTGACGTGGATGACCTTCACCTTCTCGGTGGAGAGCATCATCGAGACCTCTTCGGTCCCGGTCAGGTGGGCGAGGAGTTCGGTGTGGCCGGGGTAGATGTGGCCCGCGGCGTGCAGGGCCTCCTTGTTGAGAGGCGCGGTGCAGATGGCGTGCACCTCGCCGGCCACGGCGAGTTCGGCGGCCCGCTTGATGTATGCGTACGCGGCGTCGCCCGCGACCGGCGACAGCTTGCCCCAGGGCAGGTCGGCGGGGAGCAGGCCGAGGTCGATCACGTTGACGCGGCCGGGGGTGAACTCGGCGTCGCGCGGGTGGTCGACGGCGACGATCTCGCAGTCGAGGCCGAGGATCCGGGCGGCCTCGCGCAGCCGCTGTGCGTCGCCGATGACGACGGGGCGGCAGCTGGTCAGGACGGCGTCGTCGAGCAGGGCCGCGACGACGACCTCGGGGCCGATGCCGGCACCGTCGCCCATGGTGACGGCGATGAGAGGGAGAGGGGTGTTCATGGGGACAACTCCTAGGCGGGGGGCGGGCGATGAGAGGTTCAGGTAGCGGCCGTGGCGGCGGCCAGGTGGGGGCGTAGCGCGAGCGCGATGCGCAGCAGTGAGTCCTCGGCGCCGTGGCTGCCGGGGCGGGTGACCACGTGGCGGCCGTCGGGGGTGCGGGAGTGGACGGCGCCGTGGTGGATCTCGCCGATGGGTTCCAACTCCCTTATGTCCAGGGCATCCAGGGTGGTGCGGGCCGTCTCGCCGCCGGTCAGGACGAGGTCGGGGCGGCCCGGATAGGCGGCGGCGAGTGCGCCCAGGGCGGTGCTGAGGGCCCTCCCCGTGCCGGGGCGCGTGCCCCCCGATCCGTCGATGGACAGCACGACCGGGGCAGGAGCGGCCGTGGTAGGCGGCAGGCGGACCGTGCCCGCCGCCAAGTCGGCCGGATCCAGCGGCACATGGTGCGCGCCGAGCGCGATGAGGTGCGCGATCTGCGCAACCGCGCCGGGCTCGGCGGTTCCCACGACGAAGAGCAGCGGCGTGCAGTCCGGGGCGGACGCGGGCGGGGGTGTGACGGCCGCGGGACGCAGCAGCGCGCGCCCGAGCGCGGCCGCCAGGCCACCGCTGCCCAGGAGCCGGAATCCGGGGCCGAGCCGCAGCGCCGCCGCGGCCACCGCGTCCAGGTCGGCGTCGGTCTCTGCGTCCGGCGCAGGGTGCGCACCGGACGCGGCGATCCGCCGGAACTCCGCGTCCAGTGCGACGGGTCCTGACCGTACGAGGTCGAGAGGGACCGTACGGACCGGCAGACCGGACAGCGCATCGGTCAGCGAGCGGGGCGCGGACGCGCGTTCCGCGCGCCAGCCGTCCGTGCGGTGCAGCGGAACGCCCTTCACGTGCACCACGCCGCCGGTCACGGTGCGCCCCGCCGCGGGCAGCGCGGGGGCGATGACGACGGCCTCGGCCCCCTCGGCGTACGCGGCCGCCTCCGCTGCGAGGTGGCCGCGCAGCTGTGAGTCGACCTTCTTGTAGAGCAGGCGGGGCGGGCCGGCCTGTGCCGCGCGCAGCGCCGTCCGCACGGCGTGTGCCGCTTCGGCGGGCGGCAGCCGGCGGGTGTCCAGGTCCACGACGAGGTCGTGCGTGGCAGTGATCTCGGCCACGTCCGCGGCGTCGAGCGACAGCCGGACCGGCCCGCCGAGCGCGCGGGCGGTCTCGGCCGCGCCGGACAGGTCGTCCGCGAGCGCCACGACGTACGACGGTACGGGCGGCGAGACGGGCGGAAGCGGGGGCGGGGGCAGGGAAGCCACGGGGTCGATACCTCCTTGGGCGTGCCCGGCGGTGGGCGGCTCAGTTCGGATCATGGCACAGGTTGCGCGAAATGCGCGAGACCCCTTGCGTGATTTACGCAGCCATGCGAGCGTTCCCATGGCGCCGACGACCGTCACCGCGGACCGCGGCGCTCTCGTGAACGCGACGCGTACCGGCTTGCACGGCACGTCGCACCGCACGTGGCCGCAGCGCAGCGCATCGCCGGAACCACCGTAGCGACCGCTCGATGCCGGGTAGCCGCACGGCACCACCCGTGTTGCGCACATCACGCATGAGATCGCGCACAAGCATGAGAACGCACCACCCGCACCACCCGCCTTGGAAGGAACCCGCCTTGACCGTCGGCCTTGAACTCCCGCACGTCCCCGTCCCGTTGTCCCGTCTCGTCCTCGGCACGATGACCTTCGGGGACACCGCCGACCGCGCGACGGCCGCCGCGATGCTGGACGCCGCGCTCGATGCGGGCATCACCGGCGTGGACACCGCCAACGGCTACGCGGGCGGCGAGAGCGAGCGCATCCTCGCCGAGCTGCTGCCCGGCCGCCGCGACCGGGTGGTGCTCGCCACCAAGGCCGGCATTCCGCACCCCGACCAGGGCGACCACGCGCCGCTCTCCGCCGAGGGCCTGCGCGCCGCGCTGGAGGGCAGCCTCAAGCGCCTGGGCACCGACCACGTCGACCTCTTCTACCTGCACCAGCCGGACCGCAGGACACCGCTCACGGAGACCCTCGCGACCGTCGCCGAGTTCGTGCAGGACGGCAAGGTCCTCGCCCTCGGCGTCTCCAACTTCGCCGCCTGGCAGATCGCCGAGCTGAACCGCGTGGCCGACGAGGTCGGCGCCCCCCGCCCGGTCGTCGCCCAGCAGCTGCACAATCTCCTCGCGCGACGCATCGAGGAGGAGTACGTCGAGTACGCCGCCGTCGCCGGTCTGCGCACGATGGTCTACAACCCGCTCGGCGGGGGCCTGCTCACCGGCCGCCACAGCTTCGAACAGGCCCCGGAGGGCGGGCGCTTCGGCGACTCGAAGCTGGCCGTGATGTATCGCGAGCGGTACTGGAACGAGGACTTGTTCCGCGCCGTCGCCGACCTCACCCGCATCGCCTCCGACGCGGGCCTGCCGCTGACCGAACTGGCCCTGCGCTGGCTGCTGTCGCAGCCCTCCACCGACGCGCTGCTGCTCGGCGGCTCCAAGGTCGACCACCTGAAGGCCAACATCGCCGTCGCGGCCGCCGGTCCGCTTCCCTCGGACGTGCTGGCCGCCTGCGAGGAGGTCGGCGCCCGTCTGCGCGGCCCGATGCCCGCCTACAACCGCTGACCTCCCGCCCCTCCCCCGTAACGGAGACACCCATGGCCACCGGCCGCACCCCTGCCGAGTTCACCGCCGCCCTGCGCAACCGCGAACAGCTCATCGGCTATTGGTCGTTGCTCGACTCGCCGATCGCCGCCGAGCGCCTCGCCCGCGTCGGCTACGACTATCTGGCCTTCGACGCCCAGCACGGCCTCTTCGGCTACCAGGGCATGCTGAACAACCTCCTCGCCACCGACACCAAGGGCTCAACCGCCGTCGGCATGGTGCGCGTCGAGGCCAACGACCTCACGTACATCGGCAAGGCGCTCGACGCGGGCGCGACCGCCGTGATCGTCCCGCTGATCGACAACGCCCAGGACGCAGCCGACGCCGTCTCCGCCGTCCGCTACCCGCCGCTGGGCCGCCGCTCGTACGGCCCGATGCGCGCCCAGCTGCGCATCGGCCCCAACCCGGCCGACACCCACGACCAGACCGCCGTCCTCGCGATGATCGAGACGGCCGACGGCCTGGCCAACGTCGAGGAGATCTGCGCGACACCCGGCCTGGACGGCATCTACGTCGGCCCGTCCGACCTGCGCCTGGCCATCGGCGGCGCGACCTCCACCGACCCTTCCGTACAGGAAGAGTTCGAGCAGGCCCTCACCCGCATCCGCAAGGCGGCCGAGGCGGCGGACATCGCGGCCGGCATCCACAACGCCGACGGCGCGAGCGCCGCCCGTCGCCTCGCCGAGGGCTTCACGTTCGCGTCGGTCGCCGCCGACGTCGTACATCTGCAGCAGATCGCGACGTCCCACCTGGAAGCGGCACGCGGCGGGGTGAACTGATGCCGACCACGCTCATCACGACGCCCACCTTCGCCCGGCACTCGGCGCGCCCCTGGCAGATCCTGGAAGAGGCCGCAGCGGGTCCCCTGCGGCCCTGCGAGGACGCGGCGCTGCCCACCGCCGAGCTCCTCAAGTACGTTGCCGAAGCTGACGCGTTGATCGTCGGCATGGACCCGATCACCGCCGAGGTGATGGACGCCGCGCCCCGCCTCAAGGTGATCGCCAAGCACGGCGTCGGCGTCGACACGATCGACTTGGCCGCCGCACGGGAGCGCGCGATACCGGTGGTGTGCGCGCCGGGCAGCAACTCGCGCGCGGTGGCGGAGTACACCTTCGGCCTGCTGCTGTCCGCGACCCGCTCCCTCGCCGCCTCGCACACCGCGGTGGCGGCGGGTGACTGGCCGAAGCTGTTCGGCCCCGAACTGCACGGCAGGACGCTGGGCATCGTCGGCTTCGGCCGCATCGGCCGTCTGCTGGCCGGATACGCCCGCGCCTTCGGCATGGAGCTGCTCGCCCACGACCCGTACGTCTCCGACGCCGACGTCCGCGCGCACGGCGCCGAACCGGCCGCGCTCGACGCCCTGTTGGCGCGCGCCGACGCCGTCAGCCTGCACACCCCGCCCGACCCGTCCGGCGCCCCGCTGCTCAACAGGGCCCGACTGGCGGCGATGAAACCGGGCGCGGTCCTGGTCAACGCCGCGCGCGGCGGCCTCATCGACGAACGCGCGCTCGCCGACCTGCTCGGCTCCGGGCACCTCGGAGCCGCGGCCCTCGACGCCTTCAGCACCGAGCCGCTGCCCGCCGACCACCCGCTCCGCGAGGCCCCGCGCACACTCCTCACCTCCCACATGGCCGCCTGCACGCCCGAGGCCAACCAGGCCATGGGCGCGATGGTCGCCGAGGACGTCGTCCGCGTACTGGCAGGCAAGGAACCGCACCACCAGGCGCATTGAGACACCCCGGCACAAGACACAACCGCACCACGGCACCACCCTGTCCCCGTTCCGGATACCGGCGACGACGCCGGAAGATCCCTAAGGACCTCACATGGCCACCACGACCGACGGCGCCACGGCGGCGCCGCCACCCGCGCAGACCGACCCGTACGCCCTGCGCGCCGAAGACGCCCGCCCGGCCCCCGAGACCTTCCGCGGCCGAGTGCGCCAGCTCGGCCCCGGGCTCGTGCTGTCCGCCGCCGTCGTCGGCTCCGGTGAACTGATCACCACCACCTCGCTCGGCGCGAAGGCCGGGTTCGCGCTGCTGTGGCTGGTGATCATCTCCACCGCGGTCAAGGTGTGGGTGCAGATGGAACTGGCCCGCTGGACCATCCTCAACGGCAAGCCCGCGCTCGAGGGTTACAGCCAGATCGGTCCGAAGATCGGCCGACTGAGCTGGATCAACTGGCTCTGGATCGGCATGGACTTCGCCAAGATGTTCCAGCGCGGTGGCATCATCGGCGGCACCGCGGCTGCCTGCTCGATCCTGCTGCCGATCCACGGCGGGTCGCTGAGCACGTCGTCGCTGACGATCTGGGCCCTCATCGTCACCGGTGCCGCCATCCTCATCCTCCAGACGGGCAAGTACCACGTCATCGAGCGGGTCGAGGTCGTCGGCATCACGCTCAAGACGGTCATCACCTTCGGCCTGGCACTCGCCCTGCCGTTCACCGCCTTCGGATACGGCGGCGAGCAGCTCGCCGACGGACTGAGCTTCCAGATCCCCGCGGGCACGGTCGGCATCGCACTCGCCATGTTCGGCATCACCGGCGTCGGCGCCGACGAGATGACGACGTACACGTACTGGTGCCTGGAGAAGGGCTACGCCCGCTGGACCGGCCCCGACGACGGCACCGAGCAGCGCGCCCGGCGGGCCGAGGGCTGGCTCAAGGTCATGCGGCTCGACGTGGGCGTCTCCTGGATCGTGTGCACCATCTGCACCCTGTCCTTCTACGTGATCGGCGCCTCGGTGCTCCACCCGCAGGGACTGGTGCCCGAGGGCAACGACATGATCACCACGCTGTCGCACAGCTACACCGACGTGCTCGGCCCATGGGCCGAGTACCTGTTCCTGGCCGGCGCGATCGCCGTTCTCTTCTCGGTCACCGTCGCCTCGTCGGCCAGCGTCCCCCGCCTGTGGACCAACACCCTCGGTCTGCTCGGAGTGATCGACTGGCACGACCTGCGCTCGCGCACGCGCACCATCCGCATCCTCACCCTGTGCCTGCCCCCGGTCTGGATGTGCATCTTCCTGTGGGTCCAGTCCCCGGTCCTGATGGTGCAGATCGGCGGCATCGGCGGTGGCATCTTCCTGCTCGCGGTCGTGGTCGCGGTCTGGCGCCTGCGCTACACCGGCGTCCCGCCCCGCTTCCGCGCCAACCCCTGGCTGACCGGAGCGCTCGTCCTGAGCAGCGCGGCGATCCTCTTCCTCGGGGTGTACGGGGTGCTCAACACGCTCGGGCTCACGCCCGGCAGCTGAATCGGGCGGTGGGGGCGCTCGTACCCCGGCACCCGGCTCCGCGAGAGCCCGCAAGGTGGGTGCCGAACTCCTGGGCACACGGCGGCCTGGTTACGTTCCACGGACGCGACCAGGCTGACCGTGAAGCAGCCACAAGGGGCTGCCGACCCCGGTTCGGCCGGCGCGAGCGCGCTCGACGCATTCCACAGGCCGAGGGACCCCACTCACCTGAGGAGCAGGCTATGAGCGCCACCCACACCGACACCGTGAGCTGGAACAGCGAGGCCTTCGACGAGATCGTATCGAACGACACGGGACGTCCCGTCCTCTTCACCAACGCCCGGGTCCTGACGATGGACCCCCTGATCGGGACCCTGCCCGGCGCCGACGTCCTGCTCGTGGGCGCCCTGATCGTAGGGGTCGGCCCCGGCATCATCACGGCGGCACAGGACGACAACGCCATCGTCGTCGACTGCACAGGCATGACCGTCGTACCGGCCGTCGTGGACACCGTCGCCCTGGTCGGCGGCCGTGGCCACCGCTCGGAGTACGTCGCGACGCTGACGCCGGGGAACGCCGGCGACCTGCTCGTCGTACCCGACGAACTCGCCCCCGACGTGGCGAGCGCGCTGGCCACGCTCCTGACCCGCCCGGAGCAGGTCCGCGCCCTGGTCGCGGCCGGCAGGCCCGTCCTGTGGGCCGGCGCCGACTCCCCCGGCCGCCCCACCACTCCCGTGGCGGGAATCCCGGCCGCCGGTGACATGACCGGCAGCCCGCGGGTCGGCGTCTGGATCGACAGACACGACTTCCTGCACCAGGAGCTCACCGCCGAAGGCCGCTACGACGAGACCCGGGGCGGCCGCCCGCACGCCTATCAGGGCCGGTACTGGATCGACGGGGACCGGATCGACTACCTCGACGACCTCGGCTTCTGGGCCTTCGGGGAGTTTCAGGGCGAGGAACTGCACCACGCGGGATACGCCATGCGACTGGGCTGACCCCTTCGCCGTACCGGCCCTGGCACACCAGTGATCTCCAGTCCCTCCCGGCAATCGGGCAGGGGCTGGAGCTCTTGCCTGTCCGCTTCCCGGGAAGCGGACTCGATCGGCGAACTCGGCTCCATGGAACTCGACCGGCCAGGCGCCGAACCGCTCTTCCCGTGGTTCACCATCGAGGGTCAGGGCACAGGGCCGGACGTATCCTGCGGGCTGTGACGGTCATATACGTGCTGGACGGCACCCGGATCAGGACGCCGGAGGACTTCTGACGCGTCACCGGGGAGAGCATCGGCTGCGGAGGCTACTTCGGCCGCAACCTCGATGAGAACGGCTCGTTCGCCACCGCGAACCAGCGGGTCGCTCGCGCCGGGCAGACCTCGGTACGACGGCCAGTGATCTTCCCGGAACGAGTATCGCGGACGTATCGAAAATCGCATACGCCACCGCAACAGTCTCCCGTCTTCAGTGGGGGCACGGACCACAGCGCATCAACGGTCGGTTCGTCCATCGGGAAAGGACTGTGATCATGGACTCGGATTCCTTACGCGGTGTCGACCGGCGTCGGCTGCTCGGGTGGGGCGGGTTTGCAGCCGCCGGCGTGGTGGCAGGCGCGTCGCTGGTGGGCGCTCAGCCCGGCCATGCCGACCAAGCCCCGACCGACCCGATCCCGCCAGACACCCGGCCTGGCGGAGCCTACGACCGTTATGTAGCGAGGTTGGCCGCCGAGGGCAAGTTCTCCGGCGTGGTGCTGTTGTCGCACCAGGGCCGGACGGTGCTGTCCCGCAGCTACGGCATGGCCGACAAGGAGAAGGGAATCGCCAACCACGAGGGCGTCGCGTTCAGCCTCAGTTCGGCGGGCAAGCCGTTCGGCGCGGTGGCCATCTTGCAGTTGGCGCAGCAGGGCAAAGTGAAGCTGTCGGACACGGTGGGCACCCATCTGCAGGGCTTCGCCAAGGAGATCGCCGAGCAGGTGACCATCCACCACATGTTGTCCGGCACCTCCGGGCTGGACAACCCGGATGAGGACCCGCAACGCGTCTTCCAGAGCTGGGATGAGGTGCACGAGTACTACGAGCAGCGGGCCCGGCACGCGAAACTGGTGGGCGTCCCGGGCGTTCCTGACACCGCCCATGCGGAGGCGGAGGTCACCATTTCCGCGCAGATCGTGGAGGCCGTGACCGGCAAGTCGTACTGGGACTATGTGCAGGAGAACATCTTCGGGCGCTGCGGCATGACCGGCTCGGCGTTCTGCACCAGGCCGCAGTGGCTCACCGACGAGCACATCGCGCACCCGTACATGGAGCTGGCCGACGGCAGCGTGGTGGACGCCGTCCGCAACCTGGACAACAGCAGCCCGGACCCGAACGTACTCGGCAAGAATCCGGGCCGCGCCTTCATCGATGCCCCCGGGGACGGTGGCTTCGCCACCGCGCCGGATCTGGTCCGGTTCGCGCACGCGCTGGGCGACGGCACGGTGCTGGACCGGCCCTGGGCCGACGTGCTCACTGCCGCCAAGATCCCCCATGGACCGGCGTCGTTCGGGGCGTACGGGATTCCGGTCTCCATCGTCAACGGCCAGTGGATGTACCAGCGCGCCGGTGGCAACCCCGGTGTCGGCGCCAACTGGGACATCTACCCGGACACCGGCTGGGTCGGTGTCATCCTCAGCAACCGCGACGGCGTGCCGCTGCAGGAGATGATCGGGCAGGAGATGCAGGCCATCACCGGGGCCCCGGTCGGCGGGGGATCAGGTGGCTGAGCTACCGGGGGATCCGCGTATTGTCTGCCCAGCACTTGAGTTCCGTATCGGCGAGTGCGTCAACGATCCCGTGCTGCCGGGCTGCGGTCAGGTCGTACGTCGAGCCGGGCAGGGCAGGAGAGGCCCGGAGCAGTCGTCCGAACGGATCGGTGTGGACTTGGACGTTCCTCGGGGCGACGAGCCATGTCAGCGGTCGTGCGATTCCGCAGACCGGCTTCGCCGTCCCCGCTTGTCCGTGCGATCTCAGTGAGCGGCAGAAAGTTGGGCCGCCCGGCTGCGAAGTGTGCGGTCCGAGCCAGGCCGTCAAGGACGCCTCCGCGCCACACCGCGATGAGCTGCGCTCATCCTTGACCGCATGACTCGGACCTGGAGGATTGGCTGGTTGCCGGGCGGCCCGGGAGGATCGCCGTCCTGCTGGTTGTCACGGAGCAACTCCGCGTTCCCCATGGGGACGTCCGTGATCTTCAGTCTGGAGAATTGCGCGACGTTCCAAACTCCGGGACTTCAGGGAGCGTCGCTACGAGGAAGTGCTCGACCTGACACCGACGATTCGGTAGTAGTACTGGTCCTGCCTGGTCAGGATGTCGACGCTGGTGTAGTCGATGCCGACAGTCTCGTTGAGGGCCGAGTAGAGGCGGCCGTCGCCCGCGTAGAAGCCGACGTGGCCCTCATAGAAGACGAGATCGCCGACCTGCCGCTCGGACGCGGGGACCCGCAGGACGTCGAGAGGTTCGAGGTTGCTGTTGTCGGACTCGTTGTTCGCGGCCTCCCCCACCGCCCAGCTGTAGTAGCTGTTCGCTGTCTTGCGGGACCAGTCCGAGGGCAGGTCGGGCACCCGGTTGTACGAGTGGTACACCAGGCCGGAGCAGTCGAAAGTGCTCGGCCCTTCAGTTCCCCACTCGTACTCGTTGTCGATCTGGTCGAGCGAGTAGTGGTAGGCCACGCGGGAGAAGTTGTACACACTCTTGGTCGTCGAGCACTCGACGCCCGACGCCGTGTTGCCGTTCTGGGTGATGATCTGCAGACGCCGGAACTGGGCGATGTCCGACGGGTTCCAGGTGTCCTCGCCGCCGGAGACAGTGTCGCCATGGAGGACGGCCGCGGTTTCTCCGGTGCTGAACACGAATGGCTGGGCGCCGTCGGCGCCGACCGCATTCATCCTGAGGACGGGCGGCCTGCCGTCGCCCCGATCGGTGTCGGTCAGCGTCCAGTGAATGCTGGCCTCGTTCGAGCTGTGCCAGTAGATCTGGACCAGGGTCCGCGCTCCGGCGCAGCCGCCGGTCACGGTGATGCTCGGGTTGGCGAGCGGCTCGTTCGCGGAGGCCGACGGTGCGGTCGCCAGGCCGAGTGTGCCTGCCGCTATGAGCAGTGCGCCTGTCGTCAACGTGTTTCTAAGTCTTGCGAGGACTTTCATGCGGGACTCCCGGGATCTTCGGCACGCCACGTGCCGGACGTATCAATTCGGTAGGAAGGGCTGACAGTGATTCGTCATGCGGTCTGTCAACCGCATGAGCGGTGGGCGGGGCGAGCTCGTAGCGCCGTCCGTCGCGCAGGAATGCCCGGAGGACGTTGACGCGCCGGCGTGCAAGGACGGCCCGGACAAGACTCGTGATGGGGGTGTGTGAATCCCCCTTCTCTGGCCTCGCCCATGGACGTTAGGGGCAACGTGGGCCTCGGACTTTGTCGTTCATGCAGGGAGATTTGTCATTCGTGCACCGCGTCAAGGTGACGCTGCATCAGGTGTGGGCCCTGTGCGCGCCCGTCGAAGCCGTTGCGCGGCGAGAGACAGTCCCGCGAGACTGATGTCGGGAATCGTCCGTGCCGAGGGGGGCTTGTGGGAGAACGGGCCGAGGTGTTGTCAGGCCGGCGTTATGACCGATGCAGACGAAGGTCTGCCTCATGAGCCTGGTCCTGGACACCGCGTTCATGGCGCCGCAGGACCGGGAGGAAGTGCTCCGACACGCGCTGTGGGACTCCCTGGTGGCGGTCGACATCAATCACCGTCCTCCGGCTGAGGACATCTCCGTTCGCGTAGGGTTCGACGCCGTCGGGCCCCTCAGGATCTGTTCGGCGCGGGCGACCGCGGCCACTCTCCGTCGGACGGAGCGGCTGGCCCGGGAGGACGAAAAGCCGGTCGTCTTCCTCAGTCTTCAGACGACGGGCACCAGCCTGGTGGTGCAGAACGGTCGCCAGTGCCTGCTGAGGCCGGGAGACTTCGCCGTCTACGAATCGACCGCCCCCTACACACTTCTCTTCGACGAGGGAATCGACGGCCACTTCTTCCGTTTCCCCCGCGCGGCACTCGCGCTCCCCGATCGGTTGCTACGGGACATCGCCGCGGTCCCCCTGGGACCCGACAACCCCATTGCGCGCCTCGCCTTCACCTACTTCTCCCAACTGGCCGTCAGCGACGAGTTGCACCAGGGTGTGCACGCCGACGCCGTCGTGGAACCCAGCATCGAACTGCTCCGTGCCGCCCTGGCGTCCCAGCACGGTAACTCCAGCCTGGCCAGAGGACCGTTGGAGGCGACACTCAGCCTGCGGATCACTCAATACATCCGGGAACGCCTGGCTGATCCCGATCTGTCGGCGGCACGGATCGCCGCCGCACACGACATCTCCGTACGTCACCTCTACGCTGTGCTGTCCCGGTCGGGCATCAGCCTCGGAGACTGGATCCGTACACGCCGCCTGGCCGAATGCAGGCGAGAGTTGGCCGGACCGAACGGGCGGCTGCGGACCATCGCAGCGATAGGACGAAGGTGGGGCTTCGTGGACGCGACACACTTCAGCAAGGTGTTCAAACAGGCATACGGACTCTCGCCTCGGACCTGGCGCGACCAGAACCACCCCCGCTCCTCCTTGTGAGGGTCTCCGCGCGGCCGCGTTTCACCTGACCGACCTTGGACGCTCGGTCCGGGGCTGGGATCAGGCGACCAGTGCCAGTTCTCCGGTCTCACAGGCCATCGCCACCCTCAAGGCCTGGAGGCTCCTGGGCAAGCCGCATTGTTCCACCACCCGCATCACCTGCCTCGTCCAGGCCATCCTCAGACTGCACCTGAGCTGCTCGAGTTGAGGTTGGAGAACGCTCACTGTGTCCGACGGGGCGCTCCGGGCTCGGCCCAGGGAGCGCCCCGGGACTTCGGTCAGCCGGCGGGCGTGTCGAGCACGTACGTGCGGGAGGCGTTGACCTCGGCTCGCAGCGCGGGAAGGTCCACGTCGAGGACCTGACCGTTCCACTTCCGGGGCTCACCGTTGATGAGGACGGCGCTGATGTTGCGGGCGTCCGAGCCCAGTACGAGGGTGCCGATGGGGTCGTTGAGGGGCATGTTGTTGATGTCCTCGGCCTGGACGACCAGCAGGTCGGCCTTCTTGCCGGGGGTGAGGGAGCCGGTGACGTCGCCGAGGCCGTTGGTCCGCGCGCCCTGGAGGGTGGCGAAGTCCAGGACGTCGTGGGTGGTGATGCGGGAGAGATCGCCGCCCGTTCCGTAGGCGGCGTTGACCGCGCGCATGCGCTGGATCGCGAGCAGGGCCCGCATCTGCGTGAACATGTCGCTGGCGAGGGCGACTTCGACGTCGATGCTCAGGCCGGGGCGGATGCCGACGGCGAGCGCCTCGTCCACCGCGGGAATCGCCGTCTCCAGCCCGATCTGCGCATCCGAGGTGGGCGCCAGGGCGACCGTGGTGCCGGACTCCCCCATCGCCTTCCAGGCCTCAGGGGTCAGACCGGTGGCGTGGATCAGGGTGACATCGGGGCCGAGGATGCCGTGCTCGGCCCAGGACAGCACGGCCTGCGACGAAGAAGTGCCGAAGACCGCGTCGACGCTGACGCCGATGCCCAAGTCGGCTGCGGTGCGCGCAAGTTCGGGTCCGTAGGCGAGGACCGGGCCAGCGATCTCGTCGGTTGCGAGCGTCGCCATGCGCAGCGTGAGCAGCTGGTCGTCGCTGCTGAAGTACTCGTCCTTGAGGCGGGTCAGGTCTGCCGGCCACTGGCGGTCCCACTCCCCGAAGTGCGGTCCCATCGAGGCGTGGACGCCTCGGATGCCGGTGTCCCGGAGGGCTGCGATCGCCGCGTCGGAGTGCTCGCGGGTACGGGAGTTGTGGGAGAAGTCGAGCATGGTGGTGATGCCGCTGTCGATCGCGGTCAGCGCCGCGAGCTTGGTGCCGGTGTACATGTCCTGCGGCCGGTAGACCGTGGCGTAGCCGGCCAGGGTGGCCATCACATAGCCGCCGAGATCGTCGACGTCGGGCATGATCCGGCGGAGCTGGGCCTCCCAGGCGTGCCGGTGGGTGTCGACGAGGCCAGGGGCCAGGATGGTGCCGGAGGCGTCGACGACCACCGCGCCGTCCGCGGTCAGGTTCGGTCCGATCGCGGCGATGGCATCGCCCTCGACGAGCAGGTCGCTGTTGTGCAGGATGCCCAGTGCCGGGTCCATCGTGACGATGGTGGCGCCGGTGAACAGGATGCGCCGACGCGGATCGGCGGACAGGCGTCGCAGTTGCTCGAGAAGGCTGGCGCTGGTGGTGTCGTCGGTGTTCATGGCGGGCCCCTTTCGGGAGGCGCTGAGTCTGAGCCGAGCGGCTTCTGACCCAAGACTCGATCCGTGCCCGAGCGGGAACCAGGCCGCCGTTTCCCTAGGTGCGGCGCACCCAGGACAGCTCGCGTTACCTTCACCGCAGCCGGCCGGCGCCCTGCCTGCGCCCGTGAACGGGTGAGTCGAGCACGGTGATCTCGTCCGCGTACCGGTTCAGTCGAAGATCGCCTCCTTCTCACTCGCGTACCACCCCTGATCCATACGTGACTTGGCCGTCGTTCCCTTCCGGTTGCGAACGTGCAGCGTCGCGCCCGATCGGTCCCGACTGTCCTGGCTTGCCTGCTAAAAAGTCGATGCATTCGGCGTGATCGGTAGGGTGCGCACGTGACGACCACGGAACGTCACGTTCCCGAGGGACTATGGCAACTGTTCGAGCGGGTGGTGCCTGTGGCACCGGTGCGGTCACAGGGCGGCGGCAGGCGGCGCTACGGAGACCGGGAGGTTCTGGCCGCCATCCTCGAACGGCAATCTGGACTGGTCGCGGTGCGCGATCGACTCGGTGAACATGCGGGCAATGAAAGGGGGACCTGACAGGCCCGAATCCTGTGGACCGAGGCAAGAAGGGCTCGAAGATCCACTTAGTCACAGAACGGACAGGTCTACCTCTCTCCATCGCGATCTCCGACGCAAACACCCACCTATAGGCGCCGGAACGAACGTCCTCGTCCTCCAACTCGTGCAGTGCGGCAAGGCACTCCCGGGGCCCTGGTCCGGAGCAACCTGCGCGAAGGTCTCCATCGGCCTCGTCCGCAGCGCCAGCCGGTAGACCTCATCAGGGTCCAGTCCGTATCGCTCTGCCCACGTTCACCAAGCCAGGCGCTGTTTGTCCTCGGCATCCAGGGCACGCGGATCGTTCCGATCATTGGCGTAGGCCTCGCGTTCTTTCGCACTCCTCCCGGACGCCTCTCTGTGCCACGCCGCGGCCGGCAGCACGAGGTGGTCGACGTCCAGCTTGCGGGCGCTTTCGACGTACAGGTCGTCGTAGACGCTGCGCCAAAGACCGCAGCCCATCCGCCTCGTCGCGCAGGACCGCGCTGCTCAACGACCGACGGCGCCGTCCGCCGACAGTTTCCGTTACGGCCCGTACACGCCACGCGCCTTCCACCGAGGCGTCCAGGACGTCCATCCGCCCAGCAGCGGGGGCACGGGGCCTGCGGAACGGCTTCGGGTTCCAGATACCCAGCACGCGGTCGGTGTCCGGATCACGCAGGACCACATCGGGCTGGGGCTCCAGCGCCCCTGCAGTTCCACACTCTCGATCTAACAGAAAGAATGTTGGAACAGACACTTGACGTGTGACTTGCGACAGGAACATTGTGATGACACGCAAGAAACCTGCCGGGAACGGCGAGACGCGTTCCCGGCAGACAGCACACTCGACACCCCCTGAAGGTGATCACGATGGCCGCCCCCCTCTCCCTCAAGCAGCGTTCCGGGCCACGGTCGGGCCACCTCAGTGACACCGCGTGCCAGACGCTGGCGACCGAGGCGTCGGCGGTACCCCAGGCCAGGGCCTTCACCGACACGTACCTGGCCGCGTGGCGCATCGACGGCGACGCGGCCGACATGGTGCGCCTGGTCGTCTCGGAGTTCGTCACCAACTCGGTCTGCCACAGCGGCGCCCCCGAGGTCACCCTCCGGCTGGTTCGTTGCCGCTCACAGGTGCGCGTCGAGGTCATCGACAACGGCGCATGGCGGGATCCCGATCCTCGCGGCCCTGACGACGGCATCGCCGAGGGCGGCCGAGGACTCGCACTGGTGAGGGCCCTGGCACGGCGGCACGGAGTCCATCGAACGCCCGTCGGCACCTGTGTATGGGCGCTGCTGCGCTAGGCGCCGACATCCGGCGACGCCCACCCCTTGAGAACCGGAAACCCAACATGCCATGCGTCCAAACAGACGCTCAGCATGTGCTTTATGACAGGACCGAAGGAGCTGAGGTCGTGCGCGAGGTCGCACTTTCCCCCGCGGCGCGTAGGGACGCGCTCGAAGAGATGACAGCCGCCGAGGTCGACGTCCTCGTCGTAGGAGGCGGTGTGGTCGGTGCCGGCGCGGCCCTCGACGCGGTGACGCGCGGTCTGTCGGTCGCGCTGGTCGAGGCGAATGACTGGGCCAGTGGAACGTCCAGCCGTTCGAGCAAGCTGGTCCACGGCGGTCTGCGCTACCTGGAGATGCTCGATTTCAGGTTGGTGACCGAGGCTCTGCGGGAGCGGGCCCTGTTGCTCCAGCGGATCGCCCCGCACCTGGTCAAGCCAGTGTCGTTCCTTTATCCGCTGACCCGCCGGTTCTGGGAGAGGCCGTACGCCGGAGCCGGAATGCTGCTGTACGACACAATGGGCATGACCCCCGGTCTGCCGCGCGGTGTCCCCGCCCACCGGCACCTGACCAAGCGCACGGCACTCGCCGAGGCGCCGGGTCTGAAGCCTTCCGCCCTGGTCGGGGCGGTGCGCTACTGGGACGCCCAGGTCGACGATGCCCGCTTCACCCTCTCCCTCGTCCGTACCGCCGCTTCCTTCGGTGCGCTGTGCGCCAGTCGGACCCGGGTCTCCTCCTTCGTGCGTGCGGAGGACCGCGTGGTGGGCGCCGTCGTCCAGGACACGGAGACCGGGCGCGAGCGCACCGTACGTGCCCGTGCGGTGGTCAACGCGACCGGGGTGTGGACCGACGAGATGCGGCGCCAGGCCGGCGGAGGCTGCTCGCTGCGGGTGCGTGCCTCCAAGGGAGTGCACCTGTTGGTCCCGCGCTCCTGCATCGAGATGTCCTCCGGTCTGATCCTGCGCACCGAGCAGAGCGTGCTGTTCGTCATCCCGTGGGGCACGGACCACTGGATCGTCGGCACCACGGACACCGACTGGACGTACAGCAAGGAACACCCCGCGGTCAGCTCCGGTGACATCGACTATCTGCTGGAGCACGTCAACGCTGTACTCACCGCTCCGCTCACCCGGGACGACATCCTCGGCGTGTACGCGGGTTTGCGTCCGCTGGTGTCCGGTGAGGCGGAGCAGACGGCCAAGCTCTCCCGAGAGCATGTGGTCACGCGGCTCCAGCCGGGCCTGGTCGCCGTCGCGGGAGGCAAGTTCACGACGTATCGCGTGATGGCCGAGGACGTCGTCGACGCCGCGGTGCACGAGCTGTCCCGCGGTGTTCCAGCGTCCGGCACCAAGGACGTGCCGCTGGCCGGCGCCGACGGCTACCAGAGCGTCGCCCGTCGAACGAAGGTCCTGGCCGAGCGGTACGGGCTGGCCCCCGAGCGGGTCGAGCGGCTACTGCAGCGCTACGGCACCCTCGTCACCGAGCTGCTGGCGCTGATCGCCGAAGACGGCACGCTCGGCGAACCGTTGCGCGGCGCACCGGGCTACCTCGGTGCCGAGGTCGTGTACGCCGCCACGCATGAGGGCGCGCTCCACCTCGACGACGTGCTGACCCGGCGCACCCACATCTTCATGGAGACCAGGGACCGGGGCCTGGCCGCGGCCGAGGAGGCCGCCCGCCTGGTGGCTCCGGCGCTCGGTTGGGACGCGGCCAGGGCCGACGAGGAGGTCGCCCGGTACCGGCGACGGGTCGAGGCCGAACGGGAGGCGGGCCGCCAGCCCGACGACCGGCGCGCCGACGCCGCGCGGATGCGCGCACCCGGCTTCGGCGACCCCCAGCCTGCGCGTATGGGGTGACCCCGATGGACACCGCCGGCGGGACGGACCCGACGCCTCCCCCGCACCGACAACGACGACAGCCGGACGCGGCGGGGAACAGGGCCCGACCGCCCCGACGACGAAGGAGAGGAGGGCACATGGAACACAGCAGTGGCAGCAGGTACGTCATCGGCATCGACAGTTCCACGACCGCGACCAAGGCCGTCGTGTTCGACGAGGCGGGCCACGCCGTCAGCGAAGGACGCCGAACGTTCCCGCTGCAGCGCCCGCACCCCGGGTGGCACGAGCAGAACGCCCGGCACTGGTGGGACTCCACTCGCGAAGCGCTGCGCGAGGCGGTCTCGCAGATCGACGCCACGCGCATCGCCGCCATCGGCCTCACCCACCAGCGCGAAAGCTTCGTCTGCCTGGACCGGCTGGGCAACGAACTGCGCCCGGCCATCCTGTGGCTCGACGGCCGGGCCGGCAAGCAGATCGCCGAGCACGGCAGCAGGTCCGTGCACGAGGTGTCGGGTAAACCACCGGACGTCACCCCGGCGTTCTACAAACTGATCTGGCTGCGCGAGAACGAGCCGAACACCCTGCGGGGCAGCGCCCGTGTGGTGGATGTCGCCGGCTACCTGACCCACAAGCTGACCGGCGAGTGGCGCACCAGCTGGGCGTCGGCCGACCCGCTCGGCCTGGTGGACATGGCCTCGTTCACCTGGTCGCCGCAGCTGCTCGACACCGTCGGCCTGTCCGAGGACCAGCTGCCCGAACTCGTGGCCCCCGGAACCGTGTTGGGCACGCTGAGCCGTGATGTCGCCGAGGAGTTGGGCCTCCCCGCGGACCTTCCGGTAGTGGCGGGCGCGGGCGACGGGCAGTGCGCGGGTCTCGGCGCTGGCGTCACCCGCCCAGGACTGATGTACGCCAACATGGGCACAGCCCTCGCCGCCGGCACCTGGTCGGAGAACTACCGCTGGTCCCGTGCCTACCGGACGCTGGGCGGCCCGGTCCCCGGCACGTACACGCTGGAGACCCTCCTGTCGGCCGGCAGCTATCTGATCAGCTGGTTCATGGACAAGTTCGGTGCGCCGCCGGGCACGGACCTGGGGCTGTCGGGCGAGGAGGTGATGGAGGCCGCCGCCGCGAAGATCCCGCCCGGCGCGGACGGTCTCATGGCGCTTCCCTACCTCAACGCCGCGCAGACCCCGTACTGGGACCCCAACGCGCGCGGCGCGATCATCGGCTGGTCCGGCTTCCACGGCAGGCAGCACCTGTACCGGGCTCTGCTCGAAGGGGTCGCTTTCGAGCTGCGGCTCACCACCGACGGTGTCGCCCAGGACACCGGCGTCCCCGTCGAGCGGTACCTGGCGATGGGCGGCGGCTCGCGCAGCCGCCTGTGGACACAGATCGTCGCGGATGTCACCGGGCGCCCGGTCACCGTGTGCGCCGAGACCGAGACCACCGCGCTCGGTGCGGCGGTACTCGCCGCGGCCGCCGTCGGTCTCGGCGGTGTCGACGACATCAAGGAGACGGCAGCCCGGATGGCGCGGGCCAAGGCCACCGTCGATCCCGACCCGATCGTGCGTTCCCGCTACGAGGACCTGTACCAGGTCTACCGCCGTGTGTACCCGGCGCTGAAGGACCTCTTCCCACCGCTGCTCGCCGCCTCCGGTGCGGCCGGCAGCAAGGCGTAGGGCCCACGCACCGCCGGTTCGCCGAACCGGCGGTCACCCCACGCCACTTCGCTCACATTCCGCATCACTCCTGGAGAACTGCATGAGCACCATCGCCATCGGCTCGGACGACGCCGGCGCAGCGATGAAGGACGTCCTGCGCGACCATCTGATCGCGCAGGGGTATGAGGTCACGGACTACGGCTCGGGCGAGCAGGAGGACTACCCGGACGTCGCCGAGCGCGTCGCCGTGGCCGTCGCGGGCGGCGAGCACGAGCGCGCCGTCCTCGTGTGCGGCACGGGCATCGGCATGGCGATCACCGCCAACAAGGTGCCCGGCGTGCGCGCTGCCCAGATCGCCGACGCCTACAGCGCCGAGCGGGCCCGCAAGTCCAACGACGCGCAGATCGCCTGCTTCGGCGCCCGCACCCTCGGCATCGAGCACGCCAAGGTCTGCCTCGACCACTGGATCGCCTCCGAGTTCGCCGGCGGCCGTTCCCTGCCCAAGGTCCGCAAGATCCAGGAAGTCGAGCAGCGCGGGCTCGCCACGTACGAGGAGAAGTCCGCATGAGCCGGCCCACCGAAACAATCACCATCCTCGGTGCAGGGGCCATGGGCAGCGCGCTCGCCATACCGGCCGCCGACAACGGCCACGAGGTCCGGTTGTGGGGTACCTGGCTCGACGACGGCCTGCTGGACGCCGTCGAGCGGGGCCACCCTCATCCCCGGACGGGCATCCCGCTCGACCCGCGGGTGAAGACGTACCGCAGCGGCCAGTTGGCCGAGGCCCTCGACGGCGCCACGTACGTGGTGCTGGCCGTCGCCTCCGACGGTCTGGTGGACGTCCTGCGCAAGGCCGCCGGACATCTGCGCGCCGAGCAGGTGCTGGCGGTCACCACCAAGGGCTTCGTGCGTCTCGGTGACCGCATCCTGCTGCTTCCCGACGCGGTGACAAGCGTGCTGCACGAGGCTGCGCCGGACGGCGGTCCGGACCTGGAGCTGGTCGCCATCGGCGGGCCGTGCAAGGCCAATGAAGTGGCCGCCCGCAGGCCCACGGCAGCCGTCCACGCGTCCGCCTCCGCAGACGTCACCGAGCGCTCCCGTGACCTGTTCGCCACCGAGTTCTACGCGGTCGAGTCGAGCGACGACCTGATCGGCGTCGAGGTCGCCGCCGCGCTGAAGAACGTCTACGCGATCGCGCTCGGCATCTGTCAGGGCCTGGCCGAGCACGGCGGCGAGCCCTATCACGACCTGCAGGCCGCGGCGTTCGCCCGCGCCGTGAGCGAGATGGTGCGACTGGCCGGACTGCTCGGCGGCCGCCCCGAAACGGTGGCGGGACTGGCCGGAGTCGGGGACCTGGAAGTCACTGCTCTGTCCGGTCGCAACCGTGTCTACGGCACCCGGATCGGCGCGGGCGAGACCCCGGACGAGGCGTTGCGGGCCATGCAGGCCGCGGACCAGACCGTCGAGGGCGTCCCCGCCGCAAAGCTCGCGCGTGAACTCGTCGACCAGCTGATCCGTTTCGGCGCGCTCGGTGACTGGTCCGGCCTTCCCCTGCTGCGGCAGATCGCCGATCTGCTCGGCGGTCAGGAGCCGTACACGGGCGTCGGCGACCTGGCCGGGGCGATCGCCCGGGCCGCTCTTCCGGTGCGCTCCCCAGCGGGGCGTTAGGCCATGCCCGGCGTTCAAGGGCCAGGAAGCCCGCCCCTGCAGGGAGGTACGCACATGACCGGATCAACCGGCGCGGCCGCGACGCGCGAGACGCACGACAGTCCGACAGCGGGAGGCACCGTGAGCAAGACGGCCCTGGAATGCCGGGGCCTGGTCAAGGCCTTCGGCGGGATCTCCGTCCTGCGGGGGGTGTCCCTGGCCCTTGCGCCCGGCACCGTGACAGCCCTGGCCGGTGAGAACGGCGCCGGCAAGTCGACCCTGATGAAGATCGTGTCCGGACAGGTCCGGCCCGACGCCGGGGACGTGTCCGTGGCCGGAGTGGCCCTGCGCCTCGCGGACGCACGGCTTGCACGTGAACTCAGCGTCGGGATCGTGCCGCAGGAACTGGCTCCGATCCTCGACATGACGGTCTACGAGAACCTCTTCGCCGGCCGGGAGCTCAAACGCCGCTCCGGTCTGCTCGACCGGAGTCGGATGGCGGCTCAGGCACGCGAGATGCTCGAGGTGTTCGGCGTCGACATCGACCCCCAGGCCCCGATGCGGCGACTCAGCGTGGCACTGCGCCAGATCGTCGAGATCACCAAGAGCACCTCGTGGGGCGCCCGCGTGGTGCTGCTGGACGAGCCGACCTCCGCCATCTCCGGCCATGAGGTGGAGCGGCTGTACGGCGTCGTCGAAACGCTCCGCGAGCGCGGCGTCACCATGCTCTACACCACCCACAAGATGGAGGAGATCCGCGCGATCGCCGACCGCGTGGTGGTCCTGCGGGACGGGGCGATCGTCGAGGACCGCCCCTGCGCCGACATCACGGACGACGAGATCGTCCACGCGATGATCGGACGCGAACTCACCGACCTCTTCCCGGAGTTGCCCGCCACCGGCGACGAAGTGGCCCTGCACGTCCGCGATCTGCAAGTGGCGGGCTATCCGGAGCCGGTGAGCTTCCAGGTACGGGCCGGGGAGATCGTCGGCCTCGCCGGTCTGGTCGGTGCCGGGCGCACGGAACTCCTGGAGGCCGTGTTCGGTTCGCGCTCCAGCACCGGTGGTGAGATCACCGTGGCAGGTACGGCGGTACGCCGTCACAACGCCGCATCCTCGATCGGAGCGGGCATGGCCCTGGTCCCCGAGGACCGCAAGGGAGCCGGACTGGTCCTCGGGATGAGCGTGCTCGACAACGCCACGCTCCCGCGGCTGCCCGACTTCAGCCTCGCCGGCTGGCTGCGCCGCCGCTCACGCACGGAGGCCGTGGACCGGGCGATGGCCTCGGTGCACCTGCGCAGCAAGGGCCTCGGCCAGCAGGTCGGCACCCTCTCCGGGGGCAACCAGCAAAAGGTCGTGCTCGCCCGATGGCTGACCGGACACGTCAAGGTGCTGCTGCTCGACGAGCCGACCCGCGGTGTCGACGTTGGCGCACGCAGCGAGATCTACCGCATCGTCACCGACCTCGCGGCCGCCGGTATGGCCGTGGTCATGGCCTCTTCCGACATGGCCGAGATCCTCGGACTCGCCCACCGCGTACACGTGATCCGCGACGGCGCCATCGCGGGCAGCCTCGACCGCACCGAACTGTCCTCGGCGGACGCCCAGAGCCGCATCTTCCGTCTCGCCGCCGGGCTCGACGGCATGTCCACCACTCTCCCGCACCCCCAGGACGACGCATCATGATCACCCAACAGTCACCGCCCACAGACCCCTCTCCCGCGACCGTCCCCGCCGAAGGGGCGGCACCACTGGGCCGGTTCGGCGCGGCGCGGCTGCGGGAGTTCGCACTCAGCCACGCGATGGTCATCGTGATGCTGCTGGTCGTCCTGTACTTCAGCTATCGCAGCGCCCGTTTCGGCACGCTCGACAACTTCCAGACGATCACCATCGCGGCCGCGCCCTTTGCACTCATCGCGGTCGGCCAGACCCTGGTCATCCTCACCGGTGGCATCGATCTGTCGGTGGGCAGCGTGATCGCCGTGAGCGCCATGGCCTCCGCCTCCACCGTCGCGGGGCATCCGGAGCGGTTGTGGACCGCCCTGCTGGTCGGCCTGGCCGTCGGTCTCGTCGCCGGGTCGATCAACGGAGCGCTGGTTGCCTGGCTCAACGTGCCACCGTTCGTGGCCACGTTGGGCATGCTGACCGGGGCGTCGGGCATGGCCTACGTCATCGGCGACGGCGCACCGATCAACGGCCTGCCCGCGAACTTCAACCAGATCGCCAGTACGCGGGTCCTCGGGCTCCAACTGCCTGTGGTCGTGATGATCGTGGGGATCGTCGTCCTCGCCGTGGTCATGCGCTACACCGCGTACGGCATGCGGGTCTACGCGGTCGGCGGCAACCGGGTCGCGGCCGAACTCGCCGGCATCAAGGCGCACCGGGTGCTGTTCAGCGTCTACGCCATCAGCGGCCTCCTGGCCGGCCTGTCCGGCGTGATGCTGGCGTCGCGGGTGCTGTCCGGCCCGCCCACGCTCGGCTCTGGATACGAGCTCGACGCGATCGCCGCTGTCGTCATCGGCGGCGCCAGCCTCATGGGCGGCCGCGGCACGGTATGGGGCACCGTCCTTGGCCTCTTCCTCATGCAGACCCTCAACAACGGTCTCGACATCCTCGTCGTGCCCGCCTACTGGCAGAAGGTCATCAAGGGCGTGCTCATCGTCGCCGCCGTATCGGTCGACGTATGGGCCAACAGCCGGCGCCGCTGACCCTTCTGCCCCTCAGAAAGGTAACTCTCATGCACAGAAGAACACTGCGGTCGGCGGGCACCGCCGCGTGCGTCCTGGCACTGGTGACGACGGCAGCGTGCGGAGCCGGTGACACGGGCGCCGACAAGCTCCGTGTCGGCGTCACCGTCTACGACATGTCGTCCTTCATCACCCAGGGCAAGGAAGGCATGGAGGCCTACGCCAAGGCCCACGACATCGAACTGGTCTGGAACTCGGCCGGCGGTGATGTCAGCACCCAGGCCAACCAGGTGGAACAGCTGGTCAACTCCGGCGTGGACGCCCTGGTCATCGTGCCGGTCGAGGCCAACTCGCTCGCTCCGCAGATGGCGGAGGCCAAGGCGAAGAAGATACCGGTGGTGGCCGTGAACACGACACTCACCAGCTCCTCGGCACTGGCCGCCACCGTGCTGCCCGACGACGTCAAGGCCGGGGAGCAGGAGATGCAGATGATGGCCGACAAGCTCGGCGGCAAGGGCAACATCGCCATCCTGCAGGGGCCACTCGGGTCGTCCCCCGAACTGGACCGCACGCGGGGTATCAACAACGTGCTCAAGAAGTACCCCGACATCAAGGTGCTCGCCAAGGACACCGCCAACTGGAAGCGCGACCAGGCCGTCGACAAGGTCAAGAACTGGATGTCCAGCTTCGGCGAAGACTTCGACGGAATCGTCTCCGAGAACGACGACATGGGCCTGGGAGCGGTGCAGGCGCTGAAGGAGGGCGGCGCGAAGAAGATACCGGTGGTCGGGATCGACGGAATCGAAGACGGACTGCGGGCCGTCCAGAGCGGCGACTTCATCGGTTCCTCGCTGCAGCACGGCCGAGTCGAACTCGCCGAGGGCCTCGCCGTCGCACTGCGCGTCGCCCAGGACAAGCCGGTCCGCAAGCAGTACTCGTACATCATGCCGCCCATCACGAAATCCAGCGTGGCCGCGTACCTCGACCACGTGGTGACCGGCAAGGACGCCTTCCTGAAGCGGCTTCCGGCTCTCGTCGACGCCAACCTGCAGAGCGGACACCTGGCCAACGAGAAATGACCGCTCGGCTGGGGGCCGGCCTTCAGCCGGCCGGCCCCCCGCCACTCCCCCGATCCCTGCCCGGGGCATGCCAACACCCTTCTCCAGGAGCACCCTTGAACGACACACTGCGACAGCTCAACGACGCCGGGACCGCCGTCTGGCTGGACGACCTCAGCCGCGACCGTCTCAACTCCGGCGAGCTGGAACAGCAGATACGCGACGGCCTGATCGTCGGCGTCACCACGAACCCCACGATCTTTCACCAGGCCATCACGGAAAGCAGTGCCTACAACCGTCAGTTGGCCGGCCTCGCCCGGCTCGGCACCAGCCCTGCCGACGCCCTGCGGCTACTCACCTGCTCCGACGTACGGCGCGCCGCGGACATTCTGCGCCCGGTCCACGAAGCGACCGGCGGCATCGACGGTATGGTCTCCATCGAGGTCGCTCCCGGTCTCGCGCACGACACCGCCGGCACCCTGGCCGAGGCCCGGCTGCTGCACTGGCTGGTCGACCGTCCCAACGTCCTGATCAAGATCCCGGCCACGGACGCGGGCCTGCCTGCGGTCGCCGACTGCCTCGCCGAGGGCATCAGTGTCAACGTCACCCTGATCTTCGGTCTCACCCGCTACCGGCAGGTCATGGAGTCCCATCTGGAAGGACTGGAACGCGCCGTGCGGGCGGGCCACGATGTCTCGCGCATCGCCTCCGTCGCCTCCTTCTTCGTCTCCCGTGTCGACGCCGCCGTCGACACGGTCCTCGACAAGAAGGACACCCCACAGACGCGTGACCTACGCGGGCAAGCCGCTATCGCCAACGCGCGACTCGCCTACGAACTCCACGAGCAGGTCCGCTCCGGGCAGCGCTGGCAGGCTCTCGCCGCCCTCGGCGCCCGGCCGCAGCGCCCGTTGTGGGCATCCACGGGGGTGAAGGACCCCACATACGACGACACCCGCTATGTCGTCGAACTCGCCGCACCGGACACCGTCAATACGATGCCCGCCACCACTTTGGGCGCAGTCATCGACCACGGAACGGTGCGCGGCGACACCGTCCGAGGCCAGTACGAGCGGTCCCGCCGCACGCTTGAGGACCTCGGCGCCGCAGGCATCGCCCTCGACACCATCACCGAGGAACTGGAGACCGACGGCGTCGCCCGCTTCCAGGACTCCTGGCAACAACTGACCGCCGGCATACGCGCCGCGCTCGGCACCGAGGAGACCCCCGGTGCCTGAGTCACACACCGAGGACGACCGCCTCGACGACCTGTGCGTCGCCACACTCCGCACCCTGGCCATCGACGCCGTACAGGCGGCCAACTCGGGCCACCCGGGGGCACCGATGGCACTCGCCCCCACCGCCCACACCCTGTGGCACCGCTTCCTGCGCTACGACCCGGCCGACCCCCTGTGGCCGAACCGCGACCGCTTCGTCCTCTCCGGCGGCCACGGCTCGGCGCTGCTGTACGCGCTCCTCCACCTGGCCCGGGTCACGGAAGTCACCACCGACGCAACGAAGTCACAGCGCCCGGCCGTAGGCCTCGAAGACCTCCGCCGCTTTCGGCAATTGGACTCGCGGTGCGCCGGACACCCCGAGTACGGCCTGACCACCGGAGTCGAGGCAACCACCGGTCCGCTGGGCACCGGTGTCGCCTCCGCCGTCGGCATGGCCGTCGCCGCGCGCTGGCTCGCGGCGCGCTACAACCGCCCCGGCCGCAAGCTCTTCGGCTACGACACATACGCGCTGTGCGGCGACGGCGACCTGATGGAGGGGGTTGCCGCCGAGGCCGCCTCGCTCGCCGGGCATCTGAAACTGGCCAACCTCTGCTGGATCTACGACAGCAACCGGATCAGCATCGAAGGCAGCACCGGCTTGGCCTTCACCGAAGACGTCGGCGCCCGCTTCCGGGCGTACGGCTGGGAGGTCGTCCACGTTGCCGACGCCAACGACCGAGCACAGATCGGCCATGCCCTCAGCGCCTTCCGCACCGAACACTCCAAGCCCACCCTGATCATCGTCGAGAGCACCATCGGCTACGGCTCACCCACCAAGCAGGGCACGGCGGCCGCCCATGGCGAGCCGCTCGGCGAGGACGAAGCAGCCGGCGCCAAGCGGTTCTACGGCTGGCCCGAGGACTCCCACTTCCTGGTACCCGACGAGGCGTACACGCACATGGAGGCCGGTATCGCCGAACGTGGGCACACACTGCGCCGGGCCTGGGACAAGCAGTTGAAGGAGTACGCGGAGCAGTACCCGGAACTCGCTGAGGAGCTGCGCCTGATACGGCGCAAGGAGCTCCCAGTCGGCTGGGGTCGGGGCATCCCCACTTTCCCCGCCGACCCGAAGGGCCTCGCCACCCGCGACTCCTCCGGACAGGTGCTCAACGCCGTGGCCCGCAACGTGCCATGGCTGCTGGGTGGTTCGGCGGATCTCGCGCCGTCGACAAGGACGACACTGACGTTCGACGGCGCCGGAGACTTCACTGCGGACCATCCGCAGGGACGCAATCTCCACTTCGGCGTCCGGGAGTTCGCCGCCGCCGCGGTCTCCAGCGGGCTCGCCCTGTCGGGGCTGCGCGCCTACTGGTCGACGTTCCTGGTCTTCTCCGACTTCGCGCGCGGGGCGCTGCGGCTCTCCGCCCTCATGAAACTGCCGGTCGTCCACGTCTTCACCCACGATTCGATCGCGGTCGGCGAAGACGGGCCCACTCACCAGCCGATCGAGCATCTCGCCTCGCTGCGCGCGATGCCCGGCCTGGACGTCTTCCGCCCCTGCGACGCCAACGAAACCGCCGAGGCATGGCGCGTGATCACCGGAGAGGGCGGCTTTCCGGCCGCACTGGCCCTCACCCGCCAGGCCCTGCCCACCCTCGACCGTACGGTCTACGGTCCGGCGTCCGGCCTGGCCAGGGGCGGCTACGTGCTGGCCGACCCGACCGGCAACGAACCCCCGGAAGTTCTCTTGATCGCCACCGGAAGCGAGGTGCACCTCGCCTTGGAGGCCTTCCACAAGCTGGCGACCGACGGCATCCGGGCCCGCGTGGTGAGTCTTCCGTGCTGGGAACTGTTCGAGCGCCAGCCCGTCGAGTACCGGGACGAGGTACTACCTCCCATCCTCACGGCGCGTGTCGCCGTGGAGCTGGGGTCTCCTTTCGGCTGGGAACGCTACGTCGGTCGGGACGGCGCCGTCATCGGGCTCCGTTCTTTCGGGGAGTCCGCTCCGATGGATGTGCTGCTCACGGAGTTCGGCATCACTTCCGAAGCGGTCGCCGAGGCTGCCCGCGCCCAACTGGCCCGCGCCGACTGACAAACCCTGCCCGCCATGTGGTCCCCGCGTGGACCGAGCGTCCCCCACAAGACCTCGACCGGCCCACCGCGGGGGCTGCCATGTCTGCCCGGCATGTCAGCGGCAGCATCCACCCACTCCCTAACAACGAAGTGACAGCCGTCGTCCGCCCCTCGCTCCCCTTCTTCCGGCCTGCGCAGCACACCGGAAGAAACCGCCTAGGCTGATGCGTGCAGAACAGCAGCGTGTGCACCCAGACAGGAGGCAACACCGGTGAGTGAGAGCGACGGCACCGTGGTCACGGACGAGTCCGACGACCGGGGGGCACTACGCCCGTCGCAGCGCCAACAGCGCATCCTCACCCAGGTCATCGAAGAGGGCTCGGTGCGCAACGAGGATCTGGCCGAGCAGTTCGGCGTCAGCGTGATGACGATCCTGCGAGACGTCACCGCGCTGGACCGGCAGGGACTGCTGCGCCGGACCCGCGGCGGCGCGAGCGTGGAGCCGTCGGCGCTCTTCGAGAGCAGCGTGATCGTACGGCTCGAGAGCCAGGCCGCGGCCAAGCGCGCCATCGCCCGGGCAGCCCTGCAGTACGTCGAGCCCGGACAGGCGATCATGCTCGACGACAGCACCACCGGCATCCACTTCGCCCGCATGCTGCGCGACGCGGGCCCAGCCACAGTGATCAGCAATTTCCTGCCGATCATCCGCGAGCTCAAGGGCGCGCCGGGCATCCGTCTGATCGGTCTCGGCGGCATGTACCACGAAGCAGGCGACGCCTTCCTCGGCGGCATGACTGTCGATGCCATCCGGGGCCTCTCGGTCGACCTCACCGTGCTCTCGACATCTGCCGTCACCGCGGGCAGCTGCTACCACCAGACCCAGGACACAGTGGCGTTCAAACGCGCGATGATGGATGTCGCCGCCAAGCGGATTCTCTACGTCGACCACACCAAGTTCGAACGCCGGGCTCTGCACGCCCTGGCGCCGCTCACGGATTTCGACCTCGTCATCGTGGACGAGGCGACCCCGAAATCCGTTCTCAAGGACCTCTACGACCGCCAGGTCAACATCGAGATCGCAGAGATCGGATAGCCGCTGCGGGATCTGGTACACCCGGTTCTGGTGGAGTCGGATTGCTGGACAATTGCCGATCCAGCAGCCTTCGAAGGCCGTGATGCCCGCAGCTACCCGCCCGAATTCCGCCGCAAGGTTCTCGATTTCGTCGCATCCGGAAAGAAGGTCGCCGAGGTCGCCCAACTCCTCGGCATCAGCGATCAGACGATCTGTGCCTGGTGTCGCCAGCACCTCATCGCTACAGGTCAGTTGCCCGGGACGACCAACAGCGACCTGTCCGAACTCGCTGCGGCCCGAAAGCGCATCGCCGAGCTGGAGGCCGAGTTGGCCATCCACCGGCAGGCCGCCGAACTGCTGGGTGAGGTGACATCCCCAAAAGGAGGTTCGAAGCCATCCGCGTGATGGCCCGTGAGCACCTGCCGGTGCAGCTGGCCTGCCGGGTCCTGCACGTCGCCGAATCCGGTTACTACGCCTGGCGGGACCGGCCGCCGTCCAACCGTCTGGTCAAGCACGCCTGGCTGACCGAGGCCATCGTGGGCATCCACACCGCCTCCCGCGGCACCTGCGGCACGCGCCGGGAGCACGCCGAATTCCGTCTGTGCCTGAGCATCCATGTCAGCCACGGCACCGTGGAACTGCTGATCCAGCGCGCCGGCCTGCACGGCAACCGGCGCCCCCGCGCCAGGCACGTGACGCCCACGGTCGCCGACCTGGTGGAACGGAACTTCACCCGTCACGCCCGGGACCAGCTATGGGTCACCGACATCACCGCAAGGAGAGATCCTGACCCTGGCGGGCTGTCGTTCGACGAGGAGCGCTTCCCGGTCGCGAACACCGCAGCCGCTGTCTTTGTCCGTTGCGACGTTTTGGTGCCGCCAGCGGGGATCGCGTGGCTGTGCGTACAGGCCCTGGTCTGCACCGCCGTGCCGCTGGTCGGCGCGTCTCTGGATCGCATCATGAAGGCGTCCACCGGGCAGGGCACCCAGTACGTCGTGCGGGTGCTCTACAACGCGAAGGAGACCCCGCACTCAAGCCCTCCTGTAAGCCCGACCGCCAAGGGCAGCCTCTACGACCTCAACGAGCTGGAGCGCTGCTACAACCGCGCCTGATGGCGACGACCGAGTCACTCCCCCGGACCGACCCGGCGGGCAGCACGGTCGCCTTCCCGCGGTCCTCGAAGGCCTGGCGCCAGGAGCGGCTCGTCGGAGCCACCGCACTGACCCCGGCCCGCAGCCTCCCCGGAAAATCGCTCCGCAGTGCGCCGGACGGCGAGAGACACTCATGCCCATGGATGACACAAGACGCTTCAGCCGGGCGGCAGTTCAATGGGCGGCCGGGAGTGCCCATGCCGCCTCCGCGGCGCGGGAACTGGCCGGCGGCCTGGACATGGTCGTGCTCGTCGAAGGCGTCAGCGACCAAGCCGCCCTCGAAGCGCTGGCCGCGCGCCGCGGCCGGGATCTCGATGCGGAGGGCATCGCGATCGTGCCGTTGGGGGGTGCGACGAGCATCGGAAGGTTCCTGAAGCTGTTCGGCCCGCAGGGCCTCGGCCTGCGGCTGGCGGGCCTCTGCGATGTCGGCGAGGAACCCTACTTCCGGCGCAGCGTGGAGCAGGCGGGGCTCACGTTCAGCGCCTTCTACGTCTGTGAAGCGGACCTCGAGGACGAGCTGATCCGCGCGCTCGGGGCCGACTCGGTGCAGCAGGTCGTCGAGGAACAGGGTGAGCTGCGTTCCTTCCGTACCTTCCAGAAGCAGCCCGCCCAGCGCGAGCGCACCGTGGAGCAGCAGCTCCGGCGTTTCCTGGGCACGCACAGCGGCAGGAAGGCGCAGTACGCACGCGCGCTCGTGGAGCACCTCGATCCGGCCCGTGTGCCACGGCCCCTGGAGCTCCTTCTCGCGGATACCACCTGACGCCTCCGAGGATGCCCCGACCTCAAGGCCGGAGCATCCTTCGCCACTACCAGCTCCTCCCGACTGGACCTCATCGAGACGCATTCTCAGCCGGGGCGTCTCCGTTCCCGCACATCGCTTGCTGGTGGAGGGTCAACAGCGCGTCGTCGATGGGGTGGTGCTGCGGGTTCCCCGAAGCGTCCAGCTTGTTCCACCTCGCGAGGTTCATCGCGACGGACATCTGCCGCCTGCCGTCGGCGCGGGTCCAGGACATCGTCAGGGCGCCCCAGACGGTGCCGTCGTGGCCCCAGAAGGTGCCGCACCCCGGGATCGTGACCTTCTGCAGTCCGAGGCCATAGTCGATCTGCTGCCCTTCGAGGCTGACGACCGGGACCGTGCGCTGCATCTGCGCCAGCGATGACTTGTTGACGATCTCGCCGCCGAGCAGCAGGTCGTAGAAGCGGTTGAGATCCTCCGTGGTCGAGACCAGACCGGCCCCTGTCGTCACCCAGGACATGTTGTAAACGCTGTAGTCGCGCGGCGGGTCGATCAAGCCGAACAGCGCCTCGTACATCCGCGAGTGCGGCCCGTTGATACGCGGCCCCGACGGAAACTCGGTGTGCTGGAGCCCTGCGCGCTCGATGACGTTCCGGGTGATGTAGTTCTCTGCCGTCGTGCCGGTCACCTGCTCCAGGAGTTGGCCGAGGAGCAGGTAGTTGGTGTTGGAGTACACCCCTGGAGTACCTCCCGGCTCGCCGACGACAGGCGCCGTCAGCCCCATCTTGATCAGCTCAGCCCGGCGGAACTGCCTGAACCGGTTGTCGTCCAGGCTCTTGGGCGACAAGTCCGGCAGAGAAGGCCACGCATTGAACGACGGGAACGCATAGGGGAGGTACTCGGCGATGCCGCTGGTGTGGTTGAGCAGCATCCGAACCGTGATCTTCTTGCCGCGCTCCCCCGGTACCAACCGCGGCAGGTAGCCGCCGATCGGCGCGTCGAGCCGGATCCGGCCCTTCTCGACCTGCTGCAGGACCGCGGCGGCGGTGAACGTCTTGGTGATACTGCCGACACGCTGCCGCATGTCGGCCTTGATGGGGCGGCCGATCGTGACATCGGCGACCCCGGAAGCGCCGCGCCACACCTGGCCGGCGTCGCGCACCTCGGCGTACACACCCGGCATCCCCGCACGGTGGACACCGTCCAGTGCGGACTTCAGCCCCGCAGAATCCAAGCCGGCCGATGTGCTCGTACTGGCGGCCGGTACGACCCCTGTCGCGTTGAGCGCCGGAACTCCCGTCGCCATGCCCGCACTCACGCTCAGAGCGGCCACGCTTCCGCACACGACCAGTCGGATCTTCATGACGCCGTCCTCTCATGATCAGTGAGTGCAGCGGGGACACTCCCCGCGCTCTTCGACATCGACGGCTCACTCGGCCAGGGCGCGGCGCAGCGCGGCGCCCAGTTCGGCCATCTGCCGCTGCGAGACCTCGGCGGACACGATCGCCTGCGAGCCGTGGAACGTGCCCGGCCACTGGTGCAGTTCGACCGACACACCCGCCTGGAGCAGGCGCAGCGCGTAGGTGATGTCCTCGTCCCGGTTCGGACAGAACTCCGCGCTGGCGATGTAGGCGGCTGGCAGGCCGGACAGGTCGGCGGCCCTCCCCGGGGCGGCGTACGCCGTGGCGGGTGTGGAGCCGAGGTAGTGCCGCCAGGTCGCGGCGATCTTGTCGCGATTCATCCAGGGCGTGTCGGTGAAGTTCCGCGCCGACCATGTCTCCTGCCGGTCGTCGAGCTCGGGCTGGTTGAGCAACTGGAAGCGGATCGGCGGCCCTTGCTCATCACGCGCCCGCAAGGCCACCGCGGCCGCGATCCCCGCGCCGGCGCTGTGACCACCGACCGCGATCCGCCCCGGGTCCACGCCGAGCTCGGCCGCGTGCTCGGCTGTCCAGACCAGCGCCGCGTAGGCGTCGTCGAAGGCGGCCGGGAACCGGTGCTCGGGGGCCAGCCGGTAGCCCACCGAGATCACCACCGCGCCGGAGGCTTCCGCGACCCGGGTGGCCCACGGGTGTTCGGTGTCCAGGTCGCCCATGACGAATCCGCCGCCGTGCAGCCAGACGATGGCGCCCTGCGCCTGGTGCGGGCGATAGATCCGCACCGCCACGTCCGGATCGGCGCGCACCGTGCGGTCCTCGATCTCCATTCCGGCGGTGTCCGGTGGTGGCACCGCGGCGGCGAGACCGGCGAAGCTCTTGCGGTCGGTGGCCGGGTCGGTCAGGTCGGTCCGGGGGAACAACGGTATGAATGCTTCGAGTTCGGGATCCATGTCGGCCATCCTCACGGTCGCCGCCCCCGAGTTCATCCGCCGTCCGTCGGCCAACTCGCCCGGATCGCGCACCGTTTGGCGCCGCTCCTGCTGCCGGGGAGGCTCTATCCTCCAGCCATGGAGGCTCTGGCCGTACGGCTGTCGCACCTGGATTCCCAAGCCGAAGGCGCGATCCGGGTGGTGATGTTCTACGACACGCTGATGCGTCGGCGAGTGGATCTCCCGGCGCTCGCCCGGGCGTCGGGGGTTCTCGCCGAGTGTGTGGCCGGGATTCGGCTGCACGGCACGGGGCGGGCGATCCGCGTCTCGTCGGACGGCAGGGAAGCGTCAACTCCGCCGTCACCCGCGTCCACCACGGCGTCGATCACACTCGACGAGGAGGAGATCGGCACGGTGTGGCTGGAACGCTCCGGCGCGCCCGGCTCGCTCGACGAACTGATGCTGGACCGGCTCGCCCTGGCCGCCGCGGCGGTCGTCGAGCGGTACGGCCCGGCCCGCACCACCATGGCCGACCCCGCCCTCGTCGAACTGGTCATCAGCCCCGACAGCGACGAGGCGGCGAGAGCTCGGGCGCTACGGCTCCTGGGCTTTGCCGCCGACCTGCCGGTCCGTGTCGTCGCCGTACGGTCGCAGCTTCCGCTCGACAAGATCGGCTGCCTGGTGTGCCCGGGCCGCCCTGTGAAGGCGGCACCGCTCGCCGACGTGGGAGTCATCCTGGCCACCAGGGAGGACCTGGCCAAATTTCCGGCAGGCGTACGCGCGGGCATCGGAGCCGCCGACAGCCCCGACCGGTCCTGGCGGGAAGCGCGCACCGCCCTCCGCTTCACCACCCCACGCGAACCCGTCATCCGCTACGCCGACCTGGGTGCGCTGGCGCTCCTCGCCGAGATACCCCAGGACACCGCGCGGGAAAATGCCGACGTGGCCGCGATCCTTCGCATGGCCGACAACCCAGAGGATCTGGAGACTCTGGACGCCTACTGTGCGACCGGCTCGCTCCGCCGGGCCGCCGACCTTCTCCATCTGCACCACAGCAGCGTCTCCCGCCGACTCGAACAGATCGGAAAGGCCCTGGGTTTCGAACTGACCCAGCCCTCCGGACTGGTACGCGCCGGGCTCGCCCTCACCGCCTGGCGGCTGCTCGACGACTGAGGAAGTTCCGTGGGCTCATCCTTTCGCCAGTCGGTCCAGGAGGGCCCGGGGGCGGTACGGGATGACCTCGGCCAGTGAGATGGCCGTGCTGGTCCGGTCGACTCCGTCGATGGCGAGGATCGCTTTGGTGATGCGGTGCAGGTCCGTGGTGTCCTTGGCGACGACGTGGGCGAGGAGGTCGGCGTCGCCGGTGGTGTAGTGGACCTCGATGACTTCGGGGAGGGCGAGCAATCCCTCATGGACGCCCTCGGGTTCGGCCTGACTCATCGTGAGCGACATGAACGCCACCAGGCCGTATCCGAGGGTGGCGGGGTCGACGCGCCGGCTGAAGGGCTTGAGCGTGCCGTCGGCGGCCATCCTCCGCAGCCGGGCGTGAACGGTGTTCCGGGCCACCCCCAGAGTCTGGGCCAGGGCGAGGATCGTGGCGTCGGGGTCGTCGTCCAGGGCGAGAGCGATCCGGGCATCCAAGGGGTCCATCGGTGTCATGGTGCGCATTTTGCCACTTGAGCAGCTTGCCACTAAGCATCTGTCGCACTTCATAGGGCTTGTATTGCGCACATGACCCGGTGTGTGGTCAAGGTGGCGGGACGTTCCACACTCCCGCCCTGATGAAGGACCGCCGCCATGGCCTCGACGACCCATCCCACCGGCACCGGCACCGGCAGCTCCTGGATCGTCATCGTGTCCGCCGGGGTTGCTGCCGGGCTGCAGGTGTGGAAGCTGCCGCCCGCGCTCCCGTACCTGCGGCACGACCTGTCGCTGCCCCTGGTCCAGGCCGGGACCCTGCTGGGGATCGTCCAGCTGGCCGGGATGCTCGGCGGACTCGCCATCTCGCTCCTGGCCGAACTGATCGGCGAGCGACGGTGCCTGAGCTTGGGGCTGGTCCTGCTGTTCCTCGGATCGGCGGGCGGCGGCTTCGCCTGGTCGGCAGCTCCTCTGCTGGCCTCCCGGGCGGTCGAGGGTGCCGGTTTCATCCTGGTGGCGGTGACCGGCCCGGGGCTGATCCGCCGCAGCACCCCACCCGGCCGCTTCACCACGGCCATGGGCTTCTGGGGCGCCTACCAGGGCATCTCCACCTTCGCCGGGCTCATCACCGGCGCGCTGGTGCTGCAGGTGGTGCCGTGGCGGGTGTGGTGGTGGGCCATGGCCGTGCTCGCACTGGCGCCGCTGCCCTTCGTCCTGGCCCGCGTTCCCCGCGACGGCGTACGCGGTGCCCGTGCCGCGGCGGCCGCCCTCGCCCGCATCGGCCGCACCGTCCGAGCCCCCGCCCCATGGACGGCCGGGCTCGTCTTCGCCTGCTACACCCTCCAGTGGATGGCCGTGGTCGGGTTCCTGCCGACCATCTACCGCGACAGCGGAATGACGGGCATCTGGCCAGGTGTGCTGAGTGCCTTGGTCGGTGCGGCGAACGCCATCGGCTCGATCACCACGGCGGCGTTCATGAAACGCGGCCTGCCCGCCCGCGTCCTCCTCATCCCCGCCTTCACTCTCATGGCCACCACATCGCTGCTGGCCTTCGTCCCCCACTGGCGTGCGTTGCCCGCAGGCACCACCTGGCAGTTCCTGTGCGTCGCGGCCTTCTCACTGATCGGCGGCGCGATACCAGCCGCTCTGCTGAGCATGATCGGTGAACTGACACCGACAGGGGGTTCCGCCCCCGCCACCATGGGCCTGATCCAGCAGCTCTTCAACGCCGGCAGCTTCGTCGGTCCCACCCTCGCCGCATGGCTGGCCACCCGTACCGGCGGCTGGCAGTCCACTTGGTGGATGACCTGTGCCTGCGCGGCCGTGGGCATGGTCCTCAGCCTCCGCCTCCGCCTCAGGCCCGGGGCCACGGTCCCGGTGGTGGACGCGACGACCGCCCTCGCCACGTCCGCACAGCCTTCCGAGCCCTCACGACGCCGCTGACGGTGTCTCCGACGCAGCTTCCTACTTGTCGTTGCCGTGCTTGTCGTTGTCGTGCTTGTCGTTGCCGTGCTTGTCGTTGTCGTGCTTGTCGTTGTCGTGCTTGTCGTTGTCGTGCTGTCGGCGCACCATCTCGGTGATCCAGATGGGCGCGAACGGCGACGTGCAGCCCGGAGACGTCGGGTAGTCCTTGAGCACCTCCAGGCGCTCACCGATGTCCATTGCACGGGTGCGGTGCTCGGCGTGCTCGATCCCGATCTGAGCCAGGCAGTGGTTCATCGCCCACTGCAGGCGATCCGGGGCGTCCTTCATCTGCGCCTCGATGACGTCGAGCAGTCCTGTCAGGTCGAGGACCTCGGGCTTCTTGGCCACGCGTTCGGTGGTCAGCGCCCAGCCGGCACTCGCGACCACCGGATCCGGATCGGCGGACCAGGCTAGGCGCAGCTCTTCGGAGTGCGGGTTCTTCTTCACCACGTAGTTCACGAGCCAGTCGTGCACCTTGGGCGTGCGCGCCTCGCGCAGCATGACGTCCAACTCGTCGCGCTCGAACGCCTTCGGGCGGCAGATCAGGATCGCCAGCAGCCTCGCCGCGGTGTCGTCCGTCTCCCAGAGCCGGCAGGCGAGTTCCTGCTGCGTCTTCAGCCGCTTCGCGAGTGCGCGCAGTTTGCCGAGGTTCACACCGTGATCGTCGCCGTGTCTCTCGTTCACCTCGCGCGTCTTCGGGTCCTCGAGCCCGGCCAACTCGGCCATCACGTCGGCCACCGTCGTCTCGGTCGGCGTCGTCCCGGTCACGTCGGCCTCCTGTCGATCACATACGAGGCTCAGCCTAGCGAGGTGCAGGAGCTACAGTCCCTGGCCGCCTCCCGCCACAGACGCATCCGCACGCCGGCCGCACCGTGGCCGGGCTCCCCGATGACACGGTCCGCAAGAACTAGTCTGGAACGTGGGGTCTGCATGGCGGGAGATGTCGTGGATGTCGATCTGCGCAAGTTGCGCTACTTCGTGGTGGTGGCCGAGGAGTTGCACTTCGGCCGGGCCGCCGAGCGGCTGCACATCACTCAACCGGTGCTGTCCCGGCAGATCCGCGCGCTGGAGCGGGAGCTGCGCGCGCAGCTGTTCGCCAGGAACAAGCAGAGCACGGAGTTGACGGCCGCCGGCCGTCAACTGCTGGAGGACGCGCGCCCTCTGCTGGCCACCTCGCAGGCCCTGTTCCGCCGGGTCCAGCAGGCAGCCCACGGTTCCACGGCGTTCACGGTCGGCTTCATGCCCGGGATCACCGTGACCGGCGCGGTGCGCGCCTTCTCCGCCAGGCATCCGGAGCTGAGTGTGCAGGTGGTGCGCACTTCCTGGGGTGACCAGGTCCAGGGGTTGCACGAGGGGGTTCTCGACGTGAGCTTCGTACGGCTGCCCGTCGACCGTCGCGGGCTGGAGCTGCGCCCGCTCTTCCGGGAGCCCCGCGTCGCCGTACTGCCGGCGGACCACCGGCTGGCGGGCAAGGAGTCCATCGTCATCGCGGATCTGGCCTCCGAGCGGCTGCTGCAGGACCCCGACGCCGTCCCCGAGTGGCGTGATCTGCCCGAGCGGACCGGCGGCGACGAGGCCGGGCCGCGGCCCTCGTTCGCCACCGTCGAGGAGAAGTTGGAACACGTCGCGACGTCCGGGGGCGTCCTCGTCCTTCCGCTGTCCACGGCGGCCTATTACACCCACACCGATGTCTCGCATGTGCCCGTCGACGACATCGGCCCGGGCGAGGTCTGCCTCGCCTGGAGCGCCGGCCGCCACTCCCCGCTGCTCCCGGAGTTCGCCGACATCGCCGCTGCCCAGCACTGATGCCCTGAGGGCATCACCGCTGACAGAAGAGGTCTTGGACGCCGGCGGAGGCACGGACCCAGGGTGGAGGAGCGGCGGATTCCCCCGTCGCTCCTCCACCCACAAGGACCGTGAGAGCGATGCAGATCTTCATCACAGGCGGCTCCGGCTACATCGGCCGCTCCACCATCGGGGCACTGACCGGGCACGGCATCGCCGTGACGGCGCTGGCGCGCAGCGAGCACGCGGCACGCACCGTGTCGGCCCTCGGTGCCACCCCGGTTTCCGGGTCGCTCACCGACACCGAAGTCCTCCGTGAGGCGGCCCGCGCAGCCGACGGGGTCATCCACCTCGGGGTGGACTACGCCGAGGGCACCGCGGACGTCGACCGCGCGGCGGCGGAGGCGATGCAGGACGGCGTGGGAAGCGGCCCCTATGTGCACACGGGCGGGGTGTGGGTGTACGGCGACACCGACGGGGTCGTCGACGAGGACGCCCCACTGAGCCCGCCGCGTATCACCGCCTGGCGGCTGGAGAACGAGAAGCGGGTGCTCGCCCGGGCCGCCACCGGAGAGCGCCCGGTGGTGGTGATGCCAGGGCTGGTCTACGGCCGCTCCGGTGGACTGGCGCAGTCGTTCTTCGTCGAGCCGGGGCGCACCGCGGGTGCCGTGCCCTGCATCGCGGACGGCGCCAACCACTGGGCGCTGGTCCACGTCGACGACATCGCCGAGCTGTACGTCCTGGCCCTGAACGCCACGGCCGGTTCCGTCTACGCCGGGGTGGGCGGCCAGAACCTTCCCCTGTCCGACATCACGCGGGCCCTCAGCCGCGCCGCCGGATGCCCGGACCGGATCGAGTCGCTGACCCTCGCGGAGTCCGTACGGCGGATGGGACCGATCGCCGAGGCGTTCGCCCTCGACCAGCAGTTCAGCGGTGCCCGGGCGCGCCGCGAGCTCGGCTGGACGCCCACCCGTCTCGACGCCCTGGCCGAACTCGCCCAGGGCTGAACCACCCACGGAAGGAGTGACTGCCAGGAGGGCGGTGCCGAATGCGGGGCCTGGAAGTCGTCGTGGTCGTTCTCGCGGCTGTGCTGGTCATGACGTGGCTGGCTCGTCGCCTGCGCTGGAACGAGCCGGTCCTGCTGGTGGCGGGTGGCTGCCTGATCGGTCTCACGCCCGAGTTCCGCACGCTGGTCGTGCCGCCTCCTGTCGTTCTGCTGCTCTTCCTGCCGCCCTTGCTCCACTGGGAGTCGCTGACCACCTCGCTCCGCGAGATCCGGACGAATCTGCGCGGCATCGTGCTGCTCGCGACCGGCCTGGTGCTGGCCACCGCTGCCGCCGTGGCGGGGGTGGGGCACGCACTGGGCCTCTCCTGGCCGCTCGCCTTCGTCCTGGGCGCCGTCGTCGCCCCCACCGACGCCATCGCTGTGGGGGCGGTCGCCCGGCTCCTGCCCCGCCGGATCCAGACCGTCCTGCGGGCGGAGAGCCTGATCAACGACGGCACCGCGCTTGCCCTCTACGCGGTGGTCGTCGGGGTCGCCGTTCAGGGACAGGCCGTCACCTGGTCGGGCACCGCCGCACGCTTCCTGCTGTCCTACGCGGGCGGTGTCGCGATCGGCGCCGCCTGCGCCGCGGTCGTGGTGGCGCTGCGCAGGCGATTGCGCGACCGCGTGTTGGAGAGCGCCCTGGCCGTGCTCACCCCATTTGCCACCTACCTGCCCGCTCAACTCCTGGGCGTCTCCGGCGTCCTGGCGGTGGTCACCTGCGGTCTCATCCTCAGCCAGGCAGGCCCCAAGGTGATCAGCGCGGGCGCCAGAGTGCAGATCACCGACTTCTGGGAGGTGAGCACCTTCATCCTCAACGGTGCCCTGTTCGTCCTGGTGGGCATCCAGACACCCGCCATCGTGAGCGCGATCGGTTCCGTCTCGCTGGGACACGCCGTGGTCACCGCGTCGCTGGTCGGCGGCGTGGTGATCGCCACTCGCCTGCTGTGGCTGTACTCGGTGCCCTACCTCCTCCGCGCCGTCGACCGCCGACCGGTCCAGCGCACGCTGCGCTCCAGCGCCCGGGAACGGTTCCCCGTCGCCTGGAGCGGGGTGCGCGGGGCCGTGTCACTGGCGGCCGCCCTCGGGGTCCCGACCACCACAACTGCCGGTCGGCCGATCGAGGGGCACGGACTGCTGGTGTTCACCGCCGTGGCCGTCATCGTGGTCACGCTGGTCGTCCAGGGGACGACCATGCCCGCGGTGATCCGCTGGGCCGGCCTTCGAGGCGACCCCGACGTGACCACCGAGGAACGCCATGCCCACCGCCGGATGGTCGATGCCGCGCTGGAAGTCCTTCCCGCCTACGCCGAGCGCCTGGATACGCCGCCGGGAACAGCCGACGCCATCGTGAGCGAACTGCGCCAGTACGCGGCCGAGGGCGCAGGACCGTCCGACACATGGCCCGGTGTGCGGGCCGGGCTCGAACTGCGCCGCACCCTGATCGGCGTCAAGCGCAGCGCCCTGATCCGCATGCGCGACCAGCGCATCATCGACGACATCGTCCTGCGCCGGCTGCAATCGGTTCTGGACAGCGAGGAGATCAGGATCGGGCTGGCCCTGCGTGCCTTCACCGGCCGACCGCCCTCACCATCGGCCGACGGGACGGCCGACCCGCGCGACAGGGTGCCCCGGGAGTGAGACACGTCGTCGCCGGCGCGCCGGGTTCGGGAGTCAGTCGTCGCTCGGGAGCAGGGTCTCGCCCGCCGGCAGGCGAACCGCGGTCCTGACGAGCTCGTCGATCTCCGCTGCGGGAACGACGATGCCGGGTGTCTGGAGGGTCCAGCGGAAGAAGGCCTCGACGTTCATGGGGGGTGTTTCGCCGAGGTAGGGCTGGACGTACACCGGTGTGTTCGGTTCACTTCGCCAACTGGCGGCGAGCGCGCCGATGTTCACCGTGTCGTAGCCGAGGATGTCCAACAGCCGGGTGGCCTCCGTGTTGGCCTCCGCGTCGTCCGCGGCGATGGGCAGGGCGCTGCGGTCCGGCGCGCCCGCGGGCCGGGCGAGGGAGACCAGCTGGTGCGGGGTGATGTTGTTCAGTGCCTTGACGACGTGGGAGTCCGCGAGGTGACGCTGCATCAGAGCGCTGGACGTCAGTTCACCGGCGTCCAGTTCGGCCAGGTGGCCGTCCCGCTGGGGGTAGTAGTTCGCCGTGTCCAGCACCGTCTTGCCGGCCAGGGCGTCGGCGGGGAGCTGTTCGTAGGCCTTGAGCGGGATGGCCGCCACCACCAGGTCCGCTGCGCGTGCTGCCTCTGCCGGTGTGGCGGCTCGGGCACTCCCGCCCAGGTCGGCGACAAGGTCAGCGAGTGTCTCAGGGTCACGCGAATTGCTGAGGACAACCTCGAGGCCGGCCGCAACGGCCAGACGGGCAACGGAAGACCCGATCATTCCGCTGCCGATGAGTCCGAGCGTCTGGGGCATGGCTTCTCTCCGTTCGTCGGTGTGGATGCCACGCCAGGAGCCGACGGGCGGCGAGCGAGCGCGGCAGGGCCACGCCGGTCGCGTGGGGGGCCCGCCTCACAGCCTGGAACTGCCAGGGCCGCGGACCCAGGCCCGTGTTCTGCGTACTCACGGCGTGATCACCCACGGCGCGCCCCGGCGTAAAGTCGTCACGTGGACGACCGGACCGAGCTGAGCGACTTCCTCAAATCACGCCGTGCCCGCCTGCGCCCGGAGGACGTCGGGTTGCGCGACTACGGCGGAGTACGCCGGGTCGCGGGCCTGCGGCGTGAGGAGTTGGCCCGTGTGGCGGGCGTGAGCATCGCCCACTACACGCGTCTGGAACAGGGCAAGGGCGAGGCCGTCTCGGACGAGGTTCTGGACGCCGTCGGCGCGGCGCTGCGTCTGGACGCGGACGAATCGGCGTACCTGCACCGGATCGCACGGCGCCCCCGGCCGTGTGCGGGGGGTGTGGCCTCGTCCGATGTGCGTCCGGGCCTGCGCTACCTGCTGGAGTCGTTCGTGATGACGCCGGCGCTGCTGGTCGGGCGGCACACCCAGATCCTCGGCTGGAACGGGCTCGCGGTGGCCGTGTTCGGCGACTTTCCCGCACTGCCGGAGAGCCGCCGCACGATCTCGCACCTGTGGTTCACCGACTCGTACCTCCAGCTGCACGGCACCGGTTGGGAACGGGCGGCACGCGAGCACGTGGCACATCTGCGCGTTCTGCTCGGGCGGTACCGCGGGGACGCCGGGCTCGCGGCACACATCGACCACATGCGGGATCTGAGCGGGGACTTCGCTCGGATGTGGGCGGAGCACCCGGTCGCGCAGGTCCGGGACCGGGCGTACGTCCTGCACCATCCGGTCGTGGGCGAACTGACCCTGCACGGCGAGCTCATCGCGCTGCCCGACGATCCATCGTGCTGGGGCCTGGACCTGTTCGCCGCAGAGCCGGGCTCGGCCTCCGAGCAGGCGCTGCGGAGACTCGCGAGTCTGTAGGCCGACTCGAAGCTCGGGGAGCGTTCCGCGACCGCTCCCCAGGAGCTGTGCCAGATCCGGGTCTTGATGTCGCTCGACGTCGCCTGGTGAGCGACTGCCGGTGTCTCGGACGGAGATCTCGGGGCGGAACAGCGCCACCGAACAGCGAGGCCTCAAGCGACGGCGAGAATTCGACCAGTGTGTTGCCCAACTGGTCGAACTCTGCGCCCGGGCGTCAATCCGCTCTGCGGGTAACCAGCCACACACAGCCGAGGCTGATCAGAGTCAGCGCCGTGAGGTACAGCGCGATCGGCGTGGTCGACGCCCAGCTCGTATAGAGAGCCGTGGCAACGGTCGGCGCGAGACCGCCACCCAGTATCGATCCCAGTTGGTAGCCGAGGGAGGCCCCGCTGTAGCGGATCTCAGCCTTGAAGAGTTCCGAGAACAGTGCCGCTATGGGCCCGTAAACGACACCCATGAATACCGCCGTCACCAAGAGTGCAAGCAGAATCATGGCGGGGTTCGCGGTGTTGATCATTGGGAACAGGAGAATCGCAGACGCGACAAGGCCGATGGAGCCGGCCCGGAGCACCCTCCGCCGGCCGTGTCGGTCGGAGAGAGCGGAGGCCCAGGGTATGACCGCGAGCCACACCAGGGAAGCGATGAGCGTGAAGACCAGGATGAGATTCCTGCTCAATTCGAGCACGGCGGTCGTATAGGACAGCAGGTAGGCCATGAAGATATAGCCGACCGCATTGATACCGATGAAGGCTCCGGCGGAGAGAACCACTTCCTTCCAGTTCTCCCTCAGCACCGTCACGATGGGCATGCGGTGCTCCGACTTCGCCTGCTTGACCGCCTGGAAGTCCGGGCTTTCGGAGATGGTGAGCCGAATCACCAGACCGGCCACGACCATGACCGCGCTCGCCAGGAAGGGCACTCGCCATCCCCAAGCGAGGAAGGCGTCGGTGCTGAGGTTGGTCGTGAGGCCGAGGAACACCAGGTTGGCAATAATGAGCCCTCCTGGCACGCCCATCTGCGGGAAGCTGCCGTAGAAGGACTTCTTTCGATCCGGGGCATGCTCGACAGCCATGAGGACTGCTCCGCCCCACTCTCCACCGACCCCTAGCCCCTGGATGAAGCGCAGGGTCACGAGCAGGATCGGGGCCCAGACGCCGATAGTGGCGTAGGTGGGGAGCAGTCCTATTCCCACCGTGGCAATTCCCATGGTGAGAAGGGAGATCACCAACATGGACTTGCGGCCGACCCGGTCACCGAAGTGGCCCATGATGATGCCGCCCACCGGGCGGGCCAGGAATCCGACCGAGTACGTGGCGAAGGCAGCCAGAGTTCCCGCGGCAGACGAGACGGCGGGGAAGAACAGCGGCCCGAACGCAATTGCCGCAGCCATGCCGTAGATGAAGTAGTCGTACCACTCAATGGCGGTTCCGACGAAGCTCGCTGTGGCCACCCGCAGCGGGCGGACCCGATTTGGCACGACCGTCTCGGGGAGGTTTCTGTCGATGGTCACTGCTGTCTCCTGACAGGGTGAATGATGCCGCCGCAGCTTTTCATCGGGGCTCAGAGAGGGAGATACCAGGGCGAAGTCAGGGATGAACGCGCCCAGTTGCCGGGCCAATCGAAGCGGTCCATCACTGCCTCGATCACGGCTGGATGTGCCCTGCCAGCTTGTGCACCGAGACCAGCTTTCTGGCTGGCCTCGTGCAGTTGGACTGAGCTGGTCGACTCAAGCGGAACACTGCACGGCCGGCTTCCGCGGGTGTCACTGGGTGAGTGACACCAACAGCGCCGACAGCAGGCGGCGGAAGACCGGGGCATGGTGGTGCCCGGACCGCTCCCGCCAGCCGGAGACAGAGACTCTGCAGCTGAGTGGACTAGGCCTTTCATCGCGTCGGCGGAGACTTCCGGGGCCGTGGTCGATCGCCGCCCCAGATCTCCCGACCGAACGATTGGTCGTTTGGTGATTGGTAAGTAAAGGCAGCCATGCAACCGGTGTCAAGAGAGTGGAACGGATGGAAATCTGCCCGGACAGGAGCATCACTGGGGCAATCGTTGACTGTCGCCCCTTAACACCACGGCTGCCGCAGGGCCGGCGTTGGCCACCGTGGGCAACTCGGGGCCGGACACCGCCGCGCAGGGACGGGCAGCCGCATCCTCCATCCGTCCCCACCCAGGACCGCGGTGCTCCCTCGATGGCAGACGGAAGGGGCGGTCGGGCAGGCCCTCAACCGCTGCGAGGTTTGCTGCTTTGCATGACTGCACTGCTGGAATGTGGCCGTGACCTTGCGCAGCCGGTCACCGGACGTGCCGCCCAGAGCCTGGCTCCGGACGGCACGCCCATGCCCGCGTTGCCCGCTACCGACCTTGATCGAGTGATGTCGGGGCGTTCGGCTGCACTGCGAACGCGGGTGACCTGGCTTGGCGTGCGGCAACGGCCATGACGATGACCGAGAGCAGGACGATTCCAGCGCCGACGTAGAGCGGTGAGGTGTAGCCGAGGCCCGCGGTGATGGCCACGCCCCCGAGCCAGGCGCCAAGCGCGTTGCCGATGTTGGACGCGGACACATTGGCGCTGGCGGCCAGTGCCGCCCCGTGGGCGTAGTCGGTGACGCGAGTGATCATGCCGGGCACACTGGCGAACCCGAACACGCCCATCAGAAACACGAGTATCACCGACGCGGTGGCGCTGCCGGCCAGCAGACCGAACACGGCCAGGGTGATGGTGAGTCCGAGGAGAGCGAGGAGCAGCGCGCGGTCACGGTCGCGGTCGGCCGCTCGCCCGCCGATCAGGTTCCCGACGACCAGGCCGACGCCGTACACCATCAGCAACCAGGCGACATCCGCCGAGGAGAAGCCACCGACCTCGGTGAACGTGTAGGCGATGTAGCTGAACGCACCGAACATCCCGCCGTAGCTGAGCGCGGTGGCCGTCAGAGTCAGCCAGACCTGCCAGGACCGGAACGCGCGGAACTGCGCCCGCAAGCCGTTCGGCGGCATCGGGTCCGAGCGGCCCGTCTCCGTCCCCGGCCGCGATTCTCCAACGCCGCCGGGGACGAGGGCGATGATTCCCGCCAGCGCGAGCACACCGATCGCGGTGACCGCCCAGAAGGCCGCCCGCCAGCCCCAGCGCTCACCGACCAGCGCACCGAACGGCACTCCCAGCACGTTCGCAAGCGTTAGGCCAGCGAACATGACCGCCACCGCGCGGGACTTCTTCTCCGGCGCGACCAGACTGCGCGCGACCAGCGAGCCGATACCGAAGAACGAACCGTGGCACAACGCCGCGACGATCCGGCCGAGCATCATCACCGAATAGCTCTGCGCGAGAGCGGACAACAGATTGCCGATGACGAACAACGCCACCAGGCCGACCAGGATCGCCTTACGGGGCAGCCGTGCCGTTGCCGCGGTCAGCGCGATCGCCCCGATCGCAACACTCAACGCATACCCGGAGATCAGCCGACCGGCGGCCGCCTCGGACACCCCGAAACTCGACGCCACCTGCGGCAGCAGCCCGGCGATCAGGAACTCGGTCAGACCGATACCGAACCCGCCGAGTGCCAGCGCGATGAGTCCACTCGGCATTCGACGCTCTCCGATCACGCGGCCCAACGAGCCGCTGGGGTACGGGACTTCCGGTCGCGACTTACGGATCGCCCGGATCTCGATCCGCACACGCATGGCCGCATGGCCGCATGCCGGGACGCGAAGCACCGAGGCACCCCTATTCCATCACTTGCACGTAGGTCGTACGGGTGTCCGTCGGTGCCATTCGTGCCGGAGGCCGCCACCCGGATCCGCCGCCCGCGTCCGCCTGCCTCCCCACACAGCAAGACGTCCCGTCCTCGGCTCCGACAACGCGCGATCGATGGTGTGCCATGACGGTGCAGGTACATGACGATCACGCCGCAACTCACCTTCAACCAGGTCGGCTTCGTGAACTGCTGGAACGGCAAGGCACCCTGTGGTTGCAAGGCTTCCCGGCGCGCACGTGAGCCGGGCCACCCGGCACCTTCCTAGCGGTGGATGGCCTTGACCTCGAGGAACTCCTCCAGCCCGAACCGGCCCAGCTCCCGGCCGTTGCCGCTCTGCTTGTATCCGCCGAACGGCGCGGTCAGATTGAACTCCCCGCCGTTGACGATGACTTGGCCGGTGCGCATGCGCTTCGCCACGGCCAGCGCGTGGTCCGGCTCGCCGAACACGCTGCCGCCCAGGCCGTAGACGGAGTTGTTGGCAATGGCGACGGCCTCGGCCTCGTCGGCGTAGGGGATCACCGAGAGCACCGGGCCGAAGATCTCCTCCTGGGCGATGACGGCGTCGGGCGCGACGTTGGCGAAGATCGTCGGGCGGACGTAGGCGCCGCGTTCGAGGCCCTCGACCGGGCCGGCGCCGCCGAACGCGACCGTGGCCCCGTCGGCGATGCCGCGATCGATGTAGCCGGACACCCGCCTCTGCTGGGCGGCCGAGGACATCGGGCCGATCCGGGTGGCCGGGTCGGTCGGGTCGCCCACGCCGTAGGAACCGGCGGCGGCCACCGCGAGCTCGACGATCTCGTCGTGCCGGCTCGCGGGCACCAGCATCCGCGTCCACGCGGCGCAGGTCTGGCCGCTGTTCATCCAGGCGTACTCGAGGCCGAGGTCGACGGCGTTCTGCAGGTCGGCGTCGTCGAGGATGACGTTGGCCGACTTGCCACCCAGCTCCAGCGCCACCCGCTTCACGGTGCCGCCGCACCGATCGACACCCGCTTGCCGGCGCCGGTGGATCCGGTGAACGACACCATGTCGATGCCCTGGTGGCCGGAGATCGCTTCGCCGATCACCGACCCGGCGCCGTACACGACGTTGAGGACGCCCGCCGGGACCCCCGCGGCCGCGGTCACCTCGGCGAACAGGGCGGCGGTGAGCGGGGTGAGCACGCTGGGCTTGAGCACCACCGTGCAACCGGCGAGCAACGTCGGCGCGACCTTCGCGACGGTCTGATAGAGGGGGGCGTTCCACGGCGTGATCGCACCGACCACACCGATCGGCTCGCGCACGAGCAGCGCGTTGCCCAGTTCCTCCTCCCAGGCGAAGCCGTCGGCCACCGCGGCGAAGCTGCTCGCAACCTGGTGTGGCAGCCCGGCCTGCACGACCTCGGCGTACGAGATCGGCGAACCCATCTCGGAGGTGACGGTGGCGGCGAAGTCGTCGATGGCGCCCTTGATGCCGTCGGCGATCCGGGCGATCGCGGCGGCCCGCTCACTGGCCGGCACCGCCGACCACTCCGGGAGCGCGCGCTGCGCGGCCGCGACGGCCCGGTCGACGTCGGCCGCCGTACCCGCCGGCGCGTCGGCGATCACGGTGGCGGTGGCCGGGTTCACGACCTCGATGCGCTCGCTCCGTCCGCCGACGACCTCGGCGCCGTCGATCCAGTGCTGGACAGCTCGCTGCTCGCTCATGCGCCGCCCTCCTCGCTGCGGATGGATTCGGCGTCGTCCAGGCCGCCGCCGGAGGTGCAAGTGTCGGCCAGGGACATGGTGTTCGGGCCGATCGGGGAAACCCGCAGGCTCCCCGGCATGACGTGCTGCATCGGAGAACTCATTTCTCGTCGAGAGTGTTGAAGGACCGTGCGTCAGAGGCAGGGCGAGGGTCGGCGTTCGCGGCATCCCCGCAGGCGGCGGCGAGTTCCTCTACTGGGTGAGGAACGTTGCGGGGCGATCAGCGAGTTCGAGTGCGCGCGCTATACGACCCTGGGCTTTTCGAGCATGGAGCCGACGTTGTGGTAGAACACCCGGTTCTCGACGATCTTGCCGTCCTTGAGGGTGAACTGCTCGATGAAGTGGGTCAGCTCTCCGGTCGTGACGTCCTTGATGCCGACGCACGCCGCGACGCGGTCGCCGTCGGCGATGGTGTAGTGCACCGTGATCGAGGAGACCTCGATGTAGTTCGGCAGGACCTGGGCGAGGCCGAGGAATTCGTCCTTGCCGTGGTAGGCCTTCCCGAAGGGCAGGAACACCGGCTCGATGACCGCGACGTCCTCGGAGAGAAAGAAAAAGACTCCCTCGACGTCGCCGCGGTTCGCCGCCGCGAACATGCCTTCGACGATCGCGCGGTTCTGCTCGGTCAGTGATGTGGCTGCGGACATGGCGTTGCTCCTCTGAGGCGGAGGCTCTCGGGCGTCGAGAATCTCGTTGGGGTTCGGTGGCCGGGCTGGTTGCGGCACACGCACTGATGCTGGGTTCAGCGGTCGATCGTGGACTCGTTGAAGTCGTCGTGTCGGGCGCCGGTGGCCGGCGTGAGGGTGTCGAGCCGCTGCAACTGGTCGGCGGTCAGGACGATGCCGTCGGCGGCGGTGTTCTCCTCGACGCGAGCGACTCGCCGGCTGCCGGGGATCGGGGCGATGTCCCCGCCCTGGGCCACCAGCCAGGCCAGCGCGATCTGGGCCGGTGTGGCACTGACCTCGGCTGCGATGTTCCGTACTTCGTCCACGAGCTGCAGGTTCTGGTAGAAGGCATCGCCGATGAAGCGCGGATTGGTCTTGCGCCAGTCGCCGTCGGGGATGTCGTCCGGCGTGCGGATCTGGCCGGTCAGGAACCCGTGCCCGAGGGGCGCGTAGGGGACGAGACCGATGCCCAACTCGCGTAGCAGGGGCAGCAGTTCGTCCTCGACGTCACGGGTCCACAGGGAGTACTCGGTCTGCAACGCGGAGATCGGGTGCACGGCGTGGGCGCGGCGGATCGTGTCCGTAGAGGCCTCGGACAGGCCGATGTGCAGGACCTTGCCTTCGGCGACCAGCTCGGCCACGGTGCCGATGGTCTCCTCGATGGGGGTGTTCTGGTCGACCCGGTGCTGGTAGTAGAGGTCGATCCGGTCGGTGCGCAGGCGCTTCAGCGAGCCCTCGACGGCGGTGCGGATGTTGGCCGGACTGCTGTCGAACAGGCCGGTTCCGTCCCCGGCATGGGACAGGATGCCGAACTTCGTGGCGAGGACGACCTGGTCGCGCCGACCCTCCAGCGCCTGACCGACGATCTCCTCACTGTGGTACGGGCCGTAGCTTTCGGCGGTGTCGATATGGGTGACGCCGAGGTCGAGCGCGCGATGGATGGCGCGGATGGATTCGGCGTCGTCCAGGCCGCCGCCGGAGAGGAGGGTGCCGGCCATGGACATGGCACCCAGGCCGATCCGGGAAACCCGCAGGTTCCCAAGCGTGGCGTGCTGCATGAGAGAACTCGTTTCTCGTCGAGAGTGTCGTAGGAAGGCGCATCAGTGGGAAGCAGCGAGGGTCGGCGTCCGCGGCATCGGGCGTCGATGTCGATCTCGCCGACATCCAGCCAACATCGGTTCACGACATCCCGACAGCCACTGCGAAAAGGGGTACTCACAGGGCCCCCTTGCGGGATGGGGGCCGGGCCTATCCTTGATCTCATGGACGAGAAGGAGGCCGCGCGGGCGGCGGTCCGCGAGTTCCTCACCACCCGCCGCGCCCGGGTCACCCCAACCGATGTCGGGCTTCCTCCGCAGGGCACCCGCCGTCGCGTGAAAGGTCTACGCAGGGAGGAGGTCGCGTTGCTCGCCGGGGTCAGCCCGGAGTACTACGTACGGCTCGAACGCGGCCAGGCAACCGGGCCCTCCGCCGGAGTCGTCGACGCCGTCGCCAACGTCCTGCGTCTGGACGACGACGAACGCGCTCACCTCGACCGACTGCTCGCCGCTCTGACCCCCGCGGCCCGCAAGCGAAGCCGCGGCGCGGCGAAGGACCTGGTCACCCCCGGAATCCGAGTGCTGCTGGACTCCATGGACCACCTACCCGCAGTGGTCTTCAACGGCCGGTTCGACATCCTCGCGGTCAACGCACTGGGGCGCGCACTCCTCGCACCCATGTACGACCTGCCCGGACGGACGAACAGCGCTCGCTTCCTGTTCCTCGACGAGCCCAGGGCCCGGGACCTGTTCCCCGAGTGGGACCGGATCGCGGCGGACACCGTGGCGATGCTGCGAATCGAGGCCGGCCGCCACCCCGACGACCCCGACCTGACCGAACTGATCGGACAACTCGCGACCCGCAGCGCCGAATTCCGGACGCGCTGGGCGACCAACGACGTACGAGCCCAACGAGCCGGCACGAAGACCTTCCGGCATCCGCTCATCGGCGAGGTCACACTGCCCTACGAGAACCTCCGCGTCGACGCCGTCTCCAGCCAGATCCTCAACGTCTACACCCCCCAACCCGGCACCCCCGAAGCCGACGCGATCCGCCTCCTGGCCAGCTGGAACGCCGACATCCAACGGAACAACGACGCGACAGCAGGAACACGCGGCCAGAACCCCGAGGACTGACTTGATCTTCAACCTGCGGACGCGGACTCAGCACACGCGCTTCTGGGAGAAGCTGCCGAGCAGGCATCGCAATGAAACCCACTCGACCCGCTCAACCCACTGACGCAATCATGGGCTCGTCCGTGATGTCGATCAGCCACTCCCCCGTCGCCTCGGGGGCGTCGGTGGCGTGGATGTAGAGGGTGCGGTCGGGGCCGAGGAGTTCGTGCCGCGCTGAATCCGACTCGTAGGCCTGCGGAAGGGTGCTGAACTCAACCCACTCGTCGAGGCCGTCGAGGGCAACGTCCGCATCGAGGATGAACGTCCCGCCGACCGCGGCGGTCGCGTCGAAGCGGTGCACGACGGTTTCGTACGTCATTCGGCGCGCCCAGAAGTGCGGGGTGCCACCCGGGGCCACTGTCCACACCGGGACGTCCGGGCCCGTCGCCCGGAGCGTGTCCGCGAGCAGGGCGGCTCCTTCCGTGAGCCAGGCGGCCAGCGCGGCCAGGTCGTCGTCCGCGTCGGGCGTGACGTCGTTGACCTGCTCGTCCGAGACGGGCTCGGTGGCCTGGGTCCGTACGACCGTCTCGGCCCAGCGGTGCGCGCCGCCGACGTGGCGCAGCAGGTGGGCGAGGGTCCAGCCGGGTACGGGCGCCGTGGCGTCCGCGCCTTCGACGGCCGAGGTCAACTGGGCGGTCTGGTCGACGATTCGGGCGGCATAGCGGTCGTGGACCGGGCTGGGGCTCGGACGCGTCATGGGCGTCACGGTAAGCCTCGGCGTTGAGGTTGCTGGGCAGGGACCACGGTTGGACGCCCCTGCGGATGATCTGGGGATGCTGATGCTGAAGTCGAGGCGTTGGCGGAAGGATCCTGCAGATGGCGCCGATCCCGCCGGGCCACGGCGGTCTCCACCTCGGAGGCGGATGAATGCCCTTACCCAGGGCTGGCTTCATTCCGTGCAGAGCAGGCTCGTTGGTTCTTCGGCAGGGACGCAGTTGCGGCAAGTCTGCTGGTACGCCTGGACGAACGTATGGCGACGGGCGGCCCGTTGATCGTGGTCGCTCCGTCTGGTGCGGGTGAATCCTCGGTGCTGCGTACTGGCCTGCTGGCCGCTTTGGCTCGCGGCGCCCTACCTGCCGCAGGATCGGCTGACGGGCCGCGCCTGTTGCCCACTCAAGGTCACGGAAGCGACAGTGACACTCCCGAGCCACTTCGCACTCCGATATCAGCGCGACGCTGGGCCTGCGCTGCCTTGCCGGACGGCGATGGGTGGCAGAAGGCGTGCGCACCGGCAACGTGGCTCCGGCCGTGGCCAGCCTCTCGCCCTGGTCGTGGCCTGGGTGAGTTGCGTGTCCTTTTGACCGGGAGGGGCGTCCGGGGCCGGGAGGGTTTCGGTGTGAGGGACGTTTCGGCGGGGAGACGGAAAGTCGTCTCCCCGCCGATGGAGTGGGGGTCACCGGGGACCGGTGACCCCCGATCATTCGCTACGCGGTCGCCTTGGAGCGGGCGTAGATCTCGTCGGGCTTCGGGAACTCCACAGCCGGGGACAGCCGAAGCGCTCCGGAATCCGCCTCGTAGTAGTACAGGCCGAACTCACCCGGAGCCGATCCGCACTGCCCCGCCGCGAAGGTGACGGAGATCCACTTGCTGCCTCCCGCGGGCACGGTGTCGACGCCCCAGGAGAACGGGCATTCCGGCTTGGTGTCGGACTTCTCCATCAGGCTGCTCAGCTGGAGCTGGGCTCCTGCCGAGATGGTGCCCGTCCCGCCCTTCTCGAAGGTGATCCAGTCGCCTCCGGGGTTGCTCCAGGAGCCGACGATCTGGCCTTCCGTGGGAACGGGGAGGGTTTCTTCCTTCTCGCAGGCGGACATTCCCGTGACGAGGACGGCGGAGATGGCGGCGCCGAAAAGGGCCCGTCTGCCTCTCCTAGTTCGGCACATAGATTTCCTCGATCCAGTTGATCTTCACGGTGATGTCCGTCTGGCCGTCGGGCCAGATCTGCTTCGCGACGTCCGAGCCGGCCTTCATGGCCGGGTTGGAGCTGCCGTTCTTGTACCCGTCGTCCGAGAGGCTGCGTGTCGCCGAGGCTACTGACATGGTGTTGGAGATCGACACCTTCGCCTGGCCGACCAGGGCTCCGTGGTCCCACTCCGAGTCGGTCCTGGGCGGCTCGCAGGCCACCCCGAGCAGCTCGTAGTCGAGGTTGTAGGACCCGAGCGCCATGCTCGCGGGGCTGGCTCCGTAGATGCCCTCGGTGAGGAAGCCGGTGATGTCCGTGAGGCCTTCCCAGATCTTCTCGCTGTCGGTGCGGTCGGCGTGCGACTTGTCGAACGATCCCTTAGCCGTGTACACGCCATCCTTGATCAAGCCCTGCATCTTGCGGATGAAGGACCTGAAGTGGTCCTCCGTGCGCAGTTGCCGGACGAACTCGCCGTCCGGGGGCAGGGTGACATCGGATGGTCCGCCCTTCGCCCACAGCATGACCAGTTCTTGGGCGGAGAGGTCCATGACCTTGCTCTTCTTACCCTCCTTGCGCTCCGGTTCGGGGTTCGGCCCCTTCTTGAAGGTCGGCTTCTTGAAGACGGTGACGTCGACGGAGGTCGTCCGGCCCGCGCGGGTGGTCACCGTGGCACTGATGTAGGTGTTGGACGTGCCAGGGACCTTGGTCGTGTAGTTCCGACTGGACTGGTAGACCCACGTTCCGTTCGGGCCCATCGTCATGTAGTCGCGGTACGTGCCGCCCTTGCCGTCGCTGCACCCGCGCTCGCAGTCCGTGATGGGCCGCAGACCGGTCGGGTCGGCCTTGGTGACGGGGGTGTTGTTGGCGTAGGCGTAGCCGTTCATGGACTCGTGGTCCTGGGGGACCAGGACCGGGTCGACCGAGAGGAACCGTCCGGTGGTCGGGTCGTACTCACGGGCACCGACGTGGACCAGGCCGGTGCCGGAGTCGACGGGCTTGCCGAGGAAGCCCTTGTCGTCGGGCCACAGTGAGGGTGTCGCGCCGCGGGTCTCGCCGAACGGCTTGGTGTAGCGGCGGGTGATGGCCTGGCTGGTGGCGTCGACGGCCATCGAGGCGGTGCCGTGGTGGTCGTCGATCATCCAGGTCAGGCTGGTCTCCGTGCGCACGGCGGTGACGTCACCGGCCGCGTAGTAGCGCTGGGCGGTGAACTTCTTGGCCCCCGTGTCGTAGTGGAGTTCCTGACCGGCCAGGTAGAGGACGGTCTTGCCGGGGCCGCGGCGGATCAGGAGATCGCCGTTGGCGTCGTACAGGTAGTCGGTGGTCTTTGCGCCCTCCGTGAGGCGGACGAGCTCTCCCTCGATGTCCCAGGTGAGGCTCTGCGCGACACCGGTGGTGCCGTACCGCTTGGTGGTGTTCCCCTGCTCGTCGTACGTCAGGGACTTGGCCGTGCCGCCGTTGACCGTGAGTGAGGTCAGGCTGTGCGGCTGGCCGCCGCCGGTGGCGTTGACGGCCGGGTAGCCGTAGGCCGTCGTGGTGTTACTGGTTGCGTGCTCGACCTGGGTGTCGCGCAGGCCGCCGGGCTTGTAGGACCAGCTGGTCCAGTACGGGGCCGGACCGCCGAGCGCGGCCGCCGAGCGGGTGGTGGTGCAGTCGTTGGACGACGGGGTCCAAGCCTCGGTCAGGCGGCGGTAGCCGTCGTAGGCGAAGCACTGCGTGTCCTTGCCGTTGGCCTTGTCCGTGACCGACTTGACGTTGCCGGTGGCGTCGTAGACGTAGTCGACGTCGCTGGTGTAGCCGGTGTTGGTCTGATCGACCGTGTGCATGTTGGACAGGCGGCGGGTGCCGTCCTCGTAGCGGTTGAGGATCTGGAGCTGCTTGGCGCCGGTGGAGGTGCCCAGGCGGGTCTCCTCGATCTCGCCGTACGGGGAGTAGCCGATGTTCTGGACGTAGTCGGTCATGCCGTCGGTGCCGGTGAGCATGCCGAGGCCGTTGTAGCTGTTGGCCACGGCCTCGGCGGGCAGGCCGGCCACCGCGGGCATCGAGGTCGACTGGACGGTGCCGTCCATGTTGTAGGCGGTGGAGGTGGTGAACGTCTGCGGTGCGCCGCCGTCCGCGACCAGGGCGTCACTGGCGGCGATGACGGTCTTGGTGCCCTTGGGGCGGCCGAGGCTGTCGTAGCCGGTGACGACCTGGGAGTAGATCTTGCCGGTGGTGCCGCCGACGTACCGGATGGCCGCGGTCACCTGTCCCTTGGCGAGGGAGTCGTAGGTGAACTTGGTGAGCTGGTGGGCGTTGTCCTTCACGCCGTCCCAGGTGCCGATCTTGCGACCGAGCTCGTCGTAGTCGGTGATCAGTGTGCGGGTGACCTGCTCCAGGGTCGTGGTGGTGGTCAGCGGCTGGTCGCCGTCGTTGTAGGTGGTGGTGACGGTGCCCTTGTCGGGGTCGGTGGAAGTGGTCTTGCGGCCGCGCAGGTCGTAGCCGTACGACCAGACGGCGTTGTCCGGACCCGTCATCTTCGTCAGCCGGCCGGATGGGTCGTGCTCGAAGAGGGTGCGGGTGTAGTCGGTGCCGGTCGGGACGGGGCCGCCGTACTCACGGCGCTCGGTGATCCGGCCGCGGGCGTCGGTGATGCTCAGGGTGCCGGTGCCGCCCGCTGCGGCGGTGACGGCGGTGCGGTCGCCCTGGTAGCCGGTCTTGGTGCGCCACTTCTCCTGGTCGTAGACCCGGAAGATCGACTCGGTGGCGCGGCCGGCGGCGTCGTAGACCGTCTCGGTGGAGGCGGGCACGGAGCCCGGGAAGGTGTTGGCCAGGGTGCCCGACGGGGCGAGGTTGTCGTGAACCTGCTCGTTGGCGATGTAGGCCAGGCCCCGGTCGTCGTACAGCGTCTCGGAGATCACCCGGCCGCCGTTCGGAGCGGGGACCTGCTGCTGGCGGGAGCGCAGGAGCGAGTCGAAGATCTCGTAGGAGCTGTTGTAGGTCTGTCCGTCGGCCTTGAGGGCGTCGGTGCGGACCGAGGTCTCCTTGTCGTTGTTGATGCTGTACGCGTAGACGAGGGTGGCCGCGTCGCCGAGCGCGCGGGAGCGGTCCGGCTTCCAGACCGAGCGCACACGGCCGAGCGCGTCCAGGGACCACTCGGTGACATTGCCGTTGGCGTCGGTGGTTTTGGTGGCCGTGCCCCATGCCGGGTCCACCTCGGTGGTGGAGGAGTACAACTTGGGGTCGGTGGAGGTCTTCGACGTCAGCGGACCGTATCCGGTGTCGTCGGGGACGTAGGTCGTCCTGACCGTGCGGCCCAGGGCGTTGGTCTCGGTGAGCGGGCGGCCCAGCTTGTCGAAGGTGGCACCGGAGACCTGCTGGTAGACGGGTGCCTTGGTCACCGGGTCGTAGCTCGCGACCCGGTAGGTGGCGGTGATGTCGCCCTTGGTGGGCGCCGCGCCGACCGCCTGGCTGTCATAGGCCGTGGTGGCGTCGGAGATGACGTCGCCGGGGACCGTCGGAATGGCCGTGCAGCCGACGGAGTGGACCTCGACACGGCTGACCTTGTTCACCAGCCAGTCCGTCGTGTTGCGGGCGTAGCTGGTGCGGGTGCAGGTCTCGTCGCCGGCCTTGGCGGTGTCGCCGCTGTCCTCGACGGTCAACGGCATGCCGTACGTGGTGTCGTACGTGGTCTTCTGTTTGACCGTGCGGCTGCCGGTGGACGTCTTGGATCGGGTGACGGTCTCACCGGCCTGGACGATCCAGGACTCGGTGTTGCCCCAGGCGTAGGTGTGGCTGCCGGTCCGGTACGCCCAGGGCGTGTTGATGGTGCCGCTGACCTCGTCCGTGCCGTTGTAGACGATGGTCTCGCGGACGAAGCCGGACAACTGGCGGGAGTCGTCGATCGCGGTACCGGTGGAGTCGGTGACCTTCTCCACCCGGGCCGTGCCGTCGAGTTCCTTCTCGCCGTTCAATCCGCGCATGTAGAGGGTGGACTTCTTGGAGCTCGGGCCCTCGGAGTCGCCGGAGGTCTCCACGACCTTGCCGTAGCCGCGCCACTGCGACCAGGTGCGGTTGGAGGCCTTGGTCAGGCCCTCGTCGTCGGCGTAGGCCCAGCCGGCGTCTTGGTAGTCGTAGTACTTCTCACCGGTGTCGCCGTGTCCGTAGGGGTCGTCCTGGAAGGTGGAGGTGACCACGTACTTGTGGAACCAGTCGGTGACCGGGGTCGCCCCGGACTGGGACCACTTCACCGGGTAGCAGCGGCGGATGTTCTTGTCGATGTCCGCCGGCATGCTGGAGCCCCAGATGCAGTCGGGGTCGGAGTAGTTGACCGTGAGGGTCGAGCCGGTCTCGGACTTGATGGTGCGCACCCGCCACTTGATGTAGCGCAGGGTGTCCGGGCCGCTGCCCTCGACGTGGTTGGACAGCTGGATGCCGCCGAAGACGACTGGCGGTGTGGCGGCCGCGGTGGTGTTGGCCTTGCCGGTGTTCTGGATGGACTTCAGCCACAGGCTTGCCGAGGAGGCGTCGCCGGTGTCGGGGAAGCTCTGGTCCAGGTGCCAGGTGTCGACGTCCCGCTGGGTGGTGCCGGTGCCGGTCCACACCGAGGTGGTGATGTCGGTGAGGCGCTTGCGGGTGAAGAAGGCCGGGCCGATCTGGGTGGTGCATTTGGTGCCGGACGCGCAGATCATGTCGAAGGGCACGTCGGGCCAGTTGGCCTTGGTGTCCGCCGTCAGGCTGGAGCAGCCGCCCGAGACGACGCAGCGCTCGGCGTAGGTGAAGCGGACCTGCTGGGCGGCGGGCTTGGTGTAGATCAGGTCGCTGCGCAGGCCGTAGTCGATGCGGTTGAGGTAGCCGCCACGGGTGTAGCCGGTGCCGTTGACGGTGGTGTCGGCGTTCTTGGAGTAGTAGTTCGTCTCCTTGCCGTACCAGTAGGTCGAGGCGTTGCCGTGGGTGTCCACGACGTAGTCCAGGTTCCAGCGCCAGGCCTGGGAGCAGAAGGAGTCCGCGAAGCCGGTGGACTTGTAGCAGGGCTCCCCGGAGTCGTCGCCGAAGACGGGGGCGGTCCATACGGAGTTGGTGACCGGGTCGTCGTCGGCGGTGTCGGTGGTGCCCTTGTCGCTCCAGCCGGGCATCCGGTGCTTGCCGAAGATGTACTGGGTGCCGGAGGCGTCCGTGACCTTCCAGTACTCGGTGTTGTCGTCGCCGTTGCCGGTGGCACCGGTCAGGTGCTCGACGCGGGAGCCATCCTCGTTCTTCACCTTCCACGACCCGCCGGACGCCTGCGACAGCGCGGCGGTGTCACATGCGGCCTTGTCCGCACAGGTGTTGACGAGTTCCACGGCCTTGCCGTTGAGGACGAGCGTGGCGTTGGCGTACTTCCAGCACTGGTCGCCCTTGCCGGTCTGGCCGTCGTCCTTGCACGAGGCGTACTTGCGCTCGATGTAGGACTCGGTCATCGAGAAGCCTTCGCCGATCACCGAGGTCTGGTTGTTCTCACCGGCCGTACGGCCGTCCACCGAACCGGAGCTGTAGGAGATGGACAGGTTCGGGGACGGGCCGGCTGTGGCCGGAGGGACCCGCAACGGGTAGTTCCAGGTGAAGTCGCCCGTGCTGCCGCCGGCCTCCCACGTCGCGGTCGGGGACAGCGGGGTGGCGCCGTAGTCGCCCCCGCCGCCCGAACTGTCGGCCGCCGCCGCCAGCAACATGGGGGTACCGGATGTGAGGGTGCGGGCGGAGAGGGTGCCGGTGAGCGTCTGGGACTCCGCGTCGTTGTCCGCCCCCTCGACCGGGGCCTGGGTGCGGCAGGACTTCTTCTCCGGGGTGGTCAGCGCGCAGGCCGGGAGCGTCACCAGGCTCAGACGGGGGCCGAAGTTGCCGCCGTAGACGTCGTTGAAGGAGGAGTAGTCCAGGGAGACCCGGAGCTTGTCGGTGTCGCCCTTGCCGGACACGGCTGCCGCCGGGTCGACGGTGAGCAGGACGCCGTTGACGCCCGCGTTCTTCGCGGCCGACTGGGAGTGGAGGCTGAGCGCCACCTTCTCGGCCGGGCCGGTGGCCTTCGTCGCTGTCTTGGTCTTCGCCGACTTGGCTGCCGAGGCGGCGGGCTCCTGTGCCAGGGCCAGGCCGAGCCCACCGACCGTGACGGCGGCCGTACCGGTCGACGCGACCTCGGCGGTGGCCTTTCCTGCCTTGGGCCAGGAGGCCTTCTTCAGCCGCTCACTGGTTTCGCGGGACGCCGGTGCAGCTTTGTCCTTCGGGGCCTTGGACGTGCCGGGCTTGAGCACGCCCACCTTGTCGGTCTTCGCGTCGGGCCGGTCCTCCAGCGGCTTCCGGGCAGCCTGGGACTGAGCCTGCGCGGCGAAGTCATAGCCCGAGGGAACCACGACTTGTGGCAGGAGGGAGAGGGAGGCGACGAGCGCGCCACGGGCAAGCCAGCGGCGTATGACCGCTCCTGGCAAGCGTGTGCGGAAGGGTGTTGAAGACACGGTGATTTCCCGTTTTCGGAAATGGAAATGGGCAGGAAGCGGTCGGGCGTCGGCGTCGGCGCCCGAGAACGCCGGATTTCGATACCGCCTGGGCCAAGACGCGCGGAAGGTTGCGAGCAGAACGAGACAGAGCAGAAGAAGGCAGGGCGGGACAGGGCGGGCAAGAGGCCCGCCCTGTCCCGCCCGCTCCTACTGCTGCTCGGTGTTGCGCCGGTTGGCGATGGCGTCGGTGGACGTGGCTCCGGCCCAGACGCGAACGCTGTCGATCTTCCCGGGGAAGTAGCGCGCGGCAACGCCGTTGATCTTCGCCCGGCCGATCTCGAACACTCCGCCGCCCTGCCAGGGGACGGAGTACGGCACACCGTCCTCGTCACCCATCAGAGCGCTGTCGACGTAGAGCTTGAGCCCGCCGAGCTTGGAAGTGTCATCAGGGTCGGCTTCGGCCTGAGCGTCATAGACGACCGACAGCATGACCGGGACGCCCAGCTGGGCCGTGGTCGAGGCGGTGGACTCACTCTCGGTCCAGACCGCTCCGGTGCCGTCCTTGTCGGGGCGGCCGAACGTCCACCGTCCCTGGGTGCTGCCTGCCGGCTGCTCGTACCAGACGCCCCAGGACGACTGACTCGTCCCCGACTGGCCGAACACCTGCACCGCGTACGACTTGCTGGTGTCGGCGAGCTTGGCGGGATCCAGCGTCACCCAGGCGGTCGCGGTGAAGGAACCGGAGTCGTCGACAACCGGGCCGGTTGCGGTGGCGTACGCGCTGGTGCCGTTCAGGGTCATCGCCTGCGTGGTGGTGACCTCTTCGCCGATGTCCGGGTCGCCGGTGGTGAACTGGGTGAGTGCGGCCCCGTTGAGGGTGAGGTTCCGGCCGAAGCCGCTGGTGTCCTTCACCGTGGTGCCGGTCGCGTTGGCCATGTCCGTGGCGTCCCACTTGGCGACGAGCGCCGGGACCGGGTCGCCGGCGGTGCCGTCACTGAGGTCCTCGTCCTCCAGCCAGGCGTCGTGGGCCACTTCGGTGTCCGCGAGTGCGCGGGACCAGACCCGCACCTCGTCGACGGTGCCGGCGAAGTTCTCCTTGCCGGTCGCGCCGTGCCACAGCCTTCCGACCTGCAGACCTCCGGAGGCCTTCCACGGGGTGACGGTGAACGGCACCGGATCCCCCTGCGGGACGCCGTTGACGTAGAGCTGGAGTGTCTGCGACGCAGCGTCGTAGACGCCCGCCAGGTGGGTCCAGACGTTCAGGACCGGCGGCTTGGTGCCGATCGAGCGAGTGATCGCCGGACTGACGACGTCCGTCTGGTGGCGGTTGAAGATCCAGGCGTTGTAGGCCGTCGAGTAGTACAGCTGGAACCCCGAGGCGTTCGTACCCGCCTGGGACAGGACGGTGTAGTTGACGTCCTTCTTCTCCAGACGCGCCCAGGCCGAGACGGTGAAGGACTTGGTGGTGTCCAGTACCGCGCCGGAGGTGGAGAGGTACGCGGTCGTGCCGTTGAACTTCGCCGCGCCGGAGCCGTTGCGGGCCAGGGTGTCCCACGTAGCCCCCGAGGAGGTCAGCGGGTGCTGGGTCGCTGTGGTGGCGTCGGTGAGGGCGTTGTCCAGGTGCCAGATCCCCGAGGGCTTCTCGGCGCCCAGCACCAGGAAGCTGTAGTAGCCGGTGAGTGAGCTGTGGCCGGCCGCGTCGAAGCCCCAGACCTGGATGGTGTTCTCACCGGCCTGGTTCGGCGTGATCGTCTGGGTGGTGGCCGTTCCCTTGGCGACGGTGATCGGGGCGGAGACCGCGCCGCTGTTCAGCTTCCACTTGTAGCTGACGACGTCCGACTGGATGCCGGCCGTGGCGGGGTTGGTGTCCGCGGGCGTGAAGGTGAACCTGCCCGGCGTGCCCACCCCGCCCGCGGCCGGATCGGTCTCGGCCGGCTTGTAGACGCCGTCCGCGCTGGTCACCACCGGAGGCGGTGGTGAATCAGTGTCTACGCGGAAGTAGCACCAGGACGACCAGGACGAGTCCAGCACACCGGTGACGCCCCGGTCCGTCATGTAGTACGCCTGCGTCTTGACCCGCATCCGGTAGTCCGTCTGCGCCGGCAGTGCGCTGGAGGACGCGTCGCGAGCGGCGTTGTCGGCCACCCAGGCGCCGTCCGGAGAGGCCGCGTACCAGGTGCGGCTGGAGCCGTCGGCCTTCCACACCTCGAACATGGCGCGCAGCTGGGCCTGGCTCCCGTCCGCCGACTGCACCGTGGCCAGCATCTTCGGCGTGGTGTCACTGGTGGCGAAGGGCAGCGTGGAGGTGTTGCAGGCCCGCCCGGTGGTGCCCTGCCTGACGCCGTACGAGGTCGGCTTGCCCGGATAGGAGACGTAGGTGACCGAGAGCTTGGCGTCGTTGCGGAACCGCGCCCAGGCGGCGGCGTCGGACTCGTCGTGCGCGGTCAGCGAGAAGGTGATCTGCGACTCCTTGTTCGCGGCGTAGGACGCGAGGGTCGTCGTCAGGTTCTCGTTCGTCTCCTCGTCCACGTTGTCGCTGAAGCGCACCCAGTTCGCCGGCTGCGACGGGGTGCACAGGCCACCCCGCCCGTAGGCCACGTTGCGATCACCCATCAAGTCCACAGCCGTGGGGCGGGACGACCAGGTGGTGCTGGAGGAGATGCCCTTGTCCACGCGGCTCAGGTCGTACCAGTGCGGATCGCAGGTGAACGTCCACTCCTGGTACACCTCCATCGTCGCGTCCAGGATCTTCTTGCCGTGGATCGACGAGAGCGGGTACTCGAAGTACATGCGCTGGGTGTACGGGCTGCTGGCGCAGATGTAGCCGGCGTAGTTGGAGCAGCGTCCGACGCCCTTGTCCCCGCTGAACTCCCAGTACTTGGTGCCGTTGGAGGCCAGAGCCGTCCAGTCGCCCAGGGAGATGCCCTTCGTGGGCGGGTCGACGTAGAGCGGGAAGACGGTGTCCTCGCCGTGCAGCAGGGCCGGGTCGGGCGTGATCTCCAGGGTGGTGCCGGTGATCTTGAGCGGGAGCTCAGCGGCCGCGTCACCGCTGCCGGGGGCCTCTGAAGGGGCCGGCTCGCCCTTGGCGGCGGGCAGCGGAGCCGCTTCCGTCGTCTCCGGGTCGCCCTCACCCTCCGCCACTGCCGAAGCCGTGCGGGCGAGTTGCGTGGTGATGCCGGCCGTGGAGGTGACGGTGGCCGGGGTGTCACCGGCCGAGTCCCACATCCGCCCCGCCGGGCTGTCGAAGACCGGGGTGCCGTCGCCGTCGCGCGCGACGAAACCGCCGTCGGCCGTCGGGGCGATGTCCAGACCGCCGCCGGAGACGGTCATCCTGATCGTCGCGAGCGCCGGGTTCTTGGCCGCCTCCGCGGTCTTGACCACGAGCACCGAGGTGTAGCCGGAGCTCAGCGCGGTCAGTTTCAGGTCGACGTCCGGGAGGACCCCGGCGTAGGTGGCGGTGTCGCCGTCGAGCCGGGGCTCGGGGAGCGCGGTGGGCCAGCCGAGCCGCAGCTCGTGCCCCTCGTCCTCCAGCGTGACCAGCCCGTCCCCGCTGCCGCCGCCCGAGAAGGTGAGACCGGCCGTGGTGCTCTTCGCCCGTACAGAACCGTCGGCTTCGCGCACGAGGGTGGTGTCGAGGGGAGCCCAGGTGCCGTCGTCCTTCCGGGCACGGACCGGAGCCGCGTTCATCTCCTGCGTGAAGGTGCCGTCCGGGTTGGCGAAGACCTGGGACGACTCAGTGGTCGCCGCGTCCACGGCCACCCGCTCACCGGTCTCCGCCGCGAACTCACTCGCCTTCGACTGCGGAGTTCCGTCAGCGGCTACCGAGGCCGCCCCGTCATCGGCGAGGGCCGGAGTCACCCCGACCCCGACCACCGGAACCCCAACCCCCAGGAGCGTGACGGCTATTGCCCCACTCCGCACCGCTTGACGCCAGCCGCGACCCCGTCTTCGCGTAAACACGCCCCACCCATCCCCTTAATTTTCCATTACAACAAGCTGTGAGGATCATGTGTGTGGTGATCATGCTGGTCAATGGTGTCGCGCATCACATTGCCCTGTTTCCAGCTTCCCGGTAATTTGCGCTGTTCGGACTGGTGGCCGCTGACGAAGCAGCACTTGGTGGACACAGCGCGCACATGCACCACCTCGTCCATCAACTGGCCGCGCACCGGCCGGAGATCGGCTGCCGCTCGCGATGCCGCAGCCTCCCGCGCATCCCGTCCCGTCTGCGGTGCAGTGCCAACTGCGCGCGCCTGACCGTCGGCGGCGGCGTCAGGATCGCGACCGCCTGTCGCTACGTACGCGAGGACGCCGACTGCTGGCCGCGTTCACACCCAGCCTCACCGAGTAGGTGAGGACACCGACGGCTCCGAGGTCGGCCGCGGCGAGCTTGACGACTGCCTCAGCATCCTTGTCCGACCCGACTCCTCGTTCATCGCCGACTGCTCCGCCGCCCTGTTGGACGGCGGAGCAGTCAGCGCCGGAGCACCACGGCGGCCGGTCGAGGCAGGTTCAGCCACCCGCCGCGGTGATGGCACCGAGGGCGCTCGCCTGCGTACGCCAGTCGGTCTGGTTGGGGCTGGCGCCGGCCCAGCGTTCGCCGAGCGCGTTGAGGGAGGTGCGGTCGTTCGCCCAGATCGTGTCCGACTGCTTCTGGATGTACGACGTGTAGGCGGTGGATCCGGTGGCCTTGGCGAGGTCGTTGAAGTGGCGCATGAAGATGCCCTTGAACTGTTTCTGGTTGTCGTCGCAGGCCGCCGAGCCGAGGTCGCAGGATTCGGTGAGCACACCGTTCCTGGTGAGTTGCGAGCTGCTCATCGCGGCATCGGCCAGGGTGCGGGCGGTGGTGAGCAGCGAGGTGTCCCCGGTCGCTTTCGACAGTTCGAGGAACCCGCCGATGGCCAGTCCCTGGTTGTAACTCCACACGGTGCTGCCGTTGTTGGCGCAGGACGAGGTCAGTCCGTCGTTCACCAGTCCCGAGGAGTTGATCATGCCGCTGGACTTGTACCAGGCGGCGGCGGTCTTGGCGCGCTGGAGCCAGACGGTGTCGCCGGCGATGCGCTGGTGCAGCGCCGTGGTCAGCCAGAGGTACTGCCCGTTCGTCACCGCGTTCTTGTACGTGCGCTCGCGGTCCCACCACACGCCGCCGCCGCAGGTGCTGGGGTCCCAGTACCCCTGGACGTAGTTCGCGATGGTGACGGCCTCGGCGAGGTAGCGGGCGTCCCCGGTGTAGTCGTACGCGTCCAGCCAGGCGATGGCCCACCAGCCCGCGTCGTCGATGGCCCGGCTGATGAAGTGGCCCTCGATCGCGTCCGAACTGCGCCCGCCCGCGGGGAAGGTGCCCTTGTTCTGGTCGAAGGTGCGCGCGATCACCCAGTCGTAGTCGTGCGTGCCGGAGGTCTTGGCGTAGTCGATGAGGGCGGTGAGGGTGGCGGCGGAGTTCCACCAACTGCTCTTCCACCAGCCTTCGTACGGGTCGTACGACGCCATCAGCGCGTCCGCAGCCGCACGGCCCCTGGACGGGGCGGGGCGGACCCAGGCCGTGCAACTTCCCTCGTTGTGGCCGGCTTCCCGCCCGCAGGCGCGGACCGCGCCGCCGTAGAGGAGACCGCGCGGGTCGCGGGTGGCGAACATCTTGGTGCGGGTCGCGGTGGAACCGGACGGTGTGCCGGTGCGGCCGAGCGAGGACCCGTCCGGCCAGCTCGTCCCGCCGTTCCAGGAACGGTCGAGCCAGATCTCGTCGCCGGCTCCGCCGCCCTCGATGCTGCCCCAGGCCATGGAGTTCTTCTGGTCGACGTGCAGCCGGACCGTGCGGCCGTAGATGGTGGTCGACGGCACCGGCTGGTCGTCGCCGGCGGCCTGGCCGGGGTCGGTTCCGTCGCAGAGCGTGTCGCAGACGGTCGGGTACACCCAGTTCGTGCAGCTCACCGCGTTCGCGTCGCCGCAGGCGCGGACCAGACCGCGTTTGTGGTTGCTGGGGTCGGTGATGTTGTACATCAGCGTTCTGGTGCCGGTCCACGTACTGGGGATGCTCGCCTTGCCCAGCAGTCCGTCCCAGGTGGCCCCGCCGTCCCAGGACCGGTCGATCCAGACCGAGTCACCGGCCGTGCCGCCGTCGATGCTGGCCCACGCCATGTCGTCGGCATCGGAGACATGGAGTTTCAGCTGACGGCCGTTGAGGTCCTTGGTGGGCACGGGGAAGGTGTCCTGCCGGGCCAGTGAGGGATCACGTGTGTCGCAGTACAGGGCGCACACGGTGGTGGCGGCGGAGGCGGGCGTCGACAGGGGGATCAGTGTCGCGGCGGCCACCACGGTCACGAGGAGCAGTCCGACCAGCCATCTGACAACGTTGTCTCTGTGCAGGTCCGTCATCGATCTCGCCTCACTCCTGGGGGGGATGGGGACACCAACGAGCACACAGCGTCGGTCACTTGACGGCCTCACGGGCCGGCCGGGACCGAGCACTGGTCCATACCTGTCTCGGAGGCAGTGAACCGCCCTGGCAAGTCCCTGTCAATGACGTGAGACGCATTCATTCCCGGCTTGAAACGTGACACACGCAGCGGGTTGACACCCCATTCACGACCCCCCATCATCGGTGCAACTTCGGCGAGCCGCCTCGCACAATCCCTTGCGCAATGAGCTTCACCTGCCGCGACGATCGAATTGAATCGATTCATTCCCGATCCACTTCGACCTTCGCACCAACCGAGCATCAACCGAGAACCCTCTCCCCCACCTGGCAGTACCAACCCGGGAGGCAACCATGCGTCGCCGCCGCTTCACGCACTCCAGACACAAGGATTTCCGGCATACTGCCGGCCGCTTCGCGGCCCTGACAGCCCTGCTGACCGCAGGTCTCGTCCCGACGGCCGCCGCCTCGACCGCGTCGGCCGGGTCCAGCGAAGTGACGTCAACAGCCGTGTCCCCAACGGCACTTGCTGCCCTGAACTATTCGCCGACCTCCCGGACGGTCAAGCCGACCGCCGTGTACCGCACCTCGGGCAGTGTCGCGAATCCGACGAACGTCCTGAGCGGACAGTCGACGCGGATCTCCGGTTCCCAGTCGGCCATCACCCTCGACTTCGGCAAAGAGGTCGGCGGGGTGACAACGTTATCGTTCGGCAGCACCAGCGACTCCGGCCAGCGGGTGGGCCTGGCCTTCAGCGAATCGTCCCTCTACGTGGGGAACAACAGCGACCGCAGCAGCGGCCGCGACGGCGAGGACGGAGCGCTGTACGGCTCGGCGCCCGCCAACGGCTCGTACACGGTTCCCACGGCCCAACAGCGCGGCGGATTCCGCTATCTGACGGTCTTTCTGGACACCTCGGGCTGGGTGGACCTCAAGGGCGTCAGCCTCAACTTCACGGCGGCTCCCGGAAAGTCCAACCCGGCCGACTACGCCAACTACTTCCACTCCAGCGACGATCTGCTGAACCGCATCTGGTTCGCGGGTGCGTACACCGTGCAGCTCAACACCATCGCCTCGAACCAGGGACGGGCATGGCCGCCGCCGTCGTCGGCCTGGGACAACAGCGCCACCGTCGGCGTCGGCGACAGCGTGCTGGTGGACGGTGCGAAGCGCGACCGTACGGTCTGGCCCGGCGACCTCGGGATCGCCGTACCGACCCAGTACGCGTCCACCAACGACCTGGTCTCCACACGCAACGCGCTCACCACGATGTACAACGCGCAGTCATCGGCGGGTGAAATCCCCTGGTCCGGCCCGCCGTTCAACCTCACCGGCTCGGACACGTACCACACGTGGACGCTGCTGGGCACGGCCACGTACTACACCTACTCCGCCGACCGCGCCTGGCTGGACTCGGAGTGGGCCAACTACAAGCGCGCGATGACCTTCATCACGAACAAGATCGGCAGCAGCAACCTGCTCAATGTGACCCGTACGCAGGACTGGGCGCGCGTCGGACAGGGCGGCGAGAACATCTCGGCCAACGCGCTCCTGTACGCCACCCTCAGGTCCGGGGCCACGCTGGCCACGGTGGAGGGTGACAGCGCGCTCGCCGCGAGCTGGACCAGCAAGGCGGCCGCTCTCAAGTCCGCCGCGAACGCTGTCCTGTGGGACGCGTCGGCGGGGATGTACCGGGACAACCCCACCAGCGCCCTGCACCCGCAGGACGGCAACTCCCTTGCGGTCTGGTACGGGTTGACCGACACCGCAGCGAAGTCGAAGAGCATCGTCACCGCGCTGGGCGCTCGCTGGGGCGCGTACGGGCCGACCACCCCCGAGTGGGGCGGCAATGTGTCTCCCTTCGCGGGCGGGATGGAGCTCAACGCCCGCTTCACCGCGAATGACGACTACGGCGCCCTGGCGCAGATCCGCCGTACCTGGGGGCACATGCTGGACAGCCCTGTCGGTACCAGCAGCACGTTCTGGGAGGGGATCAGTGCCGACGGCGGCCCGGCGTACGGCGGTTCGTTCATGAGCATGGCCCACGGCTGGTCGTCCGCGCCGACGTCCACGCTGACCTTCGACGTGCTGGGCACCGCACCGGAGTCGGCGAGCGGCGCCTACCGGTTCGTCCCGCATCCCGGCGACCTGACCAGCGCCGAGGGCCGCATCACGATGCCGCAAGGCGCCGTGAACGCGTCCTGGTCCCGCAACGCGAGCGCCGGCACCTACTCGGCGCAGCTCACCAGCCCCTCCGGCACCACCGGCCGGATCGGTGTCCCCAAGTTCGGCGGCGGCAACGTCTCGGTGTCGGTGAACGGAGCCGTGGTGTGGAACAACGGCTCGTTCACGCCCACTTCGGGCATCACCGGTGCGAGCCAGGACGACACCTACGTCTACCTCACCGGTGTCGCGCCGGGCAGTTACAGCGTGAGCGCCACCGGCCTGGGCAACCCGGCGCCGCCCGACGTGCCGGGCACCGGTGAACTGCGGGCGGGCTTCACCCGGTGCGCCGGCGAGGGCGGCACCTGCTCCTTCAGCGGCACACGCGTCGTGGCCTACGGGGCCGGATCGTACGCCTACCGGACGGTGAACGGCAGTACGGCCTGCACCAACGCCGCGTTCGGCATCGATCCTGCCGCGAACCTCGTCAAGTCCTGCTATCTGGCGGACGCGGGCGGGCCTCCGGGGTACACGGCCTGCGCCGCCGAGGGCAGCAACTGTTCGGTCCCCGGTTACAACCGCAACGTGGCGTACGGAGCCAACGGCGCCTTCTCCTACCAGGTCACCAACGGTTCCGTCGCCTGCACCAACGCCCACTTCGGTGATCCCATCGACGGTGTCGCCAAGTCCTGTTACCTGCCACCCGCGGGCGGTCCGCCCGGCAGCTGGACGCAGTGCGCGTCCCAGAACGGCACTTGCTCCGCCGCCGCGGGACAGCCCGTGAGGTACGGCGCCTTCGGCGCGTTCAAGCAGGTCACGGCCACCGGGAACACCGCGTGCACCGACGCAACCTTCGGCGACCCCATCCCCGGTGAGTCGAAGTCCTGTTACACCGCCACCGGCGGTCCGCCCGGATACGCCGGTTCGTGTGCCGCCGAGAACAGCACGTGCGGCTTCAGCGGAACGCAGACCGTCGCGTACGGGGCACGGGGTCGATTCATCTACAAGTCGTTCTCCAGCGGCACGCCCTGCACCACCGCGGCCTTCGGCAGCGATCCACTCCCCGGTGTCGCGAAGTCCTGCTACCTCACCTCCTGACCGGCGCCACCGAAGCCAAGCCACCGAAGCCACGGTGACAGCCTCACACCTGGAAGGCTTTGCTTAAGCAGGCCCTAAGGGACTCTTATGGAGCCGGGCTGTTGAAATACCCGCAGTTCAGGGGTGTTTCAGCAGTCCGGCGTTCCATTGGCCAAAGCAATCTTTCTGCGTAGCATCGAGCCCGTTCGGCTCCCCCACCCGTATCACCCTCCCCCCACAATGAGGTTCGGTATGGCCGCACATCGCTCACGATCCCTGCCCTTGGGCGGGCTGGCCACCTTGGTGGCCGCCTCTCTCATCACGGCCGTCGGCCTGTCGCTGACCGGCCCCGCCACTCCCCGGGCCGAAGCCGCCGTCGGCGCCCAGACCTGGTCGGACGAGTTCGACGGTGGGGCCGGCAGCGCGCCGGATGCCACCAAGTGGACTCGCGAGACCGGCGGTTCGGGCAACGGCAACAACGAGTTGCAGTACTACACGGACAGCACCGACAACGCCGCGCTCGACGGCAACGGCCATCTGGTGATCACCGCCCGCGCCGCCAACTCCTCCTCCGGCCTGAGCTGTTGGTACGGCCCCTGCAGGTACACCTCCGCCCGGCTCAACACCGCCCAGACCTTCACCCAGGCGTACGGCCGTTTCGAGGCCCGCATCCAGATCCCCCGGGGCAAGGGGATCTGGCCCGCCTTCTGGATGCTCGGCGACGACCTCGGCAGCGTCGGATGGCCGAACAGCGGCGAGATCGACGTCATGGAGAACGTCGGCAGCGAACCCGGCACCGTCCACGGCACGATCCACGGCCCCGGCTACTCCGGCTCCGGCGGCCTGGGTGCCCCCTACACCCTGCCGAACGGCCAGGCGTTCGCGGACGGCTTCCACACCTTCGCCGTCGAGTGGTCACCGGAGGCCATCACGTGGTCCGTGGACGGCACCGCGTACGAAACCCGGACACCCGCCGACGCCGGCGCCAACAAGTGGGTCTTCGACCACCCCTTCTTCCTGATCCTCAACCTCGCCGTCGGTGGCAACTGGCCCGGCGAACCCGACGCGTCCACCACGTTCCCGCAGACCATGACGGTCGACTACGTGCGCGTCTCTGCCTGGGAGTGAGTCGGCCCCGTACACGCTCGGCCCGCAAGCACCACATCCCCCCGCACCGGACAGGAACAGAGACAGACATGATCACCCGCAGAAGGATGTTCGCCTCACTCGCCGCCGCCGCAGTCGCGGGCCCCGGCCTCGCTCTGGTCGCGCCTCGCGCGCTGGGAGCGGTCGTCCCCGACGGCTCCGGCACGAAGGCCGCGGGAGCACTCCCACTGACCATCTCCAACTCCACCGGCGCGTACGCCAATTCGTCCGTCCACGTCTACATCGTCGGCAACCAGGGCGGGCAGCAGGTGCGGGTCACCGCCGACGGCGCCCTGGCGCCCATCGCGCTGTCCGACAACGGCTCCGACGGATTCACCGACTACGCCATCCCGTTGGCCTCCAGCGGCGAGACAACGTTGTCGATCCCGTACATGTCGGGCCGTATATACGTCGCGCTGGGCAGCAAGCTGAAGTTCAAGGCCGTGACCGACGGCGCGGGCAACGCGGCGCTCCAGTACCCGGCGGGCTGGGTCACCTCCGACCCCAACTACGAGGTGCTGCACGACTGCGCCGAGTTCACGTACAACGCGGCCGGGATGTTCTGCAACACCACCATGGTCGACATGTTCAGCGTGCCGATGGCGATCCGGCTCACCGGTTCCGCCGATCAGACCACCGGCACGCTGATCACGGGCGGGCGCGACAAGGTCTTCTCCGCGGTGAAGGCCGTCGACGCGTTCGCCCCGCTGGTCGTGGACGATGTGCGGGTCATCGCGCCCGGACACGGACTGGACGCCGGACTCTTCGCCAAGGACTACTTCGCCTCGTACATCGACGAGGCCTGGAGCACCTACGCCGGGAAGGACCTGACGATCACCACCAACGCCGGCGCCTTCACCGGCCGGGTCGGCGGCGGCACCCTCTCTTTCACCGGACCGGCGACCGCCTCCTTCGCCAAGCCGTCCACCCGTGACGTCCTCTTCTGCGACGGTGCACTCGCCGCCCCCAACGACGGTACGACCGGGCCGGTTGCCGCTGTGCTGGGCGCGGCGTTCAACCGTACGACGCTGGTGAGCACCGCTTCCCAGCCGACCACCGACCCGGCCTCCTTCTACGGGACTTCACTCACCAACCACTACGCGAAGGCCGTGCACGCGGCCACGGCCGACGGCAAGGCGTACGGCTTCGCCTTCGACGACGTGGCCGACTTCGCCTCGTACATCCAGGACACCGCACCCACCGAGATCCGTCTGAGCCTGACGTCGTTCACGTAGAACCCTTCAGGCGTCCGACGCAGCGGTCGCCGGCATCGGACCGGTACGGGCACGGCTGTCGAGCCGGCCGGCGGCGGGGACCAGGGCGATGGCGACCGCGCCGGTCACCCCGGCCAGCGCGAAGGCGGTGAAGCCCCAGCTCTCGCTGCCGTTGGCGGCGAGGGTACCGACCAGTGACGGTCCGACGACGGCGCCCGCGCGGCCCACACCGGTGACCCAACCGAGTCCGGTGGCCCGTTCGCTGTCCCGGTAGAGGGAGTTGGAGGTCGCGTACACCATCACCTGAGCGCTGAACAGCCAGACGCCGGTCAGCGCCACCACGGCGTAGGTCAGCCCGAGCGGCAGGTGCGACTGGAGCAGTAGCGCGCCTGCCGCGGTCAGGGTGAACCAGATCGCCGATACCCGTACCGGACCGAAGCGGTCGGCGGCCCGGCCGGCGATCAGCATGCCCACGATTCCGCCCGCGTTGATGACCAGCAGGAAGCTCACGGAGGACGTCATTCCGTAGCCGGAGGCCTTCATCATGGTGGGCAGCCAGGTGCTGACGCCGTAGACGAGGAGCAGTCCGCAGAAGGACGCCAGCCACAACAGCGGGGTCGCCCAACGGGATTCGGGGCGGAACAGCGCCAGGACGGCGTCCAGTCGGCCCCGGGCTCCGGCCGCCGGGCTCGCGACCGGTGTGGGCCGGGGCAGGCCGTAGCGGTCGGCGACCCGGTCGGCCTGCTCGCGGTGGCCCCGGGAGAGCAGGACGGCGGGCGACTCGGGCATGAGTCTCAGCAGCAGGGGGACGGCGATCACGGCCGGCAGCACGCCGGCCCAGAACACCCAGCGCCAGCCCGCCGACGGGGCGACGGTCAGTCCGAGGACGGTCGCCGCCATACCACCTGCGTGGTACGAGGTCATCAGCAGCCCGGTGGTGAGTGCGGCCCTGCGGGGCGGGGCGAACTCCATCACCATGGCCAGGCACAGCGGCATCAGACCGCCGAGCCCCAGACCGGCGATGAACCGCCCGGCGCCGAACAGTGTGGTTGTTCCGGCCATCGCACAGAGCGCGGAGCCGAGGGAGAAGAGCGTCACGCTGCACGCCAGGATGGGCCTGCGGCCGAGCCAGTCCGTGATGTTGCCCGCGGTGAGGGCGCCGATGAGCATGCCGAAGGTGGTCCAGCTGCCGATGGTGCCCGCGGTCGAGGAGGTCAGGCCGAGGCCGTCGTCCTCGAGCATGTGCGGCATGACGGCCCCGTAGATGTTGACGTCCATGCCGTCGAAGAAGACCGCCAGCCAGCACAGGGCCAGTACCGGGAAGACGGAACGGAAGGTGTGCCGGGGATGTGCGTCCTTGGTGCCGGGAAGAGTCATCGTCGACCCCTTGGGTGGGAGCGGAGCGGGAGGAGTGCCGTGCAGTGTTCGACTAGTGAACTTCTCTTCACCCAAAAACGCCTGGTCGGCGGCCACGAATTTTCGAGTGACGGGGCGGGGCGATATTTCTGTGCGACCAGATCGGGCCGGTCAGCTGCCGAGGTGCTTGCCGAGGAACGTCACGATGTCGCCCATCACTTGCTCCGTCGACCACTTGAGCCCGGCCGAGGAGTCGCCGCCCATGAACGACAGGTCACCGTGGTCCGCGCCCTCGAGGACGTAGCGGGTGCTGTCGACGCCCTTGGCGCGCAGCGTGTTGTGCAGGGTCAGGGTCTGGCTCGGTGAGACGAGCCGGTCGTCGCTCCCGTGCAGCAACATGAAGGCGGGGTCCGAGGAGTCCGCGTACGTGCTGGGGTCCGCGGCCTGAATCGCCTTCGGGTCGTCATCGAGGGACTTCTTGGTGCCGGCGCCGAAGACGAACTGCGCGGAACTGGTACCGGCGGCCAGGTACGTCTTCTGGGTCGCGGCGTCGAAGTCGGAGGCGGTCTTGGACAGGTCTCCGGGACCGAACTCGTCGACGACCGCCTGCACGTCGCTGCTCTGGTCCAGGTTCTCGCCGGCCTCGAACTCCTTGACGCCGTTGGTGGTTCCGGTCATCGCGGCGAGATAGCCGCCGGCGGACTGCCCCCACACCGCGACGTTCGCCGGGTCGATGCCGTACTCGTCGGCGTGCGCCCGCAGGTAGCGGATCGCGGACTTCACGTCCTGCAGGGTCTCCGTGTAGGTGGCGCCGCTGGTGACGGTCCGGTATTCGATGCTGGCGACGGCGTAGCCCTGCTCGGCGACGTACGTCCGCTGATTCAGGTTGCCGGTCTTGTCCGCCATAGCGAAGCCGCCTCCGGTCATGTAGACGACGAGCGGCTTCTTGCCGTCGGTCTCGGGGACCTGGAGATCCAGCTTCAGCTCCGCCTTCTTGCCGTTGGCCGTCGGAGTGGAGTAGACGACGTCGCTGTGCGTGGCGACCTCGACCTTTCCGCACTGGATCTGCGCACCGGTCGGGTCGATGACGGTGCTCGTGCTCGTGTCGCTCGCCTTCACGGTCTTCGCGAAGGACAGCGACGCACCGCCGGCCGCGCCGCTCGGGGCTCCGGAACCCGCCTGCCCGGCCGCCGCACCCGACGCCTGGGAGGCCGGGCACTCCGTCGACTTCGAGGCCGACGCGTCGGCAGCCGTGCTCCCGCTGTCCGAGGAGCAGGCCGTCAGCGCCAGCCCGAGCACCACGGCCGTCGCGAGTCCCATACCGGCCCTCCTGGGCTTCTTGTTCCTGGCCGCCTTCTTGATCTCTTCCTTGACCATGACTCTCCTCTGATAGTCCGAGCACAACAAGTGGAAAATCGATTCCCACTTCCTGAGGCACGATAGCACTAAGTGGGAATTCGATTCCCACTTAGTGCGGGCAGGGCTCAGCGCCACGCGTGGGCGGGCAGCGCAGCAGACAGTGAGGTGCCCTGAGTACGAGGGATGGGGGGCGGTGCCTCCGGGCGGCGGGCGGATCCCGCGGACCCGTTGCGCCCGAGACGGGGACCTAGCGAGGAGCCCGTTCGCGGGCCTGACGGTCGCTCGACTCGTCGAGCGCGTCCATGAACCCGGTGTCACCGATGGCGATCTCGGGCAGGTCGGAGGCCGCGCCGGGCTCCGACCGAAGGCCGTCCAGGAGCAGCCGCAGATACCGGCGCCACAGGTCGGGGTGCCCGGTGCGGTCGGTGATCGCGGCCACCATCAGCTGGATCATGGGGATGTCCAAGGGCACCACGTCCGCACGCAGCGCGCCCTGTTCCTTCGCCCGGCTGATCAGGGCATCCATCGTGGGCGTGATCCGGGCGAGGATCTGGGCCTGTCGCCTCGGGCCGGCCGAGGCGCCGAGCATCACCTCGCGCAATCCCCGGTCGAAGGCCTGGACCTCGCAGGCCTTCTCCATGCTCGTCACCAGTCCGCGCCACGGATCCGGGTCGGCGAGACCCTCCTCCGCCGCAGCCGCGAGGGTGTCGACCATGTCGTCGAAGAGCGCGTCCACCAGCTCTTCCTTGCTCGAGAAGCGTCGGTACACGGTCCCGAGGCCCAGCCCGGCATGAGCGGCGATGTCACTGAGGCTCGCCTCCACCCCCCGCTCCCGGAACACCTCACGGGCTGCGACCAGGACACGACGACGGTTGGCCTCGGCATCCCGGCGCAACGGGGGCCGGTCTGTGCCGGGGCTCGACGCCATCTCGATCGCTCGACTCCCAGAAAGGCGGTGAATTTCCGGTTCATGCTACAGCGGACCGGCTACGGTCCCCTGTGCGGCGGCGTCAGGGCAAGCACAGCGATGCAGCAGCGGATCAAGCTGCCCCGTTCCGTGTGGCGAGCGTGGTCGGTGCCGTCGAACTAGCGGCCCTTCCGCACGAGGTCGGTGATGCGCTCGCCCTCGCTGATCGTGAGCGGGCCGGTCCCCTCCATGGGGTCGCCGACCCCCAGCGCGGCCGCCAGCGTACGACCGTGCAGGTCGAGGGTGGCCTCGGTCAGGGTGGTGAAGTCGGCTACGGCGGCTCGGGCGCGGACCCACCCGGTCAGGCCGATGCCCGCGGCGACCAGCACGGCCGGCCACCACACCACGGTGAGCAGGAGGTAGGGCAGGGCCCAGGTTCCGGTGGCGACCGCGGCGGCGAACGCCAAGTGCGCGGCGGTGAGTTCGGTACGTGCGGGGTCGGGGAGGACCAGCCAGAGCCGGGACCAGCCGTAGGTCAGGTCGAGTCCGTAGCGGTGGTACGCGATCGACTCCACGGCGTGGATCCGGTCGCCCATCCAGGTCGGCCTGCCCGGTTCGGCCATGGCCAGTCGGGTGACGCGGTCGGCCACGGTGTCGATCCGGTCCTGTTGCTCGCGGGTGCGTGTGCCCGGGCTCGCGGCTTCGAGATCCCGGCGTTCCTCGACGAGCCGGTACCACTGTGAACGTCGGCGCACGGTCCGCGCCGCCGCGAACGCGACGAACGGGCGGGGCCACTGGCCCAGCCAGGCGCGCCGGGTGATGCCGGCCAGCGCCTGCACGACGAAGCCCACGCCGGAGGCGGCCGCCAGTACGGTCACGACGAGTAGTGCCTGCGCCCCGCTCGGCTGGTCCGCGATCGTGGTGGCGGCGTTCTCGGCCCGCCGGGTCAACAGCGCGACGTTCCACGCGTCGCCATGGCCGAGGCTGACGGACAGCCACACCGCGCCGAGGAAGAACGCACCGGGCAGCACGAGCAGGCTGATCCACCGGTCGGCGAGCGTCTTGGCCAACTGCTGGAAGAAGCCGCCCACCCGCGCTACCCCCGTTCCAGGGGCCGACCCATGACGGCGCAGCGCGGGATCGCACCCGCCGGGGGTGGCACCGCCGTCCGGTCGCAGGCGCCGTCCGGGCAGCGGAAGGTCTCCTGACGGGCGATGCCCAGCCCGGCTCCCGGCAGCCCCGTCGCGAGCGTGCGCAGAGTGGTCTCACGGTCGGTGTTCAGCAACTGGCCCAGCAGGGTGAGCACCGGGCGCCGGGCCCGCGCCTCGGACACGATCCGTTCCAGCAGTTCCTGACGTTCCGTGGAGTGGAGCCTGGTCTCGCCGATCAGCGCGTCGAACTCCTGGCACAGCGTGGTCAGTGCCGATCGTTCGGCGTCCACCAGGGCTCCTCCTTCCGTCAGTTGGCCGATAGTCTCATGGGTGATGTTCTCCGACCACCAGCCCGATCCGGAGCAGCTGAACCAGCAGGCGGTCGACCTGCTGAACCAAGCTACCCAGTCCGGTGATACGACCCTGCTGGGCACCTGCGTCTCGTCGTTCCAGGACATCGTCGCCCTGACGCCGCACCACCATCCACGCCGCGCCACCCGCCTGTACAACCTCGCCGAATCCCATCGGGCGCTGTACGCCCTGACGGGACAGGAGGACGACGCCGACCAGTCGATCGGTATCGGGCGAGAGTCCGTGGCCGCCCTCCACGACGGTGACCCGAACTCCGCGCTGATCCTGGGCAACCTCAGCGCCACCCATCTCCTGCGGTTCCAACGGGTCGGGCACCCGGGCGACCTGGACGGGGTCATCGAGTTCGGCGAACGGGCTGTTGTCACGCCCGGCGCCAACCTCAACCTCGCGTTCCACCTGTCCACTCTCGCCGCGGGCTACGTGCTGCGGTTCCAGGGGGCCGGGCACATCGCGGACCTGGATCGCGCAATCGGCACCGGCGAGCAGGCGATGGGCGCCACCCCTGCCGACTCCCCACACCGACCGACCATCCTCACCAACCTCGCCGCGGGCCACCTGCTGCGGTTCCAGCGGACCGGACATACCGCGGACCTGGACCGCCCCATCGGCACCGGCGAGCAGGCGATGGCCATCACCCCCTCCGACTCCCCGAACCGGCCGACCATCCTCACCAACCTCGCCGTGGGCCACCTGCTGCGGTTCGAGGAGTCCGGGCACACGGCGGACCTGGATCGCGCAATCGGCACCGGCGAGCAGGCGATGGGCGCCACCCCCGCCGACTCCCCACACCGACCGACCACTCTCACCAACCTCGCTGTGGGCTACCTACGGCAGTTCGAGCGGACCGGGCACATCGCGGACCTGCACCGAGCCATCGACACCGGCGAGCAGGCCACGGCCATCACCCCCTCCGACTCCCCGAACCGGCCGACCATCCTCACCAACCTCGCCGCCGCCTACTTGGCAAGGTTCGGACGGGTCGGCCGTCCGGCGGACCTGGACCGCGCCATCGCCTTCGGGGAACAGGCCGCCGCCGACACCGCCAACCCGCAACGAGTGACCGCCCTGTCCAACCTCGCCGTCGCCTACCACGACCGCTTCGAGCGGACCGGGAGCCTGGCCGACCTGGACCGGGCCATCGGCCACCACGAACACGCGGTGGTCGCCGCCCCGGACAACGCTCCCGGCCGCGCCACCTACGTGTCCAACCTCGGCATGGCGTACCTCGCGCGGTACGAGCGGACGGGGAGTCTGGCCGACGTGGACCGGGCCATCGGGCACCTCGGTCGTGCCGTCGCCACGGCTCCCCGGGGCCATCTCCAGTTCGCGATGCTCCTGTCCAACCTCGGGACCGCGTACGGGGCGCGGTTCGACCGGCTCGGGGACGTGGGTGATCTGGACCGGGCCGTGGCACATCACGAACAGGCCGTGGCCGCCACACCCGACGGCCACCCGGATCTCGCCCACCGCCTGTCCAACCTCGGCACCGCGTACGACGCGCGGTCCGACCGGAAGGGGGACCCCGGCGACATGCACCGGGCCGTCGAGAGCCTGGAACGCGCGATTGCCGCCACACCAGCCGATCACCCCTTCCGGGCCAAGGGCCTTTCCAACCTGGCGGCGGCCCTGCGGGGGCGGTTCGAACGGCTGGGAGACGTGGGTGATCTGGACCGGGCCATGGCACATCACGAACAGGCCGTGGCCGCCACACCCGACGACCACCCGGACCGGGCAAGGCACCTGTCCAACCTCAGCGTCGCCCGCTGGTCCCGGTTCACCCGCACCGGGGAGATGCCCGACCTGGACGCGGCCATCGACGCCGGGAGACGTGCGGTGGCCGCCACGCCGGACGACCACCCGGACCGTGCGATGCGCCTGAGCAACCTCGGCAACGCTCTCAAACAACGGTTCGAGCGCAGCGGCAGCCTTCACGACGTGGACCGGGCCGTCGCGCATCACGAAGAGGCCGTGGCCGCCACGCCCGACGACCACCCGAACCGGGCCACATCGCTGTCCAACCTCGCAACCGCCTACCACGCGCGGTCCGGCCGGAGCGGAGGCGCCGACCTCGACAACACCGTCGACCTCACGCTCCAGGCGCTCGCGGCCACACCCGCGGACCACCCCGACCGACTGCTGCGCCTCTACAACCTCGGACGGTCCTATCAGGCGCGGTACGAGCGCTCGGGTGATCCGGCCGACCTGGACCGCGCGGTCGACCTGGCGCGGGAGACAGCCGACGCCGTCCCCGCCGACCATCCGGACCGCGCGCAGCATCTCTTCAACCTCGGCAACACCTACCGGCTGCGGTTCCGGCGGACCGGCAACCCGTCCGACCTCGACCGCGCCGTCGACGCCGCGGAAGGGACCGTCGCTGCCACACCCGCCGGCCATCCCAGGCGGGCCTCACGCATCTACCTCCTCGCGACCTGTCACACAAGGCGGTGGGACACCGGCAGCGCCGTCGACCGGCCGCGGATCGTCCGGCTCGCGGAGGAGGCGCTCGCGGCCACGACGTCGCCCCCGTTCGACCGGCTCCGCGCCTGCTGGGCGGTCGGCCGGCTCGCCTATGTACTGGACGAACCGCACACCGCCCGGCTGCTGTTCGACACGGCGGTGGAGCTGCTGCCGTTGGTCGCGGCACGGGAGACCTCGGCGGCGGACCACGAGTACCGTCTCGGCGCGAACAGCGGACTGGTCGGCGAGACGATCGCCGTGCACTGTGCCCTCGACGATCCGGGCGGCGCGGTCCAGGCCGCCGAGCTGGGCCGGTCGATCCTGCTGACGTCCCGGCTGGCGCTGCGGACACCCCTCGGCGACCTCGAAGCCGAGCACCCGGCACTGGCCGGCCGGCTGAGCCGGGTCCGCGATGCCCTCAACGCGCCGGACCCCCCGGCCATGGCCACACCCGACGGTCAGGACCTCGACCATGTCGACCGGCGTAAACGGCTGTGGGCCGAGCACGACGCCGTACTGACGGAGATCCGCCGACTGCCGGGCCTGGACCGGTTCCTGCTCCCGCTGAGGTGGACCCGGCTGCGGCCGACCGCCAACGGTGAGGCGGTCGTGCTGCTCAACGCCGGCCGGCAGCAGTGCGACGCCATCGTCGTCACCGCCGACGGGCCCCTGCTGCCGGTGCCCCTGCCCGAACTACGGCTGTCCGATGTCGAGGCGTGGGCCGCCGAGCTGACGGAAGCGACGCACAACGCCGGCTCGTTCACCGGCGAGCTGCGCTGTCAACGGGTGCTGACGAAGCTGCTCGGCCGCTTGTGGGACACGACGGTCGAGCCGGTCCTCGACGCGATCGAGGACCGGCTCCGCCTGGACGACGGAGTACTGCCCCGCGTGTGGTGGATGCCGACCGGACCGCTCGCGCTGCTGCCGCTGCACGCTGCCGGGCACCCCGATGAGGCCGGGGCGCTGGACCGGGTGATCTCGTCGTACACGCCCACCCTGCGCACCCTTGCCCGTGCACACGGCCGCCCGGCCGCGACGGCCCTGCGCCGACTCACGGTCGCCCTCGACCGGACCCCGGGTCTGCCGGACCTGCCGGCCACCGCGGCCGAGGCGGCGAGCCTGCACGCCGCCCATCCCGACATGCCGCTGCTCACCAACGAGCGGGCCACCGCCGCCCGTGTGACCGGCGCGCTCCCCAAGGCGACTTGGGCACACTTCGCCTGCCACGCGGGCACCGACCCCGACGCGCCGTCCGAGGGCGGGCTGCACCTCCACGACGGCGTGCTGTCCATCGCGGAGATCGGTCGCCTCAACCTCCACGAGGCCGAACTGGCATACCTCTCCGCGTGCTCCACCGGACACGTCGGCCGACGGCACGCGGACGAGTCCATCCACCTCGCCTCCGCGTTCCAACTGGCCGGGTTCCGGCACGTAGTTGCAAGCCTCTGGCCCCTGGACGACCGCGTCGCCGCCGGCGCGGCCGACCACTTCTACCGGTTGATGCCGGACACGCCGTCCGCCGATCACGCGGCGATGGTGCTCCACCGCGTCATCCAGCGTCTGCGCACCGAGCACTCCGGCCGACCACACCTGTGGGCGTCACTGATCCACAGCGGGCCGTAGCCCGAACCAGCACCGAACTCAGAGGGCAGCAAGTACACGTCAGTCGCCTCGGGCAGGTGGGCCAACCACCACCTCGACGCCGAGTGAACCGCGCCAATCAGCAGCAGGCTGACCCCCTCACCGCGTCCGAGGCTCCGCCGTGCTCGCGCGGATCACCAGTTCGGGGTCGAAGAGGAGTTCGCCGACGGGGACGTCGCGGTTGCCGACCAGGGCGAGGATGCTGCGGGCCACCTCCGAGGCCAGGCGGTCGGCCGGCTGGCGGACCGTGGTGAGCGGGGGGTCGACGAAGTCCATGATCATGGCGCCGTCGTAGCCGACGACCGACACATCGCCCGGAACCTCGTGCCCCTGGCGGCGCGCGCCGCGGATCGCGCCGAGGGCCATGTAGTCACTGGCGGCGACGATGGCCGTGGCGCCGCGGCCGAGGAGCGAGATCGCGGCGGACTGGCCGCCCTCGACGGTGTAGGACTGCCGGACCACCCACTGCTCCGGGTCCTCGACGCCACGTCTGGCGAGCGAGGAGACGAAGCCGCTGACCCGGCGGTCGGCGGGGCGGTTGCCCACGGGGCCCGATGCCATGCCGATGCGGCGGTGGCCGAGCCGGTACAGGTGGTCGACGGCGAGTTCGGCGGCCAGCAGGTCGTCCGTGGAGAAGACCGGCGCCTCGCTCACGCCCTCGAACTGGCCGTTGACCCCGACGAACGGGATCCGGCGCGAGCGCAGGAGTTCGTACGCCTCCGGGTCCGCACCCTCGATCGTGTTGCTCGACGAGAGGAAGACGACGGCGGCGACGCCCCGGTCGGCGAGCGAGGTCACGAAGTCCAGCTCCTGCACTCCGCCGGGGAAGCACGGGCACAGGATCGTTTTGAGGCCGTGCGGGGCGAGGGTGGACTCGATGCGTTCGCAGACGTCGGCGAAGAACGGATTGGAGACGAACTCGGTGATGACCGCGATGAGTTGACCCCGCGTCTGCCGCTCGTACCCCAGGTCGGCCATCGCCTGCTCGACCGCCTCACGGGTCTTGCGCGACACACCCTGACGCCGGTTGATGACCCGGCTGACCGTGGCCTCGCTCACCTGCGCCCGGTCCGCGACCTCGGTGATGCCGACCTTCATGCGTTTCCCTCCGCCACCCGTAGTGCCACCAGCCCCGAGCGAGGTACGGGCACGATGTGCAGCCCCGGTACCGGCGACCGTTCGCAGTCGTCGATGATACGGCCACACTCGTCACGGACGGTCATGCGCAACGGGCGTTGCCCACCGGTCACCTCGATCACGAGGCGGTCCGACGCCGTGCCGTTGACCAGGGTGATGTCGTCGTACGCGGTGGTGTCGACGGGCACGACGCGGTCGCTGTGCACGGTGGTGACGCAGGCGGTTCCACGCGCCGCGGTGACCAGGGTGTAGAGGTCGTCGGGCCGGCCGGGCTCGACGTCCCCGTGCAGCAGCACCGGCCGCAGCCGCCGCCACTCGGCGAGCCAGAACGCCAGCGTCTCGCGGTGTTCGCGGGACAGGTCGGTCAGCCGTACGGAGATCTGCGGGACGCTGTGCAGGGAGCCGATGAGCTGCCGGGCCACCGCGTGTGCGGGCGCGTCGCGGTCCCACAGGAGCATGTCGCCGTGAACCGCGCCGCCGACGGCGAGCATGGCCGTGTCGAGCGTGCGCACCCGGTTGCCGGTGGCGTCGCCCGGGCAGTCGAAGGAGCGCAGCATGTTGCCGAACGGGGCCATGCCGGGACCGACGTACGGCTGGCGCAGTTCCAGCAGCAACTCGCCATCGGGCCGCAGTTCTTCGAGCGCGGTGCGCAGGTCGGTGAGCAGGACGGTCATGGCCTGGCCGACATCGCTGATGTCGGTGCCTTCGTGGTGGGCGTACGCGCCGTCGCCGCGGTACGCCATGGCCTCGTCCAGGAAGTCGATCTTGAGCCCGTCGAGGCCGTGGTCGGCGACCAGCCGGGTGCACAGGCGGATGACGTGGTCGCGGACCTCGGGGCGGCGCGGGTCGAGCACTTGGGCGCCCGGGACGCCGGCGGGTGCGGGGGCGTAGGCGGCGAGCCGGTCGGCGCAGTCCGCGCCCGGGCCGAGCAGGAGCGGTGCGACCCAGGCCAGGTAGCGCAGGCCCTGCGCGCGCACGGCGGCCACGTGCGCGGTGAAGTCGGGGAATTTCGTCAGGTCGGGGCGCCAGTCGCCGCACCCGGCGTAACCGCGGCCGCTGCCGTACTCCTGCCAGCCGTCGTCGAGGATGAGCACCTCGCAGCCGAGGGATGCGGCGAGGCGGGCCTCGGCCTCGACCGACGCGGCGTCCACGCGCTGGTTGAAGGCGTACCAGGTGGAGTAGACGGGCGCCCGCGCGCTGTCGGGTACCGGCATGGGGGCACAGTGCGGTTGCGCGGCGAACCACTCCCGCAGCCCGCGCATGGCCGTCGCGACCGTGGGCGCCGAGCGGGCCAGCAGGATGCGGCGGGGGCCGCCGTCGGGCGCGGGAGCCAGGTGCAGGTGCACCACGTGGGTGTCGTTCTCCTCCGAGACCCCGAAGACGACATCGGTCTCGGGGACCGGGTCGGCGACGGCGAAGGTGAGCCGCGTACGGCCGTCGTGGTCGTAGAGACAGCCCGCGGCGGTGCCGTCGACGAGGCTGACGCGCGAGCGGCCCGCCCAGTCGGCGACCAGGGTGCGCTCCCAGCCGGCGCCCGGGTGCCAGTAGCCGGCCGCGTCGCCGAGCGGCACGCTCATCCTCACCTCCGTCGCGGCCGGACCGCCGTCCGTCCCGATCTCCAACAGGGCCTGTCCGTCGCCGAGTTCGGTCACCTTCCAGTGCGCGCCGACGCCCGGAGCCTGGGCGAGGACCGCGATACGAACGCCGTCGAGAAGTGGCTCGTAGCGTGCCGGAGGGAGTTCGGCCGTGGTGACGGGCTGGGTGGTCACGCCGGAGGTGACACGCTGGGTGGTGCTCAGGGTCATTGCGGGGATCATTCCTTCACGGCACCGGCGAGGAGCCCGGAGACGAAGTGACGCTGGAGTGCGAGGAAGACGAGGGCCATCGGGATCGCGGCGAGGGCCGTGCCGGTGAGCAGCGCGCCGTAGTCGGTCTGGTCCAGGCCCTGGAGGGACGCCAGCGCGACCGGGATCGTGAACTCACTGGCGTCGCGCAGGACGACCAGCGGCCAGATGAAGTCGTTCCACTGGAAGAGGAACAGGAAGATGGCGAGGGCGGCGAGCGCCGGCTTCATGGGCGGCAGGACGACCTTGAGGAAGAGCCTGAACTCCCCGCAGCCGTCCATCCGTGCGGAGTCGATGAGTTCGTCGGGCAGCGCGGCCATCGACTGCCGCATAAGGAAGATCCCGAACGGCAGGGCGAGGTTGGGCATGATGACGGCCTGATAGGTGCCCAGCCACTCCAGGTCGACCATCATCTTGAACAGCGGGATCAGTGTGACCTGCGTGGGGATGACGAGCCCGAGCATCAGCAGCCCGAACAGCGCGCCGCTGCCGCGGAAGCGGAACTTGGCGAAGCCGTATCCGGCCAGCGTGCAGATCGCGCCTGCTGCGATGGTGTAAATGACGGTGATCAGCAGTGAGTTGACGATGACCTGGCTGAACTGCGCCGACGACTCCAGGGTGGAGAGGTTGTCCATCAGGTGCCCGCCGGGCAGCAGCGGCGGCGGGCTGTCGAAGATCTCCTTGGAGCTGTGGGTGGCGGCGATGATAAGCCAGTAGAACGGCAGCAGGACGGCCGCGACGGCGATGCCCAGCGAGGAGGTCACCAGGAGGGAGCGCGAGCGGGGCGTGCGGCCGGACCGCGGCCGGGTGGCGGTGAGGGTCACGACTTCTCTCCCAGCAGGCGGAACTGCACGATGCCCAGGATGCCGATCAGGACGGTGAGGATGTACGCGACGGCCGAGGCGTAGCCGAAGTCGAAGTACTTGAAGGCGTTCTGGTAGAGGTACACGCCGATGGTGAGGGTGGCGTTGTCGGGCCCGCCGCCGGTCAGGACGTACGGCTCGTCGAAGAGCTGAAGGGTGCCGATGGTGGACAGCACCGTCGTCAGCAGGAGCGCGGGCCGCAGCCCCGGCAGCGTGACGTGGCGGAACGACTGCCAGGCGGAGGCGCCGTCGACGGCCGCCGCGTCGTACAGCTCGGTGGGCAGCGACTGGAGCCGGACGAGGAAGATCACCGCGTTGTAGCCGGTGTAGTGCCAGGTCAGCGCGAGGCCGAGGGAGATCTTCGCCCACAGCGGGTCGGTCAGCCAGGGGACCTCGCCGATGCCCACCAGGCCGAGCAGCCAGTTGACCAGTCCGTACTGGGTGTTGAGCAGGACGGCGAAGATGATGCCGTACGCGACGAGTCCGGTCACCGTCGGCAGGAAGAAGCCGAGCCGGAAGAAGGCACGGCCGCGCAGGAGTGTGGAGTTGAGGGCGACCGCGATGCCGACGGCCAGTGCCAGCATGACGGGTACCTGGACGACCAGGATGATCGCGGTGTTCTTCAGCGCGGTCCACAGCAGGGGATCGTCCAGCGCCCGCGTGTAGTTGCCCGCGCCCACGAACTCCTGGGTGCCGTTGACGTTCTCGTACAGGCTCATCAGGAACGACGAGCCGATCGGGTACAGCTTGAAGACCGCGAAGAGGACGAGCGCGGGGAGGATGAAGAGATACGGGACGGCTCGGCGGCGCAGGATCCGCGCTGTGGGGCGGGGCGCGCTTGGCGGGAGGGAGACGCCGGCGGTTGTCAGGACGCCGTCGGTGGTGGTCGTGGTCATGAGGCGAGCTCCCGTCCGGTCTGGCGGGCGAGCTGGTCGGCGGCGTTGCGCAGGGCGCGAGCGGGGTCGGCGCCTTTGAGGAGTACTTGGGTCTGCGCGTCGGCGACGGTCTTGAGCGCGCGGGCGTAGTCGGCGGAGTAGTTGACGGCGGGCGACCGCGCCTTGAGCGCGTTCAGGAAGATCTCGCCCTTGTGCTGGCCGCTGAAGAACTTCGACGGCTCGTGGAAGACAGGTGCCTCGTACGCCTTGAGGAGGGCGGGGGCGATGCCGTTGCTGCGGTAGATGGCCTCCTGCGAGGCCGGTCTGGTCAGGATGTACTCGACGAATGTCCAGGCGGCGGTCTGGTGCATGCTGGATCCGGCGACGGCGAGGTGGGTGGAGTTGACGGTCGCGGCCGTGGTGCCGCCGCGCTTCACCGGCGGCGGGAGGCGGACCTTCCACTTGCCGGATTCCTTGGGGACCAGGCCCTCGATGATGCTGCCGAACCAGGTGGGCCAGGGCAGTACGGCCGCGGTGCCGGCCTTGATGGAGTTCTCCAGTGCGGTCCAGCCGCCCGCGAGATCGCTGACCAGGCCGGCGTCGTTCATCTCCTTGATGAGGGTCATCGCGGTGACGGCCTCGGGAGAGTCGAGGGTGATCCGGCCCTCGGCGTCGAAGTAGAACGTGCCCTGGAGCTGGAGCAGCATCTGGAAGAAGTTGGCGGCGTCCGGCTGAGAGGCGGGCTTGTCGATGCCCAGCAGGTGCACCCCGGTCTTCTTCTTGATCTTCTTCCCGGCGTCGATGGCGTCCTCCCACGTCGCCAGCGCCTCACCGTCGACACCGGCGGCCTCGAAGATGTCGGCCCGGTAGTAGAAGCCGGCCGAATTGGCCTCCCAGGGAAGGGCGTTGACCTTGCCCTTGCGGGTGACGGTCTGCCATATGCCGTCGGCGAAGGCGTCTCGGTAGCGGTCGGCGCCGAGCGGGCCGAGGTCGGCGAGACCGTCGGGGAACTTCTCGGTGTACGCCGGGAGATAGTCGACGCCGATGTGCAGGACGTCCGCGAGACCCTGGCCGCCGGCCGCCATGGCAGTGGTGATCTTGTCCCAGATCGCCGGGTTGCCGATGTCCTGAACGGTGACGTCGATACCGGGGTGCTGCGCCTTGAAGGCCGGGACCAGGGCTTTCATGGCGGCGGCCGGGCCCTGCCAGCTCCAGACCGTGATCGCCGCCTTGTCCGGGTCGCCGAGGCTCCCCGCCTTGGTGGCGCCGGTCACCGAGCAGGCGCCGAGCAGCGAGGTCCCGGCTCCGGCGGCGAGCACGGAACCGCCCAGCGCGAGCAGGCGCCGCCGGTCCAGACCGATTCGCGGTGGGTCGTCAGGCGGTGGCTGGTTCAGGGGCGAGACGTCCATGGCTGCTCCGGGGTCCGGCGAGTGCGCGGCTCTTGTAGCGCGGCTGGAAACTAACAAGCGATCGACCTGACTTGCAAGAGATCAATGAAAGTTTTCTGTTGCTCAGATCATTTGTCGCGGCATCTTGGTTGCATTACTTGCACGTTTCTTCCGCATGACCATTGAATCTCATGTTCCGGTCCTGCTAGCTTTCCGCCACCGCCCGACCGTCCCGCCCGCCCGCCCGCCCGCCGTCACCGAAGACCGGGAGATTCGATGAAGCCGTCAAGGCTCATGCTGCTCACCGCTGTTGCCCTGCTCGTGCCGCTGGCCCCCGCGCTGTCCGCGACGGGAGCCGCCGCGACCACGTCGGGCACGACCCCCGCCGCCCCCCAACTCGCCCTCATCAACCCGGGCTTCGAGGACGGCACCACCGGCTGGACCTTCACCTCGGGCGCCGGTGTCGGCGAGGGCAACAGGCACGGCGGCGTGCGCTTCCTCTACCTCGACTCGGGCGCCGGCAAGAGCGGGAAGCAGACTCTCGTCGCGCCCCGGAACGGCAGCTACGACTTCTCCGCGTGGATCGGGAGCGCGGGCACCGGCGGCACCTATACGATCCGCGTCAACGGCAACGTTGTCGAGACGGTCAATCTGCCGCAGCGCGCCGGGTACGCCCGCTACACCATCAGCGCCGTCAAGCTGCGGACCGGCGACGTACTGGAGATCTCCTTCGGCTCCGGCACCAGCTGGGTCAACGTCGACGACCTGATGATCTCCCCCGCCGCGTCCGCCGACCCCAAGGTGACCTCGTCCGACCCCAAGATCGTCGAGATGTTCGCCTGGGCCAAGAAGAAGGCCAACAGCTGGGCGCAGCTGCCCGGCACGACGGGCCCGATCAACGTCGACGAGTACCAGGTCGAAGGCACCGGCTCAGCGATTTACGGACCTTCCTACTGGGCCGGATACGCGAACCGCAGCGCCTACTACTCCCGCGACATGACCCACCAGCTCGCCGGAGCCCACATCCTCGGCATGGACGCCGAGAACGAGGCGATGCTCCGCTCGTACGCGGCGTCGGCCACCGCCGAGCACAAGTACTTCCCGGTCTGGGCCCTCAACTTCGACTCCAAGACCTACCTGAGCATCGACTACAAGACCCCGGACAACTACGTACGCGAGGTGCCGGCCGTCTTCGAACTCGTCGAGAAGGCCGGGCAGGCGTACCGCTGGACCGGTGACCAGAGTTACGTCAACGACCAGGTGCTGTGGGACTTCTACCAGACCTCCACCGACGAGTTCATCGACCTGCACAACGCCGCCAAGCCCAACGGCAATGTCAAGGTCGCCGAGGGCACCGGCAACGGCATCTTCGCCGGCGCCGCCAGCTACAACGAGCAGGATGGCGACGGTCTCGCCGAGGCCGGGGACGGTATCGCCTCGCAGTACCAGGCGTATCTGGCGCTGGCCACGCTCGCGCGCGGCAAGGGTGACACCAAGCTGGCCAAGACCTACGACAAGCGTGCCGCCGACCTGAAGGCGTACTACAACAAGGAGTGGAGCGGCACCGGCAGCGGCGCCGACATGGTCCGCGCCTACACCACGTCCGGCGAGCCGGTCACCGGCTGGGGCAAGGAGAACAGCGTCTTCGTGCCGATGAAGCAGATCCTCGATCCCGGCCCGCGCAACGACACCTATCTCGACTACATCCAGGCGCAGGAGCTGGGGCCGGAGGGCTCGCCCAACATCGAGTCCACGACGTACCTGCCCGACATGTTCTTCAAGAACAACCGCAACGACACCGCCTGGGAGTGGATGAAGAAGATCTACGACCAGCGGGAGATCCAGCACATCAACTCCAGCCAGGGCCCCAACGGCGACTACCCCGAGGTGTCGTTCTCCCTGGTCAGCCAGACCGTCGAGGGCCTGATGGGCATCGCGCCGGACGCGGCGAACCACAAGGTGACCACGCAGTCGAAGCTGCCGACCGGCATGAAGTGGCTCCAGAGCGCGGACGTGCCCATCGGCACGGGCACGATCACCGTTCGGCACGACGGCGCGACGAAGTCCACGCTGACGAACAACGCGCGCAGCGGCGCCTACCGCTGGGAGGCCCGCTTCCAGGGCGTCCACAAGAAGATCACCGTCAACGGTGTCCCCCAGCGCGTGCGGACCAAGACGGTCGACGGCGTGACGTACACCTACGCGACGCCGACGGTTCGGGCGGGGGCGGCGGCGGTGGTGAAGGTCGCCGACTGAGGTGAACGCTGCCTCTCGACCCACGCCCACTCCCGCCGGCCGACCGGTCCGGTAGGTGATAGTCGACCGGTCGTACACTTACGCCATGGGACGAACCAGCGACGCCAGGGAGAAGATCCTCAGTGCCGCGCAGACACTCATCGAGCTGCGCGGCTACTCGGCCCTGGGCGTGGCCGAGATCTGCAAGACGGCCGGTGTACCCAAGGGCAGCTTCTACTACTTCTTCGAATCCAAGGAAGCTCTCGCGCTGGCCGTGATCGACGAGCACTGGGCGGGCCAGAAGGCCGACTGGACGCGCATCCTGAGCGATGACGCTGCACCACTGAACCGGCTGCGTCGGCTTTTCGAGGAGACGGAAGCCGGGCAGCGTGCCGGCCAGCAGAGCTGCGGCACCGTCTCGGGCTGCCTGTTCGGGAACCTCACTCTGGAGATGAGCAACCAGACGGAGGCCATCCGCATGCGGCTGCAGGAGATCTTCGAGGCCCAGGTCGAGATGGTCGACTCGGTCATCGCCGAGGCTCGTGAGCGCCAGGAGGTCACCGTGACCGACACCCGGGAGGCCGCCCGGTCGGTGGTGGCCCAGCTGGAGGGACAGGTCCTGTTCGCCAAGCTCTACAACAACACCCAGCGGCTCGGCTCTCTGTGGGGGAACACCCTGGCGCTGCTCGGTGGCCACGCGGCGGGTGGGGTCGCGGCCGGCGTCTGACGCCCGCCCGCCCGTGGCTTCGTCACGGGCCGCGCCAGATGTTGTCGAAGGCCGCGTTTTCGATGCTCCGCCGTTGCCGTACGGCTTCCAGTTCCGTCTCCGCGTCGTGGACAGCGCCCAGTACGGTCACGACCGCGTCGTCGGCGAGGCCGGCAACCTCTTCGGCGGGCTCGTCGCGGATGCCCAGGGCGGCCGCGAGGCCGGCGAGGACGGGCTCGCCCGACGTCCAGCGCTCGGCCGCCCGGCGACGTGCCGAGGCGTCACCCCACACGGCCGGTCCGGTCCGAAAGGGATTCCAGCGGTGGCGTGGCCGGGCCACCTGGCCCTCCGCCTCCAGGACGGCCAGGTAGGCCGCGGCCAGGTCACGGCCCCGGCGCCACAGCCAGTCCTCGACGGACTCGTACGGCGCCTGGCGGGAGAGCGACGACACCGCCTCGTCCAACAGCCGATCACCCATGGTCCGCTGCGCCGCGGGCACGATGCCGTCGCCGTCCAGGGTGAGCGCCTGGGCGTCGATGAGGTCGATCAGTTCGGCTCCCGCGAGCGCCAGCGACAGGTTTCCCTGCTCGACGGAGCGACCGGACGAGACATCCATGGTGATGATCAACAGGTCGCGCGGTGTGGTCATGAAGGGCTCCACATCAGAGGCATCGGTGGCGATACTCCACAGGCATGGGTGACGATACGTCGCCTGTGTCCGGCCCGGCTCCCGGGGGCGGGTCCGGACGCCGCGGCTGACAGGCGGTCCGTTCGGACGGGCGCCTCGGCCGGAGACCGATGAGCGGATGGCGAACGGTCGGCCGACCGTGAGACCGACGACCCAATGGCGAACGAACGGTCCGCCGACCGTGGCCCGGCTCCGTCAGGCACCGAGTGTGCCGGTGTCCGGGGCGGCTTCCGCCGGTGCGGTCCGTCGTGCCGGGGTGGCATGTCGCCCTTCCACCATGTGGTGCGGAAAGCCGATGCGCAGCACGGCGGTGGCCGTGGCAGCCGCGAGGACCATGACAGCGGCCAGGATCAGCGCCTGCTGGTAGCCGTCGTGGAGCAGCGGCGCGACGACCAGGGGGCCGAAGATCTGGCCGACGGAGTATCCGGCGGTCAGCAGAGCGACCGAGCGCGGGAACCGGAGATGGGCCCCGGTTGCGAGGGCGAGGGTGCTGACGCCGATGAACGTCGCGCCGAACAGGACCGCGGAGACCAGGGCGGCTGCTACTCCACCGATCAGGGCGGGCAGGGCGATGCCGGCCGCCTGGATGACGAGCGCGGCGAGCAGCAGACCGGGACGGGACCAGCGGCGCCCGAGCCAGGCCCACAGTGCTGAGGATGGCACCGCCGCCAGACCGACCAGTACCCAGGCGCCGCTGCCGATCCAGCCTGGGGAGCTCTGTTCGATCGCGGCGACCAGGAAGGTGCCGGCAACGATGTAGCCGACGCCCTCCAGCGTGTAGGAGGCGAAGAGGGCGGTGAACCAGCGGTGCGTGCGCATCTCCGGTCCGTCGGCCGGGGCCCTGCCGGATTCGGGGGTTGCCGCGGGAGACGCCTCGGGGCGGAGGTTCCACGCGACGGCGGCGAGCACCGCGGCGAGTGCCGCCGCGGCCCACCAGGCGACCCGCCAGTCGCCAGCGGAGCGAAGAACGAGGACGAGCAGGCCGGACAGTGCGATACCGGCGCCGACTCCCCCGAAGCCCCAGCCGGGCAGGTGTGCCGGGTGCTCCCGCAGGTGACTGAGAAGGGAGCTGACGGCGATGACGAAGATCAGCGCACTCATCACTCCGGCCAGCAGTCGCAGCGCGAGCCATATCGCTGTGCTGTGTGTGGCGGGCATGGCGGCCAGACTGACGGTCAGCACGATCAGAGCGGTGCGCAGAAGGGCGGGTGAGCGGACCAGCGCGGGGGCCATGATGCCGGTGAGCGCACCGACGAAATAGCCGATGTAGTTGGCGGTGGCCAGGTTCGCGCCGGCGCCCGTGGACAGCCCCGCCTGAGCATGCATCAGGGGGAGGATCGGGGTGTAGACGAACCGGCCGACGCCCATGCCCGCGGCGAGCGCCGCGGCGGCTCGGACGACGTGCCCCCAGGGCGAGTGAAGCGCTGCGCCCCCTTTGCCCGGGGCGTCGCGCAGGGCCCGTACGCTCATGACGAAGTCCTTGTGGGGTCGCGCGGGCTTCCGGGGCGGCCATGCTCACCGCCGCGAACCAGGCGGTGAATGGGGACGTAAGGTCACTCCGTGGCGTCGGTCCGGCCCGGGTCGTTGGGGTGGGACTCCAGGGCGGTGACGGTGAAAGTCATCCACGGGCGCAGTGGCAGCGTGCCGAGCACCTTCTCGTGGAGCTCGTCCTCGTCGGCGGCCAGCCAGACGCCGATGCTGCGCAACTCTCCGACCGGGCGCCACAGCCGCCCCAGGTTGCCGGTACCGGCCAGTTCCCGGGCGCGGACGGTCTCGGCGGCGCGCCGCCGGTCCACCTCGTCCTGGCTGGTGCCCTCGGGGACGGTGGTGGTGATCTCGACCAGGAACTCTCGCATGGTCCTGCTCCGTTCGGTCGGGCGCCCGGCGACGGCCGGGGGCGGATGGGTGGTGGGGCCCGTGTTTCACCGGGGCGGCCGGCGCGGTGTGGTCGGACGGCGGAGGACGTACCGGGAGGTGGCGGGTTCAGCCCGTCTGCCGGGGGCGTCTAGGGGGGAGGTGTACGACCGTCGGGGGCGTCGGGCTTCCATGCCCTCATCGTCCGCCTGTGCCGGGGCCGCCGCCACGACGGGCTTGCTCCCTGCTGGGAGGCGTGGCCTCTCACCGACGTAGCATGACAGTCGTGGAACTGCGCCAACTGCGGTACTTCGTAGCGGTCGCCGAGGAGCTGAACTTCGGCCGGGCCGCCGCACGTCTGCTGATCGCGGGCCCCTCCCTGTCGCAGCAGATCAAGGCGCTCGAACGCGACCTAGGGGTGAAGCTGTTCGAACGTGACCGCCGTTCGGTGTCCCTCACCCCGGCCGGTTCGGCCCTGCTCCCGCACACCCGCGCCCTGCTGGAACGGGCCGAGGACCTCCAGCGGCGCGCCGGCCGGCTGTCCGGTTCGGAACCGGTACGGCTCGGCTACGTCAACTGGCTCCCGCCCGACCTGACCACCCGCGCCGCCGCGGTGGCCCAACTCCACATCGACGCGTGGATCGCGCCCTCGCACACCCAGGCCGCCCGGGTCGCCGACGGCAGCCTGGACCTCGCCGTGTGCTGGGTACGGACCGAGGACCTGGAACGGCGTGGCCTGCACGCCCGGCTCATCGGCGCCGACCGGCTGTACGCCGTTGCCACCGGCGACGACACGAGCGACGTGGCCGCCCGGGACACCCTCGTCCTCCTCGACGACGACACCACCTCCTGGTCGTCCTGGAACATCTATGCCGAACTACTGGCCCGGGACACCGGGGCCCGCGCGGTACAGATCGCCGACGGCGGCGTCACCGGACCCGCGTTCTTCGACCACGTACGCCGCAGCGGCCGTCCGGTCATCAACTGCCCCAAGGGCCAGACCACTCCCCTGCCGCCGGACCTGGTCCGACGCCCGATCGTCGCACCGGAGGTCTACTGGACCTGGTCCCTGGTCCGGCGCGAGGGCGAGAACCGCCCCGCGGTCCGCGCCCTTGTCGACGCCCTCTGCAACGGCGTGGGCGACCTCGGGATCCACACCCCGGACGCCTGGCTGCCCAAGGGCGACCCCCACCGGGATTAGCCTCCGGAGTCAGTGGCTAGACCGTTGCCAGGTCGAACTGCTCCCACGTCCCGATCGCCGTGCGGTTGGCGATGAGCGGGTCGGCTCCGCCGTTGTCGGCCGTCACGTACTTGCCGTTGGCGGAGGCGAGCAGGCTGACCGTGCCGTTGGAGTTGTGCACCAGCTGGAAGGTCTCCCAGGTGCCGATGGCGGTGCGGTCCGCGAGCAGGGCGGAGACACCCGCGTCGACCGCGCTGACGACACGGCCGTTGGCGCGGGAGCGCAGGGCGATGTTGCCGCTGCCCAAGTCGATCTGGTCGAACCGCTCCCACAGGCCGGCCGAGTCGCGGTTGGCGATCAGGGACTTGGCTCCGGCGCTCTCCGCGGTGACGAACTTACTGTTGGCCCGCGCCTTGAGGGTGATCGTGGCGGTGGCCGGGGTGCCCGCGGAGGTGCCGTTGACGAAAGGCTGGGTGGGGCGGGTGGCGGTCAGGGCGAGTTCACCCTTGAGCATGCGGCCGCCGTCGCCGGTCAGGCGCAGGTAGTAGTCCGAGGAGCAGGCCGTGCCGTCCTCGTCGAGGGCGAGCAGTCCCCCGTCCGTGGGGACCCAGTCCTGCGACTCGGCGGTCTTGGCGATCTGGTTCCCCTCGTTGTACTCGTCGTACATCGAGATGTAGATGCCCTGCACGCCGGCCCTGACCATGTTGTAGACCTGCCGCCACATGAAGTCCCCGTGGGCGCGCTGGCGTTCGGCGACATCGCCGGGCATGACGCACGGCTGGTAGTCGATGCCGTGGGCGGTGCAGTCCGCCTGGTCCGGCACGGTCGCCTGGGTGTAGAAGTTGTCGGCGTCGGAGGCGTTGCCGATCCGTCCCACCATCCACGGCGAGATCATGTGGAGGGCGTGGTAGACGTCGGCGAAGCCCGAGCGCGAGTCGCCGGTGCCGGTGCGCCACCATGTCGGCACACCGCCGATCACGTAACAGCCCTGGTCCTTGAACCAGTTGATGACGTCGAGGCAGGCGTCCGCGCTGAACGCGTGCTTGTCGTCGTTGAATCCGAAGCCCCAGATGCACACGACGGGCTTGCCGTTCTGGAGCGCGTACGCCGAACTCTGCGTGTGTGCGGACATCTTGCTCGTCCAGTCGGTCTTGATCTCCGACTGCATGGCGGTCCAGCCGCTGACGTCGTACATGACGTAGAACTTCCGGCCGTACGCCTCGGCGGCGCCGCGCACCTTCTGGGCCATGGCGTCCCGCGTCGGGCCCTCGCCGCCGGTGGGGTTGAAGCGCTGGAGCGCGGCGGTGTCGATGCCGTACTGCTGCATCCACAGGAAGTGGGCGTCCACGGTCTGCTGGTCGTACGAGGAGAACAGGGACGCCGGGCGGCCGTTGCCGAGGTTGCCGAACGCCGTCGGGTACGTCGTCGTGATGTCGCGGACGTCGGGCCAGGCCTTGATGCCGTTGTTGGAGGGCGAGGGGGTCTGGGCGCTGTTGGGGGCCCAGTGCCACCAGGCGTTGATCGGCGCGCCGTCGCCCTTGCAGGCGAACCAGCCCTGGTAGCCGACGGTGATCTTGCCGACGACGTCGCCGGGAGCGCTGGCGGTGGCGCTCGTGGTGGCCGCCGAGGCGACCCGTGCGACGCCGACCGCGCCGAGAGCGGCGGCCGCGGTGCCGCCGGCCGTCGCGCCGAGCACCTTGCGGCGCGTCCAGGTCGGTGTGCGATGGGACTTGGGCATGCGTGGCTCCGAAAGGCGCGGGGGGATGATCTGGGCGGGGGCCCGGGTGAGGCATCAGGGGTGGGCGAGAGGAAATCTCAAGACGTGAGTTAAGTGGTGGGGCAGGTGGGCGTCAAGGCGCGTGCCCCGCATGGGGGCAATGCATGGAATGGTCGCAAAGGTGAACGTGCGGATGGACAACTTGCCTACTCCCAGGGGCTGGTGGGGCGCGGCGGCACATTTGTTAGGAGTTCTTAAGGGCGCCATGGGCGTCCTCATAGGTACGGCGCCCACGCTGGGAAGTAGTTGCCCCAGCGAAGGGAACCCCCACCATGGACGACCACGACCTGACGCATGACTCTTCGCCCGAACCCACCCACACGGCCCTGACCGAGCGGGCCTCCCAACCCCTCTCCCGGCGGATGCTGTCACGGAGAGGCGCGTGGACCATGGCCGCCGGGCTGGCGTGTGCGCTGGCCGGAGCCACCCTCGGCGGTACGTCCGCCGCCGCGGACTCCTCGTCGACTCCTTCGACCGCGGACACGGCCTCGCCGACCCCGACGCCCACCGGACCCTCGGGCGGCGGCCCCGCGGCCGACCCGTCCGACGGCGGTGCGACCGGCATCGTGGACACCACGTCCACGTCGGGCTTCACCATGACGACGGCGACCGGTGTGAAGGTCACCGTGACCGAGACCCCCGCCACGAAAACCATTGGAGCCCCGGCCAGAGGCGTGAAGGAGGGTGCGAGCGTCCTCGTCATCGGGGTGGTCGACAGCGCGACCATCGCCGCGACGCAGGTCGTCGTCCAGCGCGGAGGCGACGGCGGAGCAGCGGCCGCCGAAGCGGCCGGGGTGATCGCCTTCCAGCAGGGGACCCCGTCACCGGACAAGTCGGTCGGTCAGATCCCGGACTACACCGAGGGCGAGGGGACGATCATCAACGGTACGACCGCGTACAAGGCGGTCAAGGCCGCGCAGGCCGTCGTCCCCGGTGGCATCAGCGACCGTGTCGTCGAACTCAGCGACGGCTACTACCAAGTCCACAACATCAGCGTCAACTGGCCGCATCACGTGTTCGTCGACAGGAACTTCAAGGCCGTCGGCTGGGAGTAGACACCGGCGCCACCGCAAGGGGGCGCAGGCCCCCCGCTTCACCACAGGCCGAAGGCCGTCTCCTCAAGATGAGGAGACGGCCTTCGCTGTTGCCCGCCACGGGGGCCGACCTCTCCCCCGGCGCCGCCCCGCCGACATTGACTGGAAGGCTGCGCCTCCCAACTGCGAGGAAGCCAGTCCTGGCCAGAGCCCTGCTGACCTTTGACTTCTCCTCACCGAACGACCTACATTCGCATTAGTCGACCGGTCGGCTAGTAGCTCGAAGACCGGTCGAGAAGCCCCCGCCTCATCTCGGAGAAGGTCATCATGAGCTCTCAGAACCAGAAGGTCGCAGTCATCACCGGCGCATCGCAGGGCATCGGTGCCGGTCTCGTCGACGCCTACCGCAAGCTCGGCTACGCCGTCGTCGCCACCTCGCGCACGATCGCCCCCTCCCACGACGCGGGCGTCCTGACCGTCCAGGGCGACATCGCCGACACGGCCACGGCCGAACGCGTCATCGCCGCCGGCGTCGAGCGGTTCGGACGTATCGACACCCTGGTCAACAACGCCGGCCTCTTCGTCGCCAAGCCCTTCACCGACTACACCGGCGACGACTACGCCACCGTGACCGGCGTGAACCTCGTCGGCTTCTTCCGCATCACCCAGCTGGCCATCGAGCACATGCTCGCCCAGGGCGGCGGCCACATCGTCAACGTCACCACCAGCCTGGTCGACAACGCCAACTCCAACGTCCCCTCCGTGCTCGCCTCGCTGACCAAGGGCGGCCTGCAGTCCGCCACCAAGTCCCTGGCCATCGAGTACGCCACGCGCGGCATCCGCACCAACGCCGTCTCACCGGGCACCATCAAGACCCCCATGCACCCCGAGGAGACCTACGAGTTCCTCGCCGCCCTGCATCCGGTCGGCCGGATGGGCGAGCAGAGCGACATCGTCGATGCGGTGATCTACCTGGAGAACGCCCCGTTCGTCACCGGCGAGATCCTCCATGTGGACGGCGGAATGAGCGCCGGCCACTGAACCGACTCCAGCGACAGGAGAACCCTGATGACCAGCACGACAGACAGTGAAGTGATCCTGCGCGGCGTTCTCGACCGGTGGAAGGCGGCCGTCGACGGGCACGAACCGAAGGAGGTCGCCTCGCAGTTCACCGAGGACGCGATCTTCCAAGGACTGCACCCGTACAGCGTCGGAAGGCCGGGGATCGCCGCCTACTACGACTCCCAGCCCATCGGGATGGCGGCCGCGTACCGGATCCTCGAAACCAGACGCCTCGCCGACGACCTCGTACTCGGCTACCTGGACGTCGACTTCTCGTTCAACGACCGCCCCACCCTCGGCGTCAAGCTCGGCGTACTGCTGAAACGCCTGGAGGAGCGCTGGTACATCACCCACTACCAGGTCTCGCGCCTCGGCTGAGGACAGCCGGCACTCAAACCGCCGAAAGATCGATCGCCCGGTCGACGTCCTGCGGCTGCAGCACGCGCAGGATGCCTTCCAGCAGGTAGTAGTCGGCGTAGGGAAGCGAGATCTCGATCCCGTCCTCGGCCGGCCGGTTACGGGTGCAGCGGGCGACGACCGCCTCGGCGCGGGTCGACTTGTCCGTCAGGCAGGTCTGTGACAGCGCGGTGAGAATCCGCAGCGCCACCGAGCGGTAGTCCTGCCTGCCCGTGACGGCGGCCAGGTCGAGAAGGCCGCAGGCCATGATCGCGCCGGCTGAGGCGTCCTTGATGTCGTGGGGCTGCTGCGGTGCGCGGTAGTCCCACACAGGGACGTGGTCCGCACCCAGCGCGTCTACCGCGAAGTCGGCGAGTTTGCGGGCGGTGGCCAGGAATTGGCGGTTCCCGGTCCGGCGGTAGATCGTGGTGAATCCGTACAGTCCCCATGCCTGTCCGCGCGACCAGCATGACGTGGGGCTGTAGCCCTGCACGGTGCCCGGGCCGATCTGCGCGCCGGTGGCCGGGTCGAAGTCGAATACGTGCGGGGTCGATCCGTCCGGTCTCGGGAACACCTGCTGAGCGGTCTTCGCGTGCTCCACGGCGATGTCGAGATATTTGGAGTCGCCGGTCTGCCCGCTGGCGAACGCCAGCAGGTCGAGATTCATCATCGTGTCGATGATGACGCGGCCCGCGTTGTTCGGATCGTTCAGTGCGCCCCACGCCCGGATGAAGCGCCCGCGCGGGTTGTACCGCTCGATCAGCGAATCGGCCGCCCGTATCGCGCCGGCCCGCCAGGTGTCGTCACCCGTCAGACGCCATGCCGTCACCCATGACGGTGAGAACAGGAATCCGAGATCGTGCGTGCCGGTGTCGTACTGGCGGGGGGCGAGCTTCTTCGCCGAGTCGAGCGCCAGTGTGCGGAATGCGTCGTCCTTGCTGTAGAGCCAGGCCATCCACAGCGTTCCCGGCCAGAATCCGCCGACCCAGTCACCGTTCTGGGAGTAGGTCCACTTCTCGAACTTCGTCCCGACGGGAAAGGCGCTCACTCCCGGCGCGACAACGCCGATCTTCTCCACCGCGTAGTCTGCCGCCGCGCGCAAAGTGCGGGCGGTCGCCGCCGGTGTCCGATCGGCCGCCGCCTGTGCGGCCTGTGGTGCGGAAGCATATGCCGCCGTAGCACCGGCCGCGGTAGCCAGCACACTTCGCCGGGAAATGGTCACAGTCGCCTGCCTCTCTCCAACTGGTCAACGCTGTAAGGGAGTTGGAGGAGTTTTACACGGCAGCCGCACCGACGTACACCCATATGACATGAGTTCAGAGACGTGAACGCGCTCCCGCGCTCAGCTGTCGTAGTCGACGGTCAGGGTGTCGGAGACGGGGAACGTCTGGCAGGTGAGCACGTAGCCGGCGTCGACCTCGGCGGGTTCGAGGGCGTAGTTGCGGCGCATGTCCCCGGTTCCGTCGGTGACCAGTGCCCGGCAGGTGCCACAGACACCGCCCTTGCACGCGAAGGGCAGGTCGGGCCGGGTCTTCTGGGCGCCGTCGAGGATGGCGCGGTCCCGGGGCAGGGCGGAGGTGGTGGAGCGGCCGTCGAGGGTGATGGTGACCTTGCTGACGGGGCCGTCGTAGGCGGTGTCGATGTGCCGGACGGGTTGTACGGGCTCGTCGTCGGCGTAGAAGAGCTCCTGGTGGACGTGTTCGGCCGGAACGCCGAGTCCGGCGAGGAGCTCCTGGGCGTCGCGGACCATGCCGTGCGGGCCGCACAGCCACCAGTGGTCGGCGGTCTTCGCATCGACCAGGGCGTCGATGAGTGTGGCGAGCCGGTCGGCGTCGAGGCGGCCGGAGAGGATCTCGGCCTCGCGCGGTTCGCGGGACAGGACGTGCGCCAGCTGGAACCGGCCCGGGTGGAGGTCCTTCAGGTCGGCGAGGTCGTCGGCGAACATCACGGTGTCGCTGCGCCGGTTGCCGTAGAAGAGCGTGACGCGCGAGCGGCTGTCGGCGGCGAGGACGGACTCCGCGATGGACAGCATCGGGGTGATCCCGGAGCCCGCGGCGATCAGGACGTGGTGGCCGGGTCGCGACAGGTCGGGGGTGAAGGCACCGGTCGGCGCCATCACCTCGACGGTGTCTCCTGGGCGCACGTCGTGCACCAGCCAGGAGGAGAACAGCCCGCCGGGGACGATCCGTACGCCGATGCGCGGCCGCGCACCCACGGGAGAGCAGATGGAGTACGAGCGGCGCTCGTCGCGTCCCTCGACCTCGCGGCGGAGCGTGAGCGACTGGCCGGGCCGGTACGCGAACTCCTCGGCGAGGTGCTCGGGGATGTCGAAGCTGATGGCTGCGGCGTCCTCGCACAGCGGCTGGACGGCGGCGACCCGCAGCGCATGGAAGGCCGGGCGGCGGCGGGCCTGGTGGGTCGGGGCCGGGGCGGTCATCAGATCTCCTTGACGTACTCGAACGGCTCGCGGCAGGCGCGGCAGCGCCACAGGGCCTTGCAGGAGGTGGCGGCGAAGCGCGAGGTCTCCTCGGTGTCGGCCGATCCGCACTGGGGGCAGGCCACCGCGCGCCTGAGGGGGGCGAGCGTCAGCGGCACGGGCCCGGGAGCGTGCCGGGGCGCGGCGCCGGGGGGCGCGATGCCGTGCTCGGCGAGCTTGCGGCGGCCGTCGGGGGTGATCCAGTCCGTGGTCCACGGAGGATCGAGGACGGTCCGGATCTCCACCAGGGCGAACCCGGCGTCCCGCAGCCGCGCGGCGACCTCGGCGCGCATCTCGGCCATCGCCGGGCAGCCGGAGTAGGTGGGTGTCAGGCTCGCGACGACGGTGCCGTCCGCGCCGACCTCGACATCGCGCAGTACGCCCAGGTCGGCGAGGGTGAGCATGGGCATCTCGGGGTCGGGCACCTGCTCGGCGATGCGCCGGGCCCGCCGTGTCTCCGCCGACGCCAGTACGGTCACCATGTCGCCTCCGGGTGGGCGCGGGCCACGCTCTGGAGTTCGGCAAGGAGCGGGGCCAGGTGTTCGGTGTGGTCGCCCTCGCGGCCGTGTCCCGGCACCGGTGCCGGGACGGGCAGGACGAGCCCGGCGGCGTCGGTGACCTGGCGAAGCACGGCGAGCACTTCGTCGCGTACCTCTGCCGCTCCCGTGAAGAGTTCGTCCGTGTAGGGGGCGACATCGGCCAGGGCCTCGCGCATCCGACGCCGCGACTCCTCGGTGCCGTCGCCCAGCCGTACCGCCCACTCGGCGGCGTACTGCCGGTGATAGGTCAGTTCCTTGACGCCCTTGGCGGCGATGGCGGCCAGCACCGGGTCCGGCGTAGTGACGGCGAGCCGCTCGAAGACGGCCAGCCGCCAGGAGGACAGCACCAGTAGGCGGGTGATGGTGAACGCGAAGTCACCGCCCGGCAGTTCGGCGAGCCGGACGTTGCGGAAGTCGTCCACGTCGCGGAAGTAGGCGTAGGCGTCCTCGCCCCGGCCCGTGCCGTCCGTCTGCCCGGCACGCGCGTACAACAGGCGGGCCTGGCCGAGCAGATCGAGCCCGATGTTGGCGAGCGCGACCTCCTCCTCCAGCTCGGGGGCGCGGGTGCACCACTGCGCCAGCCGCTGTGCGCTCACCAGCGCGTCGTCACCGAGGGCCAGGCAGTACGCGGCGAGCTCCCCGGCGTCGATCCCGTCCGGGACGGTCTGGTCGACGCCGTGCAGCGGATCCTCGAAACCGGTGCCGAACGCCCAGCGGGCGTCGCTGTCGTCGTGTCCCTCGGCCAGGGACAGGTAGACGTGATCGTCGCTCATGTCGTCTCCTGTTCCTCAGATGTGCGGGACGTCGTCGGGGATGTCGTAGAACGTGGGGTGCCGGTAGACCTTGTCGGCGCTGGGGGCGAAGAACGGGTCCTTCTCGTCGCGCGTCGAGGCGGCGATGTGCTCCGAGCGCACCACCCAGATGGACACGCCCTCGTTGCGCCGGGTGTACAGGTCGCGGGCGTGGGTGAGCGCCATGCGGTCGTCGGCGGCGTGCAGCGAGCCGACGTGGACGTGGTTCAGGCCGCGCTTGCCACGTACGAAGACCTCGTACAGAGGCCAGTCCTGCGTCATGCCGCCGCTCCTTCTGCCGCTGTTGCCTGTGCGCGTGCGGCCTGCTTGGCCGCGTACGCGGTCGCCGCCTCCCGGACCCAGGCGCCCTCCTCGTGGGCGGCCCGGCGCCGGGCGACCCGCTCGGTGTTGCACGGCCCGTCGCCGCTGATCACGCGCTGCAGTTCGGACCAGTCGGGGGTGCCGAAGTCGTGGTGGCCGCGCTCCTCGTTCCAGCGCAGCTCCGGGTCGGGAAGCTTGACGCCGAGCTTCTCGGCCTGCGGGACGGTCATGTCCACGAAGCGCTGGCGCAGTTCGTCGTTCGAGTGCCGCTTGATCTTCCAGGCCATGGACCGCGCCGAGTTGGGCGAGTCCTCGTCGGGCGGGCCGAACATCATCAGCGACGGCCACCACCAGCGGTCGACGGCGTCCTGGACCATCTCCCGCTGGGCCTGCGTGCCGCGCATCATCGTGAGCAGCAGCTCGTACCCCTGGCGCTGGTGGAAGGACTCCTCCTTGCACACGCGCACCATGGCCCGCGCGTACGGCCCGTACGAGCAACGGCACAGCGGCACCTGGTTGCAGATCGCCGCCCCGTCCACGAACCAGCCGATCACTCCGACGTCGGCGAAGCTCGGCGTCGGGTAGTTGAAGATCGACGAGTACTTCTGCCGGCCCTCGATCAGCGCCTCGGTCAGCTCCGCCCGGTCGGCGCCCAGGGTCTCGGCGGCCGAGTACAGATAGAGCCCGTGCCCGGCCTCGTCCTGCACCTTCGCGAAGAGGATCGCCTTGCGGCGCAACGACGGCGCCCGGGTGATCCAGTCGCCCTCCGGCTGCATGCCGATGATCTCCGAGTGGGCGTGCTGCGCGATCTGCCGGATCAGGGTCCTGCGGTAGCCGTCGGGCATCCAGTCGCGGGGCTCGATCCGCTGGTCCTTCTCGATCGTGGCGTCGAAGTCTTCTTCCAGGCTCGTCGCCCGTGTGCTGCTGGTCATCGACATCCCCACTCCCCTACCGACCATTCGTTCGGTTACTAGTCTGATGCCTTTTTCCCTGCTGGGCAAGCCCTCTCATCGCCATGGTCTCCTCAGGGCCCTTCTCGATGCCCTTCCCGCCGCTCAATCCCACGTGTAGAACCCCTGTCCCGTCTTGCGGCCCAGCTCGCCGCGGGCGACCTTGTCGCGCAGCAGCCGGGGCGGTGCGAAGCGCTCGCCGAGGGTGCTGTGCAGGTACTCGGCGATGGCCAGGCGGACATCGAGTCCGACCAGGTCGGTCAGTCGCAGCGGTCCCATCGGGTGCTTGTAGCCGAGGCTCATGGCGTCGTCGATGGCCTCCGGCTCGGCGACACCCTCCTCGACCATGCGGATCGCCTCCAGGCCGAGCGCCAGGCCGAGGCGGCTGCTGGCGAAGCCGGGCGAGTCGTTGACGACGACGTCCTTCTTGCCGAGGGCGTGGGTCCAGTCGAGGGCGGCACTGACGACGCCGTCCTCCGTGTGCGGTGCGACGACGATCTCGACCAGTTCGGAGGCGGGCACCGGGTTGAAGAAGTGCATGCCCAGGAAGCGGCCGGGCCGGGTGAGTACGGAGGCGAGTTCGGTGACCGACAGGGAGCTGGTGTTGGTGGCCAGCACGGTCGTCGGGCTCACCGCCTTTTCGGCCAGGGCGAGGAGCCGGGCCTTGAGCGCGGGGTCCTCGGGAACCGCCTCGACGACCAGGTCTGCCCCTGCGGGCAGGTCCTCCACCGAGTCCGCGGTCGTGACGCGGGCGAGCACCTGCTCGGCGGGCTCGGTGAGCCTGCCGCGCTCGGCGGCCCGTTTCAGGCCGGTGGCGACACGGTCCAGCGCGGCGGCCGCAGCTTGCCCGCCGCTCTCCACGACGGTCACGGAGGACCCGGCCGCGGCGAAGGACTGCGCGATACCCGCGCCCATGCGGCCGCCGCCGATGACGCCGACGACCGCGGGCGCGGAGGGGGATGCGGTGGTCATGCCCGGCTCCTCTTCTCGATGAAGCGTGTCATGCGGTCCTTCTTGTCCTGGCCCTCGAAGAGCACCGCCTGCGCGAGGTCGTCGGCGACCGGGTGGGCGCCGGGTGAGTCGACGACCAGCTTGGTCAGCCGCAGGGCCGTGGCCGATGAACGGGCCATGCGGTCGAGCAGCGCGTGCGCCTCGTCCAGCAGCTTGTCCGCCGGTACGACGTCTATGACCAGCCCCGCGGCCAGTGCCGCCGGTGCGTCAAGGTTCCGTCCGGCGAGCAGCACCTGCTTGGCGACCGACTCGCCGACCAGTTCGGGCAGCCGCCAGCAGGCCCCGGCAGCGGCGAGGATGCCGAGCCCGGGTTCCGGATTGCCGAAGACGGCGTCCGGTCCGGCGATACGGATGTCGCAGGCGTACGACAGTTCCGCCCCGCCGCCCAGGGCCCAGCCGTCGACGGCGGCGACGGTGGGCATCGGCAGCCTGCGCACCCGCTCGAAGAGCCGGCTGTTGATGCCCTGCAGCGCCTCGTCCCGCCCGCGCCGCAGCAGCTCCGCGATGTCGGCGCCGCCTGCGAAGACACCGCCGTGGCCGGTGAGCAGCAGCAGTTTCGGGTTCTGCTCCAACAGGTCGCAGACGGCGTGCAGTTCGCGGATCATCAGGCCGCTGATCGCGTTACGGGCCTCGGGGCGGTACAGGGTGACGACGACCCGGTCCTCGCGCTCCTCGACCAGCAGTGTCTCGTGCGTGGTGCTCATACGCGCTCCACCAGCATCGCGACGCCCTGTCCGACGCCCACGCACAGCGTGGCCAGGCCCCGTCGGGCGTCCTCGCGCTCAAGACGCCCGAGCAGGGTGAGCAGGATGCGGGCGCCGGAGCAGCCGAGCGGATGGCCCAGGGCGATGGCGCCGCCGTCGGCGTTGACCTTCGCCTCGTCGAGCTTGAGGCGGCGGACGACCGCAAGTACCTGCGCGGCGAAGGCTTCGTTCAGCTCGACCGCGTCCAGGTCTCCGGTCCCCCATCCGGCGCGGGCGAGCGCTTTCTCGGTGGCGGGCACCGGGCCCAGGCCCATGACGTGGGGCTGCACCCCGGCCGAGGCGGAGGTGACGATCCGGGCCCGCGGGGTGAGCCCGTACCGCTCGACGGCCGCCGCACTCGCCACCACCAGGGCCGCGGCGCCGTCGGACAGCGGCGAGGCGGAGCCCGCGGTGACGATGCCGTCCTTGCGGAAGATCGTGCGCAGGGAGCCGAGCTTCTCCAGCGTCGTGGAGGGCCGCGGGCCCTCGTCGCGGGTCACCTCGCCGTCCTTCACCGGCACCGGCACGATCTCGCGGTCGAAACGGCCCGCCTCCTGAGCGGCGACCGCCCGCTGATGGCTGCGTAGCGCGAAGGCGTCGGACTCGGCGCGGGTGATGCCGTCGAGCGCGGCGACCTCTTCGGCCGTCTCGCCCATCGACAGGGTGGTCCTCGCCGTATCCCCCGTGGCGAGCTTGTCCGCGGCGGTGAAGCGCGGATTGGTGAAGCGCCAGCCCAGCGAGGTGTCGTGGACCTCCCCCGGCTTCGCCCACGGAGTGCCGGGCTTGGCCATCACCCAGGGCGCGCGGGTCATCGACTCCACGCCGCCCGCGACGACCAGGTCGGCTTCCCCGGCCCGTATCGCCTGCGCGGCCGAGGCCACGGCTGTCAGTCCCGAGGCGCACAGCCGGTTGACGGTGTAGCCGGGCACGGTGTGCGGCAGCCCGGCCAGCAGCACGGCCATCCGTGCCACGTCCCGGTTGTCCTCCCCGGCCTGGTTGGCGGCGCCGAGGATCACCTCGTCCACCGCCTCCCCGGGAATTCCGGCGCGGCGGGCCGCCTCGCCGACCACCAGGGCCGCCAGGTCGTCGGAGCGTACGGAGGCCAGGGCGCCGCCGTAGCGGCCCTGCGGGGTGCGGGCACCGTCTATCAGGTAGACCGCGTCACGAAGTTCAGGCACCGGCACTCTCCTCTGCAGCGACCGGCCGGCGCGACTGCAGCGTCGCGAAGCGGCCCGTGACGAACGCGGGGTCGGACAGGGTGGCGCTGGCCGCCGGGTTGGCGGCGCTGCCGTGGAAGTCGCTGAACGCGGCCGACTGGTTGACGAAGACGCCGCCGGTGAGGTTCTCCGAGAGATGCACTCCCGCGTCCAGGGCCGCCGACTCGGCGGCGTCCAGCACCTCTTCGCTGGTGGAGTGGACTGCGGCGGTCAGCGCACCGTGGGCGCTCACCGTCTCGCGCAGGATCCGCAGACTGTGCTCGGTGGAGTCGGTGCCGATGACGAACGAGACCGGCCCGAACCACTCACGGGTGTACGTCTCCCGGTCGGACTCCGCGTCCAGCAAGGCCACCAGCGGCGTACGGATGACGGCCTCGGGGTGCTCGGGGTGTTCGACGGGCGCCGACGCGCGCACCGTACGGCCGACCGCCGCGGCCCGGTCCAGGCGCTCGCGTACGCCGTCGTTGACGATCGCGCCGAGGGTGCCGGCGGCGCGGGCCGGGTCGCCGAGCAGCTTGTCCAGCGCGGCGGAGAGGTCGGCGGCGAACTCGTCGGCGGTCCGTACGCCCTGGTCGGTGGTGATGCCGTCGCGCGGGATCAGGAGGTTCTGCGGGGTGGTGCACATCTGGCCGCTGTAGAGGGACAACGAGAAGGCCAGGTTGCCCAGCAGACCGCGGTAGTCGTCGGTGGAGTCCAGGACGACGGTGTTGAGGCCCGCCTTCTCCGTGTACACGGCGGCCTGGCGGGCATTGCTCTCCAGCCAGTCGCCGAACTCCGTCGACCCGGTGAAGTCGATGATCCGGACGTCGGGGTGCAGCGCGAGGCAGCCGGCGCTCCGGTCCCCGGCCTCCTCGGCGGCGAGGACGACCACATTCGGGTCGAAGCCCGCCTCGGCCAGCACCTCGCGGGCGATCCGCACGGTGACGGCGAGCGGCAGAACGGCGCCCGGGTGGGGCTTGACCACGACCGGGTTGCCGGTGACCAGGCTGGCGAAGAGGCCCGGATAGCCGTTCCACGTCGGGAAGGTGTTGCAGGCGATCAGCACCGCCACCCCGCGCCCCACCGGCGTGAACTTCTTGTCCATGACCAGAGGGCCGCCCTTGCGCTGCGGCTTGCTCCAGCGGGCCGCGCCCGGGTGCCGCTTCTGCTCCGCCCAGGCGTACGCGACCGCTTCCAGGCCGCGGTCCTGGGCGTGCGGGCCACCTGCCTGGAAGGCCATGACGAAGGCCTGGCCGGTGGTGTGCTGCACGGCGTGCGCGATCTCGAAGCTCGCCGCGTTCAGCCGGGCGAGGATCTCGGCGGCGACACCGGCGCGGGTGTCCGGGTCCGCCGCGCGCCAGGGGCCGGTGGCCGCCTTCCCCGCGGCCACCGCCTCGTCCACCGTGACCCGGGGGTAGGTGATGCCGAGATCGAAGCCGTACGGAGAGGTCTCGGTGGCCGGCACACGCCTCTCGCCGGGGTGGCCGGCCAGCTCGAAGTGCCTGCCGAGCTGGTTCTGGAAGGCGGCTTCCCCGTTCTTAGCGGCGTCCTCGCCGTAGACCGACTTGCTGGGTGACTCCGGATAGGGCGTCCAGTGGTCCCGGGCCGCCGTCGCGGCGACCGCTTCTTCCAGCAGCACGCGGTGACGTGCGAAGAAGTCGGGGCGCTCGGGGCTGTTCTGGGGCATGCGTTCCACCTCTTGACAGGCAGTGGTGATGCTGGATTACTTGGCCGTGCCGAACGCTAACCGAATGTTCGGTCGGTCCACAAGGTGGTGGAAAAGGTGACGCAGACCACTGAGACGGCTTCGAGCCCGACGCAGGGTCCGCCGACGGAGGCCTCAAGCCCTGCGGAGGCAGCGAGTCCCGCAGAGGCTTCGAGCCCTACGGTGGCGATGTTCGCCGCGGACGAGGCGTCAAGGGCTCTCGGCATCGAGCTCATCGAGCACGGCGAAGGGACCGCCGTGCTCCGGATGACCGTGACCCCGTCGATGGTCAACGGGCACAGGATCGCTCACGGCGGCTATCTGTTCCTGTTCGCCGACACCGCGTTCGCCTGTGCCTGCAACAGCCACGGCCCGGTCACCGTCGCGTCCGGGGCCGACATCGACTTCGTCGCCCCGGCACACGAGGGCGACGTACTGGTGGCGACCGCACGGGAACGGACCCGGTTCGGCCGCAGCGGTATCTACGACGTGAGCGTGCTGCGCGGCGACGAGGTGATCGCCGAGTTCCGGGGGCGCAGCCGCAGTATCAGAAGCACGAAGACGAAGGAGTCTCCATGAGCAGCGAACAGACGGCTTCGGCGGCCCCGCCGGTTTCGGCGCCCGCAGGAGCGCGCCTGGGAGAGCCGCTCCCCGACGAGCTGCTGGACCCCGCCGAGCGGCTGACCCGCGAGGAGCTGCGAGAGCATCAACTCCGGTTGCTCCAGGGCACTTTGCGGCACGCGTACGAGAACGTCGAGCTGTACCGGCAGAAGTTCGACGCAGCCGGGGTCAAGCCCGGGGACTGCCACACCCTTGCGGACCTGGCCCGGTTCCCCTTCACCACCAAGGCGGATCTGCGGGACACGTACCCCTTCGGCATGTTCGCCGTCCCCATGGACCAGGTCCGCCGCATCCACGCCTCCAGCGGCACCACCGGCCGACCGACCGTCGTCGGTTACACCGAGAACGACGTGTCGATGTGGGCAGATGTCGTCGCCCGCTCCATCCGTGCCGCCGGCGGCCGCCCGGGCCACAAGGTCCATATCTCGTACGGATACGGCCTGTTCACCGGCGGCCTTGGCGCGCACTACGGCGCCGAGCGCGCGGGATGCACCGTGATTCCCGCCTCCGGTGGCATGACCGCCCGCCAGGTGCAGATCATCCAGGACTTCAAGCCCGAGATCATCATGGTCACCCCCTCCTACATGCTCACCCTCCTCGACGAGTTCGAACGCCAGGGCATCGACCCGCGGACCAGCTCCCTCAAGGTGGGCATCTTCGGCGCCGAGCCGTGGACGGAGGAGATGCGCCGCGAGATCGAGGAGCGCATGGACATCCACGCCGTCGACATCTACGGCCTGTCCGAGGTGATCGGCCCCGGCGTGGCCCAGGAGTGCGTGGAGACCAAGGACGGCCTGCACGTGTGGGAGGACCACTTCTACCCGGAGGTCGTCGACCCGTTCACCGCCGAGGTGCTGCCGGACGGCAAGGAGGGCGAGCTCGTCTTCACCTCCCTCACGAAGGAGGCGCTGCCGATCATCCGCTACCGCACCCGCGACCTGACCCGGCTGCTGCCCGGCACCGCCCGCCCCGCCTTCCGGCGCATCGAGAAGATCACCGGCCGCAGCGACGACATGATCATCCTGCGCGGGGTGAACGTCTTCCCCAGCCAGATCGAGGAGATCCTGCTGCGCACTCCCGGTGTCGCCCCGCACTTCCAGATCGAGCTCAGCCGGCGCGGGCGGATGGATCACATGACCGTCCGCGCCGAGGCCCGCCCCGGCGCCGGTCCAGAGCAGCGGGACGCCGCCTCCGCGGCGATCGGCAAGGGCATCAAGGACGGCGTGGGGGTGACCGTCGACGTGACGATCGTCGATCCGGAGACGCTGGAGCGCTCCGTCGGCAAGATCCGCCGGGTCAGGGATCTGAGGGAGCAGTGATTCCCGTGAGGAGCACCATGACTTCCGTCATTGGCACCGTGTTCTCCGCCGTTGTCACCATGGCCGAGTGACCAGGACACCCGTGCAGAGCCCAGTCGGCCGCCACGGCCGCCCCGCCTACGACCGCGACTCGCTCCTCGAGGTCGCCGTCGTGGTCTTCAACGAGCGGGGCTACGACGGCACCGGCATGGAGGAGCTGGCCAGGCGCCTGGGCCTCAGCAAGTCGAGCATCTACCACCACGTCTCCGGCAAGGAGGAACTGCTCGAACTCGCGGTCGGCCGGGCCCTGGACGCCCTCTTCGCCGTGCTCGACGAGGACCGGGCCCCGGGCGCCACGGCGACCGAGGGGATGAAGCGCATCGTGCACCGCAGCGTCGAAGTCCTGGCCGCCGAGCTGCCCTACGTCACCCTGCTGCTGCGCCTGCACGGCAACAGCGAGGTCGAACAGCGGGCGCTCGCCAGACGCCGCGAGTTCGACCACCGGGTGGCCGAGCTGATGGCCCGAGCGGCAGCGGAAGGCGGTATACGGGCCGACATCGACCCGCACCTCGCCAGCCGCCTGCTGTTCGGCACCGTCAACTCCCTCGTGGAGTGGTACCGCCCCGACCGCGGCCTGCCGGTGAAGACGCTGGCCGACGCCCTGACCGCGATCCTCTTCGACGGCCTGCACGGCCGGCCCGCGAGCTGACCCGCAGTCCGCCGGCGCTCGTGGTGTCAGCCGCCCAACGCCGCCGAGACCACGGCTTTCGCCTCGTCCTGAACCTGGCGGAGGTGTTCGGTTCCGAGGAACGACTCGGCGTAGATCTTGTAGACGTCCTCGGTGCCCGACGGACGGGCCGCGAACCAGGCATTGGCGGTGGTCACCTTGATGCCGCCGATGGGCGCGCCATTGCCCGGAGCTTCGGTGAGTACCGCGGTGACCGCCTCTCCGGCCAAGGTGTCCGCGCCGACCTGCGCGGGCGAGAGCTTGGCGAGGAGCGCCTTCTCCTCGCGGGTCGCCGGGGCGTCGATACGCTCGTACGCGGGCTCACCGAACCGTGCGGTCAGCGCGGCGTAGTGCTCCGACGGCGTCTTCCCGGTCACCGCCGTGATCTCGGAGGCGAGCAGGGCCAGGATGATGCCGTCCTTGTCGGTGGTCCACACCGAGCCGTCGCGGCGCAGGAAGGACGCACCGGCCGATTCCTCCCCGCCGAACCCGAGCGAACCGCTGACCAGCCCGTCCACGAACCACTTGAACCCCACCGGCACTTCGACCAGCTGACGGCCCAGGTCGGCGGCGACCCGGTCGATCATCCCGGACGACACCAGCGTCTTGCCGATCCCCGCGTCCGCGGGCCACTGCTCGCGGTGGGAGTACAGGTAGAGGATCGCGGCGGTGAGGTAGTGGTTGGGGTTCATGAGTCCGGCGTCCGGGGTGACGATCCCGTGGCGGTCGGCGTCGGCGTCGTTGCCCGTGGCGATCTGGAAGCGGTCGCGCTTCTCGATGAGCGAGGCCATGGCGTAGGGCGACGAGCAGTCCATGCGGATCTTGCCGTCCCAGTCCAGCGTCATGAATCGCCAGGTGGGGTCGGTGAGCGGGTTGACCACGGTGAGGTCGAGCGCGTGCTGTTCGGCGATGCGCCCCCAGTAGGCGACCGAGGCCCCGCCCAGGGGGTCCGCGCCGATGCGCACGCCGGCCGCCCGGATCGCGTCGAGGTCCAGCACCTGCGGCAGGTCGGCCACGTAGGTGCCGAGGAAGTCGTAGCGGCCGGTGCCGGGGGCGGCCAGCGCCCTGGTGTAGGGGATGCGCCGTACGTTCTTGAGGCCGTCCGCGATGAGTTCGTTGGCCCGGTCCTGGATCCAGGCGGTCGCCTCGGAGGCCGCCGGGCCGCCGTTCGGCGGGTTGTACTTGAAGCCGCCGTCGGAGGGCGGATTGTGCGAGGGGGTGACCACGACCCCGTCCGCGAAGCCCGAGGACCGGCCGCGGTTGTGGGTGAGAATGGCGTGCGAGACCGCGGGTGTGGGCGTGTAGCCGTCCGCGCTGTCGAGGAGCACCGACACCTCGTTGGCCGCGAACACCTCCAGGGCGGTGACCTTGGCGGGCTCCGACAGCGCATGGGAGTCGGCGCCCAGGAAGAGCGGACCGTCGATTCCCTGGCCCTCGCGGTACTCGCAGATCGCCTGGCTCGTCGCGGCGATGTGGTCCTCGTTGAACGCGGTCGCCAGCGAGGACCCGCGGTGCCCGGACGTGCCGAAGGCGACGCGCTGGCCGGGCTCCGCGGGGTCCGGGTGCAGCGAGTAGTACGCGGTGACCAGCCGGGCCACGTCGACGAGGTCCTCGGGGCCGGCCGGATCGCCCGCTCGCTCGTGCAGCATGGGCCCGCACCTCCACATCGGTAGTTCTCCGTTGGTGGTCCCATCTTTCCTCACCGGACTCCGCGCTCGCACCGTGCCGGGACGACCGGTGGCTCACGGCGCTCCGAGCTGTCGCCCTCGGCCGTCGTCGTCCGCCGGCCCCGGCCTCGTTGAGGAGTTCCCGGCGGTGAGGTGTTCCAGCACTTGCACCAGTTCCTGACAGGCCAGTTCCACCGACCGTCTCGTATTGCGCTGCTCAGTGATGACGGCGGACAGGAGCAGAGCGGTCAGGGCCATGGAACCGTTGAAGGCCTGAAGCTTGATCATCAGCTCGGTGTCGCTCAAGCCTGCGAACGGCCCGACCCTGTCCGTGGCCGCGACGGTGGCCAGGACGGAGGCGAGGAGGGCGCACAGCACGCTGCCCCCGTGCTGGAAACGCAGCGCCGCCCAGACCAGCAGCGGATAGACGAGGAACAGCAGGCTGATCGGACTGTGGGTGGCGAGCGGCACGAGGACGCAGGCAGCGACGACCAGGAGCGCGGCTTCCTGCCATCGCGTCGCGCGCAGGGGCGGGCGAACCCCGTACAGCATGAGAAGGACCGGGGTGACGATCAGGACACCCATCGCGTCGCCCACCCACCAGGCCAGCCAGACCGTCCAGAAGCTGTCCGTGGCGATCTTGTCCGTGACGACCAGCAGGCCGACGTCGACGGTCGCGCTGATCAGCATGGAGCCCAGTGCCGCCAGGAACACCAGCGCGAGGCCATCGCGCAAACGGCTGAGATCGATCCGGAAACCCAGCCTGCGCAGCATGAGGTACGCGCAGACCGGGGCGACGGTGTTGCCCACCACGATGCCGAAGGCAGAGGGCTGGAAGGAGGAGAAGGAGGAGATGGACAGGACGACCAGGAGGGCACCGATTGCGATCCCGAGCCAGGCGCGGATCCCGAAGATCAACAGGGCGGCCACCGCCACGCCCGTGGGCGGCCAGATCGGCGTGAACACCGCACCCTCGACAGTGAGACGCCGCATGAGTCCAAGCCGCCCTGCCCCGAAGTAGCAGGCAGCCACTGCCAGCGTCTGGAGAGCGACGACGACCGGTCGGCGCAGCTCGCGTGTACCCACCACAGCAGCCATCAGACACCTCCGCCGCTCCGTCGGCGAGGCGAGGCGGTGGCGCCCCGTCCTACGGCCGAACGGTGGACTCGTGGCCGACCACCAGTACGGCCGCGTCGTCCTCGTGCCCCACGCGCTCGGCACCCTTGATCACCGCGGCGGCGAGTGAACCGGCCGACAGGCCGGCCACGGCGGCGATGCCCGCGAGCCGCACGACCTGGTCGAGCCCCTCGTCGACACTCATCTGCGGACCCTCGACCACACCGTCGGTCAGCAGCACGAACACTCCGCCGGTGGTGAGCCGGTGCCGGGTCACCGGGTACTCCGTACCCCCCTGTATGCCGAGCGGTGGGCCTCCTTCGTCCTCGGTGACGCCGGATTTTCCGTCCGCCGTCGCCCAGACGCACGGTATGTGCCCGGCCCGTGCGCTCTCCAGCAGTCCGGTGGCCGGGTCGAGCCGCATGAATGTGCAGGTGGCGAAGAGGTCGGTGCCGATGGACAGGAGGAGGTCGTTCGTCCGGGCGAGGAGTTCTCCCGGCTCGCTGGTGACGGAGGCGAGCGCCCGCAGACCGACCCGGACCTGGCCCATGAACGCGGCCGCCTCGATGTTGTGCCCCTGAACGTCACCGATGGAGAGACCGATGCGTTCGTCGGGCAGTGTGAAGGCGTCGTACCAGTCTCCGCCGACGTTGAGGCCGTAGCAGGCCGGTGCGTACTCGACGGCCACGTCGAATCCGGGGGCGGTCGGCATGTCGCCGGGGAGCATGCCGCGCTGCAGCGCGATGGCCAGCTCGACCTGTGAGCGCTGGAACTCCGCGCGCTCACGCGCCTGGGCGGTGAGCGACCCGAGTCTCGTCAGCAGCTCGTCGCTGTCGTCCGTTGGTCGCTTGCGGGACATCGACCACTCCGGGAGGAAGCTGCGCCATCAAGACAAAAGGCCGTATTGCCTCTCTATCGGATGATAACGACACAGCCAGCCGGACACCTCAGGGTTTCCAGGTGCACAGGAATCCGGCGATCCCGGCTGCCGTGCAGCGCGGATCGTTCAGTACGTGTGCGAGCGCGGTGAGCTGCTCGCGGGTGGTAGCAGTGGCGGAAGGGCGCAAGCGCCAAGGGAAAACGGTGGCGGGGCCCGCCTGGGCAGACCCCGCCACCGTTCGTACGCCCTCCTGGGGCTGTGTCAGTACTGCCTGCGCCTCATGCGGAGAAGGAGCACGACGCCTGCGAGAACGAAGACGCCGCCCAGCGCAGCCGGCCACAGTTGCGTTCCTGTGGCGGCGAGGCCGCCCTGGCCGCCCGCCTGCGGTTCGGTCTGCGAGCCGACGGACGGGTCCGTTCCGGCGGTCGGTGGTGTTTGCACGGGGCTGCCGACCTCACCGCCCTGGTCGTTGTCCGAGCCGGAGTCGGGCGACGATGTCGCCGCAGGCGTCTCATCGACCTTGGGTTCCGCGCTGACGGGGGCGTCGGAGGAGGCTTCATCCGCCGGCTCCGAGCCCTGGTCACCGCCGTTGTCGCCGGGCTCCTCGTTCCCCTGCCCGTCGGACGGGTCGTCCGCGCCGGGCGTCTGGGACTGCGGGGGTTCCTCGGAGGCGGGGGGCTGCTGCGGCTCCTCGGAGGCCGGGGGTTCCTGCGGCTCCTCGGAGGCAGGAGGCTCCTGCGGCTCCTCGGTACCGTTGCCGGGGTCGACACCCGCACCGCACTGACGGCCGCTGTTGATGCAGTCGACCATCTCCTGCATGAGGCCCTCGTCGAAGACGTTGATGAAGTCGCCGTGGTCCGTGACCGGCTTGTGCTGCTGCTCGGGGAAGGAGTCGAGCGCGAACAACGGTGTCGTCCGGCCGCCGTCGTCCAGACTCGGCGCGTCGACGTCGTAGACGATGCGCTGCACCAGCTGCGGGATGGCACGGAAGCCGCTCGGGCAATCGCCCTGGGCGTCGGCGAAGGCCACGTGGGTACGGTGGTTGGCGCTGTCGATGTTCGCGCCGTCCCAGCAGCTCTGGAACTTGAAGGTGCGGACCACATCGCTGCCCTGCGGGCAGATCGGGTACTTGTCCTTCAGCTGCCGGTCCTCGAACCCGGTGCAGCTCCACGACGCGTTGGCGTTGGCGTTGCCGTTGACGAACGCCTTGGCGTCACCCGTGATGATGCGCAGCAGTCGCGGCATGGCGGTGACTTCGCTCTGCGGGCTGCCGACGAACGTCAGCGTGACCTGCTTGGGCGTGACGATCTCACCGGCGTTGCCCTCGATCCCACCCCCGGGGGACTGGGCGTCCTGTTCCTGGGTTCCGTTCTGCAACCTCACCACAGGCCAGTAGTACGTCGACTTGTCGCCCGGGTCCTCACAGGTCGTGTCGCCGTTGGCCAGGTCTTCATCGCTGGCGAAGGCGTTGTTGGCCTGGTTGCCGACGTAGTCGTGGAGGTGGTGGGCGCCGTTGCTCACGCCGGGGGCCACGATCACGTTGTCGGTGTTGAACAGGCCGTTGGCATTCACTCCGCAGCTGGTGATGAACTCGCCGGTGGAGGCGTTGTCCTGGTCCTGCGGGCTCTGCGCGTTGGGCTGGACCGAATTGATGTCCGCGAAGTCCGCGGCCACGGGCCCGTTGCCGATCTGGCCGCCGTCGCCGCCCTGTTGGTCGTCCGCTCCGGCGTCGCCGCCCTGGTTCTGGTCCTCACCGCCCTGGTCGTCGCCGCCCGCGTCACCGTTCTCACCGCTGCCGGTCTCGTCGCCGGTGGAGAGCAGGGTGCAGGCCGCGAGGGCTTCGAGTCCTTCCGGACGTTCCCCCGCGGCGCCGATGGCGACCACGATGCGGTCGATCACCGCCGCCCGCTGCTCCGTCAGCGGATCAAGAATCTCGCTGTCGGAGACGTCGGCGCCCTGCTCTACGGCCTGCGCCTGGCCCTGCAGTTGCTGATAGGCCTCGGTGATCTGCTGGTCCAGCAGGGCGAGTTCCTTGTCGACGCTTTCCCTGGCCGCGTCCGGAACCGTGGTCAGCTGGCTGCCGACGTCCGGGCAGTCGATCGTGGCACCTGCCGAGGAGAGGACCTGGTTGTTCTGGTCCGGCTCGCTGCCCGAACCGCTTTCGGTCGCCGAGGCGTAGACGTTGACCGTTACCAGCCCGACTCCCCCCAGTATCAGCGCGACTGCTGCAGAGGTCGCGCGCCGTGCGCCTGTCGGGCGTCTGCGCGTGTTGCGTCTCAAGGAAGGGCTCCTACGCGTGATGGTCGGCTCGGAATGGCGATCCCCCGTCCCAATACGCAGCCGCGCCCCGGTGTGTTCAAACAACTCAGGGATTCATAGAAATCTCGTAGGTAGCAGCTGAAACCCCTGCCCCTGGCGCCCCCGGCGGCGGACGGCGGGTGGCAGTGGGAGAGTAACTCGACGCCGATCGGCATCGGTTGACGACCCACTGCCGCCGCGCCCGCCGGGACGCCGGACCGGACGGTCTGCCGGGAACAGCGGCATGGTGGTGGGACGGGGCTTCTGAGCCGCGGAAATGTTACGAATGGCCAGAGGCAGTGCACAGGCTGGCGATCAGCCCGACCCGCGCGACGCGCAGGTCACCCGCCTCCGCTGCCCGATGCTCCAGGTCAACACCATGATGCTGCCCCGACTCGCGGACATCGAGAAGGACCTCCTCCTGCGCCGCAAGCTGGCCCAGGAGGAGCACTGGCTCGGCGAGGTCGAAGGCATCGACTCGACCCTGACCTTCCTCCGCACCAAACAGGCCGAATCCGCCCGCCTCACCAAGAGACCCACCACCGACCTCGGTATCCCACGCCCACGCCCCGAGAAGACGCAGTGATCCGCGACGAAACCCGGCCCTGCGAAGGCGCAGACCTCGTGGGCGCTGCACCAGCCGGTCGTGCTCGACCATGACCGGCTGGTCGACTACGTCTCCGTGGCTACCTTCAGGAAGTGAGCCGCCTGCATACCTCGGCAGCCAGCCCGTCAGCGGCATCGAGCACGGTGGACAGAACGTCGGGGGCCATGCCAGGCATGGCGAACAACCCGTGAGCCCGCGCCGCGAAGTCCGCAGGAGCAGCCGGGAGTTGTCCGGCAGCCTGAACAGCTCCCTTTTCGTTCAACACCCAGCAACCCGCGTGAGCATGCAGGCCCTGCACGAGAAGCCCCACGGCGCGGAAGAGGCAGCCGGCGACATAAAAGGCGTCTCCGCCGGCCACTCCCTTGCGGGCGTTGGCCAGGATGAAGGGAGCCTCCCACTGCGCGTTGGCGATCAGCGCCTCGCGCAACGGCTCCGGATAACGGCGAGTTTTCTGTTGCAGGGCCCGCAGTTCGCCGTCGGGATCAACGAGAACGCGTCCAACCGCCACCTCGCCGACATAGGCATGGGAGTACACCCCAAGCGGGTGGCCGGCCTGAACGCCTACTTCGAAGTTCCCCGCCTGGCACTCTTCCCAGATCCGGTGAACGCGGTCCAGATCGCGGTAGATCCAGTCGACACGGCAGCCGTCAACGGTCAGCCATGCTCCACCGTCCACCCACGACCCCCAGCCGCCCGGTTCCGTCACTTCGACCGACTCACCAGTCAGCTCGGACGCGAGGAGACGCAAGGCACCAGTGTCCAGCGGCGACCGGTAGTACAGACCCAGATCGAAATCGGAGTCAGGCCGGTGAGTTCCCCTCGCTCGGCTGCCGCCCAGACACACGCCGACCACTCCGCCGACGTCGGTCAACCGATCCGCAAACTCCATCAAGCGATCCACAGCCCAGAGTCTGCAGAACCAGATCACTCGCCGCGACCACATTTCTCAGCACCCTCCACCCTCAGACCCACCCGTCCGGGTGAAGTGCAGAGAAGGAAAGATCCTCTGCGACTGCCGCTACCGTGATCGATTACGGGACAGGTTCGGTCGGGCGAATCGGGCTACCGTTTGATGCCGACTCAGGTCGCTTCATCGCGTCCCCCATAGGTCGGCGCCCCCTCCGGACCGGCACCTGCCATGAGCCGACAGACGATTCAGAAGGACGCGCACCCTACAGGAGAGCGGGGCCCGCTTGTGCCTGCAGGCATGGAGGCGAGCGGGATTCAGCGGCGGCGCAGGCGTTTGTCGGTGATCGGCGGGGTGGGGTCGATGTAGAAGTCGCCGGGGTTCACGTCGACGCCGGGCGGGACAATCTCGTCGATGCGGTCAAGGATGTCGTCGCCGAGCTCTACGTCGGCCCCGGCGAGGAGATCGGTCAGCTGCTCCGGGCGGCGCGGGCCGATGAGTACCGCGGTGACCGCCGGATGGGCACGGACGAAGGCGGTGGCCAGATGAGGCAGCGGCAGGCCGGCCTCGGCGGACAGAGTGGTCAGTTCGCGCACGGCGTCGGCCTTGGCCCGCACGCCCGGCTGGGCCAGATCGAACATCTTCGCCCCCGCACCGGCGCTGCGGTGCCCGGCGGTGGGATCCGCGCGGCCCGAGAGCCAGCCGGAGTTGAGCGGGCCGAAGGTCAGCACGCCCATGCCGTAGCGCTGGGCGGTGGGCAGCACCCGGCTCTCCACACCGCGGGTGAGGATCGAGTACGGCGGCTGCTCGGTGCGGAAACGGTGGTGGCCGCGGCGCTCGGCCGTCCACTGGGCCTCGACGATCTCCTCGGGGGAGAAGAACGAGCCGCCGATGGCACGGACTTTCCCGTCCCGGACCAGGTCCGACAGGACGCCGAGGGTCTCGTCGACGTCGGTGTGCGGGTCCGGGCGGTGCATCTGGTACAGGTCGATGTGGTCGGTGCCCAGGCGGCGAAGGCTGTCCTCCACCGCGCGGCGGATCCAGCGGGCCGAGCCGCCGCCCCGGTTGGGGTCCTCGCCCATCGGCAGCCCGAATTTAGTGGCCAGGACGATGTCGTCGCGACGGCCCTTCAGCGCCTTGCCCACGATCACTTCCGACTCGCCGCCGGAGTACACGTCGGCGGTGTCGACGAAGTTGATCCCGGCGTCCAGCGCCGTGTGGATCATGCGGACCGACTCGTCGTGGTCGGTGTTGCCCATCGCGCCGAACATCATCGCGCCGAGCGCGTATTCGCTCACCGACATGCCGGTGCCGCCCAGAATCCTGCGCTTCATGAGGGGTTCCTCCAGGTGCATGCGTGCTTCCCACCAGACGAGCACCGCTCGCGGCCGGGTGGGAGACCCGCTCTGACCGGGGGTCCAGCAGACCCTCTTTGGCGCAGCCACTCCCCAGGTCACCCGGTCTACGGTGGTGACATGGCCCAGGAACCGAACAGCGAGCTGCGGGACTTTCTCCGCTCGCGCCGCGAGAGGATCACCCCCGAGGAGGCGGGCCTGCCACCCCACCCCGGCACCCGCCGCGTTCCGGGCCTACGGCGCGAGGAGGTCGCCCAGCTCGCCGGCGTCAGCGTCGACTACTACATCCGCCTGGAGCGCGGACGCCACCTCAACGTCTCCGCGTCCGTCCTGGATGCGATCGCCCGCGCCCTGCGCCTGACCGATCTGGAGCGCGCCCACCTGTTCCGGATCGCCAGACCGGCCCGCACCCGTCCTCGCCCGCTGCCCCAGCAGCGCATCCGCCCCGGTCTGCGGCTGCTGCTCGACAGCCTCACCGACGTCCCCGCCCTCGTCTACGGCCGCCGCATGGACGTCCTGGCCGCCAACGACCTCGCCCGCGCCCTGTACACGGACTTCGAGGCGCTGCCCGCCCGCAGCCGCAACATGGCCCGCTTGGTCTTCCTCGACGACCACTTCCGGACCCTGTACGCCGACTGGGAAGGCGCCGCCCGCGGCATCGTCGCCTCACTTCGCCTGTACGCAGGACGTCACCCGCATGACCCCGCCCTGGCCGAACTCGTCGGCGAACTCTCCGTCCAGGACGCGGACTTCCGCCACTGGTGGGCCGACCACGACGTGTTCCAGCGCACCCACGGCACCAAGCACTTCCACCATCCCGTCGTCGGCGACCTCGTCCTGGGCTACGAGGCCTTCACCCCCGCCGACGACCCCGAGCAGACCCTGGGCATCTCCACCGCCGAACCAGGGTCCCCCTCCGCGGAACGCCTGAAGCTGCTGGCCGGCTGGTCCCGGTCCCCGCAGCACCCGGCACCAGCCGCACCACGGCCCTGAAGCCGCTCGCCGCGCACCGGGCCCAGGACCGCGCCGAGCAGGGCCCGGGTACCGATCTCGACCAGGGCCATGGCCGACAACAGCCGCTACATCATGCCCAACGGGCGTGTCCGCACAGGAGGCTTTCGCCGCGAACAGGCCCCACCACGGATCTTGAGCGGCCACCGCACGAAGCCGACGACCAGGACCGCCCCCAGACACGGGAAAGGGCTCCAACCGACCCATAAGGCCAGGTCAGAGCCCTATCGGCAACCGAGTCGGCCTGTCCGCCGAGATCAGGCCACCGGCACCGGATAGGTCGGGTACTCCACCCCCGACACGTGCTGGACGACGCGGATGACCTGGCAGGAGTAGCCGAACTCGTTGTCGTACCAGAGGTAGAGGATCGCGTCGTCGCCCTCGACCTTGAGTGCCCCGGCGTCGATGATCGAGGAGTGGCGCGAGCCGATGAAGTCGCTCGAGACCGCGTCGGGGGCGCTGATGAAGTCGATCTGACGCTTGAGCGGTGAGGTCAGCGAGACGTCACGGAGGTAGTCGAGGACCTCCTCACGGGTGGTCTCGCGTGCGAGCCGCAGGTTGAGGATCGCGATCGAGACGTTGGGCACCGGGACGCGGATGGAGCTGCCGGTGATTCTTGCCTCGAGGTCGGGCAGCGCCTTGGCGACAGCGGAGGCGGCACCGGTCTCCGTGATGACCATGTTGAGCGGCGCCGAGCGACCACGCCGGTCGGAATCGTGGTAATTGTCCAGCAGGTTCTGGTCGTTGGTGAACGAGTGGACGGTCTCCACGTGGCCCCGCAGGACGCCGTACTCGTCCGCCATCGCCTTCAGCGGCGGGACGATCGCGTTGGTGGTGCACGACGCGCAGGACAGGATCTGCTCGTCCGGCTTGATCATGTCGTGGTTGACGCCGTGGACGACGTTGGGGACGTCACCCTTGCCCGGCGCAGTCAGGACGACCTTGGCGATGCCGGGGCGGAGGTGCTTCGACAGGCCCTCGCGGTCGCGCCACCGGCCGGTGTTGTCGATGAGGATGGCGTCGTTGATGCCGTACGCCGTGTAGTCCACCGACGTCGGGTCGTCGGAGTAGATCACCTTGATCTCGTTGCCATTGGCGATGATCTTGCTGTTGGCCTCGTCGACGGTGATCGTGCCGTGGAACTGGCCATGGATGGAATCACGGCGCAGCAGTGAGGCGCGCTTGACGATGTCCTGGCCGCCACCCTTGCGGACGACGATCGCGCGCAGCCGCAGACCGTTGCCGGAGCCGGCCTTCTCGATGAGCAGGCGGGCGAGGAGGCGGCCGATGCGGCCGAACCCGTAGAGGACGACGTCGCGCGGCTCGCAGCGGTCGGCCTTGTTGGCACCGGTGGCGCCGGCGACGGCCTGAGCGGTGAACTCCTCCACCGAGAGGCCGCTGTCGTCGGTCCTGTACGTCGCGGCGAGCATGCCGATGTCGATCTGGGAAGGGCCGAGATCGAGCGTGGTGAGAGCCTGCAGGAACGGCAGTGTCTCGGTGACCGAGAGCTCCTCACCGGCGATCTGCCGGGCGAATCGGTGGGTCTTGAGGATGCTGACCACCGACCTGTTCACCAAGGAGCGGCTGTGCAGCAGGACCGTGACGTCCCGCTCCCGGTGCAGCTTCCCGATGACGGGGATCATCGATTCCGCGATCTCCTCGCGGTTTTTCCAGTTGGTGAACGAGTCGTCATTGACAGTCACAGGTTCATCTTTCGAGCTAGGAGGCGCTCATATGCTAATCCCCCGCCGCTTCGACCTTTCAGGCGGTGTCATCCGAGCGGCAGGCCGCGAGCTGCGCCTTTGCCGGGATCAGGTCTTCTTGACCTTGTCGTAGCGGCCGAGGAAGCGCGGAGTGCCGTTCTCCACACGGTGGAGGAACAGGCCGTCGACCCAATGGAACACACCGGTCACCGCCTCGAATTCGATGGTCTTGGCGAGCCCCTTGTAGGTGGTCGCGCGGAGCCTGCGCACCATGGCGCCCCGCTCGGCCTCGACGCTGCCCAGCTCGCGCAGGCCCTGAGCGACGAAGAACAGTGCGTCGTACGCCTCCACCGCGAAGCGCCCGACGGTGCTCACCCCGAAGCGCTTCCGGTAGGCCGTCACAAAGCGCGCCGCGGCCGGCAGCGCGGCCGGGTCGACGTAGGTCGTGCTGATGACCCAGCCCTCGGCCGCCGAGCCCGCCTCCGTGAGGAACGCCGCCTCCAGGACCGGTTCCGGCGCCATGCACGTGCCCCGGAAACCGGCCTCTTCCAACGCGCGGGCGCACCGGGCGGCCCGGTGCGGTGAGGCCCCTCCGTACACCACCGCCTCTGCCTCGGCGGCGAGCACGGCGGCGGCGACCGGGCCGAAGTCCTCGCTGTCCGCGGGGACGACATGGGTGGTGGTGGTGCCATTGGCGGGCGGGAACGCGGCCAGGTCCTTGACGATCTGCCAACTCGTGCGGCTTGCCGCCCTGTCGTCGATGAGGGCGGTCCTACGGCTCTTCTCGACATGGGTGAGGTAGTCGATGAAGGACGTGGACAGAACACTGTCGTCGCCCCTGAGCTGGAAGAACGCGCGGGTGGATGTCTTGGAGTACAGATCGCTGCCGGACGACACGGTCACGATGGGCAGCAGGGCCTTCTCGTAGCGGGCGATGGCCGCCTCCACCGCGGCATTGTCGGTCGGGCCGATGACGGCGCACACGTCGTGGTCCGCGACGAACCTTGCAGCCACGTCCTCGGCCCGCCTCGCCTCCCCCGCGTCGTCAAGGACCTTCAGCGCCAGGTCGAACGTGCGGCCGTCACGGGAGCGGGAGTTGAAGTCCTCCACGGCCAGCCGCGCTCCCCGCTCCTGTGCCCGGCCGATCGCCCTGCCCGTTCCCGACAGGTCCGCGTGCAGCCCGATGACGTACCGGGGCAGTGGTCCGGAGCCCGTCGCACCGTCGCTGCCGGCCGCGGGCCTGGAGGCGGCCCAGGCCGCCAGTCCGCCGCCGGTCATGACCACTCCGGCCGCCGAGCCCAGCATCAGCACGCGGCGCCGTGAGAGGGCAGGCCGCTCCGGCGGCAGCATGAGGGTGACCGGCCCCGGGTCGGGCAGGGCCAGGACGGCGGCCGAGCGTTCGGCGATCAGCCGGGGCAGCGTGGACGGCAGCCAGTCGCCATCGGGTTCGCCCTCACCGGCCAGGGCGTCCCCCACCTCCTGCGCGGTGGGTCTGGCCCCCGGGTCCTTGGCGAGGCAGTCGGTCAGCAGCGGGACCAGGGCCCACGGTACGGCGTCCAGGTCCGGTTCCTCGTGGACCGTACGGAAGATGATGGCGGCCGGAGTGCCGGTACCGAACGGGCGGCGGCCGGTCGCCGCGTACGCCAGGACACAGCCCAGCGAGAAGATGTCGCTCGGCGGGCCGATGTCACGGCCCTGCCCCCGCGCCTGCTCCGGCGAGAGATAGCCGGGCGAGCCGATCACCACGTCACTCGCGGTCAGCGCTGTGGCACCGGTGGAACGAGCGATACCGAAATCGATCAACCGAGGCCCGTCCAGGGCGAGTAGAACGTTGCCCGGCTTGACGTCCCGGTGCACCAGGCCCGCGGCGTGCACCTCGGTCAGCGCCTCGGCCAGCCGGGCCCCCAGGGCGCATACCGTTTGGTGGGGCAACGGCCCGTGCAGCGTGACGGCCTCGGCCAGCGACGGGCCCGGCACGAAGGCGGTCGCCAGCCAGGGCTCGCGGGCCGCCGGTTCCGCCGCGGTGACCGGTACCACCCACCGGCCGGTGAGCCCACCCGCGGCCTCGGCCTCGCGCCGGAACCGGGTCCGGAAGTCGTGGTCGGCCGCGTACTCGGCGCGGATCACCTTCAGCGCGACCAGCGCCCCGCCCGTCGAACGGGCCAGGTAGACCACGCCCATGCCGCCCGCGCCGAGCCGGCCGAGCAGCCGGTAGCCGCCGACGAAGGGCGGGTCGCCCGGCTTGAGCGCGTGCACTGCCGCGTGCCCCTCCGGGTGCACCTCGCTCACTGCTACACCTCGGAGGGGGCTTCACCGAGGAAGCGGAACCGGCCGCCCTCGACCTGGTGGAGAAATACGCCCCAGCCGCTGAACTGGCCGTCCGTCGCCCTGAAGGCGAACTGCTTGGTGATGCCTTTGTAGGTGCTCTTGCGCAGCAGGCCCACCAACTCTTTGCGCCCCGGCGGACGTCCGCGCTTCGTGGCCTTCACCAGCTCCTGGACGACAAGGTTGATCGTGTCGTACGCCTCGGCGGCGTAGTAGCCGGGCGCGGCACCGTAGCGCTTGCGGAAGGCGGCGGTGAAGGCCGCCGCCGCGGGCACGGCGGAGGGGTCGACGAAGGAGGTGGTCAGCACCCATCCCTCGGCCGCGTCCCCGGCCAGCTCCAGGAACTCCGGGTCGACAACGGCCTGCGAGGCGAGTCTGGGCCTGTCGAAGCCGACCGCCGCAAGTTCCCGGGCCACCCGGGCCGCTCCCTGGGCGTAGCCGGCGTAGACGAAGGAACCGATCCCCGCCCTCAGCATGTCGGCGATGACGGGTCCCACGTCGTCCGTGCCCGCCGGGATCACCCGGGGGTAGGCCGGCCGGCCCAGGTGGCGCAGCATGGTGGCCGTGATCGAGGCGGACTCCTGGGCGTACGTCTGCCCGGTGCGGTCCTGGAGCAGGCCGGCGCGCTGCGTCCCTTTCTGTCCCATCAGATAGATGCCGACCGGGAGGGCGAGGGCCGCGTCGCTGGGGCGGCAGTGCACGAAGGACCGGTACTCCTCCGAGCTCAGGATCAGGCCTCCGGCCGACACGTTCAGCAGCGGCAGCAAGGCCTCGTCGTACGCGCCGAGGACCGCGTAGGCACTCTCGTCGTTGGTCGGGCCGAGTACGGCGAGGACATCGGCGTCCTGGATCAGCTTCTTGGCCGCGGCCGGTGCCTTCGCCGCGCTGCCGCCGTCGTCCACGGTCTTCAGAGTGAGTTCGAAGGGCTTGTCCTTGCGGGAGTTGAACTGCTCGACCGCCAGCCGTGCGCCCCGCTCCTGTGCCTCTCCCGCCGTCCGCTGCGCGCCGCTCAGATCGGCCTGCACTCCGAGGGCCCACCGGCGGGCCCCCGGCGCGGAGGTTCCCGGGTCGTCCTCGTCGCGCAGGGCGGCCCAGGCCGCGGCTCCGCCGGCCGCCATGAGTACCGCCGCGCCTGAGGCCAGTACGAGCAGGCGTCGCCGGCTCGGCGATGCCTGCTCCGTGTCCTCGGGTGCACCGGCCTCGGTCGGCTCGATGTCCGGGAGCGCGAGCATCTCGGCCGAGCGGTCGGCGATCGCCCGTACGACGTCCTCGGGCAGCCAGTCGAGCTGTCCGCCTTGGGGGACGGCGTCCTCGACCAGCAGTACCGCGCCGATCTGCTCGGCCGTCGGACGGTCCGCCGGGTCCTTGGCGAGGCACAGACGCAGCAGGGTCAGCAGGTCGGTGCCTTCGGTGTCCTCGTCGGCTTCGATGCCGTCCAGGTCGGGCTGGTCGTGGACGGTGCGGTAGAGCAGGGCGTCCGCCGTGCCGGTGCCGAACGGCGGACGGCCGCTCGCCGCGTACGCCAGCAGGCAGCCCAGCGAGAAGATGTCGCTCGCCGGGCCCACTCCCGCACCGCGCGCCTCGGCCTGCTCGGGTGAGAGGAAACCGGGTGTACCGACGACCAGGTCGGGAGAGGTGATGGCGGTTTCGTCGGTCGCACGGGCGATCCCGAAGTCGATCAGGCGCGGACCGTCCACGGCGAGCAGGACGTTGGCGGGCTTGACGTCGCGGTGGACCAGCCCGGCGGCGTGCACCTCGCGCAGCGCGGCGGCGAGCATCCTGGCCAGGACACCCACGCTCCGGGCGGGCAGCGGGCCATGACCGGTGACCGCCTCCTCAAGGGAGGGGCCGGGCACGAAGGCCGTGGCCAGCCAGGGCGCCGCCGCGTCCGGGTCCGCGCCGGTGACCGGCACCGCCCAGGGGCTGGTCACCCGGCGGGCCGTCTCGACCTCACGGCGGAACCGGGCGCGAAAGTCCGGCTCGTCCGCGTACTCGGCCTGAATGACCTTGACGGCGGCCAGCGTCCCGGCCTCCGTACGGCCGAGGTAGACCACGCCCATGCCGCCCGCGCCGAGACGGGCCAGCAGCCGGTGTCCGCCGATCCAGGCGGGGTCGGTGGGGAGCAGCGGCCCGCTCATTCCGGCGCCTCCAGTTCGCTCTCGACGAGGTTCAGCATCTGACCCGTTCCCTGGTTCAGGGCGGCGTCGACCTCTACCTCGGTCCGGCCCTCGGCGCCCCTGCCGACGACGGCCACGGTGACCTGGGCCACTCGGCTCTGCACCCAGTAGTAGTAGTGGGGGCCGCCGAGTTCGTCGCTGTAGTACTTGCCGCTCTCTGTGAGCGTGTCCTCGGAGTTGAAGTTGCCCAGCGTGCCGTAGCCCGACCCCTGGGAGAGCAGTCCGCTGATTCGCTCGCCCTGGCGGAGCTGCTGGTCGGGGCAGCGCAGCGCCTCTTCGAGCGTCTCGGCCATCTCCCAGTCGGCGTCCTTCGCGGTGCGGTGCACGGTGACGACGGCGGCGACGCGGATCGGGCCCTTGCCGTCCTCCGCGGGCAGTTCGCTGTAGCGGGTGAGGGTCGCGAGCACCGTCGTGGGCAGCGGTTCGCGCTCCCAGACGCAGTTCGCGTCGAGCACGGGCCACATGCCGGGTTCACTCTCGTACGGGCTGCGTCTGACGAAGCCGGGGCCCCAGTTGACGGGCGCCGCCGCGACGGCGCGGGCCAGGCGTTGGGCCTCCGCGGGGGTTTTCGGCGCGCGGCCGGGATCGGGGGTGAAGTCCAGACCTGTGGCGCTGGGGCTGGGGGCCGGGCTGGAGCGTGTGCCACTGCTCGCGGTCGGGTCCTGGGAACCGTCGGATCCGGCGGCCCCTCCGTCCCCCGTCCCCGAACAGCCCGCCAGCAACAGCGCGCCGGCCAAAGCGCCGCAGCATAACCACACCGGTCTCCCGTTCACCATCAACTCCCCCCATCCGTACGCCAGTTCCCCCGCAGGGAGCGTATCGACTATGCCGCTGGCGCACTACGACGATGGCGGAGTCCGTCGCCCTCGAACGGGCTTGGGCGGGAGCTATTGACTCGGCGTATGACCTGCGCGCCTTCCCCGACTCGACCTCTTGCGGACCGTGGCCGTCCTACGGCACGGGCAGGAGAGCCAAAGCCGTTTCGGCGATCGCGCGCAGCGAGTCGGGGCTGCTTCCGCCTTTGCCCAGCGCTTCGATCCCGCGCAGCACTGCCAGGAGGAGTCCGGCGAGCCGGACCGAGTCCGCGTCCTGCTTGATGTCGCCCGCCCGCTGCGCTGCCGCGATGCAGGAGAAAAACAGTTCCTCGATGGCCCCGAACGTCCGGCGGGCCGTCGCCGCGATGGCCGGATCCTGCTCCGACAGCTCGGCCGTGCCCTTGGCGAGCAGACAGCCACGCAGGCAGACGTCGGAGGCGGTGGCGTCCGCCACTTCCAGCACATGCGCCCGCAGCCGTTCGTAGGCGCCGTCGTCCGGGCCGTCGAGAGCCCGCCGCACGGCCACGATCAACTCGGCGCAGTAGTCGTCGAAGGTGCGCAGGAAGAGTTGGTGTTTGTCGCCGAAGGCGCCGTAGAGGCTGCCCTTGCCCAGACCGGTGGCCGTGGCGATGTCGTCGATCCTCGTCGCCGCATAGCCGGTCGACCAGAACTGGTCCCTGGCGGCGCGCAGGACCTCGCCTTCATCGAAGCTTCGGGGTCGTGCCATGACCTCACGATACCCATCCTTGACCGCCTCGTCCAGAATGGGCTAGGTTCTGGACCAGGCGGTCAAGAATGGGTCGGCCGCCGTCCGGTCGTGCAGCGGATACGAGCAGCGCGAGCGACAGAGCGATCTCGAAAGGAATGGGTGCCATGAGCCCCATGGACGGAAAGACAGCGCTGGTGACGGGCGCCTCCAGCGGCATCGGTCGGGCGATCGCCCAGCGCTTCGCCGATGACGGCGCCCGCGTCTACCTGACCGGCCGACGCAAGGACGAACTCGAAGCCGCGGCCAAGGACATCGGCCCCGACGCGGTCGCCGTGCCGTGCGACGTCTCACGGGCCGCGGACCTCGACCATGTCATGGACGTCATCCGCGGCGACGGGCGGCAGTTGGACGTCGTCGTGGCCAATGCCGGACTGGGCGACGGATCCCAACTCCAGGACGTCACGGAGGAGCAGTTCGACTTCGTCTTCGGCGTGAACACCAAGGGCAGCCTGCTGACCGTGCAGAAATCGCTGCCGCTGCTCGCCCAGCCCGCGTCGGTGATCCTGCTCGCCTCCTCCACCATCCACCAAGGCGCTGACCGAATGGGCGTCTACGCCGCGTCCAAGGCCGCCGTACGCAGCCTGGGCCGCACCTGGGCCGCGGAGCTGGCCCCGCGCGGCGTCCGCGTCAACGTCATCACCCCCGGCCCCATCGCCACACCCGCGATCGCCGACCTGGCCGACCGGCTCGGCCAGAGCACCGAAGCCTTCCACCAAGCCCTGTCCTCGCAACTCCCGCTGCGGCGCATGGGCCGTCCCGAGGAGGTCGCCGCCCTGGCCGCTTTCCTTGCCGGGCCGGAGAGTTCGTTCATCACCGGCGCCGAGCACTTCGTCGACGGCGGACAGGTCCAGGTCTGACCGGGGGTGCGGAGGTACCCCGCGCGCCACAAGAGGCCTTTGAATTCTGGTGACACCGCCTCCCTTCGCAGCGCACGATGAGCGAATGGCGCGCCTTCATGACATCGTCGTCGACTCGGCCCATCCCGCTGCGGCGGCCCGTTTCTGGGCTGCCGTGCTCGACGGGTACGCCGTCGCACCGTACGACGATGCCGAACTCGCCCGCCTGCGCGCGCTGGGGATCACGAGCCCCGAGGACGACCCGACCGTGCTCCTGGAGCCGCAGAACGGTGGCCCGCGCCTGTTTTTCCAACACGTACCGGAGCCCAAGCGCGTGAAGAACCGCGTGCATTTGGACCTGGTCGCCGACGACTTGGATGCCGAGACCGCCCGCCTTGCCGAACTCGGCGCAGTGCTTCTCGGACGTCACGAGAAGCACACCGTGTTCGCCGATCCCGAAGGCAACGAGTTCTGCCTGGCCCAACTCGGCTCGTAACGAGCGTCCGAGCGCGCGCCGAAGGCCCGGTGTCCGTTGCCCCACAGGAGCAGAGCCGTCAGGGCCATGGATCGGTCCTCGGGTTCCGCGCCGTACTCCTGCACCAGGACGGAGTTGACCGCACCGGGCCTGCGTACTGACAAGCCTCAGGAACAAGGAGCAGAAAACCCTGCCTGCGCGACGTATGGCCCTCTGAGGCCAGGCACGTCACGCAGGCAGGCTGTGAACGCTTGCGCTCTGCGACGCCTACTGCTCGCCGACGCAGGAGTCGTGCGCGTCTACCAGGTGAAGGTCGCAGTGGTACGGGCCGGCAGGGTGTAGACGAAGGACTGGCTGCCCCAATTGACGCGTACGGACTGGGTGCTGGTGCCGCCGTTGTGGGCGATGAGGGCCTTGGAGCCGTCGGGGTTGCGCCAGGCGACGTTCTGCACGGTGCTGTTGGCCGTCGAGGCGATGCGGTACGCACCGGGCTTGACGAACTTGGTGAGGTGCCCGGTGGTGTAGTACTCGATGGTGTAGTCGACCTGTCCGGCCCGCGAGCCGCCCTCCTGCACGGTGATCAGTCCGGTGCAGGTGCCGCAGCCGCCGTTGTGCGGCCCCATGTTCTGGTTCAGTGCCAGGCTCCACTTGACCAGGCTGCTGCTCCAGTTGCGGGCGTAGTTGACGATGTCGGCGAGATCCTCGTTGTGCTGGTTGGAGATCCAGGTGCCGCCCGAGTGCTCGGTGCTGAACTGCTTGACGGTCGGGTACTGGTTGTGGACCTGGGTGCCGACCGCCGGGTCACCGAAATAGCCGTGCCAGGCGATTCCGCCGAACAGCGGGTCGTTCCGGACGCCGGCGTCGGCGAGGATCGCGGAGCCGAAGTTGGCGTAGTCGCCGTAGTTCCAGTCGTGGACGAGAACCTTCGTGGTGATGCCGGCTGCGCGGAAGGCGGGATAGACGTGGTTCTTGGTGAACTCCACGAGTCCCGAGGGGTTCCAGCTCATGCCCGGGTAGTTCATCGCCGTCGGATTACTCGCCTGGCAGCAGTTGGGCTCGTTCTGCACCGAGATGTAATTCACGGGAATTCCGGCGGCCTGATAGCTCTGGATGTACTTGACCAGGTACTGGGCGTACATGGGGTAGTACTCCCACTTCAGCCAGCCCATCTGGTCCATGCGCCCGTTGTCCTTCATCCAGCCCGGCGAGCTCCACGGCACGCCCTTCACCCGCAGCGCGGGGTTGAGCTGCTTGGCCTGCCCGGTCAGGAGACGGACGTTGGTGTCGTATCCGTTGGCGCCGAAGTCGTTGAGGTTGCAGCAGGTGTCGTCGAGCGAGACATTGCCCGGCCGCGACAGGTCCGAGGCTCCGATGGGGTTGCGGACGAAGGACAGCCCGATGCCGGCAGTCGGGGAGAACAGCTTCTGCATGACCGTGTCGCGGGTGGCAGCGCTGATCGGGCCGCCGCGCAGCAGGTAGGCGGTGGTGTCCGTGATCGAGGCGCCACCGCCCTCGAACTGCTGGTACGTCGTGTTCTCGTCGATGGTGATCGTGTGCTGGGCGGTTCCGCCGGCGGGGCCGAACCGCAGCGCCGTCTGCTGTGCCAGACCACGCGTCACGTTCCGTCCGGCGGAGTCGGATGTGGTCGTCAGCCAGACGTTGACCGGCTCGTTCACCGCCTGAGCGGTACCGCTGGTCGCGGCGAGCGTCGCCGCCGCGACAACACCGGCGAGAAGGAAGCGAGTTGCCCGTGACAGACGGGTTAAGGAACGGATTGGTCTCATGCTGTCGCCCTTCGCAATGGTGGGGGCAGTGCAAGGCATTCAGATACATGACCAGACGGCCAGTGTGGGATTAATTCACGGGAAAAGTAAAGGTCTGAACCAGACACGTCAAGAGCTCGAACACGCTCGGGGACGATGCCTACGGCGTGCCGGGAAGCCGGACCGTGACGAGGAGACCACCGGCTGGGCGGGGAACGAGGTCGAGGGTCCCGTCGTGGGCGCGGACGATGCTGTGCACGATGGCCAGGCCGAGGCCGACGCCGGCGTGCTCGTCGGTGCGTACGCGTTCCGTTCCGCGCTGGAAGGGTTCGGTGAGGGTCGGTACCAGTTCCGGTGGGAGCCGACGGCCCGTGTTCTCGACCCGCAGCACGCTCGTGTCGCCGTGCGCCTCGGTGTGGACCGTCACCGTGCCGCCGACGGGGAGGTTGTGTACGACGGCGTTCTGGACGAGGTTCGTCACCATCCGCAGCAGAAGCTCCGCGGAGCCGCTGACCTCCGCCGCTCCGCCGGTGACTTCGAGCGTGATCCGGCGCTGTTCGGCGAGGGGAAGCAGCGTTTCGGCGGCTTCCTCGGCGAGGAGGGAGAGGTCGACGCTCTCACGGGTGAAGTCCCCGCGGCCGCCGCGGCTGAGCAGCAGAAGGGCTTCGGTGAGGTCGATCGCCCGCGCATTGACAGCGTGCAGGCGTTCGATGAGTTCGCCCCTGTCGGACGTGGGGTCCTTGCGGGCGACGTCGAGGAGCGTCCGCGAGATGGCCAGCGGGGTACGCAGTTCGTGGGAGGCGTTCGCGGCGAACCTCTGCTGCTCGCCGACGTGGGACTCGAGTTGTTCGAGCATCGAGTCGAACGCGTCGGAGAGTTCACGGAATTCGTCCTCGCGGCCCTCCATGCGGATCCGGTGGGACAGCGACCCGTTCCCTGCCAACCGCGCCGCATCCGTGATCCGGGTGAGTGGTGCGAGCATCCGGCCGGCGAGGATCCATCCTCCCAGGAGGCCGAACGCGAGGAGGAAGGCCAGCGCGATGGCCGCGGCGGGGGCGAAGCCACGCAGAAGGTCGGAGCGGCTGAGCCCGAAGATCATCACAGCGCCGTAAGTCTCTTGGATGGCTTTGGGGTCGTTGGTCGGCAGCCAGCGCAGCACGAACACCCACATGACGGCCAGCAGGAGAGTGCCGGCGACGAAGAGGAATCCGGCATAGCTGAGGGTGAGTTTCAGCCGGGCGCTGCGCCCTGGGCGCCTATTCATGAGAGCCGCCGGGTCGGGTGGTGTCCATACCGGAGTCCATGTCGATGCCCATGCCGGTGTCGATCCGGTACCCGACGCCGGGCACCGTGGCGATGATCCATGGTTCGCCGAGCCGTTTGCGCAGAGCGGAGACGGTGATGCGCACCGCGTTGGTGAGGGGGTCGGCGTGCTCGTCCCAGGCCCGTTCCAGCAGCTCTTCCGCGCTGACGACCCCGCCCTCGGCGGCGACGAGGACTTCGAGCACGGCGAACTGTTTGCGGGTGAGCGCGACGTAGCGTCCGTCGCGGAAGACCTCCCGGCGGAAGGGGTCGAGCCGCAGGCCCGCGATCTCGTGGACCGGAGGCCGGGCGTACGCGCGTCTGCGGTCGAGCGCCCTCAGCCGCAGGACGAGCTCCCGCAGCTCGAACGGTTTGGTGAGATAGTCGTCGGCGCCGAGCTCGAACCCGGAAGCCTTGTCGTCGATCCGGTCGGCAGCGGTGAGCATGAGGATCGGGATGCCGCTGCCGGAGGCGACGATGCGCCGGGCGACCTCGTCGCCGGAGGGGCCGGGGATGTCGCGGTCGAGGACGGCGAGGTCGTAGGAGTTGACGCTGAGCAGTTCCAGGGCGGAGTCGCCGTCGCCGGCGATGTCGGCGGCGATCGCCTCGAGGCGCAGCCCGTCGCGGACGGCTTCGGCCAGGTAGGGCTCGTCCTCAACGATCAGTACGCGCATGTCCGAAGCCTAAGCAGCACGACTTATCGCCGGCGTATGCAGAGACGTGCGCACACCGGACACGGGGCTCAGCCTGCCGCTGCCAGCTCGGGGCGAGGCCGGTCCGACGGCGCTTGTACCGTAGTGCGCCACCAGCGGCGCGACGCCAGACCGGCCAGCACGGCGCCGGCGGTGTTGACCAGTACATCGTCCACGGAGGACACCCGGTCCAACTGCAGGACGTACTGTGCGGTTTCCACCAGGACCGAGCAGCCCGCCCCGAGCGCCAGGATCCGCGGCACGGACGCCAGCGCCGCGAACCGCATCGGGGCGAAGAACCCCAGTGACGCGAAGACGAGCAGGTTGCCGACGATCCCGAGCGGCCCCATCGTGACCAGGTCCCGAAACGGTACGAGGCTCACCACGCCGGGGACGGTGCCGGGCGCGGCGCCCGGCATCATGGTGATCCATACGAACGGCACCGTCCCGTGAACCATGCCGACCTCGGCCAGCGAAATCCGCCACGCCGATGTGACGCCGGCGGCACGCCGACGGTGCGCCAGAACCCACACCACCAGCGCGGCCAACGGCAGCGCGACCAACGTCATGAGCACCACACCGTTGAACGTGTCGAAGCAGCCGTGCCACCGCCCGGCCATGCACCTCGGAGCGGACATCATGAGCGGCCGCCGCACGAGGAACACGGCGCTCGCCATCCCGAGGATCACCAGGCAGAGGAGCACGATCCCGTGCGTGCGGCGGGGCGGTCCCGACAGGGATGCGTTGTGGTTCATTCCCCCATTGGAGACGGCGGGCCGTTGCGGCGGCGTATGCGGTTTTCGATACACCCGCGATACCCGGAATCCCCGGCATCAAGGGGCTGCTCGACGCGGGCGCGTGCTTCGCAAGGAACCTTGATCTCGCCGTCGCCGCGCGTCACGTGGCCCGGCCGGAGGAGGCGGGTCGTCAACGGGCCGTTCCCCGGAGCGGGGGCTCGTAGGGGCGTAACATCCGGGCAGGAGCCAGGTCAGGCATTGCACTCGGTCTTGAATGCAATGTATACGTTGTGCATGCTTTCATCCGGTGACCGTTCCGAAGAACGTCCAGGGATGCACAACCAGGCCGAAATCGCCTACCGGCGGCTGCGCGAGCGGCTGTTGGACGGGCACTACACCCCCGGTGTCCGGCTCACCGAGCTCGGCATCTGTGATGACCTGGGCATGAGCCGGACCCCGGTCCGCGAGGCGCTGCGCCGACTGCAGAGCGACGGCCTGGTGAGCTCGACGGGCCGGGGCGTGGTGGTCAGTTCGCTCTCCCCCCAGGAGATGCTGCACGCGATGCAGTTGCACGGCGCCCTGGACGCCCTGGCCGCCAAGCTCGCCGCGACCGCGCAGCGCGAGGGGCAGCTGTCCCCCGCTCAGCTCAGCGGCCTGAAGGAGGCTTCTCGCCATGTCGAGGAGCGGGCCGAGGCGGGCGATCCGGCAGGGGCCTGGCGCGCGAATCTCGACTTCCACATGATGCTGGCCCGCCTCTCGGGCAATCCGCTGCTGGAGGACGCGCTCGACCGCATCTGGGCCCGGTTCGCCATAGTGAGCCTGAGCAACATCAACCGGCGCAGCGACCTGACGCCTCGCCAGCACGACGCGATCGTGAGCGCCATCGTCGACGGCGACCCCCAACGGGCCGAGGCCGCGGCAGCCGAGCACGTACGGGAAGCGGCGGCGATGTACGGAGAAGGCCGGCACTGACCAAGCGGTCGACCGTCCGCGGTTCCGGCCGGCCCGGGCGGACGTCCGCGGTTCCGGGCCGCCCGACGGCCATCCGCGATTCCGGCCCGCCCGGTCGGCCGTCCGCATGCTCGGATCCTTCTGCCGCCGCCGGCTCCCGACCGGAGTGCCGGCCGACGGCGGCGCAGCGGCCGATCTCATCAACCCAGGGATGAAGGCCCGCCGCCGCGCCAGACCCTCATCCACCCCGGCGCGGCGCCCACACCAGGCGGCCCGCACAGCCGAGCCATAGCCCTACCCGCGAGTAGAACCTTTTTGCCGCAAGCCTTGTCCGATCCCTTGTCGAGCCTTGATGTGCAATGTATACATTGCACATCAACGGCAAGGATGCCTGCGGGCGCCCCGGCCGGTACCACTCACCACCGGGCGTGCCCACACGTCCGGGAGACGTTCCACGCGCAAGGGACAAGCGCCAACGGTCGCCTCCGGAACCACATTTGACGAGCCGTCACCACTTCCGGTCGCCGCCTTCCACCCCGGTCCGAGCCACCCGGCACGGCACCGGTCGGAGGGGCTGTCCCTACGAACCGCCATCACGATCACCAACTTGAGGTGAATCTCATGCCAGGATTCGGCCGAAGCGGACGACACACGGCTCTGCTCAGTGCGACGGCGGCGGTGCTGCTGGTCGCCACAGCGTGCGGCTCGGGGTCGGGTTCGAGCAGCAGCGGAGCAATCAAGATCGGTGCCTCGCTGCCACTCTCGGGCCCTGTCGCCGACGCCTCCAAGCCCGCCTACGAGGGCTACAAGGTGTGGCTCGACCAGCTGAACAAGAACGGCGGGCTGCTGGGCCGCGAGGTCGAGCTGAAAGTGCTCGACGACGGCTTCGACCAGAACACCGTCGTCACCAACTACAACCGCCTCATCAGCCAGGAGCGCTCCGACCTGCTGCTCGGCACCTTCTCGTCCAGGCTCAACCTGCCCGCCTCGGCCGTGGCCGAGCGCAACAAGATGCTCTACGTCGAGCCCTCCGGCGGCGCGGAGGAGATATTCAGCCGCGGTTACGACTACCTGTTCTTCGCCCAGCCCAGCACCTCGCTGGACCTCCCGGAGCAGTTCGTCCAGTACATCAAGTCGCTGCCGGCCGACCAGCGGCCGAAGACCGCCGCCTATCCCACGCAGGACGACCCCAACACCGACGTCACCATCAACGAGTTCCGCAAGGAACTCACCGCGCTCGGCGTGAAGACGGTCTACAGCGAGAAGTACGCCCCGGACACCGTCAACTTCGACCCGATCGCCAGCGCCGTGGCCCGCGCCGAACCCGACCTGGTCATCCACGGCGCGGTCGCCGCCAACGACGGCGCGGGCCTCGTCAAGGCGCTGCAGAAGCAGCAGTTCAGCCCGAAGATGATGTTCCAGACCAACGCCCCGAGCCTCATCGCCTCCTACCCCGAGGCGATCGGCGCGAAGAACACCGAAGGCATCTTCACCTCGGCCGCCTGGAGTCCGAACGCCGACTACAAGGGCAACGCCGAGTTCGTGAAGGCGTACACGGAGGCCTACGGATCGGCGCCGGGCGACGACGCCGCCAACGCGTACACGGCGGGCCAGGTGCTGGAGGCCGCCGTGAAGGGCGTGGGCAGCCTCGACCAGGACAAGCTCGCGGACTGGCTGCACTCGCACACCGTGCAGACCGTCGTGGGCCCGCTGAAGTGGGACGCGCGCGGGGTCCCGGACGGCGACATGCTGCTCGCGCAGTGGCAGAGCGGGAAGTTCGAGTTCGTCGCCCCGGCCGCCCAGAAGACCGTCGACAAGGCGGTCAACCCCAAGCCCGGGTGGTCGTCGTGAGCCAACTTCTGCAGACCGTGATCCTGGGGCTCCTGGTCGGCGGCGTGTACGCCCTGGTCGCGTCCGGGATGAACCTCATCTTCGGCGTGATGAAGGTCGTCAACCTCGCCCAGGGCGGCATGCTCATCCTCAGCGCGTATCTGACGTACACGCTGTGGAACGCCACCGGCATCGACCCGCTGCTCCTGGTGTTCATCACGACGCCGTGCCTGCTGGTCGTCGGCTGGGCAACGTACTACGTCTTCATCGAGCGTTCGCGGACCACCGATCCCTCGATGGCGCTGGTGACGACCTTCGGACTCACCCTCGTCACCAAGGGTGTCATCGCCCTGGTCTGGGGCAATGAACCGCAGTCGGTCACCCCCGGCTACGCGAACCGCTCCTTCACGGTGCTCGGGCTGCGCTTCCCGCAGGCCCAGGTGTACGCCTGCCTCGTCGCCGCGGTGGTCCTCACCGGCCTGTATCTGCTGCTGCGCCACACCTGGCTCGGCCGGTCCATCCAGGCCACGGCGTCCAGTTCGGAGGGCGCCCGGCTCATCGGCATCGAGGTGCGTTCCGTCTGGGCGGCCGCTTACGCCCTCGGGGTGGCGGCGGCCGGCGCGGGCGGCACGCTGCTGAGCGTCCTGTACCCGTTCATGCCGAGCTCGGCCGACCACTGGATCGGGCTGATGCTCTCGATCATCGTGCTCGGCGGCATGGGGAGTCTGCCCGGCAGTGTGCTCGGCGCGCTGGTCATCGCCCTCGCCGAGTCCCTGACCTCGACGTACATCGCCCCCGACTGGGCCGCCGCGGTCCCGTATCTGGCCATCATCCTGGTGCTCGTGGCCCGCCCGCAGGGCCTGCTCGGCGCCCGGCTGCGAGAGGACATGAGCCGCGCATGAGCATTGCGAGCCTGAGCAACAGCCGACTACGGGCGTACGGCATCGGACTGGCCGCCGTCGCCCTCGCCGTTCTGCCGCTCGTCAACGACAACGCCTATCTGCAGAACATGGCGATCATGGCGTTCCTGCTCGCCGTCATGGCGTCCGGCTGGAACATCATCTCCGGCTACACCGGCTACGTCTCCCTCGGGCAGAGCGCCTTCCTCGGCGTCGGCGCCTACACCACCGCGCTGATCTCGATCCACACAGGCGTCTCCCCGCTGCTGGCCGCACCGGCCGGGGGTGTCGTCGCAGCGGCCTCCGCCGTCGTACTGGGGCTCGTCGGCCGGCGTACGCGGGGTATCGCCTTCGTCATCGTCAGCTTCGCCTTCCTGGAGTTCACCGCCCTGCTGGTGTCCAACTGGGGGTCACTGACGAACGGCAACCACGGGCTCGCGCTGCCGCTGCCCACCTGGGACCGCGCCTATCTCAACTGGCCTTTCTACTACTACCTGTTGGCCCTGCTCGCGCTGACCGTGTGGGGTTCGTGGGCGATCCGCCGCTCCAAGTTCGGCATCGGGCTGATGGCGATCCGGGACGACGAGTCGAAGGCCGAGGGCATCGGGCTGCGCACCGACCGCTACAAGATGCTCGCGTTCGCGGCGAGCGCCTTCCCGATCGGTGTCGCCGGCGGCGTCTACGCGTACTACATCGCCTATCTCGAGCCGGCCTCGATGTTCGACATCGTCATCGCCATGCAGATCGTGCTCGCCGCGCACCTCGGCGGCGTGGGCACGCTGTGGGGACCGGTTCTGGGCGCCTTCCTCCTTGAGCCGCTCAACCAGTTCACCAACCAGACCCTCAGCGGGCCCGACGCCGGTTCATGGCGGATGATCATCTACGGAGCACTGCTCGCCGCGATCGTGCTGTTCTTCCCCAAGGGCGTGCTCACGGAGGGTGCGGCCTGGCTGGCACGCCGACGCCGCACCGAGCCGCAGGCGACGGCCGGCACCCGCCTGACCGAGATCTCCGACCGGTTGCCCCCTGTCGCGCCGGCCCGTGAGCGCGCATCGGGCGTACCGCTGCTGCGGGTGGACGGGCTGGCCAAGTCGTTCGGCGGGGTACGTGCGGTCGACGACTGCTCCTTCACCGTCGAGCAGGGCTCGATCACCGGGCTCATCGGGCCCAACGGGTCGGGCAAGACAACGGTGTTCAACCTCCTCGACGGAAGCCTCACCGCCGACGCCGGCAGCGTCCATCTCGGCGAACGGCGCATCGACCACCTGCCGCGCTGGCAGCGGGCGCACTCCGGGCTGGCCCGCACCTTCCAGTCCACCCGGGTCTTCCCGCAGCTCACCGCGTTGGAGAACCTCGCCGTGCCCAGCCGCACGTTCTCCACGGCGGGGCTGAGGACCTCGGCGATCAGCGGCAAGGAAGCGGCACAGGCCCGCGAGTGGCTCGCCTTCGTCGGCATGGACGCCTACGCCGACCACCACGCGGGCGGACTGTCGTACGGCCAGCAGAAACTCATCGAACTCGCGCAGGCTCTGATGCTGGAACCGGAGATCCTGCTGCTCGACGAACCGGCCGCGGGCATCAACCCGACCCTCGTGGACCGGCTCGCGGACATCGTCCGCAAGCTCAACGAAGCCGGAACGACCGTGGTCGTCGTCGAGCACAACATGCCGCTGGTGCTGTCGCTGTGCGACCACATCCACGTCCTCGCCCAGGGCCGCGTCATCGCGAGCGGGCCACCCGGACGGATCGAACACGACCCCGCCGTGCTGGACGCCTACCTCGGTGACCACACGCCGAGCCCGGGCAACGACCCGGCGACCTCGGGAGCCACCGCATGATCACCTTCCAGAACCTGGTGGCCGGATACGGCCGCGCCGGAGACATCCTGCGCGGCGTCGACTTCAGCGCCGCCGAATCCGCGATCACCTGCATAGTCGGCCCCAACGGGGCGGGCAAGTCCACGGTGCTCAAGGCGTGCAGCGGGCTGCTGCGACCGCGCGGCGGGCAGGTCATGCTCGGCGACGAGGACATCGGCGGGCGCTCCCCCGCGCAGATCCTGCGCCGCGGGGTGGTCCAAGTACCCCAGCACAACGGGCTGTTCCCGTCCCTGACGGTGCGCGAAAACGTCATGCTCGGCGCCTACGTCAACCGCAGGGAACGCGAACGCAACCGACGCCGCTACGCGGAGATCGCCGAGCTGTACCCGCTGATCGCCGAGCGTGCCGACGACAAGGCCGCATCGCTGTCCGGAGGCCAGCGCCGCACCGTCGAGTTCGCACGCGCCCTGATGCTGACCCCGCGCGTCGTACTCCTCGACGAGCCGACGCTCGGCCTGGATCCCAAGGCGAGCAAGCAACTCGCCGACTCCATCACCACCCTCAAGCAGGAGGGGGTGACCGTCCTGATGGTCGAACAGAACGTCCGTTTCGGCCTCACCCTCGCCGACCACGCCGTCGTCATGGAAGGCGGCCGCGTCCTGCACACCGGCGCCGCCGGCGCCCTGCTCGCCGACCCGGACATGGGCCGGCTCTTCTTCGGCGCCGCTCCCCCACAGGAGGCATCATGAACAGCGCGTATCTGAGCCTGGTCCAGGCACTTCCGGGTTCGGGCGCCAGGGCCGCCGAGCCGTTCCTCGTCGGCGGTCTGGAACTGCTCGCGATCCCGCAACTCGCGTACGACATCCCCGGGTCGCCCGCCCATATGAACGGCGGCGACAGCGAGACCGAGGTGCTGCTGCTGCGCCGGGACGGGGACCGGTTCGAGCCCTGGGGAACCCTTGCGGCGCCGGGCGGAGAGGACGCCGAGTTCTTCCGCATCGGGGAGCGGGCGTTCCTCGCGGTGGCCAGTATTCGTACCGGCGCGGGCCCCTACGAATACACCATCCCCTCCACACTGTTCGAATGGGACGGCACACGGTTCGTGCCCTTCCAGGCATTCGACGGCTTCGCAGCGAAGCAGTGGCGGCACTTCACCGTCGACGGCCGGCACTTCCTCGCGCTCGCCCAGGGAGTGGCCCTCCCCGGACTCGGCGAACAGAACCGGCCCTCCGTCATCTACTCCTGGGACGGCACACGCTTCGCCCACTTCCAGGACATCCCCTCCCAATGGGCGTACAACTGGCACGCGTTCACAGTGGGCGGGCACGAGTGGCTCGCCCATGCCGACCATGCCGGGCCCAGCGTCCTGTACCGGTGGCACGGGGGACGGTTCGTCCCGCACCAGGAGCTGGCCACGGCAGCGGGCCGGGCCTTCGCCACGTTCGACGACCCGGACGGCGGCGGTACGTACCTGATGATCGCCTGCATCGACGACGGTTCGCGGGTGCTGCGCTGGGACGCCACGGCCGACCGGTTCGTCGAGCACCAGAAGCTCGTCGGGGCGGGCGCGCGTGAACTCGCCGTCGTGACCACCGACCGCGGGCTCTACGTGATCCGGGTCAACTTCATCGAGGGCACTCCGGCTCATCCCACGGCCGCGCTGATGTCGCAGGTCTACCGGTGGGACGAGGGCCGGCTCGACGTCGTCGACGAGTTCCCGACGACGGGCGGCACCGATCTCGCCGTCCTGGAGAGCGCGGCGGGCCCGCTGATCGTGCAGACCAACGCGCTCAGCGCCGACCTGCGGTTCGCCGCCGAGAGCCGCGTCTACCGCTTCCTGGGCTGAACCCCTCGCTCCGTACGGCCACGCGTGGTCGCCGTACCGACCCCTGCCTTGTGAAAGAGAGATCCACGTGTCCGAGCACGAAAGTCCCGAGCTCATCGACCTGTTCACCGCGTACACCGCCGGGCCGGGCTCCATCGGCGCGCATCTGCGCATCTCGGCCGCCCGGGCTCATGCCCGCGACCCCCTTCTGGTGGTGACCGGGGCCGACATGGCGCTCTATCCGGGCGACGGGCGGCCGCTGACGGTGCTGCCCTACCGGCTGAGCAATCGCGGCTTCAAGGAACTGGCCGCCGTCTCCCATCTGGGTACGGCACTGGCCTCGCTCGTCGAGCTGTACCGCCACGACCCGGGCGGCGTGTGGCGGGCCGATGCCGAGAACCTGCTGCACCAGGTGCAACGTTCCCGTGCGGCCAACAGCACGGCCCTGTGGCGTGACCGGATCGCGGCCGTCTCCCACCGGGGCCGGGAGGAGGCCATCGCGACGATGGTCGACTACGCCTGCGCCGTGACCGAGCGGTATCTCCTGCGCGCGCTGGCCGACACCTCCCTCCTCAACCACCGGACGCTGCGCGAGGAGTACCTGGAGGACGGTCATCCGGACCTTCCGGTGTCCTTCAACCGGATCATGGTCGCCACGTTCTTCCTCGTCGGGATGGACAACGCGCACCGGCTCATCGCCTGGTGCGACGCCCAGAACATCGACTGGGCCCGCGCCATGGTGGTCGTCGTCGGGCAGATAGGGCGCCCCACCGCCGGGGTGACCTGGCGTACGAACGGTGTCGCCGGCACCGTACTGGCCGCCTCGCGGCACACCTTGCCGCTGGACCGCCTCTACATCGCTCCGCACGCACGGGGATTCGCCACGCCCGTCGGAGGAGACCTCAGCGAGGTCGAGGAACTGGAGCCGGTGCTGCGGCAGTTGTGGGCGGGCACCAGGGTCACGGTCGAGCTCGGCGGGGCGATGTTCGAGGGGTATCCGGCCTTCTCCCCGGGCGACGACCGCCCCGGATTCCTGGGCGAGCGGACGGTCACCCGGGCCGACGAGGTCATCACCGAACAGCCCCGGATCCGCTCGCCCAAGGACTGGTTCACGCTCGTCACCCGGCTGCGCCTGGTCATGGAGGACCCCCGCCAACTGCTGTCCGGTGCCGTCACCGATTACGCGGCCCAGCAGCTCATCGAGCACGGCAACGACCCACTCGCCGTCACCGTCCCCGGCCTCGACGACGAGCCCTACCCCGCCTACGGCTCCGTCTCCGCGGCGGCCTGACCCGAAAGCGACTCCGCCATGACCCAACATCCCTTCTCCGGCGGGTTCCTGGAGCGTCTGCACGCCGGCGAACCCACCCTGATGCTCACCGTCCGCACCAGCCGCACCATGGACGTCGTCCACATCGCCCGCTCCACCGGGCACCACAGCATCCTCGTCGACCTCGAACACTCCAGCATGTCGACCGATGTCGCCGCCCACTTGTGCGCGGCAGCGGACAGCCTCGGGCTGACGGCGCTGGTGCGCATTCCCGAGCGCGAGTACGGGATGATCGGCCGGATCCTGGACGGCGGCGCCCACGGGATCATCGCGCCGCGCATCGAAACGGTGGAGGAGGCGCGGGACGTCGCCCGCGCCTGCCGCTTCGCCCCACGCGGCCAGCGTTCCCAGACCAACATGGTCCCCCAGCTCGGGATGCGCCCCACCCCCGCACAGGAGCTCAACCCCGCCCTGGACGACGCCACGATCGTGCAGATCCTCCTGGAGACACCCGCCGGCATCGCGAACGCGGACGAGATCGCCGCTCTGGACGGCGTGGACATGCTGTCCCTCGGCGCGAACGACTTCACCGCGGAACTCGGTGTGCCCGGTGAGTTCGGCGATCCGCGTGTCCGCGACGCCGTCGAAAGGGTGGCGGACGCCTGCCGCAAGCACGGAAAGCTTATGGTCCTCGGCGGCATCGGCGACCCGGCGATCCTCGACACGCTCGTCCCGCTGGGGGTGTGCTCGCTGCGCATCACCGGAACCGACAGCGCGTTTCTCTTCGAGGGCGCGCAGGCACGCGCCCAGCAGGCGCTCTCCACCTGCCGCCCGTAGCCCCACCCGGATGCGTAGTTGCGCCGAGATAGGACGGATGATGACCACGGATCTTCCCCAGCCGACCCCCATGCGCGCCGCGGAGAGCAACACCAAGCCGCGCTTCGAGGTGCCCCCGGGCAGTTGCGACACCCACTTCCACGTCTTCGAGCCCGGTTTCACTCCGGTGTCGAACCCGCTGTACGGGTTCCCCGACGGCACTCTCCAGCAGTATCTGCGGATGACCGAATGGCTCGGCATCGAGCGCATGGTCCTGGTGCAGCCCACGTACTACGGCACCGACAACAGCCTGCTGGTCGACGTCCTGAGGAAGGTCGGCCCGCGCTGCCGTGGCGTCGTACGCATCGAGGAGGACACCCCCGACAAGGAGCTGGACGAGTACCACGAGCTGGGTGTGCGGGCGATCCGCCTCGACTTGTTCGCCCGGGCGTCCCAGCCGACCGCCGACATCATCGCGTACGTCCGCAGGATGGCGGACCGTGCCCGTCCGCGCGGCTGGCATCTGCAGTTCTACACACCGGGGACCGTCGTACGGGATCTGCTGCCGTTCTTCGGTGACCTCGAGGACACCTTCGTCATCGACCACATGGGATACATGAAGGAGTCGGACGGGCTGACGCGGGCGGACTTCGACCGTCTGGTGCGGGTTCTCGACGGGGGCAGCTGCCACATCAAGCTCTCCGGGGCGTACCGCATCGCGAAGGACAAGCCGCTGTCCACCGTCGAGCCCCTGGGCCGGGCGCTCGTGGCGGCTCGGCCCGACCGCCTCGTGTGGGGATCGGACTGGCCGCATCTGACAGACGGTCAGCGGGATACCGGCGAACTGCTCAACCTGCTGGCCGACTGGGCTCCCGACGCGGCCGACCGCCACCGGATCCTGGTCGACTCCCCCGCCAGGCTGTTCTACACGGACTGACCGCTGTCGGGAGAGGAGCCGGAGAAATCGCCGTACAAATTGTGCAACGAACTCGGGGTCCTGCTGAACAGATTGGACAGTCTGCTCAGATTTCACTGGACCTCTTGCACAGGCCGCGTTGAGCGTCTGTGCTGTTCCTGGCCACGTGCTGCGACGGCGGTGCGTTCCGGCCCGCTTCACGCCCTCCAGGCGGCTCGCGCCATCGACCTGATCAACGCAAGGAGAACTCCGTCATGAGCATCGAGCAGACCCTCACCAGCCAGGAGCGCCTGGCCGAGCTCGACCTGACGCAGCTGCAGCAGCTGGTCGGCCTGGTGGACTACGACCCGTCGAGCGACCCGTTTCCGGTGACCGGCTGGGACGCGGTGGAGTGGGTGGTGGGCAACGCCACGCAGACCGCGCACTTCTACCAGTCGGCGTTCGGCATGCAGTTGATCGCCTACTCCGGGCCGGAGACGGGCAACCGCGACCACCAGGCGTACGTCCTGCGCAGCGGCGCGATCCGCTTCGTCTTCAAGGGTGCGGTGGATCCGAGCAGTCCGCTCGCCGACGCCCATCGCGAGCACGGCGACGGAGTGATCGACATCGCGCTGGAGGTGCCGGACGTCGACCGGTGCGTCGCCCATGCGCGGGCGCAGGGCGCCACGGTCGTGGAGGAGCCGCACGATGTCGGCGACGAGCACGGTACCGTCCGCCGGGCGGCGATCGCCGCGTACGGCAAGACCCGGCACACGCTGATCGACCGCTCCCGCTACAACGGGCCCTACCTGCCCGGATATGTGGCCCGCACGTCCTCGTACGTGAAGCGGCCCGGCGCACCGCGGCGCATCTTCCAGGCTCTGGACCATGTGGTGGGCAATGTCGAGCTCGGCAGGATGGACGAGTGGGTGGACTTCTACAACCGGGTCATGGGCTTCACGAACATGGCCGAGTTCATCGGGGACGACATCGCCACCGAGTACTCGGCGCTCATGAGCAAGGTGGTGGCCAACGGCAACCACCGGGTGAAGTTCCCGCTGAACGAGCCGGCGGTGGCGAAGAAGAAGTCGCAGATCGACGAGTTCCTGGAGTTCTACCAGGGCCCCGGTGCGCAGCATTTGGCGCTGGCCACCAACGACATCATCGCCTCGGTCGACGCCCTGCGCGCCGAGGGTGTGGAGTTCCTGGCGACTCCCGATTCGTACTACGAGGACCCGGAGTTGCGTGCCCGGATCGGCCAAGTGCGGGTGCCCGTTGAGGAGTTGCAGCGGCGGGGCATCCTCGTCGACCGGGACGAGGACGGCTATCTGCTGCAGATCTTCACCAAGCCGCTCGGCGACCGCCCGACCGTGTTCTTCGAACTCATCGAGCGGCACGGCTCGCTCGGGTTCGGCAAGGGCAACTTCCAGGCCCTGTTCGAGGCGATCGAGCGCGAGCAGGCCAAGCGCGGCAACTTCTGAGGCCGGGAGCACCGGCCCTGGCCTGCTGTCTACAAGCGGGCCGCATCCCGTCCAACTGCCCCCACCCAGCAGCGGAAGTGACCTCATGACCTGGCTCGACCTGCCGCCCGATGACTTGTTCGGGATCGACAATCTGCCCTACGGAGTGTTCTCACCATCCGGCGGCGCACCCCGTGTCGGAGTCCGGGTCGGCGAGCAGGTGCTGGATCTGGCGGCCGCGCTTGACGATCAGGTTTTCGCGCGGCCGTCGCTGAACGCCTTCATGGCGCAGGGCCGGGCGCGTTGGACGCAGGTCCGGGAGCGGGTGACCGAGTTGCTGACCGACAGCCGGAACCAGCGGGACACCGCCCCGCATCTGCACCGTCTCGACGACATACGGCTGCGTCTGCCCTTCGAGGTGGCCGATTACGTCGACTTCTACGCGAGCGAGCACCACGCGACGAACCTGGGACGCCTCTTCCGTCCCGACGGCGACCCGCTCACCCCCAACTGGAAGCATCTGCCCATCGGTTACCACGGCCGGTCCGGCACGGTCGTCGTGTCGGGCACCCCGGTCGTGCGCCCCCGAGGACAGCGCAAGAGCCCCGAGGCGGTCTCGCCGGAATTCGGCCCGACCCGGCGCCTGGACATCGAGGCCGAGGTGGGATTCGTCGTCGGCACCGGCTCACCGCAAGGAGAGCCGGTGTCCGTGGCCGACTTCCGCGAACGGGTCTTCGGGGTCTGCCTCGTCAACGACTGGTCCGCGCGTGACCTGCAGGCGTGGGAGTACGTTCCTCTCGGACCGTTTCTGGGCAAGTCGTTCGCGACGTCCGTCTCGCCGTGGATCGTTCCCCTGGACGCGCTGGACGCAGCCTGGACCACCCCGCCCGCGCGAGATCCCGAACCGCTCCCCTATCTCGCCGACACCGGCAAGCAGGGCCTTGACCTGAACCTGGACGTCCACCTCAACGGCCACCTCATCTCCTCGCCCCCGTTCGCCTCGATGTACTGGACCGGCGCCCAGATGCTGGCCCACATGACGGTGAACGGGGCCTCCACCCGCACCGGTGACCTCTACGCCTCGGGCACCGTCAGCGGACCCCATGCCGACGAGTACGGATCCCTCATCGAACTCACGGCCGCAGGCGCCAACCCGCTGGTCCTGCCGGACGGATCAACCCGCGCTTTCCTGCGGGACGGTGACGAGGTGACTGTCAGCGGTACCGCACCCGGCCCGGGAGGCGGGCGCATCGGACTTGGCGAGGTCACCGGCCGGATCCTGCCCGCTCTCGGCGACGCCAAGGGTCGGATCCTGCCCGCCGGAGACGAGTCCTGACGGCCCGGGTCAGCGTGAGCGAGAAAGGCCTGAGCAAGCATGGCCGGGGCGATGTGGCGATACCAGGCGACACAGCGGCGGACCTCGTACTCGTCCAGGCCGGGTCAGCTCCTTTCGAGCTTCCCTTCAACCGTTGGCGAATCGACCACATACGCTAAACCGTCACCCTCGACGGTAACCGTCACGGATACGTCCAAACACCCGTCACCGGGTCATGAACCCTTGACAGAGTGGCGGCCGGGCCACAAGTCCTGCCCTGGCCCTCGAAGCACGGGCGACGGCGCGCACTGTCAGTTCGTTTCCCACAGCCTCACCGTTGTGTCGACGCCGCAGCCGGCGAGAATCCGTCCGTCCGGGCTGAACGCCAGACCCCGTACGGCCTTGCGGTGGCCGGCGAGATGGGCGGCCGGGGTCAGGTGCGTGGGGTCGGTGACATCCCACAGGGTCACGGCCGCGTTCTCGCACCCGGAGGCCAGGAACCGGCCGTTCGGACTGAACGCCACCGCATATATCTGCCCCGTGTCCCCAAGACCGGCCAGGGGGAGGATGCCTGTGCCCGTCCTCACGGGATGTGCCGGGTCGGTGACATCCCACACCGTGACGGCTCCTTGCCGCCACGACCCGTAGGTGCCGGAGACAACGCCCATATCCCCGCTACCGGTAGCCAGTAGCCGCCCGTCATGGCTGAATCCCACCGAATGGACGGCAGGGGCCCCGCCCGAGGACAACGCCTTGGGCCAATCGCGGGCCTGCGGTCGGACGACGGCGGTGCGGACCGGATGCGCCGGCTCGTTGACATCCCACAGGACCCCGGTGTCCTTGTCGCCGTCGGAACCCGAGGCCAGCAAGCGTCCGTCGGGACTGAACATCACCGATATGACGGGACCTGACCGCCAGACATGCCGATGGTGGGTGACACGGGCGCACCGGCTCGGCCGTGCCGGGTCGGAGACATCCCAGACGATCACGGTGCGGTCGCTGGCGCAGGCGATGAACCGTCCGTCCGGGCTGAAACTCACCGCGTGGACACCACCTTGCCGCCAGCCGTCGCGAAACAACCAGCCGGGGCGTTCATGGACAAGGACCGCCGACCGGGTCGGGTTCGCCAGGTCCGTGACGTCCCAGAGGATCACGCTCCAGTCGGTGCTCCCGGACGCCAGTAGCCGTCCGTCAGGGCTGAACGCCACCGCGTTCACCGCTCTGTGATGGCTGGTGAGGCCGACGGCCCGGGCCGGGTGGGATGCATCCGTGACATCCCAGAGGACCACGGTCCTGTCGCTGCTTCCGGACGCCAGCAGCCGTCCGTCAGGGCTGAACGCCACCGCGTTCACCGCTCCGCCGTGCCCGCTGAGAGTAGCGACCGGTCCCTGCGACGGCGGTGGCGACGGCCGTCCCAGCAATGCCATGGTGCAGTCTCGCGCGATCCGGCATCCCGCGGAAGGCGGAGCGCCGGCTTCCGCTGCCCGGCCGTGCAACGGTGCCGACGGATCTGCGCACCCGGCCTGTGGACGCAATGATGTCCATCACACCGGCATCAGGGCAAAGGTCCGTGAGCGCGCCTTGACGTGGGTCACCAAGCCGCATTGGCAGGCTCTGACCCCTCACCTATGGGTGAGGCTGCGGACGGGCGGGCGCAACACCGACAGACCGACCCCCCTCGCACCCTTGACCCCAGATGGTACAGACCAATAGCTTCCGGGCATGCGTCGAAGACTCCTCAGCAGGCTGGCACTTGTCGCCTGCGCCGCGTCCCTTCCGGTCACACTCCTCGCCACGGCGCCCGCGTCGGCCGATGGCCCCCGGACTTCCCACTCCCCCGCGTACAAGAGCGTCGGCTACTTCACCCAATGGGGTGTCTACGGCCGCGACTTCCAGGTCGCCGACCTCGAGACGAGCGGAGCGGCATCTCGCCTCACCCACATCAACTACGCGTTCGGCAACGTCAGTTCGGACGGCAAGTGCTTCACGGGGAACATCCCCAGGGAGGCCGACGCCTGGGCGGACTACGCGCGCCCGCTGGACGCGGAGAACTCGGTGGACGGTGTCGCCGACACCGACACGCAGCCACTGGCGGGCAACTTCAACCAGCTTCGGGAGCTGAAGGCGGAGAATCCCGGCCTGAAGGTGATGATCTCCCTCGGTGGCTGGAGCTGGTCCACCCACTTCTCCGACGCGGTGCGAACGGCCGCCTCCCGCAAGGCTTTCGTGGCCTCGTGCCTCGACCTGTACATCAAGGGCAACCTGCCTGTCGACGGAGCGCGCGGCGGCCAGGGCGCTGCGGCCGGGCTGTTCGACGGTGTGGATCTGGACTGGGAGTGGCCGGGGTCCGCCGGGGACACCGACACCGTCTACCGCCCCGAGGACAAGCAGAACTTCACCGCACTCGTACGCGAGTTCCGGCGGCAGCTCGACGCGTACGCCACCACCCAGAAGAAGGGCAAGCACTACGAGCTGTCGGCGTTCGTACCGACCGCCCCAGCGAAGATCGACGCAGGGTTCGACGTACCCCGCATCATGCGGGACCTGGATTTCGTCAACCTTCAGGGCTACGACTTCCACGTCTCCGGCGAGGCGACCACGAACCAGCAGTCCGCGCTGTACGCCAGGGACGACTTCAGCGTCGACCAGACCGTCGACGCGTGGCTCGAACGGGGCGCACCGGCCCGCAAGTTGGTCGTGGGCATGCCCTTCTACGGGCAGGGCTGGACCGGCGTGACCGGGGGCGGCGACGGCCTGAACCAGCCCGCGGCAGCTCCCGCGCCGGCGACCTGGCAGGCGGGGTACGAGGACTACGAGGCGCTCAAGAAGCTTGCGGACTCGGGGACTTACACCGTGCACCGGGACCGCAGGAACGGCCATGCCTGGCTCTTCGACGGCACGACCCTGTGGACCTACGACGATCCGCAGGTCCTCAAGACCAAGACGGCCTACATCCGCCACCACCGGCTCGGCGGGGCGATGTTCTGGTCGCTCGACGGAGACACCCCTGACGGCGAGTTGATCCGCGCCGTGGACACGGGGCTCACCCAGCGCTGAGCCGCGCACTTCCCAACTGCGCACTCACCTCCGGGTTCCGAGGGTGAGGCGGTGGCAGACCACCGTCTCACCCTCGGTCCTGGCGAGTTCGGATCTGTTGGGCGCCGGGGGTACGGGCGCGGCCTGGAGTCCGTAAAACTTTTGAAACTGGGGGATGCTGTTCTGTTTCGTGGGTTCCTGCGGCAGGATAACGCCAACACGCCCCCCAGCGTGTCCATGCCAGTACAAGGAGCCGCAACCTTGAACACCGTGCAGCGACACTGGACTCCCAGCAGATCCCGCCCCCTTGTCGGACTACTGGTCCTCGCCGTTCTCACCGCCTGCCTCGGCCTGCTCGGAGCGCCGGCCGCAACCGCGCAAGCGGTGGGCGCGGCGAGATCCACGGTCGTGGACGTCACGGACTTCGGCGCCGATCCCGGCGGGAACGCCGACTCGGCGCCCGCGGTGAAGGCGGCGCTCCGGCACGCCAAGACGGTGAAGGGGCCGGTCAGGGTCGTGTTCCCGCGGGGCACCTACCAGCTGTACCCGGAGAGCGCCGAGGTGCGCGAGCTGTACGTGTCGAACACGGTCGGCGCGGATCAGCGGTACCGCGACAAGTCGATCGGGCTGCTCATCGAGGACATGCGCGATGTGGTGGTGGACGGTCGCGGGTCGACGCTGCTGTTCCACGGTCTGCAGACGGCGTTCGCCAGCATCCGCTCGCACAATGTCACCTTCACCGGCTTCACCTTCGACTATGTCGCGCCGAAGGTCATCGACGCCACGGTCAGCGCGGCCGGGGTCGAGAACGGGCACGCCTACCGGATCCTGAGCGTGCCGGCCGACAGCCCGTACACCGTGGCGGACAACAAGGTGACCTGGCTCGGCGAGACCAGCCCGGTGACCGGGCAGCCGTACTGGTCCGGAGTGAACGGGCTTGAGTACACCCAGATCACGGACCCGGTCGCGCAGCGGTCCTGGCGCGGTGACAACCCCTTGTTCAGCAACGTGACATCGATGTCCGACCTCGGCGGGCAGCGCATACGGATCGACTACACGACCTCCGCGGGGCCCTCGGACCAGGGGCTGGTGTACCAGATGCGGCAGATCGAGCGGGAGCAGCCCGGAGCATTCATCTGGGAGTCCTCCGACGTCACGGTCCGCAATCTGGTCGCCCGCGAGCTGCAGACCTTCGGCCTGGTCGGGCAGTTCAGCGAGAACATCACCATCGACCGGGTCGACTTCTCGCCGGATCCGGACTCCGGGCGTGCCACCGCCGGGTTCGCCGACTTCATCCAGATGTCCGGGATCAAGGGCAAGGTGTCGATCACCAATTGCGTCTTCGACGGTCCGCACGACGACCCGATCAATATCCACGGCACCTATCTGCAGGTCGCGGCGCAGCCCTCGGCGAACAGCCTGACGGTGAGTTACAAGCATCCGCAGACTGCCGGGTTCCCGCAGTTCTACGTCGGTGACACGGTCGAGCTGGTCGACAGTGCGACGATGCGCCCGGTTCCCGGCGGTACGGCGAAGGTGACCGCCGTCGACGGGCCGAGCGGGCAGGACCACGACACCTCGCTGACGGACATGACGATCACCCTGGACCGGCCGGTGCCCGACGGGGTCAAGATCGGCGGCACTGTCGTGGAGAACACGACGTACACGCCGAGCGTACGAATCGCCGGCAACGTCTTCCGCAACGTGCCGACGCGCGGGATCCTCGTGACCACCCGCAAGCCCGTCGTGATCGAGAACAACCGCTTCGAGCGGACGACGATGGCGGCCATCTACATCTCCGCCGACGCCTACCAGTGGTACGAGTCGGGAGCGGTCTCCGATGTCCTCATCCGCCGGAACACCTTTGTGAGTTCGACCGGTCCGGTCATCTTCGTGGAGCCGACCAACCAGGTACTGAACGCCGCGGATCCGGTGCACCGCGGCATCCGGATCGAGAAGAACACGTTCGAGGTCGGCGATGTCACGGTGGTCGATGCCAAGAGCGTCGGCGGGCTGTCGTTCACCGACAACGTGATCCGGCGCGCAGTGGGCGCCACGACGCCGTACTCCTCCCGGCTGTACGTCTTCCGGGGCTCGGACGACGTGCTCATCGAGGGCAACAGGTACGCCGGCGGGCTCAACGCACGGGCCGACACGGAGTCCATGGACGCCTCGTCGGTGACCGTGCGCACGGACGCGGCCAAGGTCAACGCGGACAATGTGATCCCGGTTCGCGGCCACTAGCGGACCCTGCTCGTCGGGTTCCGCCGGGACGGCGGTTCGGGCAGCGGACGGCGGAGCTCGATGTGAATCGAGCTCCGCCGCTCGCGCTCACCGCCGTCCCTTGGCGTATCCAGCCGCGCCGGCCTGTCTCAGCGTCGCGTAAAGATGCTTCAACCTCCTGAAGCCGTGGCGCAGTTCGCGACAGCTGCGGCAGGCCCTTCCATCCCGTACCGAGCGCCGCGGCCCTCGGCGTCACGACGGTGCAAGCCGAGCGCGCAGGACGCGTAATCCCTGCGCAGGCCCTTCCCCACCGTCTCGCGACGACGCCGGGGCAGGCCCCCCGCAGTCGAGGCCGAAAGCCCTTTCCCCCTCCATTGGTCTTGAAGTCTTGAAGCCAACCAGGCGCGCGGGCGTACTAATGCCGACGAGAACCATTGACATCGCCATGACATGTGGCTTCACTCCCGAGGCAGGATCCCGGAACCGGTACCGGAACCGCTACCGGTACCGGTTCCGCTCACCCCCACCACTCCCCAAGGAGGAGTGCCGTGTTAGCAAATTTCCCCCGCACCACCGCAGACCGAAGGCGCATACGCCCTGCCTGGTCGGCCGTGTTGGCGGCGTTCACTCTGATCATCACCGCGCTGTACGCCGCTTCAACGCCGACCGGCACGGACCGCTCGACCCCCACAGGAGCCGAAGTCGTCCGTGTGGCCGAGTTCCTGGCCGAATGCCCCTACAGCCACCGCCTCCCGGACGATCCGATCGTCGCCCCCGGGCTGCCCGGCGCCTCCCACATGCACAGCTTCTTCGGCAGCAAGGTGACCAACGCCCACACCACGGTGACGAATCTGCTGGGTTCGGCCAGCACCTGCAGCCCGACCGTGGACACCTCGGCCTACTGGGTGCCGACTCTGTACCGCAACGACCAGGCGGTCGAGCCCACCGGAACCACCTTCTACTACCTCGGTGAAGGCGTGCGCGACGACATCATCCAGCGCACCCAGCCCCTCCCCCAGGGTCTGCGGATCGTCGCCGGCAACGCGAAGGCGACGGGAACGACGGACCCCACGTCCATCGCCCGCTGGTCGTGCCTGCACCACGGCGAGGTCAACCCTTCCAAGGACTTCGTGACCTGCCCGGCAGACTCGATGCTGGAGTCGTATCTCGACTTCCCGCAGTGCTGGAACGGCAGGGACCTGGACTCCGCCGACCACAAGAGCCACATGGCCTACCCGGTGAACGCCGAGTGCCCCGCCAGCCACCCCGTACCCGTGCCGAAGCTGCGCCAGGTACTGCGCTACCCCGTCACGGGCAGCACCGCGGGACTCCGTCTGGCATCCGGAGCCGGCTACACCATGCATGCGGACTTCTTCAATGCCTGGCCCACTGCCGAGATGGCGCGCAGGACCACGAACTGCATCAACGCCATCGTCAAGTGCGGTGCTGACGGCAATCCCTCCTGATCGGCGCGACCCACCTGCTCCGCACACGCGGGACACTCCACGCGTCACGGCCCCGAGACGGGAGACGGGCATGGCAGAACCCTCAGCACAGCCGGGCCGTGGGGGCAGGGCACAGCTCGTCACGACACTGCTGTGCGCTCTGTTGATCGTGTCCGGGTGTGCCGGCCCCCAGCAACGGGCCGGCACATCCGCCGAACCAACCATCACCAACAGCTCCCCAATGGACGCTTCGGGAGCGGCAGTTGGAGACACGGGCACGTTCAGCACCACGGACATCGCCTGGATCCAGCTGCTGATCGCCATGGACGACCAGACCCAGTACGTCCTTGAACTCGCGCCGCGCGGGGGCGGCGAACCCGCGCTCCAGGGCTGGGCTGCCGGTGTCGCCCGCGACAACCGGACCCACCTGACAGCCCTGCGCGAGCTCCTCACCGCAACCGGCGTCCCGGACGACAACCCGCACGAGGGCCATGACATGCCGGGCATGGTCAACGCCGAGGAACTGAAGGCGCTCAGCAACGCGACGGGTGCGCAATTCGACCGACTGCTGCGGTCCGCACTGCGCGAACACTTCACCCACGCGGAGCAGTTGTCGAACGAGCTGCGGAAGAACGGGTCCGACCCGCGGGTGAAGAAGCTCGCGGCCACCGTGAAGAGCTCCGCCGCGACGCACCGGCAGAGCATGCCGTTGTAGGTGCCTCCCAGCGAGGTCAGGCGGCCTGGCGGGCGCGCCCGGTGTCCACCGGCTTTCGGGCCGCCGCGCGCAGATTCCGGCCTCGCCGGGTCAGTCCCCAGGGCTTGACGACCGAGATCACCGTCATGAAGACGTACGCGGACATCGACACGATCGGCCCGAACAGGATGTCTCCGGCGTCGGGCAGCGGGTTGCCCGCGGCGGCGACGGCGGTGACTGCGGAGTTCACCCCCGGTCGCAGCGCGAAGACGGTGGCGGTGGTGGTTGCCAGGGTCAGCCAGAACTTCGTATAGACCCATCGGTGCCTGGCCAGTCCCCACGGTGTGCCCAGGGACAGAAGCAGCCCGCTGAGGAGCGTAAGAATCGCGACGGGGAGCAGGAGCCAGTCGGCGAAGAGCTTCATGGCTCGGACGGATGCCTCCACGGTCACCGCGGACCCGGTGGTGGCCGCGGTGATCCCGAGTGCGAGCAGCCCGAGCGTGAGCCCGAGCCAGCTCGCGGAGGCGGCTACGTGGACGACCAGGGAAGCCCGGCGTGCGGGACGGCTGAGTTTCACCTGATACACGGTGCCGGGCGGAGGCGGCGAGTACGTCTGACAGCGGGAGTAACCGCGCGTACTAGCCTCGGCGTACGGGGCGGGACCGCGACGGGTCTGCCACGTCATCGCGCCCAGCGGCCGCGGGTCAGTCGGTGATGGTGACGCACGGGAGGCCGACGCTGGCGCCTCCCCGGAAGCCTTCCGCGCAGAGCCGGGTGCCCGCAGGGAAGTGCCGTTGCGGGTAGGCCTGATCCCGGTACGTCCTGAACGCGGCGACGTCCTCGACCTTGGTGTTCGCGCTCCAGCCGTTGGTGGTCCACACCCGGGCGCTGATGCGGTGCGGCTGGTTGGTGTTGGTGACCGACACCTCGACCCTGCCCAGGTAGGTGCCGGTGTCGTAGGTCTCGATGCAGACCGAGTTGTTGCACCACTTGCCGGCAGCCGCCGCGGGCGGTCCTGCGGCGATGACGCAGCCGAGCGTCGCGGCTGCCACGCCGATTCCCGAGGCGATCTTCTTGGTGATGTAGTGCATGGCGAGCGACCTCAGCATTCTGTCCGGCCCGTGACGGAGCATGGGTCCTGTCGGCACATGTTCCGGGGGCCGGACGGATCGGCGTCGGCGATACGTGAGGCCCGAGCGGACCAACGCCGGAAAAGATCATGAGTTACGCCGGTCCACTCCCCTGCGCCACGTCCTCGCTGCCCACGAGCCCCCGGACGGCAGGCCGACCGAGGACGCGCCGCACCCCGACTTGATAGGCAAGCCAGCACTTGCCTATCCTGTGGTCGTGGCCGACGACCTTTTCAAAGCCTTGGCCGACCCCACCCGCCGCACCATCCTCGACGAGCTCACGGAGAAGTCCGGACAGACACTGTTCGAGATCTGCGGGCGACTGAGCATGAAGCATCAGCTCGGCATCTCACGCCAGGGGGTCTCCCAGCACCTCGCCGTGCTGGAGGCCGCCGGGCTCGTCGAGACCAGGCGGGAGGGCCGCTACAAGTTCCACGACCTGAACACGGCCCCGCTGCGGCAGATAACCGAGCGATGGTTCGCGCCCGACCCATCCGGACCAACGGAGAGCACCCCATGAAGATCCATCTGACCAGCGTCTTCGTCGACGACCAGGCAAAGGCTCTGCACTTCTACACCGAGATCCTCGGCTTCGTGAAGAAGTACGACGTCCCGGTGGGCGAGAAGGACCGGTGGCTGACCGTCGTCTCGCCCGAGGAGCCCGGCGGCACCGAGCTCCTCCTGGAGCCCGCCGGCCACCCGGTCGTCAAGCCCTACCGCGACGCGCTCGTCCAGGACGGCATCCCCCTCGCCCAGTTCGCCGTCGACGACGTACAGGCGGAGTACGAGCGCCTGCGCGCCCTCGGCGTCCGCTTCACCCAGGAGCCGCTGGAGATGGGCCCCGTCACCACCGCCGTCTTCGACGACACCTGCGGCAACCTGATCCAGATCGCGACACAGCCGAAGTAGGCGGTCGGCCACGTGCGGGGCCCGACCTCGCCGGCGACTGACCCCTCGCCCTGGAATTCGCCGACGGCGCGGCCATGCGTGTTCAGGACGCCAGGCTCAGCCCCGCAGAGGTTCCGCCAGTCGTCCCAGCAGCCCCGCGACCAGCGCGGTCTGAGCGGGCACGGTGTCCGGGTAGATGAACTCGCCCTGGGCATGGGCGCCGTCGCCCACGGCGCCCATGCCGCACAGCACGGGCAGGCCGAGGGCGGAGACGAAGTTGGCATCGCTGGCACCGCCGACGGCGGCATCGGGCAACTCGTCGCGGCCCTGCTCACAGGCGACCTCGCGAGCGAGGCCCAGGACAGGGGCGGATGCGGCGTTGAGGGTCATCGGCGGCCGGTTCCAGGCGTGGTCGATCTCGATGCGGACGCGGGGGTCGCCTACCTCGATGGCGTCCAACTCGGCGTCGACACGGACCTGTTCGGCCTCGCTGCTGACCCGGATGTCGACGCCTGCGGTGGCCTGCCCGGCGACGACGTTGATGGCGGAACCGCCCTTGATGAGCCCGGGGTTGATCGTGGTGCCCCTGTCGGGGGCGGCGACCGCCACGGCGGCGACCACGAACTCCGAGAGAGCAGTGATGGCGCTCGCCCCGTCCTGAGGCGCGAGCCCGGCATGCGCCTCGATGCCGGTGGCCGTGACCCGGAAGATCCCGGACCCCTTTCGGGCGGTCTTGACGGCGCCGTGAGCGGTCGGCTCCAACACCAGGGTGACGTCGACCTTCTGCGCGACCTCCTCGATCACCCGCCGCGACGACAGGGAGCCGATCTCCTCGTCGCCGTTGAAGAGGAAGGTGACGGTGGGCACGGGTGCGCCGCTCTCCCGGGCCAGCTTCAGGGCCCAAATGCCTTGCGCAAGGCCGGTCTTCATGTCGAAGATCCCCGGCCCGCCGAGCTTGTCCCGACCGTCGTCGGACGCCTCCGGCTGCTCCCATCCGGCCAGGGTCCCGGTCGGCCATACCGTGTCGTAGTGACCGACGAGCGCGACGTGCCCGGCGCCCGTGCCGGTGTAGGTGAGGGTGAGCGTGTCGCCGCACTCGCCGCCGGGGTGGCGCTCCTCGTGGTCGGGTCGGCCGAGGCGGTGGACGGTCAGCTCGCGCAGGAGGTCCAGGCCCGCGGCGAGGCCGGGCAGATCGTAGCTGCTGGTCTCGTGGTGGACGAGGGTCAGGATGTCGGTGACGATCTCCGAGGCGACGTCCTGGGCGCGGGCGGTGAGGGCGGCGGCGGGCGATGCGGTCATGGTCTGCTTTCTCGTACGAAGCCGGGGTGGCGCTTCTTGGCGGAGGGGCGGGCTCAGCCGATGCCGAACGGGATGCCCAGCAGGTACCAGGTCACGAAGAACGCGACCCAGACGACCCAGAGGACGGCGGCGATCGGGATCGTGAAGGAGGCCAGGGTGCCGATGCCCGCGGACTTGCGGTACTGCTGGATGAAGCCCAGGGCCATCACGAAGTACGGGCTCATCGGGGTGACACAGTTGGTGACCGAGTCGGCGACGCGGTAGACGGCCTGGGTGGTCTCGGGCTCGATGCCGATGAGCATCAGCATGGGTACGAGCACCGGCGCGGCCAGCGCCCACAGCGCGGAGCCGCTGGTGATGACGAGGTTCATGAACGTGATCAGTACGGCGATGCCGACGAGCACGGTCCAGCCGTTCATGTCCAGGTCGCGCAGCGTCTCGGCGCCCTTGACGGCGAGGATGTCGCCGATGTTCGTCCACTTGAAGTAGGCGAGGAACTGGGCGATCGCGAAGAACAGGACGAGGATCGGCGCCATCGAACGGGTGCCGTCCACCATCGCGGCGATGCTGTCGCGGGCGGCGGAGAAGGTGCCGGTCATCCGCCCGTAGACGGTGCCGAGCACGGCGAAGAACACGCCCAGGACGAGCGCCATCCCACCGATCAACGGGGAGTTGACGATACCGCCGCCCTCGCCACGCAGCGGTGACGACGAGGGGACCATGGTCACCACCAGGAACGTGAGGAAGCCGATGGCGACCAGCCCGGTGGCGCGCAGCGCACCCCGCTGCTGCTCGGTGACCTCGATCTCCGCCAGCTCCGCGGCGTTCGGCGCGGCGACCGGCTCGTCGGGCTCCAGGTCCGAGCGGCGGGCGAGGACCTTGTCGACGACGAGGGTGATCACCAGAGCCACCAGGACCGACGAGCCGAGCCCGAAGAAGTAGTTGGCCACCGGCGTGACGACGTAGTTCTCGTCGATGGTGTGGGCGGCGGCGGTCGAGATCCCGGACAGCAGGACGTCGGTGGTGGTGAGCGACGGGGAGGCGTCATAGCCGGCGGCGATCGAGACGTAGGCGACGACGCAGCCGAGCACCGGGCTGCGGCCCGCCGCGCGGAAGACCAGTGCGCCGAGCGGGATGAGGGTGACGTAGGCGGCGTCGCCGGCGACATGGCTGACCATGGCCGTCATCGACAGGGCGAAGGTGAGGTACCTGCCCGGCACCCGCGCGACCATGCGGCGCAGCAGTGCGGAGAACAGTCCGCTCCTCTCGGCGACGGCGATACCGAACATCACGGTGAGGATGGTGGCCAGCGGCGGGAACGTCGCGTAGTTGTCGACTGCCCCCTCGACGGCCATGGTGAGGCCGTCCTTGCTGAGCAGGTTCTGCACCTCGATGGTCTCGTGCGTGCCGGGGTGCACGGCGCTGACGCCGACCGCCGCGAGCACGGCGCTGAGGACGGCGACGATCCCCGCGAGGATCCAGAACAGCCAGAAGGGGTTGGGGAGTTTGTTGCCGACCTTCTCGATCGCCGCCAGGCTCCGGAACGCGGTGCGCAGGGCCCTCGACTGTGGCTCGGCCGGCTGAGGCTCGGTCGGCTGAGGCTCGGTCGGCTGAGGCTGAGCGGAGGTGACACTCATCGGTACCTCTTCGTGCATTGGGGGGACGTTCCTGCGAACAATGGCATCCTGATGAGAGATTCTCTATCCCCTGGATGTAACATTGGGATTAATCGGCAGTCTAAGGTGGGGCACCATGACCCGTCCTCTCCTCGACGAGCTCGACCGGCGCCTCATCGGCGCGCTGCACCTGGCACCCCGGGCCACCTGGGACGACATCGGCGAGATCCTCGCCGCCGACGCCAGCACGCTCAAACGCCGCTACGACCGGTTGCACGAGGCGCGGATGGTCCGCGTGATCGGGCAGGCCGACTGGGGCATGCACTCCACGGCCATGCCGATCCACGTCTTCCTGGACATCACCGGCGAGACCCCGCTCGCCGTCCTCCACCGCCTCCGCGACCTGCCCCACCTCCAACTCCTGGCACAGATCTCCGGCGACTACCCGCTCTACGCCGTCGTGCACGCCCCGTCCGAGGCCGCCACCAGCGAGGCGATCGACCGGATGTTCTCCGTCCCAGGCGTCCGCCGCGTCAACGCGCTGCCCGCCCTCAGCACCCTGCGCCGGGGCATCAACTGGGACCCCCAGTTCCTCACCGACACCGAACGCACCGGCCTGCTGAAGCTCACCGGCGACCGCCCCGAGGGCACCGCCACCGCGACACCCCCCGCAAAACCACTCAGCGAGGCCGAACGCACCGTCGTCGCCCAGCTGATCCAGGACAGCCGCGCATCAGCGGCGAGCATCGCCCGAGCCGCCGGCCTGGCCACCTCCACCGCGCACCGCGTCGTCCGCCGGGTCCTCGACGAGGGATGGGTCAAACCGCGCCTGGAGATCGTGTCCGAATGGCTCGGCTTCCGGACCGCCTTCATCCTCCGCCTGCGCGTGGCTCCAGGTGAAACCCCCGACGTCATGCGCCGTATCGACCAGCTTCCACAGACCCGGCTCGCCGCCCACGTGGCCAGCGACATGTCCGTCCTCGCCACCGGCCTGGTCGCCGACCGCTCCGCCCTCGCGCTCTTCATCGACAACGAACTGGCCAGGATCCCCGGCCTCGTCGCCGTCAGCGTCGACGTCATGCTCGCCGAACCGCGCCGCTACTGGCTGGACCGGGATCTGGCCTCCGGTCTCGGCGAATTCCACGCGCCGACGCTGCTGTAGGCCCCGACGGCACCGGCCGGCACGACCCCTGACTCCGTTTACTCCGTGGCGTCGAAATTCCAGACGGCTCGGGTACCAGGGCCGACGGTGAGCGTCGACCGGCCGATCCGTTCCTCGTGCCGGTACTCCACGGGCCGGTTGAGCGACAGTCCGATCTGCCGCAGGCCGGCCTGGTCGCGCGGAACGGCGTCGAATCGGATCGTGGTGCCACCGCCCTGCGCGACGATGCCACCGCCCGCCGCGGGCCTGACGACGAACCCGCCGGCCCGAAGCAAGGGCACAGTGTTGGCAAGGTCCCGCTCGGTGACCGCGAGGCGGACGGAGGTCACGTCACGCATCAGATGGTCGCTGTAGTCGTCGGACAGGTAACGCTCCCGGCCGACGTCGCCCGGGTAGTTGGCCGGCTCGGTGTTGCTGCGCGGGTCGGCAAAGTACTCCGGCAGGTACTCCATCGCCCAGGCCCCGAAGCCGTCGTACTGGTCGGTGGTGAGGATGGCGTCGAACCAAGGGACCGGGACGCCGTCGCCGAAGTCACGCGTCTGACGGAACTCGATCGGGTCGGCGATCCCCTGGTCCCGCAGCCGCTCCGTCACCGTCACGAGGTCGCCGGCACGCTCGGCCGAGATCCCCATCCCGGTGGAGCCGAAGGTGCCGTCCTGGCCTGGCAGATCACCGACCCCGAACAGTTCGACGTACGTCTCGCGGCCCATCAGGTAGCGACCGGTCCAGGTCTGTCCACCGGCACCGGTCGTCGTGCGGACCTGGAAGTTGGCGAACTCCCGCAGATAGTCGGAGTGCTCGATGGCATCGGCGGTCTCCCGGTCGAGGACTCCGTACGCGTGGTTGTAGAACAGCAACTGCCGATCGGACAACGGCGCACTCCCCTCGGCCCGCGCCATCGTCGCTCCTCCCTCAACCACCCCGGTAAGGACGGCGGCGAGGGCCACGGCGACGACCAGAATCATCCGCATCAACCGGTTCAGCAGCATGCGCGCGATCGTAGATCGGCGGGAATCACGGTCGCTGCCGAATCGAGGACGACGACTCGAAACCGCCGTGTTCGCGCCTGGTCGGCACCGGCCGGGTCACAGTGTCGAGGGCCTGACAACGGGATTAGGGGGCACTCGTAGCGCACCACAACGAAAAAGGGAGCGTCTCCATGCTTGGTATAGCGGCGGCAGTGCTGTTCTTCATCGCGTTCTTGATCAACGCTGCCGAGATCGGTACGAACGACACGTTCACGTCGGTGAATGTCATGCTCCTCGGCCTCACCGTGCTGGCACTGCATGTGGCGGGTATCGGCAGCGGCTGGGCCGCCCGGACCCGCAGGCGCTGACGGGATACGAGTCCGCAAATCGCCCGCCGAGGCACCGTGGTTCGTCGGAGAGACCGCGCGGGGATACCAGCACAGAACTCCGATTTGCGCGAGGGGTGGCCAGAAGCCCGGGTATGAGTCCACTATCTGGCTTGATACCGCGCAGTGGGCCGCGTACCCGAGTCGATGGTGTCCGCCCGCCATTGACCACAACATCCAGCCCGTCCGCCCCACACCGGCACAGCGCAGAGAGAAAGACCACCATGGCCGAGACCACGCCTTCACGCGTCTCGTCTCCCGTCGGGGGCGTCCGGTGACGGCCGCCCGAATCCCCGGCCTGATCCTGCCGGTCGCCTTTCTCCTCGCTGCTGTGATCGGCGCCGTGTGGTACTGGCGGCACCGGGGCGAGTAGGCCGGTTTCGGACACCGGCCCCGGCCCTAAAGCGGCGGCTTCGTCGTCGAAGTTGAGGTTGAAGAAAGGACGCCGATCTTGTCGATGCGGTGCTCGGGGTTTCCTCTGTCGTCGCGCCAGTAGTTTCCGGCCGCGTTGTCCTCGAGTGTCGCGCAGGTGGAGATGGTGATCATGGCTTGAGTGGGGAGTTCGCCGGGGAAGCCCGGGACCGCCGCCCGCTGTTCGGCGAGCGAGCGGTCGGAGCGGAACGAGGTGGTTCTGCTCTCGGTGATCTCGTACTCGTAGACCGTGCCGCCCGACGTGACGAAGACCGAGTCGCCCTCGTCCAGGGCCGGGAGCTCGCGCAGCGGGCCTCCGGCGGAGAGGCGGTGGGCCGTGACGAGGTAGTTGCCGACCTCGCCGGGGCCGACACCGCCGCGGTCGCCGTAGGGGCTGGCGGCGACACCGCGGTTCTGGATCCGCGTGCCTGGCCAGTCGTCGGTCGTCCCCTCGTAGGAGACGACGCGCAGGTCCTTGAGGGCGATCGCGGGTATGGCGAGCGAGGCGGTCCGGGCCTGGCTGTTGGTCGCGCCAGGGGCCGGCTTCGCGGAGGTGGTGGCGGGCGTCGGCTCGCCAGTCGACGTTGCCGGGGAGGTGTCCGAGGGGGTCTTGGCCGGCGACGCCGTACGGGTCGCTGCGGAGGACTCCTCGGCCGCGCCGTCGATGGAGCAGCCCAGGAGTACGAGGATGATGCCGCCGCTGGTGAGCGCGGCGGGAAGAGCTCCGGAACGGGGCATGGCACTCGGGATCGGTAGCCGGGGTCGTGTCGCGCCACTCTGCGTGGGGAGTGGCCGTCTCAAGGGGGAGAACGGCAGGAGCAGGACGGGAGTTCCCGTCCCTGGCAGGCTGCGGCGCGGGCGCGCAAGCCGGATACCGAGTGCGGGTGGGCTCAGCAGCAGGTCAGCGTCCGCGTACTGAGCGAAGCCCTCTTCTGCCGCTGGGCCCGGCACAGGCATGCTCGGACCTCGCAGGCGCACCGGCGCCCACTGGTATCGGAGGTACGTGATGGTGGCTGGCGCGCGGTGCACGCGGGGCCTGTCTGCGCATAGGCCCTTGGCATGGCTCCGCAGCCAGTACGGTGAAGACGCGGTCCATCGGTTGAGGTACCCCTTGTCTGCGCGAGTCGGTCGGAGGAAGCGATGAGCGGGGAAGGTCGCGGGGGCTCCCAGCAGCATCTGCCCAAGCTGCGGATGGATGAGCTGCTGGATGAGTTGCAGGCGCGGATCGACGCAGCGCGGGGTACGCAGGACCGGGTGCACAGCCTGCTGGAGGCGGTGCTGTCGGTCGGGCGGGAGCTAGATCTGCCGCAGGTGCTGCGGCGCATCGTCGAGGCCGCCGTGGTGCTGGTGGACGCCGAGTACGGGGCGCTGGGCGTGATCGGCGACGACCGTCGGCTGTCGGAGTTCCTGACGGTGGGCATGGGCGACGAACAGCGCGCAGAAATCGGTGACCTGCCCAGCGGCCACGGCATCCTCGGCGAATTGATCCGGCACCCCCAGCCGCTGCGGCTCCCGGAAATCTCCCAGCACCCGTCCTCGTACGGCTTCCCGGCCCACCACCCGCCGATGCACTCGTTCCTGGGTGTGCCCATCCGGGTGCGGGACAGGGTGTTCGGGAACATCTACCTCACCGAGAAGCGCGGTGCTGAGGAGTTCGACGCCGAGGACGAGTCGGTGCTCTCCACGCTCGCTGTGGCGGCCGGGGTGGCCATCGAGAACGCGCGGCTGTACGAGGAGACCCGGCTGCGTGAGCGCTGGATGCGGGCCAGTGGTGAGGTCACGAGCTCTCTGCTGTCGGGTGCTCCCAGTGCCGAGGTACTTGAGCTGATCGTCGAGCAGGCCCGGGAGATCGCCTCGGCCGACGTCGGGATGATCGCGGAATACGTGTCCGGTGCGGAGGAGCTGCGACCGGTGCTCGCGGTCGGGGCGGACGCGGAGCGGCGCAGCGGGCTGGTCCTTTCCGCCGAGGACGGTTTTGTCGGGGCCGCGCTCACCGCGGCGGAGCCGGTGGTCAGCGCCGACATCGAGCACGACGTCCGCACCGGTGAGAGAGAGTCTCACTGGGCCGGGCTCGGCCCAGTGGTCGCGGTGCCACTCGGCGCCGGAGGAAAGGCCCGCGGGGTATTGCTGCTGGGGCGTCTGGCGAACCGTACGCCGTTCTCGGACGAAGACACCGGGCCGCTGCTCGGCTTCGCCGGCCAGGCGGCGCTCGCGCTGGAGCTGGCTGAACGCCGCCGGGACGCGGAACAGATCGCCCTGCTCCAGGACCGCGACCGGATCGCGCGCGATCTGCACGACCTGGCGATCCAGCGGCTCTTCGCGGCCGGCATGACCCTGCAGAGCACCCAGCGCTTCGTGGACCACCCCGAGGCCGTGGAACGGCTGTCGCGGACCGTCGACGACCTCGACGACACCATCAAGATCATTCGGTCCACCATCTTCGGGCTGCGTGCGCACGGCGGCTCGACCAAGGAGGACAGCGGTCTGCGCGGCCGAGTGTCCGACGCCGTCAAGGCTGCCGCCACGTCGTTCGGCTTCGCTCCCGCGTTGCGGATCGAGGGCCTTGTCGACACCGATGTCCCCGCCGGCGTCGCGGATCATGCCCTCGCCGTGCTCGGCGAGGCGCTCAGCAACGCGGCCCGACACTCGGGGGCGCGCTCCGTCGACGTCCATCTGCGGTGCGCCAGGGGCGAGTTGGTGCTTACTGTGACGGACGATGGCTACGGAGTACCCGACGGGGTGACACGCAGCGGGCTGAAGAACATCGAGGAACGGGCTCGCGCTCTTGGCGGCACGCTCACGCTCGGCGAACGGCCGGAGGGCGGCGGTACCCAGCTGGTGTGGCACGTGCCGACGGGCTCACGAGCGGGCTGAAGGTGACCAGAGGTCTCGCACGCCCCCTGCGTTACCGGACGGCCCGGATGTGCGTCACCTCGCAGGCCGTTCACCGGACCCGGGATGTTCGAGGTGGGAGGCGAGGACCGCCGCCTGGACCCGGCGTTGGACGCCCAGTTTGGCCAGCAGGCGGGAGATGTGGTTCTTGACGGTCTTCTCCGAGAGGTAGAGCTTCTTGCCGATCTCGCGGTTGGTGAGCCCGTCCCCGATGAGCGCGAGGATGTCCCGCTCGCGCGGCGAGAGGCTGGCCAGTTCGGGGGCGACGGCCGGTGTGTCGGCGGGGTCCGCGCGCAGGGAGCGCATCAGCCGGGCGGTCGTCGCGGGGTCGAGCATGGACTGGCCCGAGGCGACGGTGCGTACCGCCGAGACCAGGTCGGAGCCCCTGATCTGCTTGAGCACGTAGCCCGAGGCCCCGGCCATGATCGCGTCAAGCAGCGCGTCCTCGTCGTCGAACGACGTCAGCATCAGCACGGCCAGCTCCGGCATCTGACTGCGCAGCTCGCGGCAGACGGTGATCCCGTCGCCGTCGGGCAGCCGTACGTCGAGGACGGCGACGTCCGGACGAAGGGCCGGGCCGCGCAGGAGTGCATGCTCGACGTTCTCGGCGTCGCCGACCACCGAGATGTCCGGTTCGGCGTCCAGCAGGTCGGACAGGCCGCGTCGTACGACCTCGTGGTCGTCCAACAGGAAGACGCGGATCGGGTCCTGCTCCGTGAAGGTGCGTGCCTCGGCCATGACGACCCCTTGTTCCCCAGTGGCTGACGGACTGCGCGCTGCCCGTGTGGACGATCATCACTCGCCGGGACCGGATGCACTAGGGCCGACCGGCCCCACTCGTACCCACAATGCACCCTCGCCGGCCCGCTGAGTGCGCTGGACCGACGGAAACGGAAGCGCCCACACGGGCAAAGGCAGACGTGCAGCCGGGTCCTTGGTCGCGTCGGATTCGGGGTGCGCTCACAGGCGGCTGCCGCTGCCGTACGGCGCGTACAGGTCCAGCAGCCGGGTACGGGCCGAGCGCAGGCGATGGGCGAGGATGTCACCCACCCATTGGGCGACCATGCGGCCCAGGACGGGGTCGTCCTGGCACATCGCCCGCACGGCCACGGCGTCGAACTCGTACGCCCGTACAGGCGTCGTGGTCTCGGCGCCCAGATGCCAGGCGTGCGGCGCGAACAGCCAGGACCATCCGACGAGTTCGTTGTGTCCGAGGGTCTCGATGACGGCCGCCCGGCGGCCGGGCACGTGCATGTCGAGGTTGATCGTGCCGGTGCGGATGATCCAGAACCGGTCGGCGCGGCGGCCCTCCTCGAAGAGGCGGACTCCCTGTGGGAACGACACTTCGCGGGCGATGCGCATGAGCCGTTCCCGGTGCTCGGCGGGCAGTGCCCGCAGCATGCTGGAAGTGGGCGGAGCGTTCATGACGGGCCTCCAAGACGGGCGTACTCACCTGCCGCTTCCAGCGTGTGCCAGTGCCGCGGTGCGAACCATGGGCCACCCGGCCCCACGAGCAGGCCACCCGGCTCCACACGAGAGGCCTTCGGCACCCTGTGCCGCCCCCTGCCTCGATCCGATCGTCGGACCGCGCGGGTGACGAACGGGTCTTGGGCCGAAGGGTCCCCTGCAGGGGCTGTACGGCCCCTGCGCACCGGCGCGTTCGTGCATGAGGCTCGGTACGAGATCGGGCAGGACCGGACACAGGAGGTGCCCACCATGCTTCAGCACATCACCACGGGAATCGACGGATCCGCCGAGAGTCTCGCCGCTGCTCACTGGGCAGCCCGTGAGGCCGTGCGTCGCGGCGTCTCGCTGAGCCTCGTGCACGCCTGGAAGTGGCACCCGCGTCCCGCCCCCTCCGTCCCCGCGGACCGGAGCGAGCGCGACTGGGCCGAAGAGATTCTGGACCGGGCCGCGAGCAGCATCCGTGCAGCGCACCCCGGACTACGGGTCGTCGAGCGGCTGGTGCCCGACTCCGCAGCAGCCGCTCTCCTTGCGGCGGCCGAGGAGGCGGAGCTGCTGGTGCTCGGGTCCCGCGGTCTCAGCGGCGTCGCGGGATTCATGGTCGGCTCGGTGTCCCAGCGGGTCGTCGCCAGGTCCTCCCGACCCGTGGTGCTCGTACGCGCGGGCGAGAACTCCGCCGACGAACATCTCACCGCCCTGGACGGCATCTCGCCCGAGGAGATACCCGAGACCCCGTATCGCGATGTCGTCCTCGGCCTGGACACCCAGCGCCCCTGTGACGAGCTGATCGAGTTCGCCTTCGAGTCCGCTCGGCGCCGCGGCGCCACGCTGCACGTGATCCACGTCTTCGGTACGCCGCGGGTCGAGCCGGCCGACGGACCGTGGGCCCCGGTGTCCGGGCCGGAGCTGCTCGCCGCACGGGAACGCATCGTGGTCGCGACGCTGCGCCCGTGGGGCGAGAAGTTCCCGGGAGTCTCCGTGGTCGAGACCCTCTCCCAAGGGCGGGCCGCCACCGCGCTGGTACGCGCGTCGGCCGGAGCCTCCCTCGTCGTCGTGGGGCGCCGGACACGGGAGGGCCACATCGGCACACACATCGGCGCCGTCACCCACGCGGTGCTGCACCACGTCGGCTGCCCAGTGGCCGTCGTCCCGCACGACTGAACCAACATCGCGACGGTGCTCCGGGCACCCAACGGCCCCAGGGAGGGAAAGTCATGACCACGCGTCACGTCATCGTCGGTGTGGACGGCTCCGTCATCGCCGTACGAGCACTGGACCTGGCCGCCGACGAGGCGGCCCTGCACGCGACCACTCTGGACATCGTGTACGCCGTGCCCGACCTCGACGAGGCCGGCCCGGTGCTGGCCTCCGCCGCCTCGCGAGTGGGCTACCGCCACCCGGGTCTGCCGGTCCTCACGGTCCCTGTCGAGGGACACTCGGCGGCCGTACTGGCGGAACGCGGACGTGAGGCCGCGCTGACCGTCGTCGGCTGCCGGAGCCTCGGCGGGTTCGCGGGCGCGCTGTTCGGCTCGGTGAGCCGGCGCCTGGCCGCGCACGCTCATGGCCCGCTGCTGGTCGTACGAGGCGACTCTCCGCCGCACCTGCACAACGAGGTACTGCTCGTCCTCGACGCCGAGGACGACGTGGACACGGCCGCGTACGCCATGCAGGAAGCGGAACGCCGCAGCGCCGGACTGCGAATCCTTCGGTCCTCGGCGCATCGGCACCCCGTTCCGGCGTCGGTGCCGCAGCGCCGACGCGAGGGGACCGCGTCGCACTTCCCGGCCGGCGATGTTCTGGTGGAACTGGGCGAGCAGCACCCTCGTGTCCACGTGGAGGCCCAGGACACCGCCTCCTCTTCGACGCAGACGCTGCTGGAGGCCACACGTACGGCCGACCTCGTCGTGATCGGTTGCCGAGCCGGCCTGGGCGGGTACGGCCGGCAACTCGGTTCAGTGGCTCGTACGTTGCTGCACCGGGCCCACTGCCCGGTGCTGGTCGTTCCCGCCGGGCAGGAGAGCGGCACGCCATCCCCCTCGTGAAGGGATGCTCGTCGGCTTCACCGGACACACGTTCCGGCATGGGCCGAACGGCCCCACGGACCGGGACGGACGGCGAGGACTCTGTGCGCTGATCGGCCCTCCCTGCGCCCGTCGCGCGTCACGAGCATCGGAAGCGAGGCATTCCAGTGCGGAGCGAGGGAGAGAACCGGCGATGACTGCAACAGTGACAGCTGGGACCCGGGCGCCCCAGGCACGGCATGGCTTCGCCGGGACACGGTGGCGCGAGCGCATCGACGTACGCGACTTCATCCAGGCCAACTACATGCCGTACGAGGGCGATTCCGCCTTCCTGACGGGTCCGACGGACCGCTCCGGCTACGCCGTCAACTTCGTCCGCCTGACGCGCGAGCAGCAGCTCGACGTGATCAGCCGCACCTTCCACGGAACGCTGTGAGCACGGTGCGGGCGATGACGAGCGGCCGGATCCACTCCTGGGACCTGTCCACCGGCGTGGACGGTCCCGGGACCCGGTTCGTCCTCTTCGTCAGTGGCTGCCCGCTGCGCTGTCTGTACTGCGCCAACCCCGACACCTGGCACATGCGGGACGGGCGGGACGTCACGGCCGACGAGGTGATGGCGGAGATCGAGAAGTGCCAGGACTTCGTCACCACGGCCGGTCAAGGGGTGACGCTCACGGGCGGCGAGCCGCTGCTCCAGCCCGCCTTCAGCGCCGAGATCCTGCGCCGTTGCAAGGAAGCCGGACTGCACACGGCGCTCGACACCTCCGGCTTCCTCGGCACCCGCGCCACCGACGAACTCCTCGCCGACACCGACCTGGTGCTCCTGGACATCAAGTCCTTCGACGTCAACACGTATCGGAAGCTGACCGGCGGCGAACTCGCGCCCACCCTCAACTTCGCCACCCGCCTCGATCGGCTGGGTACCTCGGTGTGGATCCGCTATGTCCTCGTCCCCGGCTGGACCGACGACCGGGAGGCCGTCGACGGCCTGGCCCGGTTCGTCGCCGGCCTCGGCAATGTCGAGCGGGTCGACGTCCTGCCCTTCCACAAACTCGGTGCCGCCAAGTACGAGGCACTCGGCATTCCCTTCCCGCTGCGGAACAACCCGGGTCCCGACCCGGAGATGATCGAGCGGGTCCGCGACCAGTTCGGCGCGTACGGGCTGTCGGCCTACTGAGCGCGGCTCCACTCGCGGTACGCGGCCAGGGCGGTCGGCAGGGTGGGGAAGATCAGGTCGGGGCCGACGGACTTCGTCAGGCCGTACGCCTCCAGGTCGTCCATGAGGTCCTGCTTCACCCGGGCGAGGGCGAAGACCACGCCCCGCCCGGTCAGTTCGTGGCGCAGGGCGTCCACGGCGTCCAGGGCGGTGATGTCGACCTCCACATTGGCCTCGGTGTTGAGGACGAACCAGCGGACCGGATCGGGCTGTTCGTCGACGGCGGCCAGGGCCCGGCGGTGGAAGTTCTCCGCGTTGGCGAAGAAGAGCGGGGAGTCGTAGCGGTAGACCACCAGGCCCGGGATCGTACGGGCCTGGGGGTAGTCGTCCACGTCGTGCATGCCGGCCACGCCGGGCACCACCCCCTCGATCGCGTCGTGCGGGCGGGCCACGCGGGTCAGCAGCTCCGCAACGGACAGGCCGACGGCGACGATCACGCCGTACAGGATGTCCAGGGCCAGCACGCCGGCCAGACAGCCGACTGCCAGCAGCAGTTCCCGGCGGCGGAAGGACGCCAGCCGCTGGAAGCCCGCCAGGTCGATCATGCGGACGGCGGCGTACACGACGAGCGCGCCCAGGACGGCCGACGGGGTGTGGGACAGCAGTGGGCTGAGGAAGAGCAGGACGGCGAGGATCGCCGCGCCGGCGACCAGCGAGTACGCCTGGCTTCTGGCGCCCGCCGAAGAGGCGAGCGCGGTCCGGCTGGCGCTGCTGCTCACGGGAAAGCCGTGCACGACGCCCGCGCCGAGGTTGGCCGCGCCCAGTGCCAGCAGTTCCTGATTGGGGTCCAGCCCTGAGCCCTCCTCGTCGCGGTCGTGGAAGGCCCGCGCGGTGAGGATGAAGTCGGTGTAGCCGACCAGGAGGACACCGAGGGCGGGCAACAGCAGGTGCGACAGATCGGTCAGGTCCGGCACGGCGAAGCCGGGCAGCCCCGACGGGACCTCGCCGATCACCTTGATGCCGTGCCGGTCGTCGAGGTCGAAGACTGCCACGGCCGCCGTGCCCAGCACCACGGCCAGCAGGGGGCCGGGCACCGCGGGGAAGAACCGCGCCATCGTGAACAGGAACGCGAGTACGGCGGCGGCGAACACCAGCGTGGGCGCATGGGTCTCCGACAGGTGCCGTACGAAGGACCAGAGCTTGGAGAAGAAGGCCGAGCCCGTCGTCCCTACACCGGTGAGCTTGGGCAACTGATCCACCATCATGATCAGCGCGACGCCCGCGAGATAGCCGATCAGCACCGGCCGTGAGAGCAGATCCGCCACGAAGCCCAGCCGCACCGCCCACGCCACCAGGCACAGCAGCCCGACGGTCACCGCGAGGGCGGCCGCCAGCACGGCGTACCGGCCGGGGTCCCCGGCGGCCAGCGGACCGACCACGGTGGCCGTCATGAGCGCGGTCGTCGACTCGGGGCCGACCGACAGCAGGCGCGAGGAGCCGAGCACGGCGTACAGCGCGAGTGCGGGCAGGATCGCCCAGAGCCCGGCGACCGGCGGCAGGCCTGCCACGCCCGCATACGCCATGACCTGCGGCACGAGGTACGCGGCCACCGTCGCCCCGGCCAGCAGGTCGCCCTTCAGCCATGAGCGCCGGTAGCCCAGGAGAGTGGCGAGTCCGGGTGTCAGGCGGCGCACCGCCTGAACGTGTCCGCCCGAGCTCTGGGACATGAGCCTCCTTCTGTCGATCGACCTCGGGATTCACGGCCCGGACAACGTGTGTGCGACCTCAGGATCCACCGGCCGGCCGACGCCCGCGAGACGCCGGCCGGCACGAAAAGGACCTCAAGCCGCCCCCCGTCCGTATCGGCAGCCCAACAGGCCCTGCAGAAAGGGCCGTTCAGCCCCATGGTCGCGGACCTTCGGCATCCGGCGGCTCCTGCCCCGCGCGACCAGAGTGACTGGTGTCAGGCACCGACCGGACCGTTCCCGAAGGGATCACCACCATGGCCGTACACGAGCACCCTCACCGGGGCCCGGGGTTCCACCTGCCGTCGCTCCGCAGGAACCGGAACACCTCCGCCCCGGAGTCCGCCGTGTCGGCTCGCACCGACACCTACACCGCGCGGGCCTACGCCCTCGCCTCCCTGCGCCTGCTCACCGGGTTCGCCTTCCTGTGGGCCTTCCTCGACAAGACCTTCGGGTTCGGCTACGCCACCCCGTCCGGCAAGGGCTGGATCGACGGCGGTTCGCCGACCATGGGTTTCCTCAGCGGCGTTGCCGCCGGGCCGATGGAGTCGACCTTCCACTCCTGGGCCGGTGACACCTGGGCGAACTGGCTGTTCATGGCCGGACTGCTCGGCGTCGGCCTGGCCCTGGTCGGCGGCTTCGCGCTCCGGCTCGCGGCCGTCGCGGGCACCGCGATGATGGCGCTGATGTGGATCGCCGAGTGGCCGCCCGCCAAGCACCTCTCCGACGGCTCGGCGAGCATGTCCTCGAACCCGTTCGTCGACTACCACCTGATCTACGCGGTCGTCCTGATCGCCCTCGCGCTGGCCTCCGCCGGCGACACGCTCGGTGTCGGGAAGCTCTGGGCCAGGCTGCCGTTCGTCCGCACCAACGGCTGGCTCCGCTGACCACGGCAGGACGCGGCGGGACCCGACACGGGCCCGCCGCGTCCGCCGGACATAGGGCCGAACGGCCCCGGCCGGGTACCTCCGGCCCCTGCACCACACAACCATTCGACACGACGCTGGAATCGGAAACCCCGATTCAGGAGGTGGAGACCATGGCACGCACCGTCATCGTGGGCCTCGACGGCTCGCCCGAGAGCCGGGCGGCCGCGGAATGGGCGGCACGCGAGGCCAAGCTGCGCGGACTGCCGCTCAAGCTGATCCACGTGTGGGAGCCCGTACCGGAGCCCATGGCGCAGGCCCCGCTCCTCGGTGCCGAGACGCAGCAGCACTGGAGCGAGCGGATTCCGCGCGAGTCCGCCGAGGGCCTGCGGCTGCGGCACCCCGGTGTCGAGATCACCGCGGAGCAATTCTCCGGCCGGCCCGCCGACGTGCTGACCCGCCAGGCGAAGGACGGCGCGCTGCTCGTCCTGGGCTCCCGCGGGATGAGCGGGGTCGGCGGGTTCCTGGTGGGCTCGGTCGGCCAGGCCGTATTGGCGCACGCCGAGCGGCCCGTGGTCCTGGTCCGCGCCGGGGAACAGGCCGCGGACGAGCACCTGGCGGACCCGGCGGGCATCCCGTCCGCCGCCGGCCCGTACCGGCCCGTGGTCCTGGGCCTGGCCACCGACGACCCGGATCCCTCGCTCGTCGAGTTCGCCTTCGACGCGGCCGACCGCCGCGCCACCTCCCTGCGGGTCGTCCACGGCTGGAACCCGCCGCCCTACTACGCATACGGCCTCGCCGCAGACATCGAACTCCACGACCAGCTGTCCCGGCAGGAGGCCACCGCCCTGAGCGACATCCTGCGACCGTGGCGGCAGAAGTTCCCCTCGGTCGAGGTCGTCGAGGAGTCCCGGTACGGAACGGCCGCGAACCACCTGGTCGACGCCTCCCGCGAGGCCTCCCTGGTCGTGGTGGGCCGTCGGATCCGGCGCAATCCCCTCGGCTCCCACATCGGCCCGGTCACGCACGCCGTCCTGCACCACTCCACCGCCCCCGTAGCCGTCGTCCCGCACAGCTGACGCGCCCTGAGGAGAAGACATCATGAAGGCAGCGGTCGTACGAGCGTTCGGTGAGCCCCTGGTCATCGAGGAGCGCCCCGATCCCGAGCCCGGCCCCGGCCAGGTCCGTGTCCGCGTCGAGGCTTCCGGGCTGTGCCACACCGACATCCACGCCGCCCGCGGAGACTGGCCCGTCAAACCCACCCCGCCGTTCGTCCCCGGCCACGAGGGCGTCGGCCTCGTCGAGAAGCTCGGCGACGGCGTCACCCACCTCGCCCTCGGGCAACGGGTCGCCGTGCCCTGGCTGGGCAAGGCCTGCGGGCGGTGCGAGCACTGCCTGTCCGGCTGGGAGACGCTGTGCGAGCAGCAGATCAACACCGGGTACGGCTGCGACGGCGGGTACGCCGAGAAGATGCTGGCCTGGGCCGACTTCGCCCAGCCGGTGCCCCAGGGCATCAGCGCCCTTGAGGCCGCCCCGCTGACCTGCGCCGGCGTCACCACCTACAAGGCCCTCAAGGTCGCCGACGTCCGGCCCACCCAGCTCGTCGCGATCTCCGGTGTCGGCGGACTCGGCCACCTGGCGGTGCAGTACGCGAAGATCGCCGGGGCGCAGGTAGCGGCTATCGACGTCACCGACGAGAAACTCGAACTCGCCGCGGAACTCGGCGCCGACCTCGTCATCGACGCCCGCAAGCACGACCCCGGCGAGGTACTCCAGCGGTACGGCGGCGCGCACGTGGCCATCGCGCTCGCGGTGAACGAGGCCGCGTTCGCCGCGGCCAACTCCGGGCTGCGGCGCGGCGGCAAACTGGTGATGGTGGCTCTGCCGGCGCACGGCACCATCCAGGTCCCGATCTTCGACACCGTCCTCCGGGGCACCTCGGTGATCGGCTCGATCGTGGGTACCCGGCAGGACCTGACCGAGGTCTTCCAGCTCCACGCGGCCGGCCGCACCAAGGTCATCTACGAGACGCGGTCCCTCGCCACGGTCAACGAGTCCATCGAGGACGTGCTGCGCGGCGAGATCAAGGCCCGGATCGTCTTCGATCTCGGCGCGGGAAGGTGAGGACGATGGAGCTTCCGCTGGTCGTGGGCGTCGACGGTTCCGAGCCCAGCATGCGCGCCGTCGACTGGGCGGCGGACGAGGCCGCCCTGCGCGGGGTGCCGCTGCGGCTGGTGTACGCCTCGCTGTGGGAGCGCTACGAGGGGGCCGCGCTCGCCCCGGACCTCGGCAGGTCCTCGGAGCAGGTGATGGCCGACAAGATCGTCGAGGCTGCCGCGAAGCGTGCACACCGCCGCGAGACGGACGTGAAGATCTCCACCGAGGTACTGCCCGAAGAGCCGGTGCCCGCCCTGCTGCGCGAGGGCCGCAACGCTTCCGCGCTGGTCATGGGCTCGCACGGCCGCAGCGGCATCGCCGAGCTGCTGCTCGGCTCGGTCAGCCTCGCGGTCGCCGCCCGTGCCCACTGCCCCGTGATCGTGCTGCGCGGCAGCCGAGACCTCCGGGCCAGGCCGGGGATCGATCAACGCATCGTGCTGGGCGTCGGCGAGGAGCCTGCGGACTCGGAGGTCGTGCGCTTCGCCTTCGAGGAGGCGGCGGACCGCTACGCCACTCTGCAGGCGGTACGAGCCTGGAGGTGTCCCGCGCACGAGACCGTCGACCATCCGTTGCCGACCGGAGAACCCGCCCGCTACCACGAGCAGCGGGCCACGGAGATTCTGGAAGCCGCGCTGCGTGACGCCGCTCGGGATCACCCCTCGGTGCGGGTGCGCCGGCGGACCGTCGAGGGTCCCGCCCGCAAGGTGCTGCTGGAGGCCTCGGCCACCGCCGACCTGCTCGTCGTCGGCGCCCGCCGGCACGGACACTCCGGGCTCCAGCTCGGCCGGGTCGCGCACGCGGTCCTGCACCACTCCGCCTGCCCGGTCGCCGTCGTCCCGCAGCGGGCGTGAGCACCGTGACCGGCTCAGAGGCTCGCCGCGTGGTCGGGGACGTATGTCTGCAGGTCACGCGGCGGGCGCTGGTAGCCGGTCGACGGCGGCCGGGGCGGCAGCTCCAGCACCGGCGGTGGCACCTCGTGATACGGAAGGGAGCCGAGCAGGTGAGCGATCATGTTCAGCCGGGCCCGGCGCTTGTCGTCGCTCTCGACGACGAACCACGGGGCCTCCGAGACGTCGGTGTGCACCAGCATCTCGTCCTTCGCCCGGGAGTACGCCTCCCAGCGGGTGATCGACTCCAGGTCCATCGGCGAGAGCTTCCAGCGCCGCGTCGGATCCTTCAAGCGGCGCCGGAACCGTTCCTGCTGGACCGCATCGCTCACCGAGAACCAGTACTTGCGCAGCAGGATGCCCTCCTCCACGAGCATCCGCTCGAAGATCGGGCACTGGCGCAGGAACAGCTGGTGCTCCTCCTTCGTGCAGAAGCCCATCACGTGCTCGACACCAGCGCGGTTGTACCAGGACCGGTCGAACAGCGCGATCTCCCCGGCGGCCGGCAGATGCTCGACGTACCGCTGGAAGTACCACTGGGTGCGCTCACGCTCGGTCGGCTTGGGCAGCGCCACGGTCCGCGCGACACGCGGGTTCAGGTGCTCCGAGACCCGCTTGATCGTGCCGCCCTTGCCCGCCGCGTCCCGTCCCTCGAACACCACGACCAGCCGCTTGCCCTCGGTCCGCACCCACTCCTGGACCTTCACCAGCTCCGTCTGCAGACGCAGCAGCTCCCGCTCGTACGCCGCACGCGGCAGCGCCGCCGACTTCTTCCCGGCCATGCCGCCTCCGCTCGATGACGTACCTCAACGACGTGTTCCGATGACTTACGGAGTCACCATGACCAAGGTCGAACACCAGGACAGCACCGTACTGACCGACGAGGAACTGCGCACCCTGGACGCCCACTGGCGGGCCGCCAACTACCTTGCGGTGGGCCAGATCTACCTGCTGGCCAACCCGCTGCTGACCGAGCCCTTGCGGCCTGAGCACATCAAGCCCCGGCTGCTCGGCCACTGGGGCACCTCGCCCGGCCTCAACCTCGTGTACACCCACCTCAACCGGGTGATCAAAGCCCGTGGTCTGGACGCGCTGTGCGTGTGGGGGCCGGGCCACGGCGGCCCGGCGGTGCTCGCGAACTCCTGGCTGGAGGGCAGTTACAGCGAGACGTACCCGGACGTCTCACGTGACCTGGCGGGCATGGACCGGCTCTTCCGGCAGTTCTCGTTCCCGGGCGGAGTGCCCAGCCATGTCGCGCCCGAGACGCCGGGCTCGATCCACGAGGGCGGCGAGCTCGGCTACTCGCTCGCACACGCGTACGGCGCCGCCTTCGACAACCCGGACCTGCTCGTCGCCTGCGTCATCGGCGACGGCGAGGCGGAGACCGGGCCGCTGGCCGCCTCCTGGCACTCGAACAAGTTCCTCGACCCGGTCCACGACGGCGCGGTCCTGCCGATCCTCCACCTCAACGGCTACAAGATCGCCAACCCGACGGTGCTGTCCCGGCTCCCGGAGTCGGAACTCGACGAACTGCTGCGCGGATACGGTCACGAGCCGATCCACGTCACCAGCGACGACCCGCACCAGGTCCACCGCGCCATGGCCGGCGCCTTCGATCACGCCCTGGACCGCATCGCGCTGATGCAGCGCACGGCCCGCAAGGACGGCGTGAGCGAGCGCGTGCGCTGGCCGATGATCGTGCTGCGCACACCGAAGGGCTGGACGGGCCCCGCCGAGGTCGACGGAGTCCCGGTCGCGGGCACGTGGCGCGCCCATCAGGTCCCGTTGTCCGGCGTACGCGAAAACCCGGACCACCTGCGGCAGTTGGAGACCTGGCTGCGCTCGTACCGTCCCGAGGAGCTCTTCGACGCCGACGGCCGGCCCAGCGCCGACGTCCTCGCCTGCATCCCCGAGGGCACCCGCCGCCTCGGCGCCACACCGCACGCCAACGGCGGCCTCCTCGTACGCGATCTGCCGATCCCGTCACTCGACCGCTTCGCCGTGCCCGTCGACAAGCCGGGCGCGGCCCTGCACGAGCCGACCCGGGTCCTCGGCGACCTCCTCGAACAGGTCATGAAGGACACGTCGGGACGACGCGACTTCCGCCTCGTGGGCCCCGACGAGACCGCCTCCAACCGGCTGGAAGCCGTCTTCAACGCCAGTGGCAAGGCCTGGCAGGCCCAGACCCTCCAGGTGGACGAACACCTGGACCGGCACGGCCGGGTCATGGAGATCCTCTCCGAACACCTCTGCCAGGGCTGGCTGGAGGGCTATCTCCTCACCGGCCGGCACGGACTGTTCTCCTGCTACGAAGCCTTCGTCCACATCGTCGACTCGATGGTCAACCAGCACATCAAGTGGCTGAAGACCTCGCGGGAGTTGCCGTGGCGGGCCCCGATCGCCTCCCTCAACTACCTGCTCACCTCGCACGTCTGGCGCCAGGACCACAATGGCTTCTCCCACCAGGACCCGGGCTTCGTCGACCACGTCCTCAACAAGAGTCCGGAGGTCGTACGGGTCTATCTGCCGCCGGACGCCAACACCCTGCTGTCCGTGGCGGACCACGCCCTGCGCAGCCGCGACTACGTCAACGTGATCGTCGCGGGCAAGCAGCCCTGCTTCGACTGGCTGTCCATGGACCAGGCCCGCGCCCACTGCGCACGCGGCGCCGGGATCTGGGAGTGGGCGGGCAGCGAGAACGGCGGCGAACCCGATGTGGTGCTCGCCTGCGCGGGCGACGTACCGACCCTGGAGATCCTGGCCGCCTCCGCCCTGCTCCGCCGCCATCTGCCGGAGCTCGCCGTCCGGGTGGTGAACGTGGTCGACATGACCCGGCTGCTGCCGCGCGAGGAACACCCGCACGGAATGAGCGACTTCGAGTACGACGGCCTGTTCACCACCGACAAGCCGGTGATCTTCGCGTACCACGGCTATCCATGGCTGATCCACCGCCTCGCGTACCGCCGCACCGGCCACGCCAACCTGCACGTGCGCGGCTACAAGGAGTCCGGCACCACGACCACACCCTTCGACATGGTCGTCCGCAACGACCTCGACCGCTACCGCCTCGTCATGGACGTCATCGACCGCGTCCCCGGCCTCGCCGTACGCGCCGCCGCCGTACGCCAGCAGATGGCCGACGCCCGCACCCGCCACCACGCCTGGATCCGCGAACACGGCACCGACCTGCCCGAGGTCGCCGACTGGACCTGGACCGCCTGACCACCCCTACCCCGCAAAGGAGTTCATCGCCATGACCGTGCGCGTCGGCGTCAACGGCTTCGGCCGCAGCGGCCGGGAGGTCAGCCGCGACGACAGCGAACGGGATCCTCGCCGTGTCGCCTCTCGAGACCCTCGACCAGGAGGGCGTCGGCAGGCTCGTGCGGCTCGCCGTCGAGGCGGGGCGTGCCGTCAACCCGCGGTTGGAGACCGGGGTGTGCGGCGAGCACGGCGGCGAGCCCGAATCCATCCACTTCTTCCACCGGGCGGGGACAGCAGATTACGACGTAGGCGAGCCCAAGCCTCCGTGGGGTCAGACGTCCGTCACCGTCGCGGTGACGGGCGTGCCGATCTCGACCGTGCGGCTGACCGTGCAGAGCCGGTCGTGGGAGGTCTTGACGGCACGAGGGAGGATCGCGCGGGCGCGGTCGCCGGTTTCGCCGTCCGGGAAGGCTACGGAGAAGGTGACCGCGAGGTCGGTCATTCGGTTGCCGAGCTCGTCGCTGGTCTTGTTGCCGGTCACCGTGACGGTGAACCCGGTGGGCTCCGCGTGGCGGGCGGTGGCGACATCGACGTCGGCCGCGGTGCAGCCGCCGATCGCGGCGAGCAGCAGCTCGACCGGGGTGAAGTCCGTACCACCGTCGGGATCGGAGCTGGTGCCGAAGCTGATCGTGCCGCCTCGCGCGTTCGTGGCCGTGAAGTGGCCGGTGCCGGTCCGCTCGATGGTGACGGAGCGCAGGGTGTTTTCGGTCATACCGACGACATTAGTGACGACATTGGTGTCGCGCTGCGCGGACCGCCGCGGATGTCGTCCCCGCAGCGGCTCCACGCGGCGTGCCAGTGTCCGGCCCCAGGTCTGGCCGGGCGATTCGACGTAGCGGTAGGTCAGCACGCACAGCGGCAGCAGCACGGCGAAGAACGCCGCTTCGAGCAGGAGATCGTCCTGCCGCCGGCGGCCGATCGTGCCGTCGGTCACCGCGAGCAGCACGGGATGCATCAGGTAGACCGAGTAGCTGATGGTTCCCAGTCCGGTGAGCCAGCGCGGTATCCGCCGGCGGCGCATCATCAGTCCGGCGGCGAAGGTGAGCACGGCCAGCAGGAAGGCCACGATCCAGCCGCGCCGTGTGAAGGGGGCGCTGTCGCTGTGCCAGTACGCGCTCCCCACGGCGCAGGCGAGCACCACAGCGGCCGTGCAGGCCGCGTACCGCCAGCTGCTCTGGCCGCTTTCGGCCCGGTGGACGGCCGTGCCGAGGAACATCACGGCGAGGATCACCAGGCCCTCCCACGCGGGGACCGTGCCGTTGAAAAGGACCAGGCCGAGCGCCAGGACCCCGCCCAACACGCCGCCGAACACACGAAGCACGGGTGACCTGGCGCTCGCACAGCAGATGGCGACCACCATCGTGATCGAGGCGAGCGCGATCAGCGCCCCGGTGCCGACCTGGCCGGAGAGGGCCGAGCCCTGCAGCGTGACCCCTGCCGTCGCGCTGCCGGCCGCGAGCACGGCCAGGGTGACGGCCACCGCTGCCGACCTCTGGTGCATGCGGACCGTGAAGAGAGCGACGACCAGCAGGTAGAAGGCCATCTCGTACGCGAGCGTCCACAGAGCAATGAGGACACTGGGCGTCCCCAACAACTCCTGGAGCAGAGTGACATGCGCGAATGCCACTGCGACCGCGCTCTGCTGACCGAAGTCGGCGCGAAGCTCCGCGATGCCCACCAGGTTGAGGACCAGAACCGCGGCGACGGCAGCCGCCCACAACGGGTACATCCGGAACACCCGTCCGATCCAGAAAGTCCGGACGCTGCCCCGGCGTTCGAGCGACGCGGGGATGATGTAGCCGCTCACGAGGAAGAACACCATGATCCCGTACCGGCTGGTGTTGAACTCCGGCATCAGCTCCCGCCGGAACTCCGCCATGAAGGCGTACGACGAGTGGTCGAACACCACGACCAGCGCCGCGATGCCACGCAACGCGTCCAGCCAGCCCAACCGCGACAGACCGTCCACCGCGCCGGGCGCACGTAATCGTGACGGTGCGGAGGACAGCCGCTCCAGCGGCAAAGAGTCGGGGATCAGGGGTTTCATACTTATTCTCACGTGTACCCCCTCCCCGCTGTTCAACTACGCACGGATCACCTATCGATACTCCTCGGAGTCGACGAAGGGAACTCGCCTCCCTGTAGAGCGGCGCGCACCGAAGCAGTTGCGCTCCCACGCCCACTCGGGCAGCGGGGCCGGATGGCCGCATGCAGGGCACCGCACATCGGCCGCGCCCGTCCTGTACCAAGTGTCCATCGCGGAGCGAATGGGGTCACGTGTCCGCTCGGCGGCGATCGCCCCAGCGCAACGGGGGCAGATGGGTGAGCTGTCGGAACCCAACGGGCCGAAGAACACGGTACGGCCGGTGACCACGGCCAGCCCGTCGGACTCCAGGTGGCGTCGCTCGTCCGTCACCTGTGACCATCGCGCCCCCGGCAGGTACACCGGCCGCCCTCCGTACCTGCAGTCCACGCGCTCTGCGAGCACGATCTCCCCGGCGACCAGCCACGCCACCGTGCGCTCCGCGAGCGCTTCGGCGTCCTCGGCCGTCGCGTCCAAGTCGACGATCGTCTGGTGGTGGCTGCCCATGGAAATCCCCCGTCCGTACTGCCCACCGCAGTGAGCCAGAACGGTACGGCGGCGGTCTGACACGAGCCCAGCCCACAGGCGCGCCCTGAGCCCGGTACGGGTTCGGGCGCCCGGTTGCAGGCCGGAGTGCCGCGTGGCGGGCGAACCCGTACGCCGGTCCTCACGCCTCGTGACGGAGGCCGCCGCCCCCAACTGCCGCTCACAAGTCGGTACTTGTTCTTGGCTGGTCCTTCACAATGTGCTTGGCTCACCCCGGTCCTTGGCTCGGCCCATGCATCGGCATACGGAGGCCTGTGGTGTCACCTACGAACGAACCGTCCTCGTCCCCCGCCAGACCCCGGCCCCGCCCCGCCGCCCTCAGTCGGCGCGGCCTGCTGGTCGGGTCCGCCGTCGTCGCGGGTGCGCAGGCGCTGAACATCCGTACCGCGCACGCGGAACCGGTGCACCAGGATCCCTTCAAGCTCGGGGTGGCCAGCGGCGACCCGCTGCCGGACGGGGTCGTCCTGTGGACCCGTCTGGTCGCCGACCCCTACGACGCCGCGTCCATGGGGACCCGTCCGGTGCGCGTGGAGTGGGAGGTCGCCACCGACGAGCGGTTCCGCCGGGTCGTCCGGCGCGGCTCGGAGACCGCCGTGGCCGCGCACGCGCACAGCGTCCACGCGGATGTACGGGGCCTGGCGCCGGGCCGCGACTACTGGTTCCGGTTCCGTACGGGGCGTCAGATCGGCCCGGCGGCCCGGACCCGTACCGCCCCAGCACCGCACTCGCGCCCCGGCGGGCTGCGGATCGGCCTGGTCAACTGCCAGGACTGGCAGAACGGTTACTGGCCCGCGTACACCGCGCTGGCCGAGGAGGACCTCGATGTGGTCGTGCACGTGGGCGACTACATCTACGAGTACGACCCCAGCAGCGTCTACGCGGACCGGCTGCACACCGCCCCGCAGGCTTCCGGCCTCGACCAGTTGGTCACGCTGGCCGACTACCGTGCCCGGCACGCCCAGTACAAGACGGATCCGGCTCTGCAGGCGGCCCATGCCGCCTTCCCCTGGATCGTCACCTGGGACGACCACGAGGTGGAGAACAACTACGCCGGCATCGTGGACGAGATCGACGACACCGGTGCGCGGCACCAGGACCCCGTCGCCTTCGCCCGCCAGCGCTCCGCCGGTTACCAGGCCTACTACGAGCACATGCCGCTGCGGCGCAGGTTCGTCAACGGCTCGCAGGACTACCGGCTCTACCGCCGCTTCGACTTCGGCGACCTGCTGCGGCTGAACGTCCTGGACACTCGCCAGTACCGCACCGACCAGCCCGGCGGCTTCTTCTCCGACTTCGGCCCCGTCGCGGCGGGACTGGGCAACACCGACGGCACACTCACCGGCGCGGCGCAGGAGAAGTGGCTGCGGCAGGGGCTGACCCGCTCTCCGGCGCGCTGGAACGTCATCGCCCAGCAGGTGATGATGAGCCAGATCAGGTTCCCCAACTTCCTCGATCCGACGCACCCGTTGCCGCCCATCGCGAACCTCGACCAGTGGGACGGGTACGACCCGGCCAGGGCCCGCTTCCTGCGCTTCCTGCGGGACGCCCGGGTGGCCAATCCGGTCGTGCTCGCCGGGGACATCCACTCGTCCTGGTTCAGCGATCTGCGGATCGACCGCGACGACCTGGACAGCGACCCGGTCGCGGTCGAGTTCACCGCGACCAGCGTCAGTTCCGACTTCCCCATCGCCTTCGACGCCCCGCTCAAGGCGTACAACCCGCTCCTCAATCCGCACGTCCGGTACTTCGACGGCTCGCGCCGCGGATACCTGCGGCTGAACGTCGGCCGGGAGCAGTGGACCACCGACGCCCGGACCGTCGACAGCATCGCGGTCCGCCAGTCGCCGGTGAGCACCACCGCTTCCTGGGCCGTGGCGGCGGGCGAGCCGGGGCTCACCGCGGTCTGAGACCGGATCCATGTCCACGGCCGCCCCCACCGAGGCGGCGGCGACAACATGACGGCGAGCGCCCCAGGAGCCGGGGGCGCTCGCCGCCCCTTTTCCGTCACCGCCCCGCTCGGAGTGGCTGCCGACGTCGTTCAACCGTTGGGTTGAACGCGGCTTCCACCCCCTGCCCGTTCACCGCTCCGTACGGTGGACGCGAAGTGCCTCTCGGCGGCGCCAGAATCACCACTGACCATGGCGCCGTGGCCCGTACGACATCACTCCCGCTCAGAGAGGCACTCAGCGTGTCCAGCTACCTCAGCAGACGACGTGTACTCGCCACCGGTACCGCCCTCGGCCTCGGCGCACTCGGCGCCACCGCGGCCCCCGCGTCCGCGGCCACCCCCGCCGGATCCACGGCCACCACCGGAGCCGAGGAGACCAGGACACTCGACGAGCTCTACCAGGCCGCGCTGGCCGAGGGCGACAAGCTCGTCGTCTACGCCGGCGGGGACTTCCAGGCACAGCAGGAAGCCACCAGGCAGGCGTTCCGCAGCCGCTTCCCCGACATCGACCTGACCCTGATCGTCGACTACAGCAAGTTCCACGACGTCCGCGTCGACAACCAGTTCGCGACCGACACCCTCGTCCCCGACCTCGTACAACTGCAGACGCTGCACGACTTCACGCGCTGGGACAAGCAGGGCCGCCTGCTGCGCTACAAGCCGGCCGGCTTCTCCAAGGTCCACGACGCCTTCAAGGAGCCGAACGGCGCCTGCGTCGGCATCCAGGCGATCGCCTTCAGCTTCATCTACGGCATCGCCGCGGCCGGCTCGGACGTCCCGAAGACCCCGCTCGACCTGATCGACCCGAAGTGGAAGGGCAGGATCGCCTCCCGTTACCCGCACGACGACGACGCGGTCCTCTACCTCTTCTCGCTGTACGTGGAGAAGTACGGCTGGGACTGGGTCGCCGCGCTCGCCGCCCAGGACGTCGAGTTCACGCGGGGCGGCCTGCCGTCGGACGCGGTCGTCGCCGGGCAGAAGGCGATCGGCATCGGGGTGGGCGGCTCGGCGGTCCCACCGGCCACATCTCCGACGAAGTTGGTCGTCCCCGAGGGCGACCACCCCTTCATGGCGTGGGGCCAGCGGGCCGCGATCTTCAAGCAGGCGAAGAATCCGACCGCGGCCAAGCTCTATCTGAACTGGCAGCTCTCGACCGCCCGGCAGCAGGCGTCCGTCAACGGCTGGTCGGTGCGCACCGATGTCACGCCGCCGGCCGGCCTGAAGCCCGTCTGGGAGTACCCGAACGTGGGTATCGGATTCCCCCGGTTCATGGCCGACCGCGCCGAGGTGGAGCGCTTGAAGCAGACCTTCGCCCTGTACTTCGGCGAGGTGACGGGCGAGGCCACGCCGGGCTGGCTGGGCCTGCACCCGGGCGCCTAGGCCATGTCGGCAGGCGGAGCTGTTGGCCCGTCCCTACGAGCACACGGTGGACGGGCCCAACAGCCCCACTCTTCACGTGGGTCATACAAGCGGCCGATAGACTCACCGGCCTGGCTGAAGGGATTGGCCCGCCGAAGGGGATCTGCCGTGCCCGACTGCGCTCCGCCGACCGTTCGCGCAGGTCGGCCCACTCTCGAAGGCGTGTCGCACTTCGCGTTCTTCCTCGTGGTCGGAGCCTCCCTCGTGCGGCTCGCCCGGCTCGATTCCCCGCTGTGCTGGTACATCGTGACCGTCAGCGCGCTGCTGGCGCTGGCGTACGCGGGTGGGCTGGTGTTGCAGGACCGGCTCGGTCCGCTCGTCCGGTGCTCGTGGATCCCGTTGGTGGTCCTGCTATGGAGCGTCCTCGTCTTTCTCGCTCCGGCGTCGATGACGCCCGCGTACGTGTGGTGTGCCGTCCCGCTGGCCTGTACGGCACTGAGCGCGCTCGGCCGCCGCTCCTCGATGACGGCCGTGGCCGTGATCACCGTCGTACTCGTCGTGGCACTGATCCGTGCGAACAGCTGGTTCGCCATCGAGGTCGTGCTGATCCCCGTGGCGGCCGTGTGGGGAACCGTCGCCCTCTACCGGGCCCAGCAGCGGGACGTCGCGGTCCGCCAGCGCCTGGTCGAGGAGTTGCGCGACACGCGCGATGTCCTCGCGAGGCAGCAACGGCAGGCGGGCGTCCTGGCGGAGCGGACCCGTATCGCCCGCGATCTGCACGACACGCTGGCTCAGGACCTCTCCGGCGGCCTGATGCTCCTCCAGGCCGCCGAGCGCGACTGGGAGAAGCGGCCGGACGTGGCACGGACCCGCGTCCGTGCCGTGGCCGACGGCCTGGACGCCAATCTCGCCGAGACCCGGCGGATCCTCCGGGACCTGTCACCGTCGGACGTCGCCGAGACGGGCCTCGAAGGCGCGCTGCGTCTCCTGTGCACACGTACCTCCGAGGGCGGGGCCACCGCCCTCGTGCGGTTCCGGTCGGTCGGCGAGCACCAGCCGGTCCTCGACGAGCAGGCGGCCGCCGCTCTGTTCCGTGTCGCGCAGAGTTCGCTCGCGAACGTGCGCGAACACGCCCGCGCGGTGAACGTGCTGGTCACGCTCCGCCGTCGGCCGGAGGGGGTGGACCTCGAAGTGTCCGACGACGGAATCGGCTTCGATCCCGCCGAGATCCTCGTGACCGCCGCGCGGACGGGCCGCGGACTGGGTCTGCCCGCCGCCCGGGCACGCCTTCGCGAATACGGCGGTGATCTCGACGTCAGGAGCACGCCGGGCCGGGGGACCACGATTCGGGCCACGGTTTCCGTACAACCCCGGCCGCGGCCGTTCGCGCCCCTGCCCCCGGTGACCGCCGGATGACCGCCGAACCGCTGCGCGTGCTCATCGCGGACGATCATGCCGTCGTACGTGCGGGGCTGCGCGCCCTCCTGGACGGCGAACCGGACCTCGACGTGATCGCCGAAGCCGGCAGCGGTGAGGAAGCAGTCCGGCTGACGGCCCAATTGATGCCGGATGTCGTGCTGATGGATCTTAGGTTCGGGAGTTCCGGGGGTGGGATCGACGGCGTCGAGGCCGTCCGGCGGCTCGCCGCCTCGGCGCCGAAGGTGGCGGTGGTGATGCTGACCAGCTTCACCGGACGGACCGATGTCGTCCGCGCGTTGGAGGCGGGTGCCCGCGGCTACGTGCCCAAGGCCGGTCCGCCCGAGGAACTGTTCCGGGCCGTCCGCACCGCGGCCACCGGCTCCGTGGGGCTGACTCCGGAGGTCGTCGGTGAACTGGTCGGCCAAGTGGTCAGTCCCGACCATGAGTTGAGCGGGCGCGAGATCGAGGTCGTCCGGCTGATGGCCGAGGGCCGCAGCAACCGGGCGATCGCCGAGGCCCTGTTCCTCAGCGAGGCCACGGTCAAGACCCACCTCGTCCGGATCTACCGCAAACTCAAGGTCTCCAACAGGCCCGCGGCCGTGTCGGAAGCCGTTCGCAGGGGACTGCTCGAACTCACCTGACGCCCGAGCGGATCCGGCAAACGGCCATTGTCAGTGGTGGCGGGCAAGATGACGGACATGACCACACCAGTTGCAGTGATCGTGGATGCCACCGCCTATGCGCAGGCAGTCGAGGACGCGGTGAAAGCGTCGGCCGCCTATTACACGGGCGGCACGTCGGTGCTGGACGACGACGCGTACGACCGGCTGGTGCGTGGCATCGCGGCATGGGAGGCCGACCACCCCGATCAGGTGCTGCCGGACTCGCCGACCGGGAAGGTCGCGGGCGGCGCCGTTGAGGGGGATGTGCCGCACACGGTCGCGATGCTGAGCCTGGACAACGTGTTCTCGCCGGAGGAGTTCACCGCCTGGACGGCGTCACTGGCCCGGCGGATCGGCCACGAGGTCGAACGGTTCAGCGTCGAGCCGAAACTGGACGGACTCGCGATCGCCGCCCGCTACACCGGTGGCCGCCTGACCAGGCTGATCACCCGCGGCGACGGGACGGCCGGGGAGGACGTCTCGCACGCGATCGGCACCATCGAAGGCCTGCCGACCGTACTGGCCGAACCGGTCACGGTGGAGGTGCGCGGCGAAATCCTCATGACCACCGCGCAGTTCGAGCACGCCAACGAGGTCCGGACCGCGCACGGCGGGCAGCCGTTCGCGAATCCGCGCGGCGCCTCGGCGGGCTCCCTGCGCGCCAAGGAGCGTGCCTACACCGTGCCGATGACGTTCTTCGGCTACGGCCTGCTGCCGCTGCCCGAGACGGAGGAGGCCCTCGCGACGCGACTGGTCGAGCTCGCGCACAGTGAACTCATGGCTCAGGCCGGGGGGTTCGGGGTGAACACGACGGCCACCACCGCCGTGCCCGGCACCACCACCGACTCGGTCGAGCAGGTCCTGGCCCGGGTCCAGGAGATCGCCACAATGCGCGCCGAGTTGCCGTTCGGAATCGACGGAATCGTCATCAAGGCCGACCTGGCCGCCGACCAGCAGGCCGCGGGATCCGGTTCGCGCGCCCCGCGCTGGGCGATCGCCTACAAGCTGCCCGCCGTCGAGAAGATCACCCGGCTGCTTGCGGTGGAGTGGAACGTGGGCCGCACCGGCATCATCGCCCCGCGTGGCGTCCTGGAACCCGTCGAGATCGACGGCGCCACCATCACCTACGCCACCCTGCACAACCCGGCCGACATCACCCGCCGTGACCTCCGCCTGGGCGACCACGTCATGGTCCACCGGGCCGGCGACGTCATCCCTCGCATCGAAGCCCCCGTCGCCCACCTGCGCACCGGCGAGGAACAGCCCATCGCGTTCCCCGAGGAGTGCCCGCGATGCGGTTCCGCTATCGACACCAGTGAACAGCGCTGGCGCTGTGAGAGCGGCCGCAACTGCCACCTCGTCGCCGCCCTCTCGTACGCCGTCGGCCGCGACCAGCTCGACATCGAGGGCCTCGGCACTACGCGCGTCGTCCAGCTCGTCGAAGCCGGCCTGGTCGCCGACCTGGCCGACCTGTTCGCCCTCACCCGCGAACAGTTGCTGAGCCTGGAGCGGATGGGCGAGACGAGCACCGACAACCTCCTCGCGGCGATCGGCACGGCGAAGACGCGGCCACTGTCACGGGTGCTGTGCGCGCTCGGCGTCCGCGGCACCGGCCGCTCCATGTCCCGTCGGATCGCCCGGTATTTCGCCACCATGGACAACCTCCGTGCCGCCGACGCGGAAACGATGGAGCGGGTCGAGGGCATCGGCACCGAGAAGGCCCCTTCCATCGTCGCCGAACTCGTCGAACTCGCCCCGCTCATCGACAAACTCGCCGCGGCCGGGGTGAACATGACCGAGCCGGGCGCCACCCCGCCCGACCCCACCGCCGTCGACGCGGAAGGCGACTCCGCGGAGCCGTCGGGCGGACCGCTGGCCGGGATGACGGTCGTCGTCACCGGTGCGATGACCGGCCCACTGGAGAAGCTCAGCCGCAACCAGATGAACGAACTGATCGAGCGCGCCGGCGGCCGCTCCTCCTCCAGCGTCTCAAAGAAGACCAGCCTGGTCGTCGCCGGAGACAACGCCGGTTCCAAGCGGACCAAGGCCGAGTCCCTCGGCCTCCAACTGACCGCGCCCGACGAATTCGCCACCCTCATCGCCGACTACCTCGACTGATCCCGCCCCGTGAGGCGGCAGCCGTTCCTCACGGCAGCCATCGTGGCGGGGGCCTGCTACACCGTGAACGGTCGCGCCGGTCCTGCGTCCGTCGCGACCAGCCGACGGATGATCTCCAAGTCCAACGCCGGGTTCGCGGCGGCCGCATGGGCCAGTTCGTCGTCGTCGAGCAGTTCCACCAGTCGGGACTGCGGAAGATTCGGGTGACGGGCCAGCGCGGCCCGTACGGCAGGGTCCGGGTCCCGGGTCAGCCGCTCCACCGTTGCCGACTCGGTCGCGGGGTCTCGTGCCGCCAATGCCCGGACCTCGGGATCCTCATGGTCGGCGAAGGCGGCCAGCCCGGCGGTGGGGAAGTTCGGCCGCGTGACGAGGTGCGCGCGTTCGCGGCCGGTGTACTCCAGGAAGCTGCGGAGCAGGAGCGGCGCCGGAGCGTGCGGATGGTTCTGGGCCAGCAGGACGCGCACACCGAGGTCGTCGTCGACGGCAAGGAGTTCCACGAGGTCCGGTGGCAGCGCAGGGTCGACGGCCGCCTCCCGGCGCAGCAGCGGGTGGCCGGAGTGCGCCTGCCGGCGGACGGTCTCGGGGTCGCGGGGCACCTCGGACACGTACCGGAGGCCGAAGTCCTGGTCCATGGGGACCTCGTAGGCGATCCCGGCCCGTTCCTCTTCGCTCAGCGCGGGGTGGACCGACACGGCCAGCCGCACCTTCGGCTCGGGGTCCACAGCGAGGGCGCCGCGCTCGGTGGGCCCGAGGTCCGCGCGGCAGGCGACTCTCCGCCGCACATCCGGGTCCGGATCGGCGACCAACGCGCGCCGTTCGGACGGGCCGAGGTCCGCCCGGTGCGCGATCGTCCCCCGTACCTCCGGGTCGGGATCGGCGGCCAAGAGGGCCACCACGTCGGCGGGAAGGCTGGGGTTCGCGGCGATCATCCACTTGTCCGACGGGGCGGCCGGAGCGGTGAGGACGCTGTCCACGACCGTTCTACTGAGGGCCTGGTGGAGCAGCATGTCGGTGCGCCCGTGGCAGGAGCGGGCGGGTAGTGCGCTCTCCACCCATGCCGGATCCTCTTCCAGCAGAAGCCTCTTTGCCCTTTCCCGGATCTCGTCGTCGGGGTCTGCGAGCAGCGCAGCCCGCGTGTCGGCAGGCAGTTGCCTCCACCCGTTGAGCCCCCAAGCGCGGAGTTTCGCGTCCGGATGCGTGGGCATGGACCGGCGCAGCCCGGGAGAGATCTGCCGGTAGAAGTTGAGGGATCCCAGGAATTCACCTTCATACATGTTGATCATGTGCACGACTGCCTCGTCGGGCAGCGGCCTGGGCCGGGCGGGGAAGGGCACCCGGGGCCCCTCGGCCAGGTGGGCGCGCACGAACCAGTCCGGATCCTCCAGCAGGCGTACCCGCTGGGCCGGATCGACATGAGGATTACGCGCGAAGAAGCTGCGGGTGTACCTGTCGGGGTGCTCGACCACGGCGTCGACGACAGCGTCGGGGAGAACCCGATCCCGGCACAGCACCATGCGTACCGCCGAAGGCCCGTCGGCGAGCAGCCGCAACAGGACATCCTCCGGGGCGGACGGATTGAGAGCCAGCCCGGCGAGGCGACGGGTGGGCAGATCGGCGTCCGCCCAGATTTCCTCAGGCGTAGGCATGCGTCGCGCCCCCGTGTCTCAACCGGCCCCCCATGGAGCACCCGATCGACGACCCTACCCGCCTGCGACAATGGCGGTAGCGCTGGTGTTCGGCGGAACTCGCCGTGGACGATGGAGGAGCCCTGTGCCACTGCCCTCAAACCCGTTGCGGAAGCTGGGCTTCTTGACCATCGGACTGTTCGACGGGGAGAACCCCGGCCAGGGCCACGAGTCGACGCTCGAAATCATCGAGCTGGGCGAGCGGCTCGGGTTCGACAGCGCGTGGGTGCGGCACCGTCATCTGCAATACGGCATCTCCTCACCGGTCGCCGTGCTGGCGGCGGCCTCACAGCGCACCAGCCGTATCGAGCTGGGCACCGCGGTCATCCCTCTGGGCTGGGAGAATCCGCTCCGGCTGGCCGAAGACCTGGCAACGGTGGACATCCTGTCCCGTGGCCGCCTGAATCCGGGCCTCAGCGTCGGTCCGCCGATGCACTACGACCGGGTCAAGAACGCGCTCTACCCCGACACCGCCGACGCGGAGGACTTCAGCTACGACCGGATGGAACGGCTGCTGGACCTCGTGCGCGGGAAACCCGCCACGGACTTCAGCGGCGTCGAGGGCTTCGAAGTGTTCTCCGACCGCGTCCAGCCCCACTCCCCCGGCCTGGGGAAGCGCATGTGGTACGGCGGCGCAAGCCTGCGCTCGGCTCGGTGGGCCGGCGAACACGGCATGAACTTCCTGACCAGCAGCGTGGTGAAGGCGGAGGAGTCAGAGGACTTCGCCGAGATCCAGCTCTCGCACATCCGGGCCTTCCGCGCCCGCCATCCCGACGGAGACCGCGCCCGCGTCTCGCAGGGCCTCGTCGTCATCCCCACGGACAGTGCCACGGAGGAGCAGCGCGCGAAGTACGAGGAGTACGCCCGCAAGCGGACACCGCGTACCGCCACTCCGCAGGGACCGGCGCGCATGATGTTCGCCCCCGATCTCGTCGGCACCTGCGACCAGATCGCCGAACAGCTCTACGCGCACGCGGCGTTCCGGGAGATCGACGAGGTCGCGTTCGCGCTGCCCTTCACCTTCGACCACGCCGATTACGTCCAGATCCTCACCGACATCGCCACCAAGCTCGGCCCGCGACTCGGCTGGCAGGCGGCCGTCTGACCCGAGCGCAGCGGGCGACAGTTCACCCGGTGCCTCGCCGTCCTGCGGCGCTCGTCGTCGAGAGCCGGAACCGTACGCACCCGTGCTGTCGTCCCCGTCCCGGGAGACCGGTGATCACCACCGTCTCGCCGGCACGATTCCAAGGTGGACGGATGACAGGCACGGTGACTGGCGCCCCGCGCGCCGCCGACCGGCGGCGGACGGGCAGTCGGCGCGGGCGTAGGTGGGGGCTGCTTGGCTGCGGGCTCGCGCTGGCCGCATCCGCCGCGCTGCTTCTCGTACGGTTGACGGGACTTGACTCGGGAACACCCCTCGCGGTGCCCATGGTGCTCTTCCCCTTCCCCTACTCGGCCGTTCTCAGCGTGCTGGTGCTGGGCGTCGTGGTGGCCGTTCCCGGTCTGCGCTCGCGATGGACGGTGGCCGTCGTCGCGACTCTGGTGGTTGTCCAGGTGGGGGCGCTGGTACCGCGGTTCGTGCCCGCGGGGCGGCATGTTCCGTCGGGATCGGCGGAGTTGCGTGTCGCCACCCTCAACACCGATGTCGGCGGCGCCGATCCGCGCGCGGTGGTGGAGTTGGTCCGCACCGAGCGGATCGACGTGCTGGCCCTGGAGCAGCTGCCGGCTGCCGGGGTGGCCGCGCTGGACAAGGCGGGTCTGGGTGCGCTGATGCCGTACCAGGAGCTCCACCCCGAGTTCGACTCCTCGATCTATTCGCGGCGCCCGCTGTCCCACGGCGGTACGACGGACACCGACACCGCCTGGCCCCAGACCACCGCCGAGATCAGCGTCGGTGGGCGCACGGTGAAGCTCGTGGCCGTCCACACCTACTACCCCCTCGGAGACGCGGGGCGCTGGACGCGGGACATGACCGCCCTCGCCGCGCTCGCCCGGCGCAGCGGCTCCGACGCCGTGTTCCTGGGCGACTTCAACGCCACTCTCGACCACACACCGATGCGCAGGCTGCTGGCGGCCGGGCTCACCGACGCCCACGCCGAACTCGGCCGGGGATGGGCCCGCACCTGGCCGGTCGGCCTTCCGCTCCTGCCGCCGATGGTCCAGCTGGACCACGTCCTGCACGGCTCCGGCCTGGCGGCGGTCTCCGTGGGCGAGCGCACCCTGCCGGGTACGGACCATCGGGCTGTCGTGGCCGTACTGGCGCTGCTTCCGGCGTAGGACCGACCGGCCGCGGTCACCAGGTCGGCATCATGGCCTCGGGATAGCGGGAGCCGGCGGCGCCCTGCGGCAGGATCCGGTGGATGTGGGCGAGGTCCTCGGGGGTGAGCCTGACGTGCGCGGAGGCTACGTTCAGGGCGACGCGGTCGGGGCTGCGGGTGCCGGGGATGGGCACGATGTCGTCGCCCTGGGCGAGCAGCCAGGCCAGGGCCAGTTGCGTGACGGCGATGCCTTTGGACTCCGCGAGTTCGGTCAGCCCGCGCACGGCGGCAAGGTTCTTCTCGTAGTTCCCGGGCTGCCAGCGGTCGTCCCAGCTGCGCATGTCGTCGGCGGGGTACTCGGCGGCGGGCCGCACCGCTCCGGTGAGGAAGCCGCGGCCCAGCGGCGAGTACGGCACGAAGCCGATGCCCAGTTCGCGCACCACCGGCAGCACCTCGGCCTCGACGGCGCGCTCGAAGACCGAGTACTCGGTCTGCAGTACGGAGACCGGGTGAACGGCGTGGGCGCGCCGGATGACGTCGGGGCCAGCCTCGCTGAGGCCGAAGTAGCGCACCTTGCCTTCGGCGATCAGCTCGCCGACCGCGCCTGCCACGTCCTCGATGGGTACGTCCGGGTCGACACGGTGCTGGTAGAGCACGTCGATGTGGTCGGTGCCGAGGTGGCGCAGGCTGTTCTCGGTGACCTCACGGATGTGCTCGGGCCGGCTGTTCAGCGAGGTCCCGATCTTGTTCGGGTCGGTCAGGTCGAAGCCGAACTTGGTGGCGATGACGATGTCGTCGCGGAAGGTGTGCACGGCGCGGCCCAGCAGCTGTTCGTTGCTGCCGGTGCCCATGCCGTACAGCTCCGCCGTGTCGAAGAGGGTGACGCCCAGCTCGTGGGCCCGGCGGATGGTGGCGATGCCACCCGGCTCGTCGGCGGCGCCGTAGGCCATGGTCATGCCCATCGTGCCGAGCCCGATCGCCCCGGCCTCCAGGCCCTGGGTGCCGAGTGTGCGCCGGGGCAGGCCCTTGTTCGTGTCGTCCTGAGTCATGCCGTCCACGCTAGGCGGGCGGCCACCGTGGGTCATGGGGCGTTGATCGCATAGGATTGCCCAATCCTCTCACCAAGGGAGTGCGTCAATGCTTGACCAGCTTGCCGCCGCCATCGCCCGGCACACGGACGGCTGGTGGTCCATCACCTCGGTGCCCCGCCTGACGGTGGTCGCGCTCGACGAACTCGTCTCCGCCAGGGACCTGCTGTACGAGCCGATGGTCTGCTTCGTCGCCGACGGTGCCAAGCGCACCCTCGCGGGCGACCGGAGCTGGGTGGCCGGCCGTGGGGAGATGTTCCTGAGCTCGGTCGTGCTGCCGGTCACCGCCACCTTCGAGCGGGCGCCGTACCGTTCGGCGGTGCTGCACCTCGACAGCCGGGTGCTGACGGATCTGCTGCTGGAACTGGACGAGACAAGCCCACGCGCGCTTCCCGGCCCAGGTGGCCAGGTCACCGCACCGATGACGCCCGAACTCGTCGACGTGGTCACCCGGTGGGTGCGGCTGCTCGACACCCCGGAGGACATCCACCCCCTGGCGGCCCGCACCGAGAGCGAGATCCTCTACCGGCTCCTCAGCAGTCCGCTCGGCCCGGTCCTGCGCCAGTTCGCGACGGTCGACTCCGGCGCGTCCCGGATCCGGGACGCCGCAGCGTGGATCAGCACGCACTACAGCGCACCGCTCACCGTGGAGGAGATCGCGGCGGCGGCGCACATGAGCACGGCCACCCTGCATCGCCATTTCAAGGCCGCGACCGGCATGAGCCCGATGCGCTTCCAGAAACACCTCCGCCTGCAGGAGGCACGCCGCCTACTGGTCGGCGGGGACACCACCGCGGCCCAGGCCGCCGAAGCCGTCGGATACGCGAGCGCCACCCAGTTCAACAGGGAGTACCGACGCGCCTACGGCCTCCCGCCGGCCCAGGACGCGGCCCGTCTGCGCGGCCGGCTGACGACTGCCGGGTGAGCGATCGGCGCGAGGCTTCGGACCGGGTGTACGCGAGGCCGGCGCAGCGCCGTGGACCGCGTGGTAACTTCCGTATACAAGGTGTATGCGATCTCTGGGGGTAGTGGTGGCGTCCGGTCGGGAGAAGGCGTACGCGTACCTCAAGGACACGGTGCTGACTGATCCGGCGATGCAGGGAGAGTTCCTCTCGGAGCAGGACATCGCCGACCGGATCGGGGTGTCGCGCACGCCCATCCGAGAAGCACTGCTGCTGCTCGCGGCCGAGGATCTCGTCGAGCTGGTGCCCAAGCGCGGCGCGCGTGTGGCGCCGCTGTCGGGCCGGGAGATCTCCGAGCTGATGGAGCTGCGCGGGATCGTCGAACGGTACGCGGCGCAGCAGGTCATCGGTGCGGAGCGGGCTCCGCTGCAGGAGTTGGGTGAACTCCTGCAGCGGCAGCGGGAGTTGAACGGTCCCGACCAGGCCAAGGAGTTCATCGCCGTCGATCACCTCTTCCACGCCACTCTCGTGTCCGCCGTGGGCAACGCGCTGCTGAAGCGGCACTACGACGGGCTGCGCAGCCGTCAGGTCAGGGCGGGGGTGGTGGCGCTCTACAACCAGCACGGCCGCCAGGAGGCGGTGCTCCACGAGCACCAGGACATCCTCACCGCGCTCGCGGCCGGTGACGCGACGGCCGCGTGCGCCGCGATCGACAGTCATCTGCAGTCGACGCTGAAGGTGCTGCTCGCCGGTTAGGCAGAGGCGGCCGAGTCACGTCTGCGGGTAGGTGAAGACGAGCATGGTGACGCCTTCGGCCGCCGTCCAGGGGCCATGGGGCATCCCCGGCGGGCGGCAGGCGTACGAGCCCTGCGGGAACGTCTCGTCAAGGGTGAGGTCGTGCAGATCGCCTTGGAGGATCCAGACTTCTTCCCAGAAGTCGTGCCGGGTCACGCCGTCGGCGGACGTGTCGGTGCCCGGCGCCCACCGGACGAGCGTGGTGCGGTGCGCGCCGGCCGGGTCCTCGGCGAGGACGAGCTCTTCGATCCCCTCGGCGGCACCGGCCGGCGCTGTCCAGGGCCCCGCTGGCAGGTGGAACTCCAGCTCCGGTTTGCTCATGAGTCCCGCCCCAGACGACGGTTGGCCAACACCGACGTCTTCTTGCGGACCGCCGCGACCTCGTCGACATCCAGGTCGGCGATCAACAGGTCCGGCTCCGCGTCCAAGCCCGCGCGTACGGTCCCGTCCGGGCCGACCACCATGCTGTGCCCGATGCCTGTGGGCGCCGAGGAGTGCGCTGCCACTCCCCCGGCTGCCGGGTCGGCCTGGTCCACGGCCGCGACCCAGAGGGTGGCGTCCAGGGCGCGGGCACGGACCAGCAGTTCCCACTGTTCACGCTTGCCCGGCCCGGCACCCCAGGACGCGGCAAGGAGCGTCGATACGGCACCCGCGTCGGCGTGCGCCCGGAACAGTTCGGGGAAGCGGACGTCGTAACACGTGGCCAGCCCCATGCGTACGCCGTCGATGTCGATCGTGACGATCCGCGAGCCCGCGGCGACCGTGTCCGACTCGGCGTAGCCGAAAGCGTCGTACAGATGGATCTTGTCGTACGCCGCCTCGACGCCCTGGCCGGTGGCCAGCAGGGTGTTGGCCACCCGACCGTGCGGAGCCGGGGTGAACATGCCCGCCACGACGACGGTGCCGGCCGCTGCGGCGATGGCTCGGACCGCGTCAGCCCAGGGGCCGTCGAGCGGCTGCGCGATCGGGGCCAGGGGGGTACCGAAGCAGGCCATCGACGCTTCGGGGAACACGACGACGCGCGCTCCGGCGGCCGCGGCGCGCTGGGTGTCGTCCTCGATGAGTGCGAGGTTCTTGTCGGGTTCGGGTCCGCTGGTGAACTGGCTCAGGGCGATACGCACGGGCGGCCTCTCTGCGTCGGGACGGATGCGGGTGGGGAGCAGCGCGGGATCAGGAAACCTCGGCCGCGGGTTCGGCGGCAGGTGCGACGCGTGCCAACTCCTCGTCCGTTGCGTCGTCCGCGTTCCGGCCCAGCGAGAGGCCGGCGATGGTGACGGCCGCGGCGACGGCGATGTACAGCGCCAGCGGAACCCAGCTGTCGTACGAGCTCAGCAGGGCGGTGAACAGCAGCGGGGCGACCGCGCCGCCGATGAGGCCTGCGAGCGTGTAGGCCAGCGAGGAGCCCGTGTAGCGCAGCCGCGGCGAGAACTGCTCGGCGATGAAGGCCGCCTGCGGTCCGTACATGACGGAGTGGATGGCCAGGCCCACGACGACGCCGAACGCGAGGAGAGGCCAGCTGCCGCCGTCGGCCATCAGGAAGAACACGAACGGCCACACACCCGCCGCCACGGCTGCGCAGCCGTACAGCAGACGCCGGTTGACCCGGTCGGACAGTGCTCCGGCGAGGGGGATGAGGAAGATCTGGAGTGAGGAGCCGATGAGTACGGCGGCCAGCGCGGAGCCGCGCGCCATGCCCAGCTCGCCGGTGGCGTAGGTGAGGACGAAGACGGTGAACATCGCGTAGAGCACGTCCGGGCCCACCCGGCACAGGATGGCCGCGCACAGGGCGCGGGGCTGGGTGGTGAACACCTCGCGGATCGGCGCCTCGGGCCGGGTCTGTTCGGCCTCCATCGCCTTGAACACCGGGGTCTCCTCCAGCTTGGCCCGGATCCACAGGCCGAAGCCGACCAGGACGCCGGACAGCAGGAACGCCACGCGCCAGCCCCAGGACAGGAACTGATTCTCCGTCAGCAGTGCGCCGAGGGCGGCCAGGACACCGTTCGCCAGGAGGTTGCCCGCGGGCGGTCCGACCTGTGCGGCGGAGGCGTAGAAGCCGCGGCGGCGCGGGTCGCCGAACTCGCTGGAGAGCAGGACGGCGCCGCCCCACTCGCCGCCCACGCCGACGCCCTGGGCGAAGCGGAGTACGACCAGGGCGATGGGCGCGGCGACACCGACGGTGTCGTACGCGGGCAGCAGGCCGATCAGGAAGGTGGCCACGCCGATGAGGATCAGCGTGGCGATGAGGACCTTCTTGCGTCCGATGACATCGCCGAGACGGCCGAAGACGAAGCCGCCGAGGGGACGGGAGAGATAGCCGACGGCGTAGGTGGAGAACGCCAGGAGGGTGCCGGTGAGGGGGTCCTCGGAGGGGAAGAAGAGGTCGCCGAATACCAGCGCCGCGGCAGCCGAGTAGACCGCGAAGTCGTACCACTCCAGGGCGGTGCCGGTGAGGCTGGCGAAGAAGGCGCGGCGGATGCCGGAGCGGCCCGGCGGCGGTGCCTTGGTGGCCTGCTGGGTGTGCTGCATGCTGCCTGTTCCTTGCGTCGGGGGACGTCGACCTTTCGGCATACTTCTTGTATACAGGTCGTATGCGCAACCCCTGCGCCGGAAGTTAACCGCTTCGAAACCGACATCCTCAGGAGTTCCCGTGGCCTTGCTGACCTTCGAACTGCCCGACGGTTCCACCCGTGCCGTCGATGTCCGGCAGGTACTCAACGCCGGATACGCCGGGCGCAGCCAGAGGGACGTCGCCGCGCACGTCGCCGAGCTGGCCGAGCTCGGCGTGCCCGCGCCGTCCGTGACCCCGGCGCTCTATCCCGTCTCCCCTTATCTCGCCCAGCAGACCGGCACGGTCGCCGCCCAGCACGCCCGGACCTCCGGCGAGGCCGAGTGGGCCCTGGTCGTCGCGGCGGACGGTGAACTGCTGCTCACCGCCGCCTGCGACCACACCGACCGGGATCTCGAAGTGCACGGGGTCGCCTGGAGCAAGAACGCGGGCCCGGACGTGCTCGCCCGCCGGGCCTGGCGGCTGGCCGACGTCGAGGCACGCCTCGACGAGCTCACCCTGCGGGCCTGGGTCACCCACGACGGCAGGGAGTCCGAGATCCAGAGCGGCACGCTCGCCGAGTTGCTCACTCCGGGCTACTGGGCCGAAGTGCTGCGCTCCCGGGGCGACTTGGTCCCCGGCACCGTCCTCATCTCCGGGACCATCCCCATGACCGAGGACGTGGACCAGTTCGCCGAGAGCTGGCGCGTGGAGCTGGGCGACCCGGCGACCGGAGACACGATCCGCCTGGCCTACGACGTGATTCCGATGCCCGAACCGATCGGCTGAGGGCGCCGGAGCCCCGTAGCGGTGGCTGGGCTCCGCTACGGGCCGGTCCTGCCGAGGTCGAGGCGTCCGATGTGTGCCACGTTCTCCCGGTCGTCGGCGTCGCCGCCGGCCTGGGCGCCGAACCAGGCGTCGAGGATCTCCCTGAGCAGCGGCTCGGAGGTCAGCCGCAGGCTCAGCGCCAGCACATTGGCGTCGTTCCAGCGGCGTGCGCCGTCCGCCGTGTACGCGTCCGTGCACAGGGCCGCCCGTACCCCCGGCACCTTGTTCGCGGCGATCGACGCGCCCGTGCCGGTCCAGCAGCAGACGACCGCCTGGTCCGACGTCCCGGCTTCGACCTCCCGGGCGGCCGCCTCCGAGCAGAACGCCCACTGGGTGGTGTCCCCGGGTCGGAGCGCCCCGTGCGTCAGTACCTCGTGGCCGCGAGCGCGCAACTCCGTGACCAGTTGGCGGGCCACGGGTTCGTCCATGTCCGAGGAGACGGAGATCCGCATATTTCGAAGACTACTCAGCCGATGAACCGGATGTGTTCGGTCTTGTGTCGTAGACACTCCTCGCCGTGATCAACTGACAGCACAACTGACCGCAAAGCGGCGGCGACGGCCCGCTGCCGCCGCGGGTTCGCCGAGCACCTCGCGGGTGTGCGGAGAGGGGAAGTCATGAGTGAGAGCGAGCGCCCGTCGGACGGATCGGCGAGGCTGAACACCTCCGTGGCGCACAACGCCCGGGTCTGGAACTACTGGATCGGCGGCAAGGACAACTACGAGGTCGACCAGCAGGTGGGCGAGCAGGTCGCCTCGATGTTCCCCGTCATCCGGGACGTGGCCCGCGCCGACCGCGACTTCCTCGGCCGCGCGGTCCGGTACCTGGCCGCCGACCGCGGGGTACGGCAGTTCCTGGACATCGGCACCGGTCTTCCGACGATGGACAACACCCATCAGATCGCCCAGCGGATCGCGCCCGAGTCGCGGATCGTGTACGTCGACAACGACCCCATCGTGCTCGTCCACGCCCGTAGCCTGCTGACCGGCACCTCGGAGGGGACCACCGACTACATCGACGCCGACGTCCACCAGCCCGACACCATCGTCGAGGGCGCCACGGTGACCCTCGACCTCGACCGGCCCGTCGCCGTCATGATGCTGGGCATCCTCAACTTCGTCCTCGACACCGGCCAGGCACAGGACATCGTGCACCGTGTCATGGCGGCGGTCCCCTCCGGCAGCTACCTCGCCCTGACCCACCCCACCACCGACGCCGACCTCGGCGGTCAGGGCAACATCGAGGCCATGGCCTTCTGGAACAAGAACGCCACCCCGCCGATCACCGCCCGCAGCCGGGCGGAGATCACTGCCTTCTTCGACGGCCTGGAACTGATCACCCCGGGAATCGTCTCCTGCTCGCAATGGCACGCCGAGACCGAATCCCCCGCCGCAGTCCCGCAGTTCGGCGCCGTCGCCCGGAAACCGTGACCGCCGGGAGTCGAACTCCCCCAGCCGGACAGGTCCTAGAGGACCGGGAGAGCCTCCCAGCGGCGCGGTGCGCGGCGCCGGTCCAACCAGAAGATATAGCCGCGGAGGTACGCCTCCAGCCCGTCGTCGATGTGGGCGACGAAGTCCAAGTGGCCCTGGGCGGCCTCGTGGTAATGGGGGCGGTACTGGGCGGAGCCGTTGCTGCCCCAGTCGGGATGGGTGTCGGCGGCCCAGTCGGCCGCGATGGCCAGGGCCCAGTTGCGGCCCCGTCCCCGGTCGCGCCACCAGGCGCGGACGGTGGCCGGTGTCCAGTGGTCGTCGCCGTCCCAGCCGTATCCGCTGTACAGCTCCACTTGAGCGGCCCCGATCACGGCTTCGGTCTCCGCCTCGTTCCCGGGCTGGCGGTAGACGAACTCCGTTCGGAAGCCGTCGCCGAGGTCGTCGTCGTACGCGATGTGGTGCGGCGCGTCCATCCTGCCCAGCATCAAGGAGTCGGTGGCCGCACCGTAGAACGGGCCCGGAATGTTGCGCCAGTTCCGTTCCGCCCATACGCCCGAGAAGACTTCACCCGTCGTCTCCACGGCCGCGACGAGCCGCCGGGCCGTGGGCAGCGGATCCCAGTAACCGCGCACAGCGAGTCCTCCCCGTTCGATGACACCGGACGAGATCATCCTCGACGCGGCACATGAACCCCCGACCGGGGAGGAACGTTCAGCTCCCCGCGTGGACGTACGCCGCCCAGACATGCGGGCGGTCCGGTATCCGGCGCCGTAGCTCTCGGACGGTGTGGTGGAGGGCGTGGGCGGAGGTGTCGGCGGTGTCGCCCGAGGCGCGGCGGTAGAAGTCCCGGGTGACGTGGTCGGCGTGGGTGCTGTCGATCTCCCAGAGTGTTCCGACCGCTGCGGGGAAACCGGCGAGGAGGAACGCGCTGGTGATGTGGACGGCCTCGTCGGTGAGTCGCTCGGAGGTGCGTGCGGTGCCGCAGGCCGCGAGGAAGGCGAGCCGTGCCGACTGCGGTCGTGCCCGGCAGATCTCGAGGACGGACAGTGGCTCGCCGCTCGGCAGGTGGAGCAGGGCGCCGGAGGGTTCCGTCGGGTCGGTGGCCGCGTGGCAGCCGAAGTGCGCCCAGGGGGTGCTGCCGAGGGCGGCGAGCACGGCCTCGCGGGTCGCGGCGGCGCCCACCAGTGGCTCGCGTGCGCCGAGCAGTCCGGCCGCGTAGCCGGCCGCGCCCGCGACGCCGGGCAGCTCTTCCTCGGGGGATGCGACCAGCAGTGCGCTGCGGTTGTCGGCGGTGTCGCGGTGCTCGGCGCGGGTGCGCGCGTACGACAGGGTCTGGAACCCCGGCACGTACGACGACACCACGGCGTCGAACGCGGCGCCGCAGCCGTCGAGTTCGCAGTCGGGCAGCGTGCACTGCGCCGCGTGCAGCGGCAGTGCGTTGAAGGCCCCCGTGGGCACCCACCAGACCCGTGGCCACGGGGCACCGTCAGGAACCGGGCCGGCCGACCCGACGAGGTCGAGGACCGGACGCACGATCGTGTGCCAGGTCCACGCCAGCGTCTCGCGCATCGTGGCCCCTGCGGCGATGAGTTGTGCCGGGGACGGTCTGGCCGAGCCGTGCGCGTTGATGGCGTCGACGGCCTCGCGCAGGCGCCGGGCCACGTCGGTGATCTCGTCCGACTCGGCTTCGAGGCGAAGGGCGGTGATCGACTGCGCGGTCACGACGAGGGCGTGGCAGTGGCGTCGCGCGTGGTTGAGGACGACGATCGGGCCGTCGGCCGCGAGGGAGCGCAACTGCTCGGCGGAGAGCGGGCGCAGGAAACCGTCGAACCCCGGCTGGGTGCGGATGCGCCCGATCAGCTCGTCGAGTTCGCGTGACGCGCGGAGCCTGGCGAGGCGTGACCACTCGGCCTGCCCGGTGGGTGCCGGGCCGGGCACGTCGGGCTCGGCTGCGAGGTGGTCGGTCAGCCGCTCGAACTCGCGGGCCAGCGCGGGGTGCGCCGACCACAGCTCGCCCATGTCGGCGCGGGCCTCGATCCGCCGTGCCAGCAGCAGCCCGCGCCCGCGCTCGAGCAACTCGGCGGCGCGGTCGACGTCGGGTCCCGTGACGACGCGGAGTTTGAGGGCGAGGGCGGCGGGATCGGGCAGGGCGTCCGGCACCTGTTGCTCCCGCAGGGCCGCCGTGGCGTTCTTGAGCTCGTCGACGAGGTCCCGCGCACCGGCGGCGGCCTGACGGCCGAGGACCGAGATGAGGACCAGCTCGATGATCTGTCGGATGTCCCCCTCGAACGAGGTCAGACCGTGCTCCGCCGTCTGCTGGTCGCTCCCCCGGTCGGTGACGTCGACCATGGCCTCGACAGCCGCTTCGAGGTGGGACAGGGCAAGGTCGACATGGCCTCTCCCCAGTGCACCAGCCGCGGACCCGATTTCCGCGTGTGCCCGGAACCACACCGGAACCATGGGGTCGCGCAGAGCGCCGGGATCCTCGGTGCCGGACAGGCGGGCGCTCAGAGCCGCCATCATCGCCTCCACGACGTTCGCGGGGGCCTTGGACGGCGTCTGGGGCGGCCGCTCGGACGGGGACATGGGAGGCAGCCGCCCTTGTCCGATGACGCCGATGAAGGTGCGCATCGTGTCGGCCCAGCCCTCGGGTGCCTGCCCTTCGACGGCGCTGAGTACGTCGTCGGCCTCTGCCACGAGGTGCGCCGAACGCTCCGGATCGGTGCCCCGCACCAGGAAGGCCCGTTGCGTGAGCGCCCGCATGAGCGTGGACGCGGTGAAGAGCCGCATCGGATCACCGTCGGGACACGCCGCGAACGTGCTGCGGCACTGGTCGACATGGCTGTCGGTGAGGTCGGACCGCGGGCCGCCGCCGGGTCCGATGGTTTCGATCAGGTCGAGCATGGCGTCGCCCGTCACATCGGGCACGGGCGGACCGTCCCCGCCATGGGCGGCCGCTCGGCCGGTGAGGTCCTTGAGGCGCGACGCGAGTTCCCGGGCACGTTCGAGTTGACCCGGCTCGTGGCCGATCACGTAGTTGCCCAAGGCGTTGAAGAATTCGGTACGGGCCGACAGCAGGGCCATGTCGGTGTCCGCCGGTGCTCCTTCGGTCGCCGCGGTGGCGAGGAGCGCGGACGCCTCTCGCGCCGCCTCCGCGTCGAAGCGCCCGAACGACCAGGACGTGAGGGCGAAGGCGAGGATCTGATCGACCTCTCGGGGGAGGTCGGGCGCGTGCGAGCGCGCGTAGCGCAGCAGGGGGACGGCCTCGTCGACGGTGGTGGGATCTCCGGTGCTGCTGCCGCGGGCGGACAGCGCACTGCCGAGCGCCCCCGCGAGGAGCGCCCGCAGGGAGGGGTCGACCTCTCCGGTGTCCTCGAGCATCTCCCGCAGAGCCGCGATGTCGGAGTCGAGGTGTGCCGGGTCCTCGATCCCGATGTCGTCGAGGCGGGACACCGTGGAGACCAGTTTGGCCAGTTCTTGCAGGTCCGCCGCGTCGTCCTGTTCGTCGGTCTGTGTCGTCACCGCGGCGACGGACAGTGCGGCCTCGTAAAGGCCACGGCGCAGCAGTCCGAGCGGCAGGAAGTCGGCCGGGGCGTCGGCCGCCGCTTCTTCGGTCAGTGTCCTTGCCTCTGCGGTCAGCCGGTCCGCGCCGGCGGGATCGCTGTCGAGCAGAGTCTGCGCACGCGTTCCGGTGAGGGCTGCCAGTACGGCGACGTAGGCGTAGCGGCGCGGCTGGTCGGCGGGGAGTCCGGCCAGGGCGGTGCGGTACCTGGCGATCCGCTCGTCGGAGGAGACCTCGCCGGGGCCTCCGGTGATGGCGGCCATCAGGTCGAGGATTTCGAGGTCGATGTCCGGGGCGGGTACGGATCCGGTGTCGTGTGCGGCGCGCTCCCTGAGCTGCTCGACGAAGTGGCCGAGCAAGGGCCCGGCATTCCGCAGCCGTTCGGGGTCGCCGTCCTCCAGCAGGTCGGTCAATTCCCGGTAGGCGACGGCGAGTTCCCCGTCCGCCTCGCTCAATACGTCGAGGCTCGCGAGCAGTTCGACAGCATCCCGTGCCGCCTCCTCATCACCGCGCTCCCGCGCGAAGGCCGTGAGCGCCCGGCTCAGGGCGGCGGTGGCGAAGGGATGGGCCGGATGGCCGGTGGGGGTGTGGGCGAGCGCCGCGCGAAGCCGCCGGACCGCGCAGGCGACGCGGCTCGCGTCGTGTTCGAGAATGCCCGCGTCAGCGATGAGCGCGCCGACGTGCAGGTCCACTTCCCCGGGCCAGGCGACGGGTTGGGCGTACAGCTCGCGCAGGAATCGCAGTCCCTCGGCCGCCTCCGGGGGCAGGGCTCCGTCCGGTGCGGCTCCCACCAGCCGCTCGACCTCGGCGAGCGAGGGTTCACCGAGCAGCCGTGCGGCGTCCACCAGGGTCCCGAGGGCGACCGCGACCGCCTCGGCCCCCTCAGGCCCGACGGCATCCAGCCGTTCACAGACGGCTGCGGCGTGCCGGGCGGCAGCGGCAAGTGAGTCCGGGTCCGCCGCGAGATGGAAACGCGCCGCGTGGAGCCCGAGGCTGTGGAACGCCAACTCGACGAACCCCTCATGGCCGTCCGGCAGATCCTCGATCGCCGCGTCGGACCAGGCGAGCGCGCGGTCCAGGACGGCCGACCGGTCGGTCTCGCCGAGATCCAGTGCACCGAAGGCATCGCCGTACGCGGAACTCACGAGGTAGGAGAACCGCGCCTCGTGCGCCGGATCAGCGGGGTCGAACGCGTCTCGCAGGGGCTGGGGAAGCTGCGCGTCCTCGGGCACGCGCGGGCACAGGAACCCGAAGGTACTCAGGATGATCGTCACGTCTCGCTGCGCGTCCGGGTCCTCGGGGCCCTGATGACGAAGCCAGAAGGTCCAGCAGACGGCGGCGACCTTCTCAAGATCGATCGCTCCCTCGGGCGACGGTGCCGCCTCGCACAGCAGGGCCAGCGCGTCGCCCACCGCGTCCTCCCCGCGAAGCGGTGCGGGATCGCGAGCGTTCTGAGCTGCTACGAGGCGTGCGACCACTCGTTCCTGAAGCTCAGTCATCTCTTCTTACATTAGTCTGAGTCCACGTCAGAGGGCAGTGGTTCTCGGGGCTTTCAGGGAGTCTGCGGTGGGGGACGGGGCGAAGGCGCGCAGGGTTTACGAGGATGCCGTCGAATACCTGTGCCGCAACGTCGAAGCGGTACGTGAGCTGGTCGGCCCGGGACCCTGGGAGGCTTCCTTCGCGGTCGTCCGGGACGGTGACCCGTCCGCCGGCGAGTGGCGGGACGCCGTACGCGCGCTGCACAACGCGGCCGAGGAGGCCGGTGTCCCCGGTGGCCTCGGTCTGCGCTCCACCATGGGTGTGGGCGAATGGCCGGCCGGGCCCACGCCGCGGTCGGCCGGCTGGGTATGCCCCACGGGCCGCTGTGCCCGGGTGGACCTGCGCATGGGGGCGGGGGCCCCGGACACGCCGACGTGTTCCTTGGCCGGGCGGCCGATGCACCTCGTGGGCGGCTGAGCGACTTGGGACTGCTCGTCGAACTCCAAAAGCGCATACCCGATGGGTGGTTCCTGCGGCGGCTGCTGCCCGCAGCGCTGTTCGTCGTGGTCGCGGCCGTGGGCGGCGGGCAGCTCGGCCAGCGCCGCTGGGACGACCTCGGGCTCGCCCGCGAGCGGATCGCCGGTGCTCTGCGGCTGAGCGGCGGCCTGTCCGCGGACGGCGCCGCGTCGCTCGTACTCGTGGCCGTGGCGGTGATGGCAGCGGCGTTCGCGGTGCCCTTCGCCGCGGGCGCGATCGGCGCGCTGGCGTCCGGTGCCTGGCCCTGGTGGCTGATGCCGCTGGGACGACGGCTCACCGCGTGGCGTATGCGGCGCTGGGCGCATCCCGAGGAGATCGGGAGGGAGGCTGTCCGCTCACGCGCCGCCGGAAGGCAGTTGCGGGCGGATCGGCTCGACGCGCGCAGGGCTCGTACCGGGTCGGCCAGGCCCGACTCCCCCACCTGGTCGGGCGACCGGTTCCGCGCAACCGAGGCGCACGTCCGGGCGGAGACGGGATCGGAGGTCGCAAGCGAGTGGACCAGGCTGCTCCTCGCCGCACCGGACACCTCCCGCGCCGCGCTGAGCGAAGCCCGGGACGCCTATGACGCGGCGTGCGAGGCGCTCGCGTGGAGCCTCGCCTTCATCATCCTCGGCGCCTGGTGGTGGCCCGCGGCCCCCGTCGGACTCCTCCTCTGGCTGGCTTCCTGGGGGTCGCTGCGCCGCGCGGTCCAGGCACTGTGCCGTACCACCGAAGCGGTGTTCGTCCTACAGCACACCGATCCCCCGCCACAGCCCTGAACTCGGCGTTCGCCTGCCGGCCCCATAATCCAGGGGCGGTTCGACGAAGTCCCGGGCAGGATGCCCCTGTGCACCCTGTGCTGTGCGGGCTCGCCGCCAATGCCTCCCTTCCCTCCCGGCTGATCGACCAGTTGATCGCGCTCGCGGACGACGCCGTCGACTGGGAGCTGGCGTATCGCCCGGACCTCAGCCACGCGCAGGTGGTCGCACTCGCCTCGCGGACCGACGGGACCGCTGTGCAACTCGCGTACGAGGGGCGGCTGACCGCCTCCGACATCGACCCGGTGACCCAGCCGCGAGCCGCGCTCGCTCTGCTCGACCAGCAGGCGGGCAGGCCGGAGTGGGCACGCCTCTTCGCGGCCGATCCCGTCGCCGAGCACCGGGAGAAACTGGCCGCGTGCCCCGGCCTTCCGCCCGATGTTGTGGAGACACTCGCCGCCGACCCGGACGTACGAGTCGTCGCCGAACTCGCGCTGCGGGCCGCGGCGGACATGGCCACCGGGCTTGCGAGCCATCCGCATGCCGAGGTCCGCCGCGCGGTGGCTGCGAACGAGGCGACACCACCGGCCGTACTGGCGATGCTGGTCACCGGCGAGGGGCTGCCTTCGGCTCAGAGGTGCCTGGTCTGCGACCGTGAACGGACGCCGTTCGTGCACGATCCGCAGTGTCCGCGGCCCGACTGCGATCTGCTCCCGGGGGCCTCCTGCGACGGCTCCCACGAGTCCACCGTGCACGACATGTGGCTGTCGGCCCTGCGGAACCCGGCCACGCCTGTCGACGCCGTCGTCGATTTCGCCGACCATCCCTCAATGCTGCTGCGCTGCCAACTCGCCGCCCGGCCCGACCTGCCACCGGATCTCTGGGAACGGCTCGCCCATGACCCCACTCCGGGTGTACGCGGCGACCTCGCCGAGAACCCTGCGATCGGCGACGCCCAGATCCGCGCGCTGGCCACCGACCTCGACCGGAGCGTACGGCGCGGGCTCGCGCACAACCCGAGTGTGCCGCTCGACGTGCTCGGCCACTTGGCCGCCGTGACCAGGATCGGCCCGACCGTGCTGCCCCGGATCGCCGCCGCTTCTCCGGCCGAGGTCGAGGACATGGCCAGGTCGACGAATCCGGCCCTGCGGATGCTGGTTGCCCAACGACGCGACCTGCCGACCGGGATCCGCGATCTGCTGGCCCTCGACCCCGACGCCAAGGTGGCCAAGTCCATCGCACCGCATCCGGGCCTCTCCGAAGCCCAACTGCGGGCCCTGGTCGACCGGCACGGGGTCCGGGTCGTCGCCAAGGTGGCCACCAACCCCGCCGCGTCACCGGCACTCCTTGAGGACCTGGCCCGTCACGAACCGCCGGTTCAGAAGGCTTTCCGCGAGATCGCCCGTCACCCCAACGCCACGGCCCCGGCCCTGCTCGCCTGTCTGACCGACGGCCAAGCCCGGCCCATAGCCGCCGGCCACCCCGCCCTGCCTCCGCACGTCATGGTCGAACTGCTCTCCGACGACGACTGGCAAGTGGCGGAAGCCGCGGCCGCCAACCCGTCTCTGCCACAGGCAGTCATGCCGGAGCTGATCCCTGCCGGAGCGGAGGCGTAAGTCCGGCCACAAAAATCTGTCGAATTCGTGCTGGGGGCATGCGTACGCTCCTCACATGGCCCATGCGAAGACCTCGTACGTCTGCCTGCCTTGCCGGGCCTCCTACAAGCAGCCTTTCGACACGGAGCGGCAGCGGATCTGTCCGCGCTGCACAGAGCCCTTGATCCATGTCGGATCGGCCTTCGCCGCGCCCCGGCGGCGCGACACCGCGGCATGGCGGACGCTCACCGTTCTGCTGAACGCGGGCGTGCGCTTCCACAAGAGCTGCTGCGGCGGCTCCAGATTCCGGCCCCGCACGCTGCGCGAGGTCCGCGAGCGGATGAACTACGCGCAGCGCACCGGAGAGCCCATCGCGAGAGCGCTCGCACGGCCCGATGTGCCCTGATGGGTCATGACGGCCTGGTGCGGCTCGTGGCGCCGCCGGCGGAGCCGGTCGAGGCCCACGGGGAGTGGACCGTCGTCGAGGGTGAGCTGGGGGTGCGGCTGCCCGATGACTACAAGTGGCTTGTCGAGAACTACGGCTGGGGCGAGTTCTGCGACTTCCTCTACCTGAGGACGCCGTTCGGCACGAATCCGTACAACGGCGTCGAGTGGCAGAGCGGGCGCCCGTCGGCGGCCAAGGACGGACTCCTGATCTGGGGTACGACCATGGACGCCGACCGGCTGTGCTGGCGCACGGCCGGGGAGCCGCGGGACTGGCCGGTCGTGGTCTGGGGCAGGGACGGAAACTACGAGACCTTCGCACCGGGAGCGGCGGAGTTCGTCGAAAGCTGGGCCGACGGACGCCTCGACTCCCGCCTGCTCGTGGGCATGGAACCGCACCTCGCGCCCTGGTTCAACACCTTCCGGCCCCGCGTCGACCGGTGCCTGCGTCTGTCCCAAGGGCCCCGCCCCCATCCCGAACGCCTGCGGATTCTCCGGGCAGCCCTGGCCCCCACCGCAGACCGGGGAACGTGGCGGTCGGAGGACGACGAATCGGGGCAGGACCATTTCGCGACCGTCGACAGCGGCTGGCTGCTCACCTACGACGTGTCCCGCCCCCACCAGATCCGGATCGGCTTTCCGCCCGAGGACGGGGAACGGGTCCAACAGCGCCTGTTCGCCGCCATCCGGCTCATGGAGTGCGAGGTTCTCGAGATCACCACGGCGGACGGGACAACCGTCCCTGCCTGGGAGACGGCCACGAAGGTGGAGAGGCCGGCCTGATCTCCGGCCCATCGAGCCCTGCAGCGCGAGGCCGCTCCCGCGCAGGCCGCAGCACTGCGCGGGAGCGGCCGGCAGCGAACTACCGGGCCGTGTACGCGCGGAGGATCGTCTGATCCACCGCGTTGCCCCGCTTGTCGACCGCCTTGGCACGCAGCGACACGCTGCCGCCCGCCTCCGGGGTCTTGACCGTGACCTTGCCGGCGACGACCGGCCGCAGGGTCCAGTGCAAGCCCTCGTCGTACGAGACGTACACGCGCAGCGCGCCGAGACGCTTCCCGGCAGCCGCGCCCTGCACCGTCACCGGGATCTTCAGAGTCGAGCCCGCGGTGGCCGTGCTGTCCGCCGCGAGCGCCGGAGCGAAGCGGACCACCGACACCGGCAGCGCCGTCTTCTCGGCGACGTTCTCCGAGCGGAACGTCCAGCTGGCGGTCACCTTGCTGGAGACGGGCGTGCCCCCGGCCCGGGTCGCCGTCGTGGTCAGCCGGTACGCGGCGGAACGGGCCGGGACCGTGAAGGACGCGGTGCCGGTCAGCGGATCGTCGCTCGTGCCGACCTCGGTGCCGTTCCTGGTGAGTGAGGTCCGCGCCGAGGCGTAGGTCAACGGGATGGAGTTGCCGTCGCTGTCGGCGAACAGCGGGAGGGTGCCGGTGATCGTGTCACCGGTGCGGGAGAGCCCCTGCCCGGTGCCGAGGTTCGGCCCGAACACACCGACGCCGAAGGCTCGTTGATAGCTCTTGCCCGGCTCGTACGCGGTGTACGGAGCCAGGTACTGGGCTTCGAAGAGGTTGGTCGCGATGTCGTACCGTTGGAAGTTCAACTGCCATCTGGTGGCGTTGTCGGTGTTCACGTAGACCGTGGGCTCGTACGGCAGGTTGCGGCTGACGATGTACTCGGCCCCGGTCGGTCCCTTGCCGGTGTCGGCCTGGATCAGCAGATAGCCGCGCTTGTTCGGGGATGCCGAGCCGAGCCGGGTGGAGATCTTCGCCAGTTCCTCGGACTTCGGGCCACGGACGAAGCCGTCGGTGTACCGGGTACCCGCGGCTTGGTACGCCAGGTGGTACTCGGAGGCGGTCGCGTTGTTCAGGAAGGTGGCCTGGATCCGCTGCTGGAGCTCGCCGGGGGCGGCGTCGGGCCCGAGGTGGGCGGTGCCGAACGTGAAGGTCTTGAAGCTGCTGAGCAGCCAGGAGGCGCTGGTCCAGTACTCGGACGTGGTGATCTCCGCGCCGACATAGCCCGAGAGGGGTGTCGCCTGCGGATCGGGCGGGGTGATGTCGACGGGCTTCGCGGTGCGTTCGTCGATGGTCACCTTCGTGTCGTGGTCGAGCTGCAGGTTGGACTGGTTGATGACGTCCACACCCGTCCAGGCGGAGCCGGTGAAGACGTAGAAGGAGGTGCTGACGAAGTAGCGCCCCTTGGGCAGCCGGATGGTGTCGGTGCCGGTCACGTTGCCCAGATCGCCCCAACGGCCCTTGCCGAGTCCGCCGACGCCCACGAAGTGGCTCTTGTAGCTCGAGGCGGGCGCGCCGTTGCGGGCAATGTGCTCGAAGGTCAGGTCGTAGGACTCGATTTCGCGCTCCACGACCGCCGCCGTGCGGACGGTCTGGCCGTCGCCGCTCGCCGTGACGTACGCGCTGTAGATGCCGTCGAGCGTGCCCGCGCGGGTGTCCGCGCTGACGGTGGTGGACGCCTCGCCGCCTGCGGGGACGGTCAGTTGCTGGTCTTCCACGGTGAACACGCCTGCGGGGGCGGGTTTTCCGTCGGGTCCGGTGGCCGTCAGGGCCAGGTCGAGGGTGACCGGTTCGGTGCCGTCGTTCCGGTAGGTGAGGCGCTTGGTGAGGAGTTCGTCGTCGGTGTGCGGCCACGCCTGCCGGCCGAAGGAGAGCGAGTTCGGCCCGGCGCTTACGGTCTGGTCGACGGCCCGGGCGAGGTCGATGCGGCCGGAGCCCTGCTGGTACGGCGTGTAGCCGCCGGAGACCGTGGAGCCGGTCAGCGTGGACTTGATCTGCTCTCCGGTCCAGTCCGGGTGTTCCTGGGCGAGGACGGCGGCGGCGCCCGCGACGTGCGGCGTGGCCATGGAGGTACCCGAGATGGCCACATAGCCGTCCGCGACGGGCGTACCGGTCCGCGCTATGTAGCTGTCGGCCGCCGCGGCGGCACCGATGTTCACGCCGGGCGCGGTCACGTCGGGCTTGATGGCGCCGTCGCCGGACCGTGGGCCGCGGCTGGACAGACCGGCGAGCTTGTCGCTCTTGTCGACCGCGCCGACGGTCAGGGCGGCGTCGGCGCTGCCGGGCGAGTTGATCGTTCCGGCCCCGGCGCCGATGCCGGTGTTCCCGGCGGCGATGACGAACAGTGTGTCGGTCTCGGCCGAGAGCCGGTTGACCGCTTCCTCCAGCGGGTCGATGCCCGGGCTGTCGAGGCCGCCCAGGCTCAGGTTGACAACGTTGGCACCCTGCGCGACGGCCCACTCCATACCGGCGATGATCGCGGAGGTGGTGCCCGAGCCGCTGTCGTTGAGGACCTTGCCGTCGAGGATCTTCGCGCCCGGTGCGACGCCTGTGTACTTGCCCGCGGACTTGGCTCCCGTACCGGCGGCGATGGACGCGACGTGGGTGCCGTGGCCGAAGCGGTCCTTGGCGTCCGGGGAGGTGGTGAAGTTCTTCTCGGCGATCTCCTGGCCGGCCAGGTCGGGGTGGCTCTGGTCGACGCCGGTGTCCAGGACGGCGATGGTCGTGCCGGTGCCGTCGTAGCCGGCTTCCCAGGCCGTGGGGGCGCCGATCTGCGGCACGCTCGTGTCCAGGTCGGCCGTGCGGATGTCGTCCAGCCAGACGGTGTCGACGCCGGACGCGGCCGTACGGTACGGGGCGGCGTCGGCGGGATCGCTGGTGAGCGCGTCCCAGGTGGCCGTGGCGTCCTCGCGCGGGGTGGTCACCGCGTCGGCGTCGAACGAACCGAAGGAGCGCCGCAGTTCGTTGTCGCCCGCGGTGCGCACGTCCTGCCGTACGGCGGGGCGGGTGCCCTGGTAGGTGACGATGAGCTGGAGGCCGTCGCGCTGCTGGGCCAGATACGCGGGCTCGCTGAGCGTGGTGAGGTCGAAGAGCCGCTGGTCGACGCGGCCCTCTTGGACCAGGCGCTCGGCGTCGACGGGTACGGCGTAGGTGTGGCCCTCGACGCGCTGTATCTGGATGGCGATGTCCTCGCGGCCCGCCGGGCGCTCCACGGAGACGGGCTCGCCCTCGTTGTCGACCGCGATGCGGTCACCGGTGATGAGCGTGATCCAGTTCCGCGCGGTGCTCGCGTCCGCCGCGGTCGGTATGGACGAAGCGCCACTCCCCGCCGCGGCGGCCGGGGTCACGGCAAGTCCGGCAACGAGTGCCGTGACCGAAGCCGCGGCCACCGAAATAGCCCATAAACGGCGCGGTCCACTGCTCGACTGTCTATTCAATTCGGTGCCCCTGACAACGTCAAAGCGAAAGGAAACTCCAATTGAGCCCCCGATCAAACAGTATGAACATGACAAGGGCTTTCCCTCAACAGGCCCTTGACCATGGACAGTTGAGATGCGTCAGCCGTTTTCAGTAAACCTCTTGAAGCGTTTCCAGTGTGTGAAAGAAATCCGCCGCCGATAAAGGCGATCGCTTTCTTCGCGAAGAAGCAGAAAAGGGCCATGTCGGCGAGTGCCCGATCCCGTGCACCGCGTTGCGGGCGTGGGAGCAATGATGGGGGCATGCGCATCCGTATCGAGGCTGTCGATCTGCCCGGCCTGAACTGCTCCCCCGCGGCCTCCGCCGACGGCAAGGCGGTGACCTACGGCAACGTCCATGTCGCCGTGCAGCGCCGCGACAGACCGGCCGAACTCCTCGACCCGCAGCCAGGCGACGCAGCTTCGGCGACCTGGACGCTGGAGTGCTCGACGGCCGACTCGCCGACCGGCACCGACGTGAAGGGCCCCTACGTGCAGGACCGTCTGGGCCGCCGGTTCATCTACCTGTCGTGGGGCACGGTGGACGAGTCGGGCGTCTTCTCGATGTTCCGCCGCGCCAAGCTGATGATCGACGCCATCCCCGCCGAGGTGCTCACCGCCGCCGCACGTGACGGCCTGCTCGTCGGCCGCCTCGGCCTGACGGACGCGTGCGGCGCACCCCTGTGCGCGCGGGTCGAGCCCCCGCGCATCACCTGGACCGCCGAGCCGGCCGCCTAGGAGTGGCGGCTGCCAGCCCCGGCGGACAGCCGGGCGTTGAGCCGACGGGGCAGCAGACGGCCGAGCCCGGCGAGGGCTTTGTAGCGCGCGTCGGGAATGCTCACCGGAACGCCGCGGCGGAAGTCGCGGATCGCGGCGGCGACAAGTTCGTCCGCGTCCAGCCACAGGGAGTCGGGGATGCCCGAGGTGTCCATCCGCGACCGCTCGTGGAACTCGGTGCGCACCCAGCCAGGGCACAGGGCCATCACATGGGCCCCGCTGCCGCTCACCTCCTGCCGGAGGCTCTCACTGAAGGTGACGACCCACGCCTTGGAGGCGCTGTAGGTGCCGCGGGGGAAGAACGCCGCCACGGACGCCACGTTCACGACACCCCCGCGCCCGCGCTCCACCATGCCGGGCAGCGCGGCACGCGTGAGGCGCAGTACGGCTTCGCAGTGCACCCGCAGCATCGCGAGCTCCTCGGACAGATCGGTGCCGAGGAAGGCGCCGCGCTGCCCGAAGCCCGCGTTGTTGACCAGCAGGTCCACGCCCTGACCGGCCCGTTGCTCCGCGGCGGCGAGTCCTTCCTCGGTGGCGAGGTCGGCGGAGAGGATCTCCACCTCGATCCCGTGGGCGGCGCGGTACTCCTCCGCCGCCCGCTGGAGCCGCTCGGTGTCACGGGCGAGCAGGACAAGACCGAAACCGTCCGCGGCCAGGCGCCGGGCGAACGCCGCGCCGATTCCCGCTGTCGCTCCGGTCACCATGGCTGTGGGCATGCCCGCGAGCATAACCAGTGCCCGTTCACGCCCCTCCCCCGCGCCTGATGAACTCCTTCACCCTCCGCCGGTTCAGTCCCTGAGCCGGTCGATCTGCCGGATCTTGTTGGTCGCGTCCAGGGCGGCGACCTTGTACGACTCGGCCAGCGTCGGGTAGTTGAACACCGCGTCGACCAGGTAGTCGACCGTGCCGCCGCAGCCCATGACGGACTGCCCGATGTGGATGAGCTCGGTGGCGCCGGTACCGAAGCAGTGCACGCCGAGCAGTTTGCGGTCGTCCGGGGAGACCAGCAGTTTGAGCATGCCGTGCGAGTCGCCGATGATCTGGCCCCGGGCCAGTTCGCGGTAGCGGGAGATGCCGACCTCGAACGGCACGCAGTCCTCGGTGAGTTGGTCCTCGGTCCGGCCGATGAAGCTGATTTCCGGAATGGTGTAGATGCCGATCGGCTGAAGGTCGTGCATCCGGTTCACCGGCTCACCGCAGGCGTGGTAGGCCGCCGTACGGCCCTGCTCCATCGAGGTCGCGGCCAGCGCGGGGAAGCCGATGACATCACCGACGGCGTAGATGTGCGGCACCTCGGTGCGGTAGTGCTCGTCGACGGTGATCCGGCCGCGCCGGTCGGCGGACAAGCCCGCCTTGTCCAGGTCGAGTTCGTCGGTGAGGCCCTGCCGGCCCGCCGAGTACATCACCGCGTCCGCGGGGATCTTCTTGCCGCTCTCCAGGATCGTAAGGGTGCCCCGCGCGTGACGCTCGACCGCGGAGACGGTCTCCCCGAACCGGAACGTGACGGCTAGGTCCCGCAGGTGGTACTTGAGCGACTCGATCACCTCGACGTCGCAGAAGTCGAGCATCCCGGGCCGCTGTTCCACCACCGTGATCTTGCTGCCGAGGGCGGCGAACATGGAGGCGTACTCCATGCCGATCACACCGGCCCCGACGATGACCATGGAGCGCGGGACCCGCTCCAGGTTCAGGACGTTGTCGGAGTCCAGGATGGTCTGCTCGTCGAACTCGACGGTCGCCGGCCGGGCCGGACGCGTACCCGTGGCGATGACGATGTGCTCGGCGGTCAACTCCCGTTCATGGCCGTTCACTTCGCGCAGGCCGATGGTGTGGTCGTCCAGGAAGCGGCCGGTGCCCGCGAAGAGCGACACATGGTTGCGGGACAGCTGGCTGCGGATGACGTCGACCTCGCGGCCGACCACGTGCTGGGTGCGCGCGGTCAGGTCGGCGACGGTGATGTCCTCCTTGAGGCGGTAGCTCTGGCCGTACAGATCGCGCTGGGTCAGTCCCGTGAGGTAGAGGACCGCCTCGCGCAGTGTCTTGGAGGGGATGGTTCCGGTGTGGATGGAGACCCCGCCGACCATGTCCGGGCGGTCGATGACGGCGGCCCTGCGGCCGAGTTTCGCGGCGGCGATGGCGGCCTTCTGGCCACCCGGGCCGGAACCGATGACAAGCAAGTCGAAGTCAGGCACCCTCCGGAGTCTGTCAGCCCGAAGCCCTCCTTCGAAAGGGTGAACGGATGACGGTTCACCCGGCGTGCGAGTAACTCCGGCTCCCGCTCGGGCTCCGCGCCGTCTCCGGGACGGATTGTCGGACCCCTCGGCTACGTTGCCGGGCATGACTGAATTCGTACTAGTGGCGGGCGCATGGCTGGGATCGTGGGCGTGGGACGAGGTGGTGCCGGAGCTGCGTGCGGCCGGGCACGGCACTCACGCGGTGACGCTTTCCGGGCTCGCCGAGAAGCAGAACGTCCTGGCCGGTCGGCAGACGCACGTGGAGGACATCGTGAGCGAGGTCGAACGCCTCGGCCTGCGCGATGTCGTCCTGGTCGGACACAGTTACGCCGGCATCCCGGTGGGGCAGGCCGCCGAGCGGATCGGCGACCGGCTCGCACACGTGGTCTTCGTCGACTCCGAAGTCCCGGTGAACGGCGGGTCGTTCGCCTCCGGCTGGTGGCAGGGCCAGGCCGCGTTCGAGGCAGCACTCGCCGGGAACGGCGGCTTCTGGGCGCCGCTCACCGCGGCGGACTGCGAGGGTCAGGGTCTCACCGACGAGCAGACCGCACGGTTCGTGGACGGCGCCACCCCGCACCCCGGAGCAACGCTGACCGACCCGGCCGTGCTGACGCGCCCGCTCGGCGAGCTTCCGGCGACGTACATCAAGTGCCTGCTCGACGGCCCCGAGCCGAACGACGTCGTGGCCGAGCTGCTGAAGAGCGAGCACTGGCGGCTCGTCGAGCTGGACACCGGCCACTGGCCGATGTTCTCCCGGCCGCGCGAGCTGGCACAGATTCTGCACGGGACAACCGGGGGGTCCTGAGCGGCGGTTCACTCCGTGGAACCGTCCCGCCCCGGCGACTTCGAACCCGCCGCGAAGGCCGTTCGCGGCGGCTCCGCCCCGGCCGGACTGCCTGCGAGAACCGCGGCCCGCCGCACGGAAACCCGGCGGCGGACGGGCTGCTCTGTGAATCCCGGCACGGTGGTCGTCCCGGTGGGCTAGATTCGGGAATCCTCGGCCCCGTGTCTCTCGGTGAGGCCGTGTCGAGGAGAATTGCGGAGCGGCGAATGCACCAGTCCGAACTTCCTTCACCGGCTGCGGCCGTGATGCAGGGGGGACTCGCCGACAGCCTCTTCGAAACGGCTCGCCACAACCCCGGGCTCGCGCAGATCGCGCGCCGACCTGACGCCTCGTCCTCGACGTGGACACCGGTGACGGCCACCGAGCTGTGGGACGAAGTGGTCGATCTGGCAAGGGGACTCGTCACCTCCGGGATCCGCCCGGGCGACCGCGTGGCCATCATGGCGCGCACGCGTTACGAGTGGACCGTGCTCGGTTATGCGCTGTGGTCGGTGGGCGCCGAAGTGGTGCCGATCTACCCGACGTCCTCGCACGAGCAGGTCGAGTGGATCCTCAAGGACGCCCACTGCGTCGGCGTCGTGGTCGAGGACGAGCAGGGCGTGATGACGGTCGGCTCGGCGTGTGCGGCGCTCCCGTTCCTGCGCCACGTCTGGCAGTTGGACACGGGCGCACTGTCACAGCTGGTCGAGCGGGGCCGCGCGATACCGGCGACGACGGTCGACTCGCTGCGCCGGATCGTGCTGCCCGACTCCACGGCGGTCGTCGCGTACACCTCCGGCACCACGGGACGCCCCAGGGGCTGCGCCCTGACGCATCGCAGCCTGGCGAGCACCGTGGACACGCTGCTCGCGGGCTGGAAACACACGACGGCTCCTCCCGGAGAGCAGACCGCCGTCCTCGCCTTCCTCCCGCTCTCCCACGTGTACGGCCTCATGATCCAGGGGCTGTGTCTGCGGGGCGGCCTGCTGATGGGACATGAACCGGATCTGCACGAGGAAGCCCTCTCCGCGGCGATCCTCTCCTTCCGGCCCACCTACCTGTACGCGGTCCCCTTCATCTTCGAGAAGATCTACAAGAACTTCATGCACTCGGCCCAACGAGCAGGCCGTGGAGCGCTGTTCGAGCGGGCCGTCCGCACCGCGCAGGACTACGCCAAGGCCGAGGAACGCCACCGGCTGGGCACAGGCCCCGGCCCCGGCTTCGACCTGAAACTGCAACACTCCCTCTACGACAAGGCGGTGTACAGAAAGCTGCGCACCGCGCTGGGCGGAAGGGTGTGCGGCGGGGTCTCGGCCGGCTCGCCCCTGAACCGTGAACTGGCCCTCTTCTACGCCGGAATCGGGATCTTCATCCACGACGGATACGGACTCACCGAGACCAGCGGCGGCATCACCGCGCAGCCGGTGGGACGGGAGAAGTTCGGAACCGTGGGGTGTCCTCTGCCGGGCACGGACATCCACGTGGCCGACGACGGCGAGATTCTGGTGTGGGGGCCCTCGGTGTTCCAGGGGTACATCAACGACGCCCAGGCCACCGAGTCCTCGTTCCAGGACGGCTGGCTGGCCACCGGCGACATCGGCCGTCTCGACCACGAGGGCTATCTGACCATCACCGGGCGCAAGAAGGACATCATCATCACGAGCGGCGGCAAGAGTGTGGCTCCCGCGGCCCTGGAGGAGCGTCTGCGCGTGCATCCGCTGATCCATCAGGCGGTGGTCGTGGGTGACAACCGGCCTTGCGTGGGGGCTCTGATCACGCTGGATCCCGAATTCGTCACGCACTGGCGGGCGGCCCGGGCCAAGGGTGAGACCCCGGTCCGGGACGCCCGCGAGGAGAACGAACTGCGCGAGGAGGTGAGACGTGCCGTCGCCGCCGCCAACACCACGGTGTCCCGTTCGGAATCGATCCGGGTGTTCCGTGTTCTCCCGGAGTCCTTCGACATGACCAACGGGTTGCTGACGCCCTCGATGAAACTGCGCAGGGACGCGATCACACGGCGTTTCGCCGCCGAGATCGACGCGATGTATCAGACGTCGTCGCGCGTTCCACGGGAGTACACGCAGGGCGAGCCGTCGACCTGGGACGACTCCGACAACGTATTCCGGTGAACCGGACGTGTGCCGCCCCGGCGCGGGACGTAGGTGCTTCCCAGAAGTGACCTCAGTGGAGTCACTCGGCTCCTGACTTCCGGCTGCTTGATCGTGGTGTTCATGGGGACAACTCTGCGCCGAGGGACGCGAGGTAACCAGATCCCTCTGGTGAGCAGGACTGCCGGTCCTGGTACTGATCCCACCACCGTCGGCGGGAATGCGCCGACGTACCGGTCGCGGGTCAGGCGTCGGCCAGCCAGTTGCCGTGGAATCCGGCGGGCACGCGCCTGGGCAGATGGACGGTGGCGACCGGCGGGCGGGACAGGTCGTCGGCGTCCAGGATCACCAGGTCGCTGCGGTCGGTGGCCGAGTCGTAAACGTACGTCATCAGCCAGCCGGGGCCGCCGGGCCGGTCGTCGGCGGGGACGAACGCCGCCTCGCCTGGGAAGCGTCCGGTCGCGAAGTAGTGGCTGTCCACCGATCCGTCGCGGAGGTCGTAGCGGTGCAGGGCCGCGCGGTGCCGGGTGTCCTCAGGGCCGTCCGCCGAGGGCAGCGGCGCCGAGGTGGCGTGCCCCAGACGGGCGGGGAGTCCGGCGAGGCGGTCGTCGATCCGGGGGAACTCCGCCTGCCTGTCGTCGAGTTGCTCCTCCTTGACCACGCCCGTGGCGAGGTCGAGCGTCCAGCGCCACAGTGTGGAAGGCTCGTCGACCTGCACGCCGTCACCCAGCGAGGGGTAGCGCATGCCGTGCAGGACGATGCGCTGACCCTCGTTCTCCTCGTGGGCGTTGAGGGTGTGGAAGACGTAGCAGGGGCCGATGTCGAACCAGCGCACCGTGCCGTACGGGTCGTCCCGTCGCAGCACGCCGAGACGGGCACCGTTCTCGGGCCGCCAGGAGTACGGCATGCCTCCGTGGGGATCGACGGCCCGGGCGAGGTCGAAGACGGCCGGCAGGTCCATGAAGACGACATGACCGGCCGTCAGGTAGAAGTCGTGCATCATCGTGTGCGCGGGCACATCGACCGGCCGGCTCACCGTCAACTCGCCCTGTGCGTCGGCGCGGTGGTAGGTGAGGAACGGCGCCGACAGGCCTCCGTATCCGAAGAAGTGCAGTTCGCCGGTGACGGGGCAGGTCTTCGGGTGCGCCGTCATGGCGGTGTGGAGCCTGCCCGCGAAGTCGAAGGGGCCCACGGTGTCCAGCTCATGGCCCGGGGCGCAGCTCAGCTCGTAGGGGAACGAGGTCTCCACGAGGGCGAGTGTGCGTCCCGCGTGCCGGATCACATGGGTGTTGGCGACGCCCGCGGTGTGGTCGACGCCCGATTCGCCGTAGACGGGCGAGTGGTCGGTGAAGGTCTTGGTGCGGACCCAGCGGTTGCGGTACGACACCGCCCGGCCGCCTTCGATACGGACGCCGTGGACCATGCCGTCGCCGATGAACCAGTGGGCGGAGTCGGCCTCTTGGGGGTTGGGGCCGTTGCGCAGGTACCAGCCGGTCAGTTCCGGGGGTATGACCCCCGTGACGTCCAGCGTGTGGGCGGTGATCTCGTCGGGGACCGGGGCGAAGTTGCCGGCCAGGTGAGGTGCGGAGGTGTCGCTAGTGCTGTGCATGACGGCCTCGGGGGGTGGCTTGCGGGACGAGCGAGTCAGGAGACTGCGCAGCAGCGGCGGCTTCCATCCGGGCCTGGACGCGGGCGGGGTAGCGGGAGGTGAAGATCATGGGGGCGACGAGGCCGACGACATGCGCCGTGATGCCCACCCAGGCGGGCGCCTCGGTGAAGTGGGCGATGAGCAGGGCGGCGAGGATGAACGTGAAGCCGGCTCCCCAGGCGGCCGTGATGGCGGCGTTGACCTGGTAGAACCCGGGCAGGTTCCAGACTTCCGGCGGGGTCTGGCGGCGCGCGATGCCCAGCGTGAAGGGCCGGCGGATCGCGAGCGTCCCCCAGGCGGTGAGGGCGAGCCAGGAGAAGGAGAGCGCGTCCTGGTAGGTCTCCAGCGCCGAGTTCGGGAAGAGGACCGCGAGGACGCCCACCACGGCGAAGTAGCAGATACTGCTGATCTCCAGGATCAGCGAGTCCGCCTCGACGCGCCTGCGAAGGTCCTGCACCAGCAGGAACACCCCGGTCAGGAAGCCCGCGAGGGCACCCCAGCGCAGGTCGAATGATGAAACGACGCCCGATGCGATCCAGGGGATGAATCCGCGCAAGTAGCCCACGATTGAGTCTCTCTCCATGACGTACTGACACTCGAGAACCGACATGTCGAAACTAGAAGGTCTGCTCACGACATGTCAATCGTGGAATGTGAAAGTCTCGGGGATGCGGGACGCCCTGCGCGGAGGTATCTCCGCGGTTCATCCGGAGGCGCCTGCACGGTTCACTCCGTGGTGGCGGCGGCGATCTGCTGGGCGGCCCACCGGGCCCACTCCTCCTGCATGGCGAAGAAGCGCAGACCGTATTCGAGGGCGATCCGGCCGTTGGCGGTGAGCATGCCCTCCTCGCTCCAGTCGACCGAGTCCTGCAACTCCAGCAGCTGGGCATGATCGGCCGCGGACTGCTGGGTCAGCTTGCCGAGGCCTTCCAGTGCCTCTTCAGGAGTGAGCACGCCCATGAAGAACACCCTCAGCAGGGCTTCGTTGTGTCGCACCTGCTTGGGCTCGACCTCGGTCAGCCAGTGGCGCAGTTCCGCCAGGCCCGCGTCCGTGAGCGCGTACTCCTTGCGACCGCGCGGGCCTTCGGCAGAGACGTCGATCAGTCCGCCGGTGGTGAGGCGGGCGAGTTCTCCGTAGACCTGGCTCTGGTTGGCGGGCCATACGTTGACCAGCGATGTGTTGAACAGTTTCATCAGGTCGTAGCCGCTGGCGGGCTTTCCGACGAGGAGGCCCAGAACTGCGTGACGAAGGCTCATGTCACCCATCCTATGATCCATAATCGACAGGTCACTCCACGATGGTCCATGCGCAACCTGTCGTTCCCGTCACGTCTGCCACGATCTTCGCGTGGCGGGCGCGGGAGCAGCGCCTCGCCCGGCCGCAGGGCACCCGAACGTTCCCCGGCGGGCCGACGTCATAGCGGTAGTCGTCTTCGAAGGGACTGCCGCCATGACCTCCCTGCGCATCACCCCGCGATCCCTGCCCGCCGCCGCACTGGTCGGGGGGCTGTTGTTCGCGACCGCCGCCTGCGGCACCGAGGCGTCGCCATCCTCCGGTTCCGGCGGGAAGGCCGAGTCGAAGCCCACCCCGGAGCGGACCACGACCACCTGGGAGGAGCCCGCCTCGTACGTCTACACCATGACGTCGAGCGAAGGGGAACGGAATCTGATCGGGACGTTCCGGGTGACGGTCCGGGACGGCAAGGTGGCAAAGGCCGTCGGCCTCGACGACAGCGCTCGGCGGGTGGTGCGGCAGTCACCCGGCGAAGTACCCACCATCGGCGGGCTGTTGGAGGAACTCGAGCAGGCCCGGCGTGACAACGCGGACGAGGCCGAAGCGGAGTACGCGCCCGACGGACACCCGGTCCGGATCTCCCTCGACTGGGAGAAGAACGCCATCGACGACGAAGCCCTGTACGTCATCAGCGGCTACGCGCCGGCCGGCGGCTAGCCGTTGGGCTGCCAGGGGCTGGACTGATCCGCTGGCTCACGGCACGAGGATGATCTTGCCGGTGGTGCGCTTCTCCTCGATCGCCCGGTGGGCCGCGGCGGCTTCGGCCAACGGGTAGGTGCGCTGGACCGTGACCCTCAGCCGGCCCGTCTCGATGCGTTCGGTGATCCGCTCCAGGACTTCGCCGGAGGGCTCGGCCGCGACCCAGACGTAGCGCAGGCCTCGGGCGGCGGCCTGCTGCTCGTCGGTCCCCGGGTCGATCGACGCGCCGATGAGCAGACCGCCCGGCCGGAGCACGTCGAGGGAGCGCGGCCCGTAGGAACCGCCGACCAGGTCCAGCACGGTGTCCACCGGGGTCACGGCGGTCCGGAAGTCGGCGGCGGTGTAGTCGACGAGTTCGTCGGCGCCCAGGTCGCGCAGGAAGTCGTGGTTGGCCGCCCGGGCGGTGCCGATGACGTGTGCCCCGAGTTCCTTGGCGAGCTGCACCGCGACGTGTCCGACGCCGCCCGCGGCCGCGTGGATGAGCACCCGGTCGCCGGGGCCGACCCGGGCCAGGACGGCCAACGCCTGCCAGGCGGTGAAGGCGACCAGGGGCACGGCCGCGGCGTTCACCAGGTCGAGGTTCTTGGGCTTGGGAGCCAGCGCGGCGGCTGGAACCGCGGTGTATTGGGCGTACGCGCCGCGCCGGGTGACCGCCAGCATGCCGTACACCTCGTCGCCCGGCGCGAACCGCGTCACGCCCCGGCCGAGCCGCTCGACGACGCCGGACACGTCATTGCCCGGCGTCCACGGCAGGGTGACCAGGCCCGGTACGCGGCCGGCCCGGAGAACCGCGTCGCCCGGATTGACCCCGGCGCCGGCGACCCGCAGCAGCACCTCCCCCGGGCCCGGTTCCGGGACATCGGTCTCCTGATGGGTGAGGACCTCCGGGCCGCCGAACGCGGATTGGACGATGGCATGCATACGGGCGGACATCAGGACTCCTCGTCGGCGGTTCTCGGTCGTCCCATGGTCCGCCCGGGCGATAACCGCGCGGAAGAAGGCACTTGTCTGATATCGAGGTTCCTCATGGATACCGGCTTCGACCTGAGGAAACACGGTGGCGTGGACGTGTTTCTGCGTGACTGCCCCACCCGTGCCGTGCTGGAGCTGATCGCCGGCAAGTGGACCATGCTGGTGCTCGTGGCGCTGGAGGACGGCCGGCCCATGCGGTTCGGCGAGCTGCGCCGGCGGCTGGACGGCGTGACACCGAAGGTGCTGACGCAGACCCTGCGGGCACTGGAGCGGGAGGGACTGCTGACCCGCAGTGTGTACCCGACCGTGCCACCGCGCGTGGAGTACCGGCTGACCGGGCTTGGCCAGGAGGTGGGCGGGCTGGTGCAGCGCATCACCGACTGGTCGCAGGCGAACATCACCGCCATCCGCGCCGCACGGGAGGAATTCGACGAGCGCGCCGCCGGCCAACCCCCGGAGGCCGCCTTGCGGTAGGTCCTGTGGCCCATGCGTACGTGGAACTCGTCGGGGCGGGTCAGGCCGGCGGGCGGCTGCGCACCCAGCCGAACAGGACAACCGAACACAGCGCCGCGAACGCGCACCAGGTCGAGACGAACTCCATCTGCCACAGCGCCCAGGTGATCAGCGCACCCACGGCGACCAGGACACCGAAGAGCGTCAGTCCGCGATCGCCGGAGAGCAGCAGGGATCCGACGGTGGCGAAGAGATAGCCGGCGATGAGCAGTTCCGGGTGGGAAAGGTCGACGAAGTAGCCGACGGTGTGGCCGCGGATCTCGGCCCTGACGGGGCGGACGGCGAGCGCGTACGCGAGCGTGGCGGCGGTCACGAGGCCGACGGCGAGCGGGATCAGCAGCTGCCGCCTGGCGTGTCGCGGCGCGGCGCACAGCACGCCCACCGGCACCCACACAGCCAGCAGCGGAAGGGCTATGACCGCCCAGGCGACGGTGGCGGGACCCGTCCCCCCGCCGGCGTCCCACACCGCGGACTCGACGATCTGGTGAGCCCCGAGGAGCAACGGCAGCGCGGCCAGCGGGAGATCGCCGGGCCTGCGCACGCGTGCCACGCAGGCCACGCCGACCGCGGCGATACTGGCACCGGCGACCAGATCGGCCGTCGCACTCCAACACATCGCGTCACCATCGGTCCGCCGTTGCAGGAACCCGCCTTTACGGTGCGTAACGCTACGGTGCCTCGACCGGTGTGGGTCGCTGACACGACAGCCCCGCGGGGTTTCCTTCTCCGCGCGTCCCACGCGGCGAGCCGCACAAGGGGAGCATGGGGCCGAGGGCACGCGGGGAGGCACTCCCCTGGCATGCTGCCTCCATGTCGACGCCCATGCACCCACGCGCCTCCATCGATGCTCGCGTCCCGTCGGTCAACGGCCTGCGTATCCAGGCACGTCGGGTGAACCGGCAGGTACGCGGGGCCGGCCAGGTGCTGCGCGACGTGTCGTTCGACGTCGATCCCGGGCGGCTCACCGTGATCGCCGGGAGCAGCGGTGCGGGCAAGACGGTTCTGCTGCAGACCCTGGCAGGACTGAACGCGCCGAGCGAGGGCGAGGTGCTGCACGACGGGACTCAACCAGGGCCGCCCGGGCCGGAGTTCGGGTTCGTGCCGCAGGAGGACATCATCCACCGCGAGCTGCCGCTGCACCGGACGCTGGTCTACGCGGCCGGCCTGCGCATGCCCCCGAGCACGCCGGCCGAGACCGTCGACGCGAGTGTGGACCGCGTCCTGGACGCCCTCGGCCTCTCCCACCGGGCCGCGACGCCGGTGCGCGCGCTGAGCGGCGGTGAACGCAAACGGGCCAGTATCGCGGCCGAGTTGCTCACCCGGCCACGGGTGCTCTTCCTCGACGAGCCGACCTCCGGCCTGGACCCGGTCACCGGGGCCGCCCTGCTGCGGACCTTGCGTGCCCTGGCCGAGGACGGCACCACCGTCGTACTCACCACCCATGTCCTCGCCGATCTGCTCCGCTGCGACCAGGTCGTATTCCTCTCCCCCGGCGGCGAGGTCGCGTACGCGGGTGAACCGGCCGCTCTGTGCGGGGCGTTCGGGGCCGACACGGTCGAGGAGGTGTACGAGGCGGTGGCCGAGGGCGCACGCGTCGAGCGGGCCGCTGCCGAGGACGTCCAGCGGCCTGAGTCCCCGTCACTGTCCCCCAGGGCGCCGCGCGTTGGGGCTGTGCGGCAGTGGGCGCTGCTGACGCGTCGCGGTACCGCGCTGCTGCTGCACAACCGGCTCTCGGTCGCCGTACTCGCGGGGTCGCCGGTGATGATCGTGGCGATGTTCGCGGTGCTGTTCCGCGCGGGGGCGTTCGATCCCGCGGCGTCCGATCCGGGGTCCACGGCGATGATCATGTTCTGGATCGCGTTCGGCGCGTTCTTCTTCGGGCTCACGTACGGGCTGCTGCAGATCTGCACCGAGCTGCCCGTACTGCGTCGCGAATGGCTGGCCGGGCTGCGGATCGGCCCGTATGTCGCCTCGAAGCTGACCACCATGCTTCCCGTGCTCGCGGTCGCGGACGCACTGCTGCTGGTGGTCCTGCGCGCCCTGGACCGGCTGCCCGCGGCGGGCTGGGGGACGTACGGATCACTGTTCGCGTCGAGTGTGCTGGCCTCGGCGGCCGCCCTCGCGCTGGGACTGCTCGCGTCGGCCGCGGTGTCGGAGCCCGCGCAGGCGACGCTGATGCTGCCGCTGCTGTGCTTTCCCCAGGTGCTGTTCTCGGGCGCCTTCGTGCCGGTGCCGCGGATGACGCAGGCCGGGGAGGCGATCAGCTGGGCGATGACCAACCGCTGGGCGTTCGAGGCGCTGGGCAGCGGGGTCGGCCTGGAGTCGCTGTGGCGCGGGGGCGGCTCTCCGCTGGGGCCGCCGCTGCTTGATTCGTACGGCGACTCGTTCGGGCATCCGGCGAGCCGGGGGTGGTTGATCCTGGCGGGCTTCGCGCTGCTGTTCATGGCGGCGACATGGGTGGTTCTGGTGCGCAAGTGCCGGGAGGGGGCGGTGCGGGGCCGGGCGGGGCGATGAACCCCCTCCCGGAAAGCTCCCCTTGGACACCCGCGGGTTCAGCAGCCCACCCGCGCCGCCAGCCCCGCCACCCCCGGCACCCGGTCCCGATAGGTCTGCGTCACGAACGTCAGGAACGTCTCGATGTCCTTGGGCTGTGACGACACCCCCAACGAGATACGGACGGCGCCCGCCGACGGCAGCCGGAGGAGCTCCAAGTACTCCTCCAGGGAACGGAGTTGCTTGCCCGCCGCCGAGCGCAGCCGGCGCAGCGGCAGGGCGAAGGCCGCCTCGCCGGCGCCGGGGTTGCAGAAGCAGCCCGTGCGCAGGGAGATGCCGCGCGAGGCGCTGTCGCGGGTGACGATCCGCTCGTCGACGATCCGGCCGTCGGCTCCGAGCAGGTTCAGCGCGACCGTGCCGCCACGGGCCGCGTCGGCGCGCTCGGGGCCGTACACCCGGACCATCGGGGAGCCGTCGCTGTGCCGCAACGTCCTCAGGCCCGCGAGCAGTTGGCCGGTGAGTCCGGTGACGTGGGCGTGCACGCGGTCCATGCCGATGCCGTCGATCCACGCGAGTCCGGCGGTGATGTCCGGTATGGACAGGAAGTTGACCGTGCCGTCCTCGAAGGCGGCCTCGTCGTCGGCGAGGACGTGCCACTGCGCCTGGGCGCTGACGGCGTAGATCGTGCCGCCGGAGAACCAGGGGCGGCGCAGCTTGGCGAGGGCGTCCCGGCGGGCGATCAGGCTGCCGATGCCGGTGGGGTGCCCGAAGACCTTGTACCAGCTGACGACGGTGAAGTCGGGGTGGTACCGGCTCAGGTCCAGGGGGTTGGCCGGTACGAAGGCCGCCGCGTCGAGGAGTACGTCGTAGCCGTGCGCCTGGGCACCCGCTATCCACTCCAGCGGGTGCTGGACTCCGGTGAAGTTGCTCTGCGCCGGGTAGGCCAGCAGTCCGCGCGTGCGGCCGCCGCGCTCACGCCTGCCCGGCAGGCCGATTCGCCTGCCGCGCGCGGACAGTTCGGCCCGCAGCCGCTCCTCGTCGATCTGCAGTCCGGGCCCGCTCACGGGTACGTACGCCGTCGTGGCTCCGCGCGCCCGCGCGTACTCCCGCAGTCCGTTGACCGAGTTGTGGTTGTCGAGCGACATCACGAGTCTGCCGCCGCGGGCGAAGGGATACGCCTCGCCGACCAGTCGCAGGGCGCCCGTCGCATTGGGGGTGAAGATCACGGCGTACTCGGCGGGGTCGGCGTTGAAGTGCCGCAGGACCGCTCGGCGTGCCTCGGTGAGCAGGAGTCCGGAGGCGCTGGAGGCCGGGCTCTCGGAGTGCGGGTTGCCGAACAACCCGCCGGTGATCCGCTGCGCGCTGCCCGTGACGAGCGAGCGCGGCGGAATTCCGGCGCCCGTGTGGTCGAGGTAGGTGTGCCCGCCCTCGTCGAGATAGCCGAACTCGCTTGCCCGTAATTCCGCGAAGTCGCCGGAGCCGTCCGTTCCGCCGGCGTGTATGTGATCGGTGGTCTCTACTGCCTTTTCCATGAAGTCCCCTCCGCATGAAGCTTCAACAAAGGTATCCGTGTGAGGCGGGCCCTCCCCTGTGCCCCGGCTGCGAACAATGATTGGGTGGGCCCCGGCCACGCCAACCGAAGCGCAGGAGAACCACGTAGTCATGAGCAACCCCTATACGTACGAGTACAAGGTCGTCACCTTCCGGGAATCGCTGATCGGCGACGCCCTCGACAGCGGCAAGCTGGAAAAGGTCCTCAACAAGCACGCCGAGGACGGATGGGCGCTCAAGGCGATCACCTCCGCCGACGTCAAGGGCCGTATAGGCCCCGGTGCCGTGGAAGGGCTGCTCCTGACCCTGGAGCGGCCGCGCCAGTAACCCTGGCGGGGTGCGCGGTACGCCGAGCCGGGGGATGCTGGAGCTGATGGGACAGCGGATCCGCAGGTGCTACTGATGCCGTCGTAGGCCTTCCGGCACGGGAGGCCTACCACTGCTGGGCGGATACCGGCCGGTGACGTCAGAACGGTACGGCGATGAAGAGCGACAGCACACTCCCCGGAGAGGTCGTCTCCAGTCACTCGGTGTTCGGCGCTCCGTGCTGGGTCAGTCTGACCACGCGCGATCTGAGGGCCGCGGAGAGCTTCTACCAGGCCGTACTGGGCTGGGAGTGGCACTCGAGCAAGCTGGACGACGAGTACAGGATCGCCGTGGTCGACGGGGTGCCGGTCGCCGGAATCTCCGGGGTGACCTCGCTCTGGCGGACGGCCGTGGCATGGATCCCGTACTTCGCGGTGTCCAGCGCGAACGAGACCGTGGCCCGGAGCCACGAGCGCGGTGGTACGACCGCGGTGGGGCCGATCTCGTTCCCGCCGGGGCGGGCGGCGCTGCTGGCCGACCGGGACGGAGCGGTCTTCGGTATCTGGGAGGGTGAGCTCGTGGCCGGCTGGGAGAGCTGGCGCCGCGCGGCACCGGCCTTCGTACGGCTGCACACGCGTGACGCCTTCGACGCCGCCATCTTCTACGGCGAGGTTCTCGGCTGGGCTTCCTCGTCCCCGGGACACTGCGAGGTCCACTACGAGGAGAACGAGGTCGTGCTGCGCAGCCAGGGGGACATCGTCGCCCGGATCTACTCGGGCGCGGTGGAATCGGCGCCCGACCCCGAGATCAGGCCGCACTGGAGGATCCACTTCGCCGTCGCCGACGTGGAGGCCTGCGCCCGGGCCGCGCGAGCCCATGGCGGCACCGCCCATCAGCAGGGCCTCGGCTCGACGGAGGCGATCCTCACCGATCCCGGCGGAGCGCACTTCACGGTGACGTCCAAGGCCGTCGTGTAACGACCCGGGTCCGCACAAAGTCTCCTCGCCCACGACGCGACGGAACCCGCGGATCGGGCTCCAATGGAGAGTGACGGGATTCAACCCGGTACGAGAGGCGCCGCCGCACCCCTCAGCCCCGCGACGGCGCGATGGAGGTCCGCGATGCCCACTGCTCTCCGGCTCCTGCCCGCCCTCGCCCCCGACCATCGCGAACGGCTGATGAGCCTGGCGCGGGAGGTCTCGTTCCCAGCGGACGGAAGGATCTTCGAAGCAGGCGGGACCGCCGACCGTTTCTGGGTGGTGCGCTCCGGCACGGTCTCCCTGTACCAGCGGGTGGTCGCGGAGAGACGCATCTCCGTCGCGACGCTGGGGCCCGGTGATCTGCTCGGCTGGTCATGGCTGTTCCCGCCGCACCGGTGGGACTTCGGCGCCGAGGCCTTCAGTCCCGTACGCGCCTATGAATTCGATGCCGGGGACGTGCGCACCCTCTGCGACGCCGATGCGACGCTGGAGCTGTCCCTGACCCGGACGATCGCCGCCATCCTGGCCCACCGGCTCGAAACGACCCGGGCCGCGCTGATCGAGCACTACGCGCGCCACGGCGGTGTCAGGTGAGCTGACGCGCCACCGTCCACAAGTGCCGGCGTGTAGGAATCTCGTATGACCGAGACCCCGGACTCCTTCGAACTCCTTCCCGGCGCCGCCGGCTCCCCCGTGATCCTTCATGTGCCGCACTCCGCACGGGAGATCCCGGCGCCGGTACGCGCGGGCATCGTGCTCGACGACACGGCGCTGGAGCGCGAGTTGGACCACATCACGGACGCGCACACCGCGGAACTGGCCGCGGTGGTGGCGAAGGCCGCCGACGTCACGCCGTGGCGGTTCGTCAACCGGCTGTCCCGGCTGGTGATCGACCCCGAGCGCTTCCCCGACGACCGGGAGGAGATGCTGGCCGTCGGCATGGGCGCGGTCTACACGCGGACCACGCACCGGGCGCCGCTCCGGCCCGCCGGGGCCGACCCGGGACCGCTGATCGACCGTTACTTCCATCCGTACGCACGGGCGATGACGGCGGCGGTGGCCGACCGGCTGGCCGCCACCGGGCGGGCCGTGGTCGTGGACGTCCACTCGTATCCGACGGCACGGCTGCCGTACGAACTGCACGGCGACGGTCCCCGGCCACCCGTCTGCCTGGGCACCGACGGCTTCCACACACCGCCCGAGCTCCTCGCCCTGGCGGAGAAGGCGTTCGCGGGCCTCGGGGGTGTGGGGATCGACAGCCCGTTCTCCGGCACGTACGTCCCGCTGCGGTTCTACGAGCGGGAGCCGCGGGTCACGGCTCTGATGGTGGAGATCCGGCGGGACACGTACATGAGCGAACCGGGAGGCCCCGCGGGTCCGGGGCTCACGCGCCTGACCTCGGCACTGGCCGCGTTCGTCGATGCCGTGTCAAGGCAGCCGCCCAGCGCACTAGGGTCTGAGTAAGCAATCGCTTAGCCGCTGGCTCAGGGAGGGCACGGGATCATGCCGGTCGTCGACGCGTGGATGCAGCACCCCACACTCCGCCACTCCAACCACGAGATGTTCGAGTCGCTGCGCCGCTGGACCGGCCAAGGGCTCCTGGAGGAGCAGTTGCCGGTCGAGGCGACGGTGGCCGCGCTGGCGGCCGCCGACGTGGAGACCGGGCTGGCCGCCGCCTGGTACGGCCCACAGGGGCCGCTCATCAGCAACGACGAGGTCGCGGACTTCGTCGCCCGGTCCGAGGGGCGGCTGCGCGGAGTCGCGGGAGTGGACCTGAGCAAGCCGGTCGCGGCCGTGCGGGAGCTGCGGCGGGCCGTCGGGGAGCTGGGCTTCGTGGCCCTCAGGATCGTGCCGTGGCTGTGGCAGCTGCCGCCCACCGACCGGCTCTACTACCCGTTGTACGCCGCCTGCGTCGAACTCGGCATCCCCTTCTGCACGCAGGTCGGGCACACCGGACCGCTGCGCCCCTCCGAGACCGGCCGGCCCATCCCCTACATCGACCAGGTGGCGCTCGACTTCCCCGAACTGACCATCGTCTGCGGGCACATCGGCTACCCGTGGACCACCGAGATGATCGCGGTGGCCGACAAGCACGCGGGCGTCCACATCGACACCAGCGCCTACACGGCCCGCCGTTATCCGCCCGAGCTGGTGGAGTACCTGCGCGGCCGGGGACGCCGCAAGGTCCTCTTCGGCAGCAACTACCCCATGATCACGCCCGTTCAGGCGCTGGAACACCTCGCCGACCTGGGCCTCGACGACGAGGCCACCGAGCTGTTCCTGGCAGGCAACGCCCGGTCCGTCTTCCGCCTCGGGGATCATTCGTAGATGCTTGGGCCGGACCGTGTTCGACTCCGAGGTCCCTGAACGAGGGCAGCACGTCGATGGCTTTGCAGATCAGCGCCACCAACCCGGAGCATCCCGCGCTCCTGCTCGAACTGCCCTGGCAGCTGCCCCTGGAGGAGTGGCCCGAGCACTACCTGGTCCCGCTGCCGCGCGGCATCTCACGGCACGTGGTTCGCTATGCGCGCGCCGGGGCCGAGGTCGTGGCGGTCAAGGAACTGGCCGAGCGGCCCGCGGTGCGCGAGTACGAGCTGCTGCGCAGCCTGGACCGGCTCGGTATCCCGGCGGTGGACCCGCTCGCCGTGGTCACCGAGCGCACGGACGAGAAGGGCGCACCGCTGGAGCCCGTGCTGATCACCCGGCATCTGGGCGGCTCGATGCCCTACCGGTCGATGTTCGAGACGACGATGCGGCCCGCCACCATGCACCGGCTGATGGACGCGCTGGCGGTGCTGCTTGTCCGGCTGCATCTGGCGGGGTTCGCCTGGGGCGACTGCTCGCTGTCCAACACACTGTTCCGGCGGGACGCTGGGGCGTACGCGGCCTACCTCGTGGACGCCGAGACCGGTGATCTGCACCCCCAGCTCAGCAGCGGGCAGCGGGAGTACGACCTCGATCTCGCCCGGGTCAACATCAGCGGCGAACTACTGGACCTGGAGGCGGCCGGAGCCCTGCACCCCTCCGTGGACCCGATCGAGTTCGGTGCGGAGATCTGCGCGCGCTACCAGGGACTGTGGGACGAGCTGACCCGTACGTCGGTGTACCCGGCGGGCAAGCACCACTACATCGACCGCCGCATCCGCCGCCTCAACGACCTCGGTTTCGACGTCGCCGAGATGCAGATAGCGCACTCCTCGAACGGTGACACCGTCACCTTCGTCCCCAAGGTCGTCGACGCGGGCCACCACCAGCGGCAGCTGCTGCGTCTCACCGGGCTCGACACCGAGGAGAACCAGGCGCGCCGGCTGCTGAACGACCTGGAGAGCTGGATGGCCACCCAGGACGACTACGCGCCCGGCGACCCGCTCGCCGCCCGCCCCGAAGTGCTCGCCCACCGCTGGGTACGGGACGTGTTCCGTCCGACGGTCCGTGCCGTGCCGCTCGACCTGCGCGGCACCATGGACGCGGCCGAGCTGTACCACGAGCTCCTCGAACACCGCTGGTACCTGTCCGAGCACGCTCAGCACGACATCGGCCTGGACACGGTCGTGGACGACTACGTCACGAACATCCTCCCCAAGGTCCGGGAGACCCTGCCGCCACGGGCGGACACCCCCGCCCCGCCCGCCTGAGTACCCGCTTCCAGAGCAAAGCCGACCGATCGTACATACGATTGTGCGTGTACCGGCCGCCCGGCCACCCGTGGGCGTACGGCCGGGACGACACTGACCTGCTCGGGGTGGGAGACGTATGGCACAGGCCGCCAGTCCAGCGCGGACCGTCATTCTGACCGTGGATGACGATCCCGGAGTGTCGCGCGCCGTGGCCCGCGACCTCAGGCGCCGCTACGGCGATTCGCATCGCATCGTTCGCGCCGAGTCCGGGGAGACCGCGCTGGACGCACTGCGCGAGCTGAAGCTGCGCGGCGACCAGGTGGCGGTGATCCTGGCGGACTACCGGATGCCGCAGATGAACGGCATCGAGTTCCTCGAGCAGGCGATCGACGTCTATCCGGGCGCCCGGCGCGTGCTGCTGACCGCGTACGCGGACACGAACGCGGCGATCGACGCGATCAATGTGATCGACCTCGACCACTACCTGCTCAAGCCGTGGGATCCCCCGGAGGAGAAGCTCTATCCGGTCCTGGACGACCTCCTCGACGCGTGGCGGGCGAGCGACTACCGGCCCGTGGGGATCTGCAAGGTGGTCGGCCACCGGTGGTCGGCGCGCTCGTCGGGCGTACGGGAGTTCCTGGCCCGCAACCAGGTGCCGTACCGCTGGTACTCGTCCGACACACCCGAGGGCGTACGGCTGCTCGCCGCCGCCGGGCAGGACGGGGAGCGGCTCCCGCTGGTGATCACCCCGGACGGTACGCCGCTCGTGGAGCCCGACGATCCCGATCTGGCGGCCCAGGTGGGGCTGGCCACGACGCCGACGGCCGAGTTCTACGACCTCGTCGTCATCGGCGGTGGTCCCGCCGGGCTCGGAGCGGCCGTGTACGGCGCGTCCGAGGGGCTGCGGACCGTCCTCGTGGAGCGATCGGCGACCGGGGGCCAGGCGGGGCAGAGTTCGCGGATCGAGAACTACCTCGGCTTCCCGGACGGTGTGTCCGGAGCACAGCTCACCGACCGGGCACGGCGGCAGGCCGCGAAGTTCGGCGCCGAGATCCTGACCGCCCGGGAGGTGACCGGGCTCGAGGTCACCGGGGCCTCGCGCACGATCCACTTCTCGGACGGTTCCGCGATCGCCGCGCACTCCGTGATCCTGGCGACCGGGGTGTCCTACCGGCAGCTGGAGGCGCCCGGGCTGGCGGATCTCACCGGGTGCGGGGTCTTCTACGGGTCGGCGCTCACGGAGGCGGCCGCCTGCCAGGGACACGACGTGTACATCGTGGGCGGGGCGAACTCGGCCGGGCAGGCCGCCATGTTCCTGGCGCGCGGGGCCAAGTCCGTCACCATCCTGATCCGCGGCGCGTCCCTGTCCGCCTCGATGTCGGCCTACCTGGTCCAGCAGATCTCGGACGCGCCCAACATCACCGTGCGCGCCGGGACGGTCGTCGAGGCCGCGCACGGTTCGGACCACCTGGAACAGCTGACGCTGCGGGATGTGGCGAGCGGGCACACCGAACTCGTCGACGCCCAGTGGATGTTCGTGTTCATCGGGGCGGCCCCGCTCACCGACTGGCTGGAGGGGACCGTGCTCAGGGACGCGCGCGGATTCATCATGGCCGGGCCCGACATGACCCTGGACGGGCAGCCGCCCGCGGACTGGGAGCTGGACCGGCCGCCGTACCACCTGGAGACCAATGTGCCCGGCGTGTTCGTGGCCGGGGACGCGCGTGCCGAGTCCGCGAAGCGGGTCGCGTCCGCCGTCGGAGAGGGAGCCATGGCCGTGATGCTCGTACACCGTTATCTGGAGCAGTCGTGAGCGGACAGCCGATGCCGTGCAGTATCGAAGAGCTGTCGAAGCTGTTCCTGTTCGAGAAGCTCGACGCGGACCAGCTCGACCGACTGTGCCGCGAGGGCCGCGTGGAGTTGTTCGAACCCGGTTATGTGTACCGCGAGGGCGAGCCGGCCACCTGCTTCTTCGTGCTCCTCGAAGGCAGTCTCGTGATGTCGCGCCGGGTCGGCGGCGACGACGTGGAGATCAACCGCAGCTCGCAGGTCGGGGTGTACGCGGGGGCCATGCAGGCCTACCTGGGTGGCGGCCCGGACGAGAAGAGCTACAAGGGTTCCCTGCGGGTCACCGAGCCCTCTCGGTTCTTCATCCTGCCCGCCGAGGTGTTCGCCGCGGTCCTGCGCGAGTGGTTCCCGATGGCCGTCCATCTGCTGGAGGGCCTGTTCTTCGGCAGTCAGAACACTCAGCGGACCATCAGTCAGCGCGAGCGGCTGCTGGCGCTCGGCTCGCTGTCCGCCGGGCTGACGCATGAGCTCAACAACCCGGCCGCGGCGGCGGTCCGGGCGACTTCCGCGCTGCGGGAGCGGGTCGCCGGGATGCGCCACAAGCTCGGTGCGATCGCGGCGGGCCCCTACAAACGCGCCACGCTCGAAACGCTCGTCGAGATCCAGGAACGCACCGCCGACCAGGTCGCCAAGGCCACCCCGCTCAGCCCGCTCGAAGCCTCCGACCGGGAGGACGCTCTCGCCGACTGGTTCGACGACCACGACATCGCGGGCGGCTTCCAGCTCGCGCCGACCTTCGTGCAGGCGGGTCTCGACACGGACTGGCTCGACCAGGTCGCCGCAGCGGTGGACGAGCACACGCTCGAAGGCGCGGTGAAGTGGCTCAACTACACCGTGGAGACCGAGCTCCTCATGAACGAGATCGAGGACTCCACGACCCGGATCACGCATCTCGTGGACGCGGCCAAGCAGTACTCGCAGATCGACCGCGCGCCCTACCAGGTCGCCGATGTGCACGAACTGCTCGACAGCACGCTGATGATGCTCTCCGGGAAGATCGGCTCCGGCATCAGGGTCGTCAAGGAGTACGACCGCACGCTGCCCAACATCCCCGCCTATCCGAGTGAGTTGAACCAGGTGTGGACCAACCTCATCGACAACGCCGTCTCGGCGATGGCCGACGAGGGCGAACTCACCGTGCGCACCGCACTCGACGGCGACCAACTGCTCGTCGAGTTCCGCGACACCGGCCCCGGGGTGCCCGCGGAGATCCGCGACCGCATCTTCGACCCGTTCTTCACGACCAAGCCGGTGGGAGAGGGCACGGGCCTCGGCCTGGACATCTCCTGGCGGATCGTCGTGAACAAGCACCACGGGAGCCTCCATGTGGAGTCCGTCCCGGGTGACACACGCTTCCAGGTACGACTTCCGCTGACCGCCGTGGACCCGGATGCCGACGCGGAGGGCGACCCCGACGCGTCAACAGCCCCCGACACCTCCCAGGAGCCGTCATGACCTTGCCTGCCGGAATCGACCCGAGCGTCCCGCCGAGCGGTACGGGGTGCGTGGACTGCGATGCCGTCGGGGGATGGTGGGTCCATCTGCGGCGCTGCGCCCAGTGCGGTCACATCGGCTGTTGCGACAGCTCACCCGCCAAGCACGCCACCGCGCACGCCAAGAGCAGCGGCCATCCCATCGTCCAGAGCTTCGAACCCGGCGAGAGCTGGTTCTGGAACTACGACTCCTCCGAGATGTACGAGTCGGGTCCGGACCTCGCTCCCCCGCTGAGCCATCCCGCGGACCAGCCGGCGCCGGGGCCCGCGGGGCGGGTTCCGGCGAACTGGGCGCAGACACTGGGCTGAGCCGGCGCAGGGCGTCACCTACGGAAGGATCGAGTCGACGTAACCGCCGTCGACCCTTACGGCTCCCCCAGTCGTCGCCGATGCCTGGTCCGAGCTGAGATAGACGACGAGGTTCGCGATCTCCTCGGGTTCGATCAGCCGCTGCAGGAGCGACTGCGGACGGTACTCGCGCATGAAGGCGCGCTGCGCCTCGTCCCAGGGCAGGGAGCGGTCCACGAGTTCGTAGACGAAGTCCTCCACTCCGCCCGTGTGCGTGGGCCCTGCGATGACGGAGTTGACGGTGACGCCCGTCCCCGCGGCCTCCTTCGCGAAACCCCGGCTCACGGCGAGCAGCGCGGTCTTGGACATGCCGTAGTGGATCATCTCGGCCGGGACCGCGATGGCGGAGTCGCTCGCGATGTACTGGATGCGCCCCCAACCGCGGGCCGTCATTCGCGGCAGACAGGCGCGGGTGAGGCGGACGGCCGCGAGGACGTTCACCTCGAAGTAGCGCCGCCACTCGTCGTCGGTGATCTCCAGCGCCGGTTTGGCTCCGAAGATGCCGAGGTTGTTGACGAGGATGTCCACCTCGGGCAGGACCTCCATGGCCGTGGCCGCTCCTTCCTCGGTGCCGAGATCGGCGGCCACGGGTACGAACTCCGCCTGTGGTGCCCGCGCCGCGAACCGCTCGATGGCCTCCCGCACCCGGTCGGGGTTCCTGCCGCTGACGCCGACGCGCGCACCCGCCCCTGCCAGGCCCTGGGCGATCGCCGCGCCGATGCCCTGCGTCGAGCCGGTGACGAGCGCGGTCCGTCCTTCGAGGTTCAGCTGCATCAGCACACTCCACTGCGGTGTCGGCGGGCCGGGGCACGTACTCCCCGTTCGATCATCGGCGATTACCCCTGCATCGGCATGCGATGCGCCCGCCGCCGGACGAACAGGGCCCGGCCACCACCGTGCGCCGTGAAGTGGCGGCCGGTTGCCTGGTCGTGTTCGGTTGCCTTCAGCCCGGTTGGAAGAACGCGAGCATTTTCTGGGCGGCGTCCGGCGACATCAGCAATTCCTGGATGTCCGCAGACATGCGGGCTGCAGCGCTGGTGCGTTCGAACATCTCGCGTTCGTATTCTTCGACGGCGGCGGGAAAGTCGTCCGGGTGCGAGGCCAGCGCGAGGCCGAGCAGGGCGCCGTCGAGCAGCGCCATGTTGGCGCCCTCTCCCGCTGGCGGCATCAGGTGCGCGGCATCGCCGAGCAGCGTGACGCCCGGAGTCGAAGGCCAGGTCAGGCCGACCGGGAGAGTGGTGATCGACCGCGGCAGGACCATGTCGTCGCAGGCTGCGATCAGCGCGGTGCAGCGTGGGTCCCAGCCGGAGAGCAGGTCGATCAGTCGCGCCCGGGCGGCGGCCGGGTCGTCGAACGGGATCCTGCTGGTCGCGAACCAGTCCTCGGCGGTGTTGTAGAAGCTGAGGCCGATGCGGACGCGGCCGTCGCCGTTGCGCTGCGCCGCCAGGGACATGCCGTTCCCGAGCACCCAGTAGTTGCCGCGCCCGACCATCGCCGCGAGGTCGGGGTGGGTGCGGTCGATGTCGGGAATGCCGACCTCGATGATGTTCTGGCCGATATGCGCCGGGCGGGCGTCGGTGAGCAGTGTGCGGACCCGGGACTGCGCGCCGTCCGCGCCGACCAGCAGGTCGTACGTCGCACTGCTGCCGTCGGTGAAGTGCAGCAGGCCGTTGTCGGCGGATTCGAACGCGTGCCCCCAGCGCACCGTGTGTTCGGGGAGGGAGTCCAGCAGCAGGTTGCGCAGATCGGCGCGGTCGACCTCGGGTCGCGCGAGCGGGGCGTCCTCAGGCGTGTCCTCCTGGAGCAGCAGGGTGCCGTCCGGCTCGAGAAGGCGCATGTCCTGGCCTTCGCCACGGGCAATCGCGTAGAACTCCTCGATCAGACCGGCCTCGCGCAACGCCCGCTGACCGGAGTGGATGTCGAGCATGCCGCCCTGACCTCGCGCACCGCGCGACGATTCACGCTCGTACACGACAGAATCCATGCCGTTCACGTGCAGTACGCGGGCAAGGGCCAGACCGCCCAAGCCGGCTCCGACGATGGTGATGGTCACGGTTGCCTCCGATTCACCGGGTTGCCTGCTCGCGGGAGATCGACCCGTGGTGCGCGCGGGGCACCAGCGACGGGGGGCCGAACGGGACATCGGCCTCGCCGAACGCCGCGGCCGGGAATACGGTCAGCCGACCTGCTCGGCGAGGGGCGACCGCAAGCGCGTGCCGGCTGGCGGCGACGGCCCGCCGGGCGCCACGCTGCGCCTCGGTGGGCGCAGCGAACGCGCAGGGGAACGGCGCCCTGGTCGCCGGCGAGAGCGGCGCCCGCGCATCGTCGCCCACCACGCTCCCGCCCTCGCCTGTCCCACCGACAGGTTCCGGCCCGCTGATCAACCGGCTCACCGGCGGAGCCGGGGCGCGAGGACCGTGCGCACGACCTTGGCCACGTTGCTCGCGGCGGATCCGTCGTCTTCTCCGGGTTCCGGTTCCAGCACACGCTGGATCTGCAGCAGAAGCTGGTTGGTCGACCGCCAGAGCGGGACGAACATGCCGGCCACCGGCCCGACGCCCTGGATCGGGCCGTTGGACAGTTCGGTGACCTTCTTGGCCATCGTGACCGTGGCCGGGTCCCGCAAGATCAGGTGCACCTCGTCGTCGACCAGCCGGATTTCCATCCTGCGCGCCGCGGCTTCCTCCGGGTTCGCGTCCGTGGTCGTCTCCGGATCCAGTTCGTCGATCTTGGCGGCGACCGCGGCCGGGTCGACCCCGAGTTCGCGCAGCACCTTGCCCGCCATGCTGTTCTCGGCCCGCAGCATCGCCTCAAGCAGGTGATGGCTGCCGACCGGGGCGCCACCGGCCAGCGCGCTGGCGGCGGACACGGTGTCCTCGGTGGCAGATGTACCAGCCGGCCATGGGCCGGCCACGACGTCCTGCGATCCCTCCAAGGAAGCCAGCACCGCGGCACGGATCTTGCTGATCGGACTGATCCGCTCGGCGAGCACCTTCGCGCCCACGCCCTCGCCCTCCCTGACCAGGGCGAGCAGGATGTGTTCCGTCCCGATGTAGTTGTGGTGCAGATGCAGCGCCTCGCGCAGGGCGAGATCCAGCGTCTTCTTCGCGCTCGGCGAGAACGGGATGTGGCCGCTCAGCTCCTGCGTGCCGGGCTCGACCAACGCGGCGATGTCGACCCGCGCCGTCTCCTTGTCGTATCCGAGCCGGTGCAGGACTTTCGCCGCCATGCTGTCCGGCGAGTCGAGCAGCCCCAACAGGACGTGCTCCGTGCCGATGTAGTTGTGCTTGAGCAGCCTCGCCTCCTCCTGAGCCGTGACGACCACCTTGCGGGCCTGCGCTGTGAACCGGTCGAAAGTCATGCCTCCATGGTCCCAACCCTGTCAATACACTGCTATTGATAGGGTCACCTTGCCGAAGGGAGGGTGTGATGGAGACACCATCGGACTGGGAGGACCGGCTCGCGCGCTGGCAGAACGAGCTGGAGCTGTTCGAACGGCTGGACGAGACGCCCTGGGTCACGCTGGCCAAGGCGGAATCCGAGACCGGCGTTTCCCGCTCCGCCCTGCGGTCCTGGTACCGCAATGGCGAGATCGAGTCCCGGCTGGTGGACGGCCCGAACGGACCGCAGCGCCTGGTCCAGCTGGAGGCGGTGATCGAGCGCGCCGCCACGTCACCGCGTATCCAACGCAGGGCGGAACGGGAAGTCAGCCTGGAAGCCCAGGTCACCCTGCTACGGCACCGGGTCGACCAGCTTGAACTGCGGCTGGCCGCGCTGGAGCGGAAGTGACCGGCACGAGCAGCGCCGTGCCATCGGTCCGGAACAGTGCCGTCGTCGCCCGCCGAGCGCGATCGCCTCGACGTCCGGGGACCGTCTTGTCAGACGGCCTTGACGACGGTGCCGGTGCCTTCGAGCGCCGCGACCTCGTCGGCGGGTGCCGTGGTGTCGGTGACGACGGTGTGCAGGAGCGTGGCGGGGCCGACGTAGGCGTAGGCGGTGTGGCCGAGCTTGCCGCCGTCCGCGGCGACGATGATGCGGCGCGTGGAGGCGATGGCGGCCTTCTTCACGGCCGCGTCGTCGAGGTCGTAGGCGGTCAGGCCGTCGGCCGCGCTCAGACCACAGCAGCCCATGACGGCGGTGTCGAAGCGGAGTGCGGCCAGGGACGCGAGGGTGAGCGGGCCGGTGAGGGCTCCCTCGGCGGCCCGGGGCTGCCCGCCGGGCACCATCAGTGTGGCCGGGCCCGGGCCCTCGCCGAGCACATGGATGGCCTGCAATGACAGGGGCATCACAGTCACCGGCCGCCGGCGCAGCAGGTGGGCGATCTCCAGGCATGTGGTGCCACTGTCGAGGAGGACGGTCTCGCCGTCGGCGATGAGCGAGGACACCTCCGCCGCGATGCGGCGCTTGGCTTCGACGGCCTCGTGGGCACGCAGCGCGAAGGGTGGCTCCTCGCCCCTGAGCAGCAGGGTGCGCGCCCCGCCACGGACGCGCTCGAGGACGCCCTGTGCCGCCAGCGTGTCGAGGTCGCGCCGGATGGTCATCTCGGAGGCGCCGGTCAATTCGGTGAGTTCCTGGACCGTGATCCTTCCCGACTCCCTGACGGCCTGCGCGATCATCCCGTGCCGGTCTGCGTTGCTCATACCGCGATTGAACACCAGACGAAACGAACATTCAATGTGTGCGAAGTGACAGTGTTCAATCACCAAGGATGTTCGTTACGGTGGCTGTCATGAATGATTCGCTGCGAGGCGCCCGGATAGCGACCTTTGTCTACTTCAGCCTGTGCGGCACCCTGATGGGCACCTGGGTAGTGAACATCCCCGCTGTCGAGGAACGCGTGGGCATCAGTCACGCGACGCTCGGGGGACTGCTGGTGCTGCTGGGGCTCGGGGCCTTCATCGGTATGCAGGTGGCCGGGCGTCTGACCGACTCTCTCGGGGCGCGCATCGTCGTCCCCGCCACCGGCGTGCTGTGCAGCGCGGCCCTGGTACTGCCCGGTCTCCCCCGGGATCCGTGGACGCTGGCGGGTGCCCTGCTGGTCTTCGGATTCTGCAACGGCTGCCTGGACGTGAGCATGAACGCCCACGCCGTGCACGTGGAGAAGGCGTACGGCCGACCCGTGATGTCGGCCTTCCACGCCACGTTCTCGGTCGGCGGTGTCCTTGCCGCGCTCGTCGGAGCGGCTACGGCGAGCACCGGCCTGAGCCCCGCCGCAGGCATGGCTGCCGTGGGAGCCCTGGGGATCGTGATCGCCCTGGTGTCGGCACGCGCCCTGCTGCCGGCCGCACCCGTCGCCGCCGACACCGATTCCGAGGGGAAGGCCGGGCAAGCGCCGGCCACCGAGCGCCGCAGCACCAGCGGGCGCATCTGGATCCTGGCCGTCCTGGCGCTGATGGTCATGCTGTGCGAGGGAGCCGCCAACGACTGGAGCGCGCTGCACGTGAAGGACGTCTTCGGCGCACCCGCGAGCACCGCCGCCTTCGCGTACGGCACCTTCGCGGCGACCATGACCATCGGCCGGCTGCTCGCCGACCGCCTCGTGGCCCGGTTCGGGTCCATGGCGATCCTGCGTTACGGCGCGGCGACGGCCGGCGTCGGCATCACGATCGTGACCGTCTCCCCGTGGATCTGGGCCGCGTTCGTGGGGTGGGCGCTGTTCGGTCTCGGACTGTCCGGCTGTGTCCCGCAGTTGTTCAGCGCGGCCGGGCACGCCGACCCCGCCGCCGCAGGCGCCAATGTCTCCCGCGTCGCCGGGCTCGGCTACGTCGGCATGCTCGCCGGCCCCGCCGTCATCGGCTGGCTGACCCACCTCGTCGCCCTGAACCACACCTTCGTACTGCTGATCCTGCTGTGTGCGATCACCGCTGTGGCCGCCGGAATCCTGCGCACGGAATCCGACCGCACGCGCGAGGCGGCACACAGCAGCCCCTGACCGCCTGTGCGGCGCGGCTCACTCCGTGCCGCACAGGCTTTCCCTCCCGCCCCGGCCGTCAGAACCCGGAGGAACCCTCACCATGCCCACCGACCGACACATCGTGCTGTTCGACCTCTTCGGGGTCATCGCCCGCCACCAACGCCCGGGCGCCCTGGAAAAGATGGCCGCCCGCTGCCACGCACCCACCGAAGCCTTCACCACGGCCTACTGGGCCTGCCGCCCGCCCTACGACGCCGGTCAGCAGTCCGCGCCCGAGTACTGGACCGCCGTACTGCGATGGCTGTCCCGGTCCGTCGACGCCGACACGATCGAGGAACTGCGCCTCACCGACATCGACAGCTGGTCACGCGTCGATGCGCGGATGGTCGCCTACGCCAAGTCCCTCCGCGACGTCACCGAGGTCGCCTTGCTGTCCAACATCCCCTCGGACCACGCGGACGCCTTCCTCACCGCGCAGCCCTGGCTGCGCACTCTGGACCACGTCGCCTTCTCCGGGAAGATCAAAGCGGCGAAGCCGGACCCAGCGGCCTTCCAGCACTGCGTCGTTGCCATGCGGGCCGCCCCGACCGACTTCCTCTTCGTCGACGACCGCGAGGAGAACGTGCGCGCCGCGCAGGCCATCGGCATGAACGGACACGTCTTCACCGGTCGCGACGAGCTGGCGGCCGTCATCGACACCTGGTTGCCGACACACCGCTGAAGCCGAGGTCGTCCATGAGTTGCCTGCACGCCCCTTGAGGCCCAACAGCCACGCCTCATAGGATCGTTGCCACCGGAATGAAACGTTTCAATCACGGAAGGGCGACACATGGCCAAGGATTGGAACCGCCGCGTCTTCCTGCGCAGCTCCGTCGCCGGGGCAGGCACCTCCATCGCGCTCGGGTCCGTGGGCACCGGTACCGCGAACGCCTCGCCGGGGGCAGGCAGCGACGCCCCGCACGGGGACGGGCTGCGCATCGAGCGCACGACCGTCGAGTACGCCGACACGCTTCTCGGCACCGAGGTCGAACATCCCAGACTCACCTGGGAGTTGACCGCCGGCGGACGAGGCGCCCGGCAGTCCGCGTACCGGGTGAGAGTGGCGCCCACCGAGAAGGATCTGGTCCGGGGGCGACACCTGGTCTGGGACTCGGGCCGGGTCGAGTCGGACCGAACCGTCGGCATCGTCTACGCGGGTCCCGCGCTGAAACCCCGTACCCGCTACCACTGGCAGGTCAGGGTCTGGGACGGCGAGGGCCGTCCGTCCGCGTGGAGTGCGCCGCGCTGGTGGGAGACAACGTTGCCAAAGGACGCGTGGCAGGGGTTCTGGATCGGTGCCGCGGCCGCTCCCGAGCCGCCGGGCTTCCAGGCCGCGTCCTGGATCTGGTCGCCCGGATCGACCACCAACTCGGCCCCCGCCGGGCCCCGTTGGTTCCGAGGGGCGGTCACCCTCCCCGCGGGCGCGGAGATCCGCAAGGCGACCCTGCTGGCCACCGCCGACGACGACTTCACCCTGTACCTGGACGGGCAGGAGGTGCTGCACCAGCCCGAGCAGACGGACGCCTGGCGCACCGGACATCTCGCCGATGTCACCGAGCAGGTGGGTGAGGAACCCGGCGGCCGGATCGTGGTCGCCGCACTGGCGACCAACCGGGGCAGCTCCTCCGTCAATCCCGGCGGGCTCCTCGTCCGTCTGATCGTCGAGACCGCCTCCGGCGGCACGGTCGAGCTGGTCACGGGAGCGGGGTGGCGTTGCGCCGAGAGTGAGCAACAGGGCTGGCAGCAGCCCGACTTCGACGAAGCCGGCTGGTCCGATGCGGTGGTGCTCGCGCCGTACGGGCAGGGCCCCTGGGGCACTGGCGTATCGATCACGGTGCCCGAACAGCCCGCTCCCCTGCTGCGGCGCGAGTTCACCCTCCCGCGGGAGGTGGTGCGCGCCCGGCTCCACATCAGCGGGCTCGCGTACTACGACGCCGAGATCAACGGCGTACGCATCGGCCGGCAGGTGCTCGATCCCGGCTTCACGGACTACGACGAGACGGTGCTGTACGCGGTGCACGACGTGACGGACCGGGTCCGGCGGGGCGTCAACGCGATCGGGGTGACACTCGGCCGCGGCTTCTTCGGCATGACCACGCCCAATGTATGGAACTGGCACCAACCGCCCTGGCACGACGAACCGCGCCTGCTGGCCCAGCTCGAGGTCGACCATCCGGACGGCTCACGCACCCTCGTCGCAACGGACGGGCAATGGCGGATCACCGAGGGACCGACCCGCTCCAACTCCTTGTACGCAGGGGAGAGTTACGACGCACGCAAGGCACCAACAGGCTGGACGCGCCCCGGGTTCGACGACCAAGGCTGGCAGGAGGCACAGCGACAGGACGCGCCGCGGGGAACCCTGCACGCCCAGGCGCACGATCCGATCGAGGTCATCGAGACCGTACGCCCGGTCGCCATCGGTGAGTTGACCGAGGGGGTGTACGTCGTCGACATGGGCCGGACCCTGGCGGGCTGGTCGAGGCTGACCGTGCGGGCCGAGGCCGGGACCACGGTTCGCCTGACGCACGGCGAGAAGCTGAACTCCGACGGCAGTGTGTACGCGGAGACCGGGCATGTGCCGGGCCGCTTCCAGACGGACGAGTACGTGTGCGCGGGCGGCGGTGCCGACGAGGTGTGGGAGCCCAAGTTCTCCTACAAGGGCTTCCGTTATGTACAGATCAGCGGACTGCCCGAGAAGCCCGACCCCTCCCAGGTGCTGGGCCGCGTCGTGCACACGCGGGTGGCGGCGACGAGCACGTTCGCCTGTTCCGAGCCGTTCTACGAGCAGTTGGAGCGGGCGATGCGGCGTACCGTCCTCAACAATCTGCACGGCATCCCGACGGACACGCCGATGTACGAGAAGAACGGCTGGACCGGTGACGCCCAGTTGGGTGCGCCCGTCATGGCGTACGCGTTCGGGGTGCACCGCTTCCTGTCGAAGTGGCTCGGCGACCTGAGGGACAGTCAGAACACCGATGGGCAGCTGCCGGTGATCGTGCCGAGCGGCGGCTGGGGCTACGGTGAGCTCGGCCCGTCCCCCGAGTGGACGACTGTGTACCCCTTCCTCGTACGCGAGATGTACCGCGTGTACGGCGACGAGCGGCTGGCCCGGGACCACTGGGCGCCGCTCACCCGCTACCTGGACTGGGAGATCTCCCGTCTCAGGGACGGGCTCGCGGTGACCGCTCTCGGCGACTATCTGCCGCCGGGCTACGGCGGCAATCCACCGGAGGACACCCGGCTGACCGCGACCGCGTATCTGCATCGCGCGCTGACCGGGACGGCGGAACTCGCCGACCTCCTGGGCGACGACGGGATCGCGACGCGCTACCGCGAGGTCGCGGGCGGCCTCAAGGAGGCGTTCAACGCGGCGTTCCTCGGGCCCGACGGGCACTACCGCACCGCGAAGGACCCCGATTACCGCCAGACGAACAACTGCGTTCCACTCGCCTTCGGACTGGTCCCGCCGGGCGCGCGGGCGAGCGTCGTCGACTCGCTCCTCGCCGACATCGCCCAGCGCGGCAACCATCTCAACACCGGGGCGCTGGGCACGAGCGTGCTGCTGCGCGAACTGTCCGCGCAGGGGCATCCCGAAGTGGCGCACGCGATCGCCACCCAGCGCTCGTACCCGAGTTGGGGTTACTGGTTCGACCACGGCGCCGACACCATGTGGGAGATGTGGCCCCTCGACTCCCGGTCCAGGGACCACTACTTCCAGGGCACGGTCGTGCAGTGGCTCTACGAGAGCGTGGCAGGGCTGCGTCCCGGCGACGCGGGCTACCGCACCTTCACGGTCCGGCCGGACGGCCGCACGGGCGTGAACTGGGCCCGCACGTCGGTGCACACGGTGCGCGGGCAAGCGAAAGCCGCGTGGTCCCTCGTCGACGGGACGACTCGGCTGTCGGTCACGGTGCCGGTCGGGGCGACGGCCGAGGTGCATGTGCCGGCGGCCGCCCGTTCGGCCGTGACGGCTCCGGACGGAGCGGTGTTCGTCCGTTCGGACCGGGGATTCATCGTGTACGAAGTGCCGCACGGGGGCTGGGAGTTCGTGGCGCGGGGCGACGGATAGAGGGCGCTCGGGCGACTCCTGGGGGAGGTGTCCGGCGCTGACGGAGCATCGCCATAATGTTCGGGTGACCTCCCCCACCCCCACCCCCGTACAGCGCGTCCCCGTCGTCATCGTCGGCGCGGGACCGGCCGGTCTCACCATCGGCAACATCCTGCGGGCCGCGTCCGTCGACTGCGTGGTCCTGGAGACCGAGAGCCGCGAGTTCATCGAACAGCGGCCCCGGGCGGGGTTCATCGAGGAGTGGGCGGTGCGCGCGCTGCAGGAGCGGGGGCTGGCCGGCCGGCTCGTGGAGCGGGCGCAGGCGCACAGCGAGTGCGAGTTCCGGACCGGCGGCGAGCGTCACCGGTTCCGGTACGCCGAGCTGACCGGGGACCGGCACTTCGTCTATCCGCAGCCGCTCCTTGTGACCGACCTGGTGCGCGAGTACGCCGACGTGCGCAGCGGCGACATCCGTTTCGGCGTACGCGATGTGGCGCTGCACGGCATCGACGGGGACCGGCCCTCGGTGCTGTACACGGACCCGGCGACGGGTGAGCGCCGCCGTATCGACTGCGAGATCATCGCGGGCTGCGACGGCGCGCGCGGCGTGACGCGCACCTACGTGACCCCGGATCAGGGCACCGTCGCCCGGTACGACTACGGAGTGGGCTGGCTGGCGCTTCTCGCCGAGGCGCCGCCGTCCTCCGACTGCGTCGTCTTCGGCATCAACCCGCGCGGTTTCGCCGCCCATATGGCCCGGAGCCCGCAGGTCACCCGCTACTACCTCGAGGTCGCGCCCGGCGAGGACCCGGAGAACTGGCCGCACGAACGCGTGTGGTCGGAACTCCACGCCCGCCTTGCGGTGAACGGCGCCCCGCCGCTCACCGAGGGCCCGCTGATCGAGAAGCGGGTGCTCGACATGCACAGCTACGTCGTGGAGCCGATGACGTACAGGCGGCTGTTCCTGGCGGGCGACTCCGCCCACCTCGTCGCGCCGATAGCGGCGAAGGGCATGAACCTCGCGCTGCACGACGCGCTGCTCCTGGCCGACGGGCTCCTCGCGTACTACGGGACGGGCAACGGCAGTGCACTGCGCGGCTATTCGGCGGCCTGCCTCGCGCGTGTCTGGGAGTACCAGGAATTCTCGCGGTGGTTCGCGGAGTTGCTGCACGGGCCGTCGTCGGGCGAACCCTTCCGGGCCGGATCCGCGGGTGCCCGGCTGCGGCGGATCCTCGGATCGCCCGCCGCGGCGGCCGCTTTCGCCGACTCCTACATAGGCAGGACCACCGTGGGGTGAGCCCTGCGCGAAAAAAGCGGGTGCCCGATCCGTCTTCCTTTGAACACTCATCGTCACCCCCTGCGTACTTCCAGGAAAGGTGAGAGCCCGGTGCGCGCAGCGAGGGATGAGCATGGTCAAGGTGCAAGACCCCACGGACGAGTTGGTCGCCGGCAGATACCGCCTCCTGGAGGTCGTCCACCGGGAGGAGGGCCGGGACGGCTGGCACGGCCAGGACGTCGAGTTCGAGCGTCCGGTCACCTTGACCAGGTCACGGCTCCCCGACCATCTGCGGGAGCAGGCGGAGCACCGTACCGCCGCCCGGATCCTGCGCGAGTCCGAGCGCATGGGACTGGTCTGCCCCGGCAAGGTGTCCACCGTCGTCGACGTGATCGAGGACAACGATTTCCTGTGGACGGTCACGGAGCGGTCCCCCGGAGTCCCGCTGAGCGCGCTCCTCGGGAAGGGTCCGGTGAACTACATCCGGACCGCCCGCATCGGGCTCGGTCTCCTCGATGTCATCGCCGCGGCTCATCGCCACGGGCAGACACACGGCGATCTCAGCCCGGGGCAGATCTGGGTGGACGACCAGGGCTCGGTCACGGTGAGCGGCTTCGGCCTGATGGGGGCCACCTGCTCGGCACGGGTGACCGCGCCGTCGTACGCATCCCCGGAGCAGGCGCGCGGCGAGAGCACCGGACCGGCGGCGGACCTGTGGGCCCTGGGCGCGATGATGTACGCGATGGTCGAGGGGCGGCCGCCCATCCGGGACCGTGGACGGCTCGATGCCACGCTCCGCGCCGTGGACCGGCTGCCCATCCGGCAGCCGGCGAAGGCGGGCCCGCTCAGCCCCGCCATTCAGGGACTCCTGCGCCGGGATCTGCTCGAACGGGTGCCAGAGCCGGTCGTGCGCGAGGCGCTGACCCGCATCCTCAAGCAGGAACTCGACGACTCGGCGCCCACGGCGCAACTGCCCGTCTTCCGCGACACCTACGGTGCCGCCCAGCGAACGGGGCGGACCTTTGGCGGACGCACTGTCAGCCGGCCGGTTCTGGTGGGTGGGGCGCTGGTCGTCACCGTCGTCTGTTTCGCGGTGCTCACCGCGGCGGGCGGGCTGCCCGACGACGACACCTCCGCGTCCGGCTCCGCACCTTCGCCGACCGCTTCCGGATCCCCGCCGGCCGCTTCCGGCACTCCGTCCGCGGCACCCACCGATACGGCCACCGCCCCCGAGAGGCCACCGGCGGCCTCGACCCCGGCGTCTCCCTCTCCCACTGTCGAAGAGACACCGTCGTCCACCTTCTCCACCTACAACGCGCCCGAGGGCTTCTCCATCGACCTGCCCACGGGCTGGAAACCCCTGCGGACCAACGGGACTTCCGACCTCTCCTACCGCGTCACCTTCGGCGCGAGCGGGGATCCGCGCACGCTGGCCGTCACCTACAGCACCCGGCTCGGCCCCGACCCCGTCGAGGTCTGGGCACAGCTGGAGCCATCACTGCGGAGCGAGTCCACCGACTACGAGCGGGTGGGTGACATCCGCGCCGTGGACTACCGCGGTTTCGAGGGCGCCGACATGGAGTGGTTCTCCGTGTCCGACGGGGTCCGTGAGCGCACGCTCGGCCGGGGATTCCTCATCGGTGACAGCGAGGGCTTCTCCCTGCGCTGGACGACCCCGGCCGACGAATGGAACGACTCCGCCAACCAGGAGGCGCTGGACGTGTTCTTCCAGTCCTTCCAGCCGGAGTGATCCGGTGAGCTGCCGCAGGGCACGGGTCATCTCCGCCCTGCGGGGGCACGGGCATCGGGTCTTCGCTGCGACAGCCACAGGGCGACCGCTTCGGCGATGGGCTGGCCCGTCTCCAGCTCGACGAAGCCGAACTGGCCGCCCTGGTTGCCCTCCAGGAACCACCAGACGCCCTCCTTGTCCTCCGCGAAGTCGAAGGCGGCGTACGCCAGTCCGGTGAAGGTGAGGTACTCGTGGACGGAGCGGGCGATACGGCCGGGCACCGCGATGGGCTCCCAGGTGTGTCCTGTGTCGCCGAAACGCCCGTCGACCTGCTCGGGCACGGCGGTCTTGCGGGCCGCGAACAGGCGGGAGCCGATGGCGGTGAGCCGGATGTCGGCGCACTTGGGAATGTACTGCTGGAGCAACGCCGGGCCGACCGCGACGCCGGAGAAGTCCGTGTCGGGTCCGATGAGCGTGGTGGGCAGGGCCACCGGCGGCTCGCCCGGCGGAGGCCCCGAGGCCGACTTCACGACCACGTCGCGGTACTCCTCGACGAACTGCTGGGCGACCCGTGGAGCGGTCGTGATGATGGTGGGCGGCACCGCGAAGCCGCTGCTGTGCGCGACCCGCAGCTGCCAGGGCTTGTGCCGGGCCTGCTCGGCGCTGCGCGGGTGGTTCATCCAGCGGGTCGCGGCGGAGTAGAGCATCCCGAACAGGGCCTGCCTGGTCTCGGCGGTGAGCCACGGCGAGGGATCGGCCGCGTGCGCCGCCGGTTCGCCCGGCCTGCGCACCCACACGGAGCGCAGGCCGCCCATGCTGAGCACATGGCCGTTGACCGACAGATAGCCGTCGAAGTCGCCATGGGCGTAGTCGGCGGACAGCACGGCCTTGCCGGGCACGTCGGCGGGGTCCAGACGCACCATGGGCACGCCCTGTTCATGCAGTTTGGCCACCACCATGTCGGCGGTGACGTCCTGTTCGGCTGTGAGAATGAGTACCGTCATGCGCGCGGGCGGCCGTCAGTCGTCGAAGTGCGTCTGGGAGCCGGCCGTGGAGGTCGTGGTTCCGGAGGCCAGGAGGAGCGCACGATCGCTGACGGCCGGTCGGCCGTCGGGCAGCACGTTCAGTTGGAGTGAGACATCGAAGTGGTACGCGGCTGTCACGGCCGACTGCCCTGTGGGCAAGGCGTAGTTGAGAGTGAACGGTCGCACGAAAGATCCTCCTGCGGTCTCACGATGCTCTACGCCCACCCGTACGTTTCACGACCGTAAGGAATTCATCACTTTCCGCCACATCGGGGTGAAGGTCATCACATCGCGTCGTTTCCGGCTTGCTCGTTTCGGTTTTACTTGTGTGTCCGCTTGTTTCCGTTTTACTCGTGGTTCTGCTTGCTAACGGCTGAAGCTTCGGCCAAAGCTTCATCCTCAGTGATCTGAACGCCGCACCGACCCAGGAGAGTTCCCGGTGACCGTAGCCATTGCTCCGTCCGAAGAATCAGACGCGCGTTTCGACGCGCTGGATCCCGAAGTGTCGCGTGACGCACGCGACTTCGGGGCCTACGCGCGGACCGGCGGCTGGAGCTTCGCCCTGAAGGTGGCGCGCAGCGTGCGGCCCGGCGGGCAGTCCGCGGACGAGACGCCGAAGATCTCCGCGAAGGACTTCGCCGAGCTGGCCGGATGCTCGCCCGAGCGCGTCATGCGCTACTACAAGGCATGGGACAAGGCGGCCGACGACGGTCTCGTCCCGCAGTTCGAGGGGCTGGCCCCGGGCCAGGACATCGAGCTGCCGGACGCAGAGGTGTGGCACACGTACTACGTCTCCCGCTCCAGCGCCGCCTCCGAGCGCGGCACCGCCATCGCGGAGGCCGCCCAGGCCGAGGGCATCCGGCCCACCAAGGCCCTTGAGGTCGCCGAGAACCCTACCGCGCTGCGGGCCGCGATCCTCGGCGACCCGTCCACCGCCCAGGCGGCGCGGCACGCGCTCCTGGACCGGCTGAAGGAGGACCCGGCGCTCCAGACCGAGTTGGCCCGGGACATCGCCCGCACCGACGATCTCAAGAAGGCGGTCGCCACCGAGACCAGGGCGGCCGACCGGATCGGCTATGTGCGCCAGATCGCGGAGAAGGGCCAGATCAAGACCCCGGCCGGGCAGACCCTGGACGCCCCGGCCGAACTGCGTTCCGAGGCCGAACGGCACCTGTCCCTCCTCGACGAGCTGGACGAGGGCGAGGACGCCGGCGAGTGGGCGACCGACGCGTACGACACCATGAAGAACATGGTGGTCGAGACGGTCCAGGCCGACCCCGAACTACGCGTCCAGGAGCGCCGGACGAAGTTCTACAGCAGCCTGCAGAAGGCCACGAAGGTGTTCGAGGAGCTCACCTTCGACGACGCCGACGACATCTACGAGGACGACATGGTGCAGCGTCTGGAGGAGCTCCAGCAGGCGATCGGTTCGTGCATCGCCGCTCTTCGGAGCGCTGCTCCCCAGCAGTGATCGGGGTGCGGCCCCGCGAGAACTTCTCTCGCGGGGCCGCGCGGATCACTGAGGCAGGTCCGCCGGGTCGGTCGCCCATTGGGTGTTGGGCTGTTCGGCGAGCCGGAAGGTGAGGGTGCCGCCCTTCGTCGTGAGGTCGGCGCCGGTCCACGAGCGTTGCGTGGTACGCCCGTTGACCCGTACGGCGTCGATGTAGGAGTGCGTGGCGTCGGCGCCGGGTGCGCTGATGGTGATGTCGGTTCCGCCCGGCCGGTCCACGACCGCGCTCGGGAAGAGCGGAGCGCTCAGAAGCATGGAGGCGCTGCCCGGGGTCTGGGGATACAGGCCGAGGGCGGAGAAGACGTACCAGGCGGACATCGTGCCGAGGTCGTCGTTGCCCGGCAGACCCGAAGGGCCGGTGCCGTAGACCGTGTCGATGATCTCGCGGACGGTCTCCTGGGTCTTCCAGGGCTGTCCCAGGGCGTTGTAGAGCCAGGGCGCGTGGATGCCGGGTTCGTTGGTGGCGTCGTAGCGCAGCGGGTCGCCGCCCCGGAGCGACCAGGAACCGTCCGCCTTGTGGAAGAAGCCGTCGAGGCGTGCGGCGGCTTCGTCGCGGCCACCCATCGCGGCGGCCAGCCCCTGCACGTCCTGCGGAACCATCCAGGTGTACGTGGCGCTGGTGCCCTGCGCGAACCCGAGGTCGCTTCCCGGGCTGAACGGAGTCACCCAAGACCCGTCGAGCTTGCGTGCCTGGATGTAGCCGGCGCCGGCCGTGGCGGCGGGGTTGAAGACGTTGTCCCAGTAGGCACCCCGCTCGGTGAAGACGGCGGCCTCCTGGTCCCGGCCAAGGAGATCGGCCCACTTCGCCAGCGCGGAGTCGGCGACGGCGTCCTCCAGGGTCTCGGCGGCGCCTCCCCAGCAGTGGCACACGTCCTGCGCCGCGTAGCGCGATGTCAAGTACTGGGCGAGGTTGGGGCGTTGGCCCACGCACTGTCCCGGGCAGCCCGCGTCGGAGAGCCCTTCGTCGCGCGGCACGGTGGCCTGTCGTACGAGTGAGTCGAAGGCTCCCTCGTAGTCGAAGTTGCGCACGCCCATGGCGTAGAAGGTGGCCAGCGTCGCCGCCGAGGGGTCGCCCGTCATCACATGGGTGGCGCCGCTGATGTGCACCCAGCGGTCCCAGACTCCGTCGTTCTGCCGCGCGAAGTTGTAGAGGGACTGCGCGAAGTCGCCCGCGATCCTCGGTTTCAGCAGGGCGAGGAGTTGTATCTGCGCTCTGTACTGGTCCCAGCCCGAGAAGTTGCTGTACTGCGCCTGCTGACCGCGGGCCAGCCGGTGCACCGCGCCGTCCACGCCGTAGTACCGGCCGTCGCCGTCGCTGATCAGGTTGGGCTGCATGAGCGAGTGGTAGAGCGCCGTGTAGAAGGCGGTGCGCTGGGCCGAACTGCCGCCGCCCACACGGACGGTGCTCAGTTCCCGGTCCCAGGCGCGGGCACCGGCGTCGGCCACCGCCGCGACGCTCGCACGCGGTGCGATCTCCCCGCGGAGGTTGGCCTCGGCGCCGTCGAGACTGACGTACGAGATGCCGACCCGCATCCGGACATCGTTGTCGGAGCTCGTGTCGAAGCCGACGTATCCGCCGGAACCGCGTCCCGCGCGGTCCGCCCCGGTGGCGTACCCCTCCCCGCCCGAGGTGGAGGTCGAGCCCGCGGAGAGCGTGCCGTCCTTCCAGGTGCCGACAGAGGAGAAGTCACGGTCGAAGGACGCGCTGAAGTACAGCTTGTAGTAGCTCTTGCGGTTGTTCGTGCCGCCGTTGGCGCGGCGGCCGCAGAACGCGCCGGTGAGCACCCAGCCGGTCACCTTGCGCTGCGCGGCGTCGATCTCGACGTGGGCGTCCTCGCTGCCGTTGAGGGAGTTGGAGACGCGGAAGAGCAGGTTGGCCGGACGGTCGCCCGGGAAGGTGAAGTCGGCTACACCGGCCCGCTTGCTGACCGCCAGATCCGCGGTGGCACCGGACTTGAGGCCGAGCGTGTAGCGCCCGGGTACGGCTTTCTCCTCGGCGTGAGTGAAGTCGGCGGCGTAGACCGCGTCCTTGGTGTCCGCCGAGGGCGAGGACGTGACGTCGCCGACGAACGGCATGACCGGTACGTCGCCTGCCGCGCCGGGGTTGCAGCCGGCGCCGTTGACGTGGGTGAGGCTGAGACCTCGTATGCGGGTCGCGTCGTACTGGTAGCCGTTGGCGGCACCCGTGCTGGTCTGGTCGCCGGTGGTACTGGTCGGGGACCAGGCGATCATCCCCTGCGGGAGGGTGGCACCGGGGTAGGTGTTGCCGCCGTTGGACGAACCGATCAGCGGGTCGACGTAGGAGACCGGCCGCTCGGTGAGAACGGCTGAATCGGCCGGGAACGGGACGGCCAGGGCCAGGGCGCTGGTCGCGACCACGGCGGCGGACCGGGTGCCGAACCGTCTTGCTCTGCGCAGCCATTGGGGGCGCATACGAGGGTCACCTTCCGACAGGTAGGGGCGGGCCGGGATGGGCGCGAGGATAGGCGGCTGCCGGGAGGGCGGGAAGTGACCCGTGAGTCCGGGTGATGAAGGCAGGGTGAATGCACCGCGGGCGCGGAGAAGACCGGGTCGCCCTCCCGGCAACAGCTCGCGGTGAAGTGAGTAGGCGTACTCATATCCCCGGTCGCGTGCTCCAGCAGCATGGGGCCACCTGGACCAAGGAGACCGCCGATGACCGGAGTTCACCTCGCCTCGCTCCTGCGTCGCCCGATGAACGAGGCCTTGCCGACGCTCGATGACCCCACGTCGGAACGCACCCCCCGGAGGATTCTCCCGGTCGTTCTCGTGGTGGCGGTCGGCGCGGGCCTGGCCGTCTCCGCCTGGCACGCGCACGACGGTACGGCGGTGATCGGCGGCCACGCGGCGGACGACTTCCTGGCCACGCAGGGAGATGTGTGGGACACCCACTGGGACATGTTCTGCGCCCTGATCGGGGCGACCGTCTCGGTGCTGCTGCTGAGCCGCCTGCACGACCGGCAGCTCGGCGCGCTCTCGGGGGCCGAGGCTCCCCGGGGGCAGGGGGATCACTCGGGTGGCGGCCAATAGCTGTCCGGGGCCCGGCAGTTCGACGCCGGGTGACTGCCGGCTGAGCGACAGCCGCGCAGTCGGCTGCCGACCGGGCGACTACGCGAGGAGTGCGCCGTCCGACGATCCCTCCCGGCACAGGAGGGATCGTCGAGCGCGCCGCCGGTTCACGAGCGCTGCCGTCTGCCCCGCGAGCCGAGGGGGCCTGCGGCGGGCGGACGGCTACCGCAAGGGTCTCCCCCAGCGCGCGTCGTACGTGATCAGCCAGTCGGTACGCCCGGTGCCCGTCAAGCCCCCTCGGGCGACAACCGTCCCCACCACCCCGAACCCGGCAGCAGCTACCAGCGCCCCTCTACCTGCTCCTTGATCCGCCGCTCGTAGAGGTCCTCGACCGCGTCGAGGGTCTTCTGCGACAGCTCGGGCAGCTTTGCCGCCGCCGCGTTGGCGCGGGCCTGCTCCGGGGAGCGGGCTCCCGGGATCACCGTGGTCACGCCGGGCTGCTGGATGATCCAGCGCAGCGCCAGCTGGGCGGGGGTGGCGCCTTCCGGGGCGAGGGCGGTGAACTCGGCCGCCGCCTCCACGCCGGTCGCGAAGTCGACGCCGGAGAAGGTCTCGCCCTGATCGAAGGACTCTCCGTGACGGTTGTACGTGCGGTGGTCGTCCGCCGCAAAGACGGTGTCCTTGGTGTACTTGCCGGAGAGCAGGCCGGAGGCCAGCGGAACACGGGCGATGATGGCGACGCCCGCCTCCTGCGCCGCCGGGAGCACCTGCCGCAGGGGCTTCATGCGGAACGGGTTGAGGATGATCTGGACGCTCGCGACATGAGGGCGGGCGATCGCCGTCAGCGCCTCCTCGCACGTCTCGACGCTCACGCCGTACGCGGCGATCCGCTCTTCCTCGACGAGTGTGTCGAGGGCGTCGAACACCTCGTCGGAGGAGTAGACCGGCGTCGGCGGGCAGTGCAACTGCACCAGGTCGATGCGGTCGACGCCGAGGTTGCGGCGGGAGCGGTCGTTCCAGGCGCGGAAGTTGTCGAGGACGTAGTTCTCCGGGATCTGGTCGACGCGGCGGCCCATCTTGGTGGCGACCAGCACATGCAGGTCCGGCCTGCCGCGCAGGAAGGCCGCGATCGTCTGCTCGCTCCGCCCGTCGCCGTACACGTCGGCCGTGTCGAAGAAGGTCACCCCGGACTCGGCCGCCGCCTCCAGCACGGCCAGGGCGTCCTGATCGCTCACATCGCCCCAGTCCGCCCCCAACTGCCACGTGCCGAGACCGGTGACCGAAGCCTGCTGACCTGACCTGCCGAATACGCGCTCGTCCATGCCGTCAGTCTGGCATCTCCCCGCCCACGTGCAGGACGCCACCCCACCGGCCGTATCTGTGCGCCCGCAATGAACCTCCTATGAGGGTTTGTCACTCGAATGAGTGAAGCGCTTCGACAGTGGGCTTATTCGTGTCAACCGCTGCCTAGCGTGGAACACATGACCGAATCTTCAAGAGGTGAAGGGCCCTCCGCATGGTCGCGCCGAGGGTTCCTGCTGACCGCCGCCGCGCTCGCCGCCGGGACCCAAGTCGTGATCCAGGGCCGGGCCGAGGCGGCCGTCGATCTGCCAGGGTTCCCCGAGGAGGTGGACCTCTACCGGTCGGCGTACCGCAACTGGGCCGGGGAGATCACCGCCGCCGGACTGTGGGCCTGCGCGCCCGGCGACGCGAACCAGGTCGTCCAGGTGGTCAACTGGGCCCGGCAGCAGGGCTGGACCGTGCGCGCGCGGGGCTCCTCCCACGGCTGGTCGCCCTTGACCATCCCGGAGGGGACCGAGGCGGACGCCCCCGTGCTGCTGGTCGACACCGTCCCCGGCCTGGCCGGTCTTTCGCTGGAGTCCACCACCCCCGCCGCCGTCCGGGCCGGCACGGGCGTCACCCTTGAGACGCTGCTCGGTTTCCTGGAGGACCGCGGGCTCGGCCTCACCGCGACCCCCGCCCCCGGTGACCTGACGCTCGGCGGCGCGCTGGCCATCGACGCCCACGGCACCGCGGTTCCCGCCGACGGCGAGAGCAGGCTGCCCGGACACACGTACGGCTCGCTCAGCAATCTCGTGCTGTCGCTGACGGCGGTGGTCTGGGACGCGGACAGCGACGCCTATGTGCTGCGCACCTACGGACGGGACGACCCGGACTGCGCGGCGCTCCTCACCCATCTGGGCCGCGCTCTGATCACCGAGGTCGTGCTGCGCGCGGGCGCGAACACCAACCTGCGCTGTGTCAGCCGTACCGACATCTCCGCCGCCGAGCTCTTCGCGGCGCCGGGCGGCGACAGCGGCGGACGTACCTTCGCGAGTTTCCTGGACGAGGCCGGGCGCGCGGAGGCGATCTGGTTCGCCTTCACCGAGTTCCCCTGGCTGAAGGTGTGGAGCGTCGCCCCCAGCAAGCCGCTGACCTCACGCCGCGTGACCTCGCCGTACAACTACCCCTTCTCGGACAACGTCCCCACAGTGGTGGCCGACCTCGCCGGACGGATCGTGTCCGACGCGGCCTGGTACCTGGCTCCGGTCCTGGGCACCGCACAGTTCACCGCGGCCGCCGTGGGACTGACCGCCACGCTGTCCGCGGACATCTGGGGGCCGTCCAAGAACACGCTGCTCTACCTCAAGCCCACCACCCTGCGGGTGACCGCCAACGGCTATGCCGTGCACACCTCACGAGCCGACGTGCAGCGTGTCATCGCCGAGTTCACCGAGTTCTACCGGGACTTGCTCACGACCTACGCCGCCCGCGGAAGCTATCCCGTCAACGGATCGGTCGAGATCCGGGTGACCGGCCTCGACGAGCCGTCCGACGCAGACTCGACGGACGCCCGCGCCCCTCTGCTGTCGGCGCTGCGGCCGCGGGCCGACCACCCCGAGTGGGACACGGCCGTCTGGCTGGACGTGCTCACCCTGCCGGGCACCGCCGACGCGCCCGCGTTCTACCGGGAGTTGGAGCGCTTCCTGCTCACGACGTACGACGGCGGGTACGCCCTCACCCGCGTCGAGTGGTCCAAGGGCTGGGCCTACACGGACGAGGCCGCATGGTCCGACCAGGAGGTGATCGGCTCCGTCGTCCCCGCCTCCTTCGACGACGGCGCGGGACCGGACTGGGAGCAGACGGCAGGCGTACTGGACCGCCTCGACCCGCACCGGGTGTACGACAACGCCTTCCTCAGGCAGTTGTTCCCGTAACCCCCGGCGCCTGCTGGTCCGGCGTCTTGGGACTCCGGACCAGCAGGCTCGACAGGATCGCCAGGAGCCACCAGTACTTGGCGGCCGTGGGAGAGGCGAAGGCCACCGGAATCGAGGTGGCGAAGACGCCGAACAGAAACAGGCTGCGCCGGAGGGAACCCCTGATGCGCCCGGGCTCCGCGCCCGCCACGGCGAGGGACGGCCGCACCAGCAGAGAGGCGGTCATCGCGGCGAGCAGCGCGAGGGCGAGGGCGATGTTGGCGGCGTAGAACGCGGTGCCCGCGGTCGTGTCGCCGTACTCGCTGATGAGCCGGGTGGGGAACGGGAGCGCGGCGACCACGGCGAGCAGGGCCAGATAGAGGTTGAGCAGCCAGCGGTCGAGCGTCGCTACCAGGCGGAACACCGCGTGCTGTGCCAGCCAGAGCGCACCGATCACGGCGAAGCTCAGCAGGTACGCGCCCATCTTGGGCACGGCGTCCCGCAACGCCGCACCGACCTCGGAGTCGGCGAGCCCTTCGGGAACCGTGATGTCCAACGCCAGCAGTGTGATGGCGATCGCGAACACGGCGTCACCGAAGAAGAGGAGGCGTTCCGCGCCGATCACGGTTTCGCGGCGCGGGAGTCGGAACGTGCGGTCGTTCATGGGGCAGCACCACTGGGAGTCGTCGGGGGGTGGGTGGGCTGGTACGAGCGGGGCGTTGTCCAACCGGGGCGCGAGTGTGGAGTCGTGGGACGCCCCGTTGAGCTCATGAAATATCACGAGCGGCTGTGAATCCTTCAACTCCTGGTGCGTGCGGCCCGTTTCAAGGTCCACTTCACTTTCAAGGCCCCCTTAATTCACATCTTGAGTTTACGTCTTGACGTGCCTGGTTCAGACCAATAGGTTCACCGATCACCAGCGTCCCATGAATGCGTTCATCGCTCACGGACGTGAACCCCCCACTTCAGCCACGTGTGAAGGGCTGTGATCCTCTTGATGGCCAGACAATCCCTTGCGCGCTCCGCCGCACTGCGCGGCACGCTCGCCACGGTCATGCTCACTCTCTCCGTCGGCGCCCTCAGCGCCTCACCCGCCGCGGCCGCCACCGGCACGATCACCGGCCTCGCCGGCAAGTGCCTGGACGTCGCCGGGGCGAGCTCCACGAACGGCACGGCCGTACAGCTCTACGACTGCAACGGCACCGCCGCCCAGCAGTGGACGGTCGGCTCCGACGGGACCATACGGGCCCTCGGCAAGTGCCTTGACGTCACCGGCAATTCGACCGCGGACGGGGCCAGGCTCCAGCTGTGGGACTGTGCCGGCAGCGCGAACCAGAAGTGGACGGTCTCCTCGGCCCGCGACCTGGTCGGTACGCAGTCCAACAAGTGCGCCGACGTCACGGGCAACACTTCGGCCAACGGCACCCCCATCCAGATCTGGACCTGTAGCGGCGCCGCGAACCAGAAGTGGACCGCGCCCGCCGCGGACACGACCCCGCCGCCCACCACCTCGGCGCCGATGGCGGTGGCCCCGTACATCTACAACGGCTGGGGCAGCCCGCCCAGCCCCACCACCGTCATGAACGCCACCGGCGTCAAGTGGTTCACCCTGGCGTTCGTCCTCAGCAACGGCTACTGCAACCCGCAGTGGGACGGCAGCCGCGCGCTGACCGGCGGGGTCGACCAGACGACCGTGAACACCGTGCGGGCGAACGGCGGCGACGTCATCCCCTCGTTCGGCGGCTACAGCGGCAACAAGCTGGAGAGTTCCTGCTCCAGCGCGGCCGAGCTGGCGGCGGCGTACCAGAAGGTCATCAACGCGTACGCGCTCAAGGCCATTGACATCGATATCGAGGCCGACGCCTACAGCAACACGACGGTCCAGCAGCGCACCGTGGACGCGCTGAAGACCATCAAGGCGAACAACCCCGGCATCAAGGTGTACGTCACCATCGGCACCGGGCAGAGCGGCCCCGACACGGGCCTCATCAACCGGGCCGCGGCCTCCGGTCTGACCGTGGACGGCTGGACGATCATGCCGTTCGACTTCGGCGGAGCCGGCCAGAACATGGGCACGCTCACCATCCAGGCGGCCGAGGGTCTCAAGACGGCGCTCAAGAACGCCTACGGGTACACCGACGACCAGGCGTACCGGGGCATGGGCATCTCGTCCATGAACGGGATCACCGACGTCAACGAGACGGTCACCCCCGCCAACTTCGAGACCATCCTCAGCTATGCGCAGCTGCACCACCTGGCACGGCTGACGTTCTGGTCGGTCAACCGTGACCGTCCCTGCTCCGGTGCCTACCCGAACGACGACACCTGCTCGGGTGTGGCCCAGAGCGCCTGGCAGTTCACCAGCATCTTCGCCAGGTACACCGGCTGACGGACACAGTCCGCACCTCCTCGTTTCCACCCCCCTTCCACACAGGAGAAACCCGTGCCCAGACCCAAGAGAGAGTCCGGCCGTCACCGGATACCGAAACTCCTCACCGCGGTCGCCCTCATGGCGAGCACGGTGACCGGACTCACGCTCGCCCAGCAGGACGAGGCGGTCGCGGCGGTCGCCGCGCTGCCCACCGGGATGGCCACCGTGGTCAACGCCGGCAGCGGCAAGTGTTTGGACGCCAGGTCCGCCGCGACGACGAACGGCACCGCGGTACAGCAGTACACGTGCAACAGTTCCACGGCCCAGCAGTGGAGTCTGACGACCACCAGCGACGGCTACGTACGGATCGGCAACGGCAACAACACCAACCAGGTCGTTGACGTGAGCGACGTCTCCACGGCCGACAACGCCCTCGTCCACCTGTGGGCGTACGGCGGTGGCAACAACCAGCAGTGGCTGCCCGTGGACGAGGGCGCCGGCAACTACCACTTCGTCAACCGCAACAGCGGCAAGTGCCTGGACGTGCCGAGCGCGTCGACGGCGGACAGCGTGCAGCTGGTGCAGTACTCCTGCAACGGGTCCGCGGCCCAGCGGTTCCAGGTGGCCGCCGTGACCCCGCCGTCCACCGGAGTCGACCTCGGTCCGAACGTGGTCGTGTTCGACCCGTCGATGTCGGCGTCGACCATCCAGACCCGGCTGAACAGCATCTTCCAGCAGCAGCAGACCAACCAGTTCGGCTCCCAGCGCTACGCCGTGATGTTCAAGCCGGGCACCTACAGCGCCGACGTCAACGTCGGTTTCTACACGCAGGTTCTCGGCCTTGGCCAGTCCCCGGACTCGGTGACGATCAACGGCGCGGTGCACGCCGAGGCCGACTGGTTCCAGGGCAACGCCACCCAGAACTTCTGGCGCGGCGCCGAGAACCTCTCGGTCAACCCGACGAGCGGCGGCGACCGTTGGGCCGTGTCCCAGGCCTCGTCCTACCGGCGCATGCACGTCCGCGGCAATCTCGCCCTGGACGACGGCGGCTGGTCCAGCGGCGGCTACATGGCCGACACCAAGATCGACGGCCAGGTGAACTCCGGCAGCCAGCAGCAGTGGCTGACGCGCAACTCGCAGCTCGGCAGCTGGACCGGCTCCAACTGGAACATGGTCTTCGTCGGCAGCCAGGGCGTACCGGCCAACACCTTCCCCAGCCCGCCGAACACCACGATCGCGCAGAGCCCGGTCACGCGTGAGAAGCCGTACCTGTACGTCGACAGCGCGGGCGCCTACCAGGTGTTCGTGCCGAGCCTGCGGTCGAACTCCACGGGAACCAGCTGGGCGAGCGGCAGCACCGCCGGGAGCTCGCTCCCGATGGACCAGTTCTACATCGTCAAGGCCGGCTCGACCGCCTCCCAGATCAACGCCGCGCTGGCCGAGGGCAAGAACCTCCTGGTCACTCCGGGCGTCTACCACCTGGACCAGACGCTGCAGGTGAACCGCGCGGACACGGTCATCCTCGGACTGGGCCTCGCCACCTTCATCCCGGACAACGGCGTCACCGCCATGAAGGTCGCCGACGTCGACGGGGTCAAGATCGCGGGCGTCCTCTTCGACGCGGGCACGACCAACTCGCCGACGCTGCTGGAGGTCGGCCCGACCGGCGCCTCCGCCACGCACACCGCCAACCCGACGTCCCTGCACGACGTGTACTTCCGTGTCGGCGGCGCGGCCGTGGGCAAGGCGACCACCAGCCTCGTGGTCAACAGTGACAACGTCATCGGCGACCACATGTGGATCTGGCGCGCCGACCACGGAACCGGCGTCGGATGGACCACCAATACCGCGGACACCGGGCTCATCGTCAACGGCGACAACGTCACGATGTACGGGCTGTTCGTGGAGCACTACCAGAAGTACCAGACGATCTGGAACGGCAACGGCGGCAAGACGTACTTCTACCAGAACGAGATGCCGTACGACCCGCCCAACCAGGCCGCCTGGATGAACGGATCCACGCAGGGCTACGCCGCCTACAAGGTCGCCGACTCCGTCACCAGCCATCAGGCCTGGGGGCTCGGCAGCTACTGCTACTTCAACGTCAACCCGGCCGTCGCGTCCGAGAGAGCCTACGAGGTGCCCACCAACGGCGGCACCCGGTTGACGAACATGGTGACCGTCTCCCTGGGCGGCGTGGGCACGATCCGGCATGTCGCCAACTCCACCGGCGGCCCGTCCAACTCCACCACCAACGTGGCCAACCTCGTCAACTACCCCTGACGCGTACGGAAGGGATCGTCCATGCGTATCAGCAGTTCCGGTCCGGCACGTGCGGCACTGAAGGTTCTCGTCCTGCTGGCGACGTTGCTCGGCCTGGCGGCACCACCTGCCGCCCAGGCGAGCACGGCGGCTGACCCGTTCAAGGTGCTCGCCCTCTACAGCGGCACCTGGGACGCCGCGCACATCGACTTCGTCAAGGATGCGAACGACTGGTTCCCCAAGCAGGCCGCGGCCAACGGCTTCACCTACACGGCCAGCAACAACTGGGACCTGCTCAGCAACGGCGGCGTCAACGCGTACCAAGTCGTGCTGTTCCTCGACGACTTGCCGCAGACGTCCGCCCAGCGGACGGGGTTCGAGACGTACATGCGGGGTGGCGGCGCCTGGCTGGGCTTCCATGTCTCGGCCTTCACGACCAATGCGTCGGCCTGGTCGTGGTACCACAACACCTTGCTGGGCTCAGGCAACTTCGCGACGAACACCTGGGGTCCGACGGCAACGGTCCTGAAGGTCGAGGACCGTACGCACGCGTCCACCAAGAACCTGCCGGCCACATTCACCTCGTCGGTCAGCGAGTGGTACAGCTGGTCCAACGATCTGCGGCAGAACCCGAACATCAAGATCCTGGCCTCGATCGACGCCAGCGGCTTCCCCGTGGGCACGGATCCCAACCAGACGTGGTACAGCGGTTATTACCCGATCGTGTGGACCAACACGCAGTACAAGATGCTGTACGCGAACTTCGGCCACAACGCGATGAACTACACGACCAACACGCGTCTGTCGTCGACGTTCGCGAGTGCGACACAGAACCAGTTCCTGCTGGACGGGATCAAGTGGCTGGGTGGGGCCGACACCACGACCCCGCCGGAGGACTCGATCTCCGAGACCTCCTGGTACTCGCTGACGAACTCCGGTAACGGCACCTGTGTGGACGCCCGTTCGGCCGCGACGGCGAACGGAACCGCGATCCAGCAGTACGCCTGCAACGGCACGCAGGCACAGCAGTTCCAGTTCCGTTCGACCGACAGCGGTTACCGGCAGGCCGGTATCCGGACCAGCCCCCAGCAGGTCATCGACGTGGCCGGTGTCTCGACCGCCGACAACGCGGCGCTCCAGCTGTGGGCTTACGGAGGCGGGCAGAACCAGCAGTGGCTTCCGGTGAAGGAGAGCACCGGGCGCTACCACTTCACGGCCCGCCACAGCGGCAAGTGCCTGAGTGCGGCGAGTGCTGCCACGAACAGCGTTCAGCTCACTCAGCGAGCGTGCGACGGCTCCGCCGCACAGAGTTTCACGCTCACCGCACAGCCCTGACCGGTCCGTGCGTTAGGGCCTGTTCTGAGTTCCCCCGTCGTCCGCGCGGAGCGCGGGCGCAGCGGCGTTCGGTGCGTGCCCTCGGCGTGCGGCGCCACAGGTCATGTGGCGGAGCCACCTGTCCTGGGGCGCTGTGCGGCGAGGGTGCGTGCCGGGCGCCGCTGCGCAGGCGGGGGAACTCAGAACAGGCCCTAGGTGCCCCCGCCGCGATCCAGCGGCGGGGGCACCGTCATGAACTAGCGCGGCAGCAGGGCGAGTTCGGTGCCGCCGAGCAGGAAGGCGCCGACGCCGAAGTTCGCGGTGGTGTCGTAGGTGACGGGCTGGCTGGACTCCGGTCGGTCGCCGACGTTCTGTACGTAGCCCAGGAAGCCGTCGGTATGAACAGCGGTGCCGACCATGCCGTTCCAGGCTCGGGCGGCAACAGGGAGATAGGTGGTCCGGTCGACCAAGCCGGCGGCGATCGCGTACGTCGTGCCGTAGAGGAAGAACGAAGTGCCGCTGGTCTCGGGGCCGGGCAGGTGGGCGGCGTCGGCGAGGTTGACGTTCCAGAAGCCGTCGGTGCGCTGCACGCCGGCCAAGGCCCTCACCAGGCGGGTCAGGGCGTCGCGGTACTCGGCGGTGTGGCGCTCGGTGGACGGGAGGGCCTTGAGCGTCTTGACGTGTCCGCCCGCCACCCATCCGTTGCCGCGCGACCACACGACGGGCTTGCCGGAGGGGGACAGGATGCCGCCGGGCAGGAAGCGTTTGTCGCGGTACCACAGGCCCGTCGCGGCGGAGTACAGGCCGGGGCCGCCCTCGACGCGCTTGGTGTGGTTGTAGAGGGCGTACAGCTTCTCCCAGTACTGGGGGTCCTGGCGGAGGGCGCCCAGGCGGGCGAAGGGCGGCATGGCCATGTGGAGGGCGTCGTCCCACCACCAGTCGTCGTTCTTGGCGGGCTGGTCCGTGTAGACCATGCGGCGCAGGGACGTCTCGATGGCGGTGAGCTTCTGCGCGTCGGGCTCGATGGCGTACAGATCGAGGTAGGCCTGTCCGGCGTTGTGGTTGTCCGCGTGGCGGGTGGTCACTCCCCCGTTGAGGCCGTACGCGTGCTTCTCCGCCCAGCTCCGGGCGTAGTTGAGGTAGCGGGCGCTGCCGGTCAGGCGCTGGAGGGCGAGCAGCCCGCTGAAGAAGGTGGCGTTGGCCCAGCCGTTGTCGCCGGAGTTCGTGTGGGTGGCGATCCACTGGTCGGCCACGCGCCGCAGGACCGTGGTGATCTCGGCCGGGGTCGGCAGCACGGGTGAGGGGGCGCGCGGGGCGGCGTGGGGCGCGGCTTGCGCGGTGCCCGTCAGCGAGGGCGCGAGGGCGGCGGAGCCGGTGAGGGCTGCCGCGCCGGAGAGCAGGCGTCGTCTATGCATGTGAACAACTCCTACGGATGGGGACTCCATCCTCAACTCCCGCGCCGCACGGTGTCCATGACTCGTCGTCAAGTCATCGCGAACCGTGGTGAGTTCAGGCCGTAGGAGCGAACCCGGCCCGCGCAGACGTGCCGCTCTCACACCTTCCGCCACCGCGCCATCGCGCAGGAGAACGCTCCGAACAGGGCCAGGCCCAGTGCGATGCAGGCCAGCAGCCAGGGGCCCATCGGGGTTTCGGTGAAGGACCGGAGTGTGTCGTCCACGCCCTTGGCCTTGTCGGGCTCGTAGTCGACGGCGGCCCGCACGACGAAGGCCCCGATCGCCGCGAACACCGCTCCGCGCGCCACGCCGCCGAGCACCCCCGCCGCGTCGACCGCGCGACGCGTCCGGGGCGACATCTCGCCGAGCTTCAGATACTTGCGGTACTTGCGCCGCACCGCCCGGGCGGCGATCCACGCACCCGCCACGACAAGGCTGGCTCCGGCGGCGCCCACGATCCACTGGCCCGCGGGTATCCCCAGCGCCTTCGCCGTCACGTCCCGGGACTGTTCGTCGCTGGAGCCCGAACCTCCCGAGCCCGCGGCGAAGGAGAGGACGGAGTAGGCGACGAAGCCGTAGAACACACAGCGCGTGGTGGACATGAGTCGCTTCCGCGCCTTGCCGCCGTCGGGCCCGACCGCGCCGAAGAGTGCCTCGGACAGCCGCCACAGCGCCATACCGACGAGTCCGGCGCCCAGCGCCCACAACAGGGCGGCCCCGAAGGGCTTCGAGGAGATCTCCTCCAGCGCACCGCTCCGGTCCGCCTCGCGACCGCTGTCTCCGAACGCGATCCGCAGCGCCAGGACGCCCACCAGCAGGTAGATCACGCCCCGTGCGGCCAGCCCGGCCCTGGCCGCGCCCTCCCTCGCCGTGCCCGTCGCCGCCCGACGGGCACGGCGCCGGCCACTGCGGACCATCGCTCCATCACTCATCGCGGAATTCCGCCTTCGAGCAGGCAACTTGTGGTGCTGTCGCGAGTACCCCGCAGGCGCGGGCGAAACGGGAACCGCGCATGTCACGCCCGGTGCCACTCACCGGGGCCGACACTGTCCGTGAGCTATGTTGAGTGCTTGTGGGACACGAAGGAGGCACATCTGTGCCATCGCCGCAGCAGGCACGTGCGCAAGCATCTGCGATCACCTCGGGGAAGACGGCCCCGGAGGTGGGCGTGGCTCCCACGTCCCAGCTCAGGGAACTGTTCGACGGGCCCCGGCTCTCCCCGGGACAGCGCCGCATCGCCCAGTACCTGATCGAGCACATCACCGAGGCGGCGTTCCTGTCGATCACCGACCTCGCCGAGCGCGTGGGGGTGAGCCAGCCGTCGGTGACCCGTTTCGCCGCGGCGGTCGGCTTCAGTGGTTACCCCGCGCTACGGGAGAAGCTCCAGTCGATCGCGCTCAGCATCCTCGGCAGCACGCCGGGCACGCCGGCGGAGGCCACGAGCAACGAGTTGCAGGCGGCGGTGGACGCCGAGATCCAGAATCTGGAGAACCTGCGCCGGGACTTCGCCGATCCCGACGAGGTGATCCGCATCGGCCGGGCCCTTTCGAAGTCGGCGCCGCTGACCGTCCTCGGGCTGCGAATCTCCGTCTCGCTGGCCGAGTACTTCGCGTACGCCGCACGGCGGATCCACCCGGACGTGCGGCTGGTGACCCGGGGCGGCAGTGTCGCCTACGACGCGCTGCTCCAGTCCCGCGAGGCGGGCGGCACCTGGGTGCTGGCCTTCGACATGCCCCGGCACGCCCAGGAGACGCTCACCGCTGTGCGGGTGGCGCGCAGCGCGGGCCTCCAGGTCGCGCTGATCACCGACCTGGCGCTCGGACCGGTGGTCGACGAAGCCGACGTCACCTTCGCCACGGGCACCGGATCGCGCCTCGTGTTCGACTCCTACGCGGCGCCCGTCGTGATGTCGGCGGCGCTGCTCCAGGCCATGACCGACGACGATCCGGAGCGGACGCAGGCCCGCCTGGAGGAGTACGAGCAGGTCGCCGAGCAGCACCAGTTCTTCCTCAAGGACTGAGACTCACCCGAAACCATCACATCTCCGGATCCTTCACACCGAATCACGCATGAAAATTTTCATGTTCTTGCGTAACCGGCGGTATATATAAATACTGCTCGCGTCCACCCGGGGCCTTCCGCTCCTACCCGCCCTGGGGCCCGGGTGGTCATGGTGGCGGCCCCGGCCATCCCCTAGACCGGGGCCGCCCCAGACTCCCCCGCCGACGTAACCCGGAAGCGATGAACATGGCCCTGACGACGTACTCACCGATCACCTCGGACTGGCCGTGCCAGGTCAAGACCCCAGGCAGCTTCGACTGGGAGCGATCCGCGGTCAGGTGGCTGCGCGAGCTGGTGCCGTCTCGCTACGCGAGCTACCCCGCACTGATCAAGCACCCGGTGCTGCTGGCCCGCCACGCGCAGATCCAGGTGCAGCACGAGATACGGGTCGCCCGCACCGCCCTGCAGACCGCGCGCGCCGAACTGCCCGCCCTCGGCCTGCACGAGGGGGTCATCGAGCACACCATCAAGCTGTACGCGGCGGAAGTGCTGCAGCTTCAGCACATCGCCCGCAGCATCCGTGCCGTCAGCCAGGCTCTGGTGGACGGCAACGTGCCGCGGACCTGAGTTCGGAGGGGTCAGGCGCGATAGGAAGGGCACGAGCGGGAAGACGTAGGGAGCAACTGCCCGCCGAGAGCCCTGGACGGACGCATGGAATCCACCACCTGGACAGTCGTCCTCATCGTCGCGATCCTGGGTGCCGTCCTGCTCGGGGTGGCGGTCGCGCTCCTGGTCCGGCTCGTCCGTGCCCGCCGCGAACTGCGCCGTGCCGGGCTTCCGTCCGGCCCCCGCTGGGTCTTCTGGGGCGCCGTCGCCTATCTCCTGCTCCCGGCCGATCTGCTGCCCGACCCCATCTACCTGGACGACATCGGCGTACTCCTGATGGCCCTGCGCTCCATGCGCCCGGCATCGGGTGACCGCCCGAGCGTCGACGGGAACCCCGGAGCGCCGACGGACCGTTGACCATCCGACGGCCTGTGACGTGAATGCCCTCGTCGCAGGCCGGTACGGATCACCACGTCGACGGGGCGGCACCATGACCGAGCTTGTTCCCGGGGGCAACGTGCCCCTTCCGGGCGGCATCCTGACTCTCCGGGTGCCGGGACCCTTCGACGTCTGCGCGCTGATCACCGACGACGGCGGAAAGGTGCGCGGCGACGGTGACTTCGTGTTCTACAACCAGCCGACCGCACCGGGCACCCGGCTCCAGGGAGAGCGGCTCACCATCGACCCCCTCCGGCTGCGCTCCGGGGCCAGCCGCGTCACGGTGGTCATCAGCTCCGCCGACCCCGCGACGCCCCTGGCGCGGCTGCCCGCGCCCACTTTGCAGGTCGCCGGACCGGGCCCGCGCACCCTCGCCCGCTTCACGCCGCCGCGTCCGCAGCGGGAGACCGTGCTGCTGCTCGCCGAGATCTACCGCCGTGGCGGAGCGTGGAAGCTGCGCGCGCTGGGCCAGGGGTACGCGGACGGACTGGCGGGCCTGGCGCGGGACTTCGGGGTCGATGTCGCCGAGGACGACACGTCGCCGGGCGGGGCGCCTCACATGGGCAGGGCTGCAGTGCGGGGGAACGCCGCACCCCGTTCCCCCGGGCCGACCGGCCCGGCGAACGCCGTACCCGACACGGACGGATTCCTCGGCCTGGTGAACTCCGCACGCGCCAGGGCCGGTTCCCCGCCCGTGTCGCTCGACGCACGGCTGGCGGCAGCGGCGCGCGCCCACGCCTCCGACATGGCCGCTCGCGGGGTCCTCAGCTCCGAGAGCCCCGACGGCACCTCCTTGTACCAGCGCGTCACCTCGACCGGGTACGCATATCTCACGGTCGGCGAACATCTGGTCTCCGGCCCGCGCACACCGCGTGAGTTCGTGGAGTACTGCCTCTCGGCCGAGCAGTCCCGCACCACGCTGTGCGAGCGCGTGTTCAGCCAGGTCGGTCTGGCACACGTCGCCGACCGTTCCGGCGACCTGTACTGGACGGCGCTGTGGGCACGGCCCTTCACCCCCGCCGACCTGGTGAAAACGGAGAACAAGGTCGTCGCGCTCACCAACGCCGAACGGACCGCGGCCGGTCTGCGGCCCCTGTCCGTCGATCCGCTGCTCACCAACGCGGCGCAGGCGCACAGCTCCGACATGGTGGCCCGTGCCTTCTACTCCCACACCTCCCCCGGCGGCAGCCAGCCCTGGGACCGGGCGGCAGCCGCGGGGAGCAGGCGCCGTACCATCGGCGAGAACATCGCCTGCGGCCAGCGCTCCCCCGCCGAGGTCGTCCTCGGCTGGATGAACAGCCCCGGCCATCGCGCCAACATCCTCAAGCCCGACTTCACCCACATAGGGATAGGTCTGGCCGGCGGCGGCAAGGCGGGCACGTACTGGACGCAGCTCTTCGGCGCCTGACACACCCGCCGCCCCAACTCACCTTCACCATTGACTGTTTCTGATTCCTCCACGGGCAATGCAACCCACGAGCCCCTCCGGCGCGTAGAGATGGGTGAATACGCCCGCATCCGCGGCGCGGCTCAGGCCGGCAATCCGCACCGGCAGAAGCAACTCGGGAGAAGAATCAGATGGTCTCAGGAACGGTGGGCACGGGTACGGCGCTTGGCGCGGTTCTGCTGTCCCTCCTGGCAGTCCCCGCACACGCGGCGACCCCTTCGGGCTCCGTGCGTGAAGCAAGCGTCGCCGCCGGGGAGTTGGCGGCGCCCGACGACGCGGGGCTGCGCGAGGTGCTGCGTACGGCGCTGACGCAAGGCGCGCCCGGCGCGATGGTGAGGGTCGACGACAACGGCACGGTCCACCGGCTGTCCGAGGGGGACGCCGACCGGGTCACCGGGCGCGCCCTCACCACGTACGACCGGTTCCGCGTCGGCAGCGTCAGCAAGACCTTCACCGCCGTGGTGCTGCTGCAGCTGGTCGACGAGGGCAAGCTCGCCCTGGACTCGTCCGTGAACAGCTATCTTCCGGGGCTGCTTCCCGACGACCGGATCACCGTGCGCCATCTGCTGAGCCACCGCAGCGGTCTGTACGACTACACCAACGACATGTTCGAGCAGACGGTCCCGGGCTTCGAGGCCGTCCGCAACAAGGTGTTCAGCTACCAGGACCTGGTGAACTTGTCCCTGGCGAAGCCGGTCACCAACGCGCCGGGCGCGGCCTACTCGTACTCGAACACCAATTTCGTCGTGGGGGGCATGCTCATCGAGAAGCTCACCGGGCAGTCCGTCCGCACGCAGTACCAGAAGCGGATCATCAAGCCGCTGAAGCTGACCGGCACCTCCTACGTCCACCCGGACACCGCAATCGCGGGCCGCCACGCCAACGGTTACCTCCCGCCCGACGAAGGCGGCACCCCGGTTGACTCCACCGAGCAGACGGTGTCCTGGGCGCAGAGCGCGGGCGCCATCATCTCCACCACCCGCGACCTCAACGCCTTCTTCTCCGCGCTGCTCGGCGGAAGGCTCATGTCCTCCGCCCAGCTCGCGCAGATGCAGCAGTGGACTCCGGTGAACAGCACCCAGGGCTACGGTCTCGGTCTGCGCCGCCGTGACCTGTCGTGCGGTGTCTCCGTGTACGGGCACACGGGCACCGTCCAGGGCTACTACACGTACGCGTTCACCTCGAAGGACGGCAAGCGCAGCGTCACCGCGCTCGCCAACACCTCGAACAACGGCACCGTGCTCACCACCCTGAGCCGCACGCTGGAATCCGCCTTCTGCGGCAAGCCGCAGACCACGGCCGCCGCGCGCAGCTCGGCGGCCGTGAACCAGGTGGAGCGCTACGAGGACATCGCGCCGAACATCGCCCGCGACTGATCTCCTCGGCTGCGCCTCACCCGTGACTGTTCGGCCGCCGGTGCGGTGGCTGGTCGGGGGCGGGGCGCAGCCTGGGGGCCGGGATCCTCAGGCCCTGGGGCTTGTCGGCTTCGACGGTGAAGGGTTCGCGGTAGTGGCGGATCTCCAGGGGTTCTCCGCTCAGGAGCGTGTAGGTGGCGTTGGCCGGTCCGATCTCCACGCGCAGGCGGCGGCCGAGGAGTTCCAGGTTGAAGGCGAGGCGGTGGAAGCGCTCCGGCAGCCGCGGCTTGAACTCCAGGGTGCCGCCGTGGTGTCGCAGACCGCCGAAGCCGGCGACCAGGGCCATCCAGGTACCGGCGAGGGAGGCGATGTGCAAGCCGTCCCGGGTGTTGTTCTCCAGGTCGCGCAGATCCATCAGCGCGGCCTCCACCAAGTAGTCGTAGGCGAGCCCCGGATGGCCTGCCTCAGCCGCGATCACCGCCTGGCAGCAGGCGGACAGGGAGGAGTCGCGGACGGTGAGGGGCTCGTAGTAGGCGAAGTTGCGAGCCTTGTGCTCGTCGTCGAAGTAGGGACTGCACTTGTACATGGCGAGCACCAGGTCGGCCTGCTTGACGACCTGCTTGCGGTAGATGTCGAAGTAGGGGAAGTGCAGCATCAGCGGGTACTGGTCGGGGCGGATGGTGGCGAAGTCCCAGCGCTGGTAACTGGTGAACCCGGCGTGCTGTTCGTGGACGCCGAGTTCGTGGTTGTAGGGGATGTGCATGGCGCCGGCCGCGTCGCGCCACGCTGCGCTCTCCTCGTCGTCGACCCCGAGGGCCTCGGCCTGCCGCGGGTGGCGCTCGACGACGTCCGCTGCCGCCAGGAGGTTCGTACGGGCCATCAGGTTGGTGTACGTGTTGTCGTCCGCGACGGCGCTGTACTCGTCGGGGCCCGTCACCCCGTCGATGTGGAACCCTCCCTGGTGGTCGTGGTGGCCCAGCGACCGCCACAGGCGCGCCGTCTCCACGAGCAGTTCGACCCCGGTGTCGCGTTCGAACGGGTTGTCGCCGGTGACGGCCGTGTAGTGCACGACGGCGTCGGCGATGTCGGCGTTGACGTGGAACGCGGCGGTGCCGGCCGGCCAGTACGCCGAGCCTTCCGAGCCCTCTATGGTCCGCCAGGGGAACGCCGCGCCGCGCAGGCCGAGTTGGGCCGCCCTCTCGCGGGCGGCGGGCAGTGTGTTCTGGCGCCAGCGCAGCGCCTCGGCGACGGCACCGGGCGCGGTGTAGGTGAGCAGGGGCAGTACGAAGGTCTCGGTGTCCCAGAAGGCGTGGCCGTCGTATCCGGATCCGGTGAGCCCCTTCGCGGGTATCGCGCGCTGTTCGGCGCGGGCACCGGCCTGCAGGACGTGGAACAGCGCGAAGCGGACGGCCTGCTGGATCTCCTCGTCGCCGTCCACCTCGACGTCCGCGCGGGCCCAGAAGTCGTCGAGGTAGGCCCGCTGTTCGTCGACGAGGCCCTGCCAGCCGCCGTGCTGGGCCGACGCGAGCGCCGCGTCGGCCTGGGCGCGCAGAGCGGGCAGGGACCGGGTGCTCGACCAGCCGTAGGAGACGAGCTTCTCCACGTGCAGCTTCTGTCCGGGTTCCAGGACGGAGGTGACGGTGAGGCGGGCGACGTCGGCGGTGCTCTCGCCGCTCGTCGTGGTCGGCTCGGGGCCGGTGACGGCGTGGTCGGCGGCGGTGGCGACGCGCAGGCCGCTGCGCCGGGTGCGGTGCACCAGTCGCAGTCGCCCGCCCTGCGCGAAGTGCTCCTCCCCTTCGAGTGGCGACTCCAGGACGATCGCGGCCCGGGGGTCTCCGTTGCGGCCCGGCAGTTGTTCGTTGGCGACGAGTTCCGACTGGACGACGACACGGACCCGGGAGTCGACGGCCTCCACCTCGTAGCTGACGGCGGCTATCGCGCGCTGGGTGAAGGACACGAGCCGGGTGGAGCGCACGCGGACCGTGTCACCCGCCGGCGAGGTCCATTCGCAGCTCCGGGTGAGCAGCCCGGTGCGCAGGTCGAGGACGCGCTCGTGGGAGCGCAGCCGTCCGTAGCGCAGGTCGAACGGCTCGTCGTCGACCAGCAGCCGGATCACCTTGCCGTTGGTGACGTTGATGACCGTCTGGCCGGACTCCGGGTAGCCGTATCCGGCTTCGGCGTAGGGCAGTGGGTGGACTTCGTGGACGCCGTTCAGGTACGAGCCCGGAAGGCCGTGCGGTTCGCCTTCGTCGAGGTTGCCGCGCCAGCCGACGTGGCCGTTGGACAGGGCGAACACGGACTCGCTCTGCGGCAGCACGTCGAGGTTGAGGACGTGTTCGCGCAGGGCCCACGGCTCGACGGCGTACGAGGTGTGAGTGATCACGCGTGCTCCCCCAGTTCCGCGAGATCCCGTACGACGATGTCCGCGCCGTGCGCGCGCAGGGCGGCTCCGTGGCCGACTCGGTCGACGCCGACGACGTACCCGAAGTGGCCCGAGCGGCCCGCGTCCATGCCTGCCAGCGCGTCCTCGAAGACCGCGGACCGGGCCGCGTCGGCTCCGAGGTCCCGTGCGGCTGCCAGGAAGGTGTCCGGCTTCGGCTTGCCGGGCAGCTTGCGTTCGGCGGCGACGACGCCGTCGATCCTGACCTCGAAGAGGGACTCGGCGCCGACCGCGCGCAGGATGTCCCGGCAGTTGGTGCTGGAGGAGACGACCGCGGTCCGCAGACCGCTCGCGCGGACCGCCTCGACATAGCGCAGCGTGCCGTCGTACGCCTCCACGCCGCCGCTGCGGATCAGTTCGAGGAGCAGGTTGTTCTTGCGGTTGCCAAGGCCTTGGACGGTCGGGCTGTCCGGCGGGTCGTCGGGCGACCCCTCGGGCAGTTCGATGCCGCGCGAGGCGAGGAAGGCGCGGACGCCGTCGGCGCGCGGGCGCCCGTCCACGTGGTCGTTGTAGTCGGCGTCGGTGAAAGGACGGAACCCGTCGCCGTCGCGCCGGTGGAGGAATTCGTCGAACGTCCGCTGCCAGGCGGCCGCGTGGACGACGGCGGTCTTGGTGATGACCCCGTCGAGATCGAAGAGGCAGGCCAGGATTTCTTTCGGAAGACCGAGCTGCTCTGTCATACGGGCAGTGTGCCCCGAGGGGCCCCGGCCACGGGGTGGCGCACACCACACGGCCCCGGGGCGGTCGGCGTGCCCTAGGACTTCTTCAAGTCCGCCCGGTAGGTCCGGTAGAGCGCGGTGCCGTCGTCGCAGCGCCGTGGTGGAGTGCTGCACTTCGGGCAGCCGAGCAGGTGGTCGAAGTACGCGCGATAGCTTTGGGGGGCGAGCGTGGGGCTCTGCTGCGACATGATGTTTCTCCCCGTGTCCGGCCGCTGGAGCGCCAGATGTTGACCAGAATTCAACAGCTGGATCAGCATAGGCCGAATTCACCGCGAAGAGGCCAAAGGCGATACCTGACTGGCCGGAATCCACCTCCGGGCACCGATACTGGGGCCATGGGATTCGCCGTCTTCATGACTCTGCCCGGACTCGTCATCCTGCTGACGCTGCTGGCCTTCGTCGACCAGCTGTCGCTGCGGCTCGGCCGGGCGGGCATGCTGCCCTGGCGGAACGGAGCGCGTCAGGGGCAGATATCCGCAACCGGGTTCGAGCAGCTCCACGCGAGTTTCTCGCCGGGCAAGCAGAACGAGCTCAAGGAGCGTCAGTCGGCACTGGTGATGCGGGACGACGAGGAGGACGGGGCGCCGCCGAACCGGACGACCGTCGATCTGGACGGCGGGACGGCCGTCGTACGGATACTGCGGGCCGACCGGTAGGAGGGTCCGTGACCTTGGACGAGCCGACATCTTTCGACGACCTTCTCAAGCGTGCCGCCTCCCTCGTACGTCCTGGGCACCGCGCCCTCCTGGGCATCGCCGGCAGCCCGGGATCGGGCAAGACGACGCTCGCCGAGCGTCTGGTCGAGGAGCTGAACGGTGCCGGGCCCGCCTGGGTCGCACATGTGCCGATGGACGGGTTCCATCTCGCGGACGTCGAGTTGGACCGCCTGGGCCGCCGCGACCGCAAGGGCGCTCCCGACACGTTCGACGCGGCTGGGTACGCGGCGCTGCTGCGCCGGCTGCGCGAGGACCAGGACGACCTGATCTACGCGCCCGGCTTCGAACGGACCCTGGAGCAGCCCATCGCGGGCGCCGTCCCCGTCCCCCGCACCGCCCGCCTGGTCATCACCGAGGGCAACTACCTGCTGCTCCGGGACGACGCCTGGGCCAGGGTGCGGTCGCAGCTCGACGAGGTGTGGTTCTGCGAGCTCGACGAGACCGAACGCGTACGCCGTCTCGTGGCCCGGCACGAGGAGTTCGGCAAGGACCACGACACGGCGGTCGCGTGGGTGCTCGGCACGGACCAGCGCAACGCCGACCTGGTCGCCGCGACACGGGACCGCGCCGACCTGGTCGTCGGGGCTGCGGTCAGCGGGGACTGAGTTCCAGCTCCGGCTCCCCACCAGCATCGCCAGCGGGGTCCCCGATCAGGGCGGTGAACGCCTCGGTGCGGACGGTCAGTCCCGCGGGGGTGCGGTCGAAGACCGGGGTGAACGGACCGCCGGGGCCGTAGCGCACGGCGAAGATGTGCAGGTCCTCCGGTGCGCCGGGAGCCGGACCGGCTTCGAGGGCGGTGGAGGCGACGAGGTGGCGCCAGCCCTCGTCCGGGTTGCCGTAGCCGCGCGGGTCGGCCGCGAGGGCGAAGGCCGCCTGCTGCTGCGTCGTCTCCGCGCGGGCGTCGAAGTGGTCCACGCTCTCCGTCGCCGGGTGCGTGAGGCGCAGCTCGCCGGCAGAGGTCGCATCGGCCTCCGCGGTCCTGCGCACCCGATCGCCGTCATCGGTGGCGTACGGCAGCCCGGCGAGCAGGTAGGGCGTTCCGTCCAGCCGTTCCACGGCGACGATCGTCCACAGGCTCGCGCCGTCCGTGACGTACAGGGATCGGACGTGGCGCAGGACGTGGTCGCGGCCGACGACCGGCTTGGTGACGAGTTTGGCCGTCAGCGCCTCGGTGTGGAGGTCGCGGACCCGGGTCTCGCCCATGGGGCGGCACAGCAGGAAACCGTCGGTGACCGGGCCGAAGCCGTGCTGGCGGTTGACGGCAGCGGGCAGGTAGTACGTACCGCCCGCCTCGACGAGTGACGGGGTCATCCTGTCGTCGAAGGCCACCGACACCGTGCCCGCGCGGAGTTGATGGCGTACGGGGTCCTTCGACGACGTGCGGTGCCAGCGCGTGGTGTCCTGGATCTGCCAGACCAGCATGAAGGCGAAGTGGCCGTCGAGGCCGCCGTCCCGCTGTGCCGCGTGGCGGGCCCAGCGGCTGTCGCCCCGGTAGCGGCCGATGTCCGCACCGATGCGCCGGCCGAAGTAGCGCAGGCCCAGGACCGATTCGAAGGCGGAGTGCTGTTCGCTGTAGCGCGGGCCGCCGTTGTCGAAGCCGCCCGTGGTCACCCGCGCGTCGATGTACCGGGCGAGCGCGTCGCCGTCCTCGGCGAAGATCTCCTCGCCGCTGACCCGGTGGGCCTGGGCCAGGAAGGAGAGGGAGATCGGGCCGTAGTTGTTGTCGTAGGCGCCGCCGTGCTCCGGCGGCAGCAGGGCACCCCGGTCCCGTACGCGGTGGGCGCGGATCTTCTCGGCGTACAGGCCGATCGCCTGCGAGCGGATCGGCTCACCCTGCCCGGAAGGGAGATGGCGGGCCAGCATCAGGCCGCCGACGACGCAGCCGATGGCCTGGTTGCCGGCTTCCTGCGGGTTGAAGAAGGTTGCCTCGGTCAGCCAGCGCCAGTAGCCGTGCGCCAACTCGACGAGTTCGGCGCGCTGTCCGTCGTCGACGAGGCCGTCGGCGGCGTCCAGCACGTTGACCGCCTGGAGCAGCGCCCACACCGTGCTGGGCCAGTCGCCGATGGGGTGGGCGCCGGACTCCAAGACGTAACGGGCGTACGGGAGGCCGGAGTTGCGGACCGTCAGGTTCGGGTATCCGGGGTTGTCCTCGGTGTAGACCCGCTCGCGGAGATGGAAGGCGAGGCTGCGGCGCACGGCGTCCGGCAGCCGCGGGTCCTTCGTGCGCTGCCAGGCGAGCGCGAGCAGCGAGGTGATGCCGAGGGAGGTGTCGCCGATGTCGTCGACGGCGGCGGGGTGTTCGAGGCCGCCGTCCGGAGTGAGGCGCGCGAGGGACTCGTCCGCCACGGCGGCCAACACCGCGTCGTAGTCGGCCCCTTCGTCCGGCAGCTCGTGCAACGGCCCTCGCTGGTGCGGAAGATGCATGCCCTCAGCCCTTCATGCCCGACGTTGCCAGTCCCTCGACCAGCCTCTTCTGGAAGATGAGGAAGCAGATGAGTGTGGGCAGGAGGGCGAGTGTCGACATGGCGAACATCGCGCCGTAGGAGGAGCCGCTGGTCTGGTCCATGAACAGGGTCAGGCCGAGGGGGACGGTGAACTTGTCGTTCTGCTGGAGGTAGACGAGCTGGTGGAGGAAGTCGTCGTACGTCCAGATGAAGGTGAAGATCGTCGTGGTGATCAGGGCCGGCTTCATCAGCGGCAGGATGATCTTCCAGTAGATCTGCAGGGGGTTGGCGCCGTCCATCATGGCCGCCTGGTCCAGCTCGCGCGGGATGGAGCGGATGAACTGGACCATCAGGAAGATGAAGAACGCGTCCGTGGCCAGGAACTTCGGCACGATGAGCGGCAGGTAGGTGTTGATCCAGGTCAGGTTGTAGAAGATCGTGTACTGCGGGATCAGGACGGCCTGCGTGGGCAGCATGAGCGTGCCGAGCATCAGGCCGAACCAGATCTTCTTGCCGCGGAACTCGAAGCGCGCGAAGGCGTAGGCGGCCAGCGAGCAGGAGATCACGTTGCCGATCACCGCGCCGATCGTGACGATCAGCGAGTTGGTGATGTAGAGGGAGAAGGAGTTACCGGAGCCGCTCCAGCCCTCGGAGTAGTTCTCCGGGCGCAGGGCGTTCGGGATGAGCCCGGGGTGGGTGAAGATCTCGGTGTCGGGCTTGAAGGAGCTGCTGAGCATCCACAGCAGCGGGTACAGCATGACGACCGCGACGCCGATGAGCAGGGTGTGCATGTAGATACGGCGGGAGCCGGTGGCCGAACGCAGCTTCTGGAGCGGCGACTTCGGGGACTGGGCCTCGGTGATGGCGGACATGGGGTAGCGGACTCCTCGCTCAGTCGTCGTAGTGGACCCAGTAGCGGCTGGCGATGAAGTTGACCGCCGTGAAGCCGGCGATGACCAGGAACAGCACCCAGGCCAGCGCGGAGGCGTACCCCATCTGAAGGTCGGTGAAGCCCTTCTTGTACAGGTACAGGGAGTACAGCATGGTCGAGTTGAGCGGTCCGCCCGAGCCGTTGCTGATCACGAAGGCGGGCGTGAACGTCTTGAACGCGTCGATGATCTGCAGGACGACGTTGAAGAACACGATCGGCGTCAGCAACGGCAGGGTGATCTTGAAGAACCGGGTGACGGGCGAGGCACCGTCGATCGCGGCCGCCTCGTACACGTCCTTCGGCAGCTGCTTCAGGCCGGCCAGGAAGATGACCATCGGGGTGCCGAACTGCCAGACGGCGAGCAGGACGAGTGTGTAGAGCGCGGTGTCGGGGCTGGAGATCCAGTCCTGGCCCTTGATCCCGAACCAGGCCAGGAAGTCGTTGAAGAGGCCGTCGCCGCCGAAGACCTGCCGCCACACGATGGCGATGGCCACCGCGCCGCCGAGCAGCGACGGCAGGTAGAAGGCGGCCCGGTACAACCCGATGCCCTTGAGGTCGCGGTTGAGCAGCATGGCCACGCCGAGCGCGAGCGCCAGCTTCAGCGGCACGGAGACCACGACGTACACGAGCGTGGCGTGCACCGAGTCCCAGAAGACCGGGTCCTGGGTGAACATGCGCTCGTAGTTCTCGGTGCCGGTCCACTGCGGGGGCGTCAGCAGGTCGAAGTCGGTGAACGACAGGTACAGCGAGTCGAGCATCGGGTAGATCGTCAGCCCGAACAGGCCGATGAACCAGGGGGCCAGGAAGGCGTACGGCCACCAGCCCCCGCCCCGCCGTCTGGCGAGGCGGCGGCGCATACGCTCGCGCTCCCGCTGGTCGGACGGCGTCGCCGGTACTGGCGGCTCCTTCACGACCTCGTCGGTCTTCGCGGTGGTCATACTCATCTTCCTGGCCCTCTCCCGATGTTCGGTGGTGCGGCGGCGAGGCCGGCCTAGGCGCCCAGAATCCCGGGCGCCTGGTCGAAGAACTCGCTCAGCTGCGCCTTGATCGACTTCTTGCCGAAGGCGACGGCGAGGTTCGACTGGAACAGCAGGTCCCAGATCTGGTCGGCGCCCTGCGGCGGGGGCACCGGAGCGGGCAGGGCGTTGGTCGCCTTCCCCACGCGCTGGGAGATGTAGTCGGCGTTCGCCATGTTCAGCTTGTCCGTCTCGGTCAGGCCCGAGGCGATCAGGTTGCGGGCCTTCTCCGTCGGCGGGATGCCACGCAGCAGCTGCATGTCCTTGATCGCCGTGTCGTCCTGCGCGAAGAACGACATGATCTTCACGGAGTCGGCGACCTTCTTGCTGGCCTTGGTGGCGCTCAGCAGCACACCGCCGTTGACGAAGTTGCCCTCGCGGGCGCCCGACCAGTCGCCCTGCGGGGTGGGCAGGAAGTCCAGCTGGGCGTCGGTGATGGAGCCGCCCGCGCCGTAGACACCGGAGTCGAAGGTGAACAGGCCCTTGCCGATGACGACCGCGTTCTTGGTGAGGTCGTTGTGCGCGGCCGAGGTGATCGCCGGCGGCGGGGAGGCGTTGAGCTTGCGCATCTCGGCCCAGTACTCCCACCACTCCTGGAGCGTGTCGGAGGTGAAGCCGAGCTTCGTACCGTCGTCGGAGAAGAAGGTCTCGCCCTTCTCGCGGGCGAAGATCTCGAAGCACTGGAGGGCGCCGCCGCCGCCGTCGTCGACGCCGTAGATCTTGCCGCTGCTCTTCTTGTAGACGTCCTGGGAGATCTTCTTCAGGTCGGCCCAGGTCCACTCGCGGTCCGGCAGCTTCAGGCCGAGGGCCTCCAGGCCGCTGCGGTTGACGGTGAGCTGGTTGACGCCGATGCCGGACGGGACGCCGTACAGCTTGCCGTCGACGGTGCCGGCGGCGAGGAGCGTCTTGGCGAAGCCGGTGAGGTCCAGCGTCTTGCCGACGTAGGAGTCGATCGGGGCGAGGACACCCTTGCGGGCGTACTGGGCGACCAGCGCGGTGTCCATCTGGAGCAGGTCGGGGGCGCTGCCGCCGGCGATGTTGGTGTTGAACTTGTCGAAGTACCCGTCGTACCCGGAGTAGGTCTCCTGGAGCTTGATCTCCGGGTTCGACTTCTGGAACGTGGCAAGTGCCTTCTTGTAGGCGTTGTGCCGGTCGTCGCTGCCCCACCACGTCATGGTCAGCTTGGTGCTGGTGGAGCCTGCGCCGGTTCCCCCCGAGCAGGCGCTGAGCGAACTGCCGAGCGCGCCGGCAACGGCGATCCCGCTCGCGGTGCGGAAGAGGGTTCTGCGCGAGATCTGGTGACCCACCGGGTCCTCCTTGATGTGCGTGACGGAATTCCCGGCCAGTCGCACGGCACGGGCTGAATTCTGTTCGGAAGGGCACCTTCCGGAGCGCGGCCTCGCCCGGCCGCGCCATCCTGACGGGTGGGGATCCCCGGCCGCCATGGCCGTCGTCACACGAGCACGCCCTCGCGTGGCTGCCGTGCCTCTCGGTGCACGGGCGGGACGCTCACCCCAGGTCGACGTCCCGGCCGACCTAGAAAGCGCTTGTCCGGACATTGGCAGACTGAGTCGGAAGCCGTCAATCCTTCGTTCGCGCGGCATCGGTCACGGTTCGGACTCCCCGGGCGACCGCGAGCCGGGCGGCGCCCACGACCGTGCCCAGGTCTCCGACGGTGCTGCTGATCACCTCGGTGGGCCAGCTGAGCCGGGCCAGCTCGGCGCGTACACCGGGCAGGAGCTGCGGATCCGCGCCCGTGCTGCCGCCGAGTACGAGCAGCCCCGGGTCCAGGACGGCGGTCACGGCGGCGGCGAGCCGGCCGACGTCGACGGCATGGCGGTCGACGACCGTGCGGGCCGCGGGTCTGCCCTCACCGGCGAGGGCGAAGAGCCGCTCGGCGGTTCGCGGGCACGGCCCGTCGGTGTCCTGCCAGGCCTCGGCTGCCCGGCGCAGCAGGGAGCGGGCGCCGATGTACTCCTCCAGGGCCTCGTGGCGCGGATCCAGGTCGTCGTCCCAGGGGTAGGGCAGCCGGGCGAGTTCGCCGGCGGCTCCGTTCGCGCCGCGCAGCACATGGCCCCCGATCACGACACCGAGACCGATACCGACGCCGACCCGCAGATAGCCGAAGGTGTCGCGGCCCCGGGCGGCGCCTTCGTGGAGTTCGGCGAGCGCGGCGCAGTTGACGTTGTTCTCCAGGTGCACGGGAACGCCGGGCGGCAGCGCCACGGCCACGGCGTCGAAGACGGGCCCGGCCTTGTCGGTCGCGGGCCGTGTCCCGTCGCCCTCCCGCTCCAGCGGGGTGACGTCGCCGACCGCGACGACGATGGTGCGCAGCGGCGCGCCCGCCTCGAGCACCGTGAGGGCCTCACAGACGACGTCCACGGCGTCCGCGCGTGAGCCGGTCGCCTCCGCTAGCAGGGTGCCATCCAGACCGCAGCCGCGGACCCGGGTGAGGGCGGGGCCGAGATCGACGGCGAGCACCGTGCCGGCGGCCGGCCCGATCCGGTACACAGCGGCGTTGCGACCGGTGCCGCTGGAGGACGTACCGGAATGCGCGGCGAGCCGGACGCCCTCCAGTTCCGCGACGGCGGAGGACACCGTCGGCTTGGACAGGCCCGCCAGGCTCGCGAGCTGCGGCCGGGTCGCGGTGCCCGCCTGGGCCAGCACGGCGAATACGGCGCTCGCGCTCTCGGTCAGACGGGGGGTCTTCGCCACATCGAGTTCCACAGTTCCCCCACAGATAACGGGCCGCGATACCGGGTCGATCGGCTCAGCCGGATGCGGCGATGGAAGGCGCCGGCATCACGCACCTTCCGCGCCGGGCGGTCGAGTGGGCGACACCTCTTGACGCACTGTACTTCGTTAGTTAACTTCCTAACGAACGTCACGGTACTCGCCTGCCGTGTTCCACCAGAGGCCCGTCCCGGGGCTTCCCTAGTTCCTCCCCTTTCCTTGGTTCCCTTCCTCCCGGCACGGTTCGCCCGCCGTCGCAGCACCATGCAACGACGAAAGAGGATCCGTGCAGGAATCCGCACCCCTGGTCGTCGGGATCGACGTGGGCGGCACCAAGACGCATCTCCGCGCGCTCTCTGGCGACACCCTCGTGGCCGACCGCGTCCGCGCGAGCGGCGGCTGGCGACCGCACGACCCCGTCGCAGCCGCCGGGTGGCTGGCCGCACTGCTCGCCGACACCCTTCCGGCGGGGGCGCGCCCCTCCGCGCTCGCCGTCGGCGGACACGACTGCGAGACCCCGCGCCAGTGCGCGCAGATACGCACCGCTCTCCAACTCCACTTCGACGCGCCCGCACTGGTCGTCGGCGATGCCCAACTCCTGATCCCCGCAGCGGGCCTGGACAAGGGTGTGGGGCTGGTCGCGGGCACCGGTTCGGTGGCGGTGGGCCTGCTTGCCGACGGCAGCCCGGTACAGGTCGGCGGCTGGGGCGCGGTGCTGGGTGACGAGGGCGGCGCGGCCGGCCTCGTCCGCGAGTCGGTCCGGGCCGTATGGGCGGCGCACGACCGCGGCGAGGAGCCCGACGCGCTCGCGCTCGGCCTGCTGTCCGCGTTCGACGTCCCCGAAGTCCCTTTGCTGTGCGGGGCCCTTGAGCGCGCCACGGACATCTCCGCCGAGTGGGGCCGCCACGCGCCGGTCGTGTTCGAGGCCGCCGAGGCCGGATCGTTCCTCGCCCGCACGGTGATCGCCGAGGGCGGGCGGGCACTTGCCGCGCTCGTCGCGCGGCTCGCCGCACGCGGCGTGACCGTCGACGACGTCGTGGTCGCGGGCAGCACCGTCCTCGCCCAACCGTCGCTGTACGAGGCGTTCGTGTCCTCCCTCGCGACCGCCGCCCCCACGGCCAGGCCGAGGCCCCTGCGGGCACCGCCGGTCGAGGGAGCCGTCGCGATGGCCCGTTCACTCGTCTGACATGGCCTGGTCGTCGGGTCTCCCCCGTTCCGACATTACTCAGCAGTAGTTCTTCGCTGGTGCGCCCCGGTAAGCGCATTCAGCACCATGTGTATCCCGGCGCCCCACGAGCCGGCACCGATCGCACCGACTCGCCGGCCGCACGGCCGAAGAACTCAAGAGAGGCAGCCCATGCCGTCCTCCGCCGGGAAGCAGTCCCCCGCATCGCTCGCCGAACGCTCCGTGAACCGACGCGGATTCCTCAAGACGTCCCTGGGCGCCACGGCCGGCGTAGTGGCCGCGCCCACCCTGGCCACCTGGCTCGCCGCCGCGGACGCGAAGGCCGCCACGGGCTCCGCGTTCGTCGACAGTTACACCACCAACGTCGTGGCCAACACGACGCCGGAGACCAACGCGGTCATCCGGATTCTCGGCGGCATGGGCAAGGTGTGGAAGACGGGCGACGCCTGGAACACGGGCACACCGCTGAAGCCCGAGGTACTGCGCGCGAACGTCCGCTACTGCGCCGAGGTCACCGCCGCCCGCACCGACGCGCAGGCGAAGGAGGCGTTCATCTACGACCGGCAGCACCAGAGTTACGCGATGATCGTCGGCCTCGGCCCGCTCGCCGAGCTCTACAAGTCGGGCGCCAAAGCGGTCACTTCGATCACCAGCGCACCCGACGGCACCCCGTCCGGCAAGATCAGCGATGCCGTGCCGGCCGACGCGCCCGCCGGGTCAGCCCAGGGCGCGGGCTCCTACGACTCCGCGCTCGGCACGGTCGCCAAGCTGGTCGACACGGTGCGCGGCCCGTTCGCCTCCGGCAACCCGGCCAAGTACTCCTACCAGTACCCGCGTCCGTGGCGCATGACGGAGGACAGCGAGGTCGTCGACACGGGCAAGGTCGACGCACTCGGCTACCCCGTGTACGACTCCGACGTGATCGTCGCCCCGCAGCTGCTGTGGCAGCGCAGCGCGACCACGGCCGACGACGGCGGCTTCCCCAGCGGGCACACCAACGCCTTCTACCTGGCGGCCCTGGCGTTCGCGTACGCCGTGCCCGAGCGGTTCCAGGAACTGGTGGCACGTGCCTCCGAGCTCAGCCACACCCGGATCATGTCGGGCATGCACTCCCCCGTCGACGTCATCGGCGGCCGGACCATGGCCACGGCGCTGGCCGCCGCCACGCTGGCCGATCCGCAGTACGCGGGCCTCAAGGCCGCGGCGCGCGCCCAGGCCGCCGCGTACTTCCAGCAGCAGACCGGCACGACGGCGGACACCCTGTACGCCTACGCCCACTCGGCGGGCGTCGAGACCGACAAGTACGCCGACCGGGACGCCAACTCCCGCGCGCTCACCCCGCGTCTGACGTACATCCTGACCCGGCACGGCCGCTCCGAGGACATCACCGTGCCCAAGGGCGCCGAGGTCCTCCTGGAGACACGGCTCCCCTACCTCGACGCGGCCCAGCGCCGCGAGGTGCTCCGTACGACCGCGCTGCCGTCCGGGTATGTCCTGCTCGACGGCGACGAGCAGTGGGGGCGCCTCAACCTCTTCGCCGCCGCCGACGGGTACGGGGCCTTCGACTCCGACGTGACCGTCACCCTGAACGCGGCCGAGGGGGGCTTCGGCGCCGCCGACTCCTGGCGCAACGACATCTCCGGCTGCGGGGGTCTCGTCAAGCGCGGCAGCGGCTCACTGACCCTGACGGGAGCCAACCGTCACACGGGCGGCACGGTGCTGGAGGAGGGCACGCTGACCGCCGGTTCCGCGGGAGCGCTGGGACACGGTGACGTCCGGGTGCAGGGCGGCACGCTGCGGGCGGCCACGGCCGCCCGCGTGCGCGGCTCCTACACGCAGGCATCCGGCGCGACCCTCGACGTGACGCTCCGCGCCGGGCGCGTGCCCGCGCTCACGGTGGACCGGCGGGTCCTGCTCGCCGGGGACAGTGTCCTGTCGCTCCGGCTGGACGCTTCCCGTCCGCCGGCCACGAGGACCACGGTTCCGGTGATCGCGGCACCCTCCCTGCGGGGCCAGTTCGGGCGTATCGAAGTGCAGGCGGACGGGTACCGGGCGGTGCCCGTGTACACGGCCGCGGGCCTGTCCGTACGGCTGACCAGGCGCTGACCTTCTGCCCGGGGAGGTGAGCGGCGCCCACCTCCCCGGGCGGTCGCGGCAAACGTGATGTCCGATTTCCGCCAGCGCGGTGCCGGGTCCTGGCACACAGTGGAAGGGTGACGAGCGACGACAGCAGGTACGAGGCGGTGTGCAGCCGCGATGGCCGGTTCGACGGCGAGTTCTTCTTCGCCGTGTCGACGACCGGGATCTACTGCCGCCCCAGTTGCCCGGCGACCACACCCAGGCGGCAGAACGTGCGCTTCTTCCCGACCGCGGCCGCCGCGCAGGGGTCCGGGTTCCGGGCCTGCCGCCGCTGCCGCCCCGACGCGGTGCCCGGCTCGGCCGAGTGGAACGCCCGCGCCGATGTGGTCGGCCGCGCGATGCGGCTGATCGGTGACGGTGTCGTGGACCGCGAGGGCGTGGCCGGGCTCGCCCAACACCTGGGCTACAGCGCCCGGCAGGTACAGCGGCAGCTGAACGCCGAAGTGGGTGCGGGACCGATCGCGCTTGCGCGGGCGCAGCGGGCCCACACCGCGCGGATCCTGCTCCAGACCACCACTTTGCAGGCCGCCGAGATCGCCTTCGCGGCCGGCTTCGCCAGCGTCCGGCAGTTCAACGACACCGTCCGGGAGATCTACGCCGTCACCCCCAGCGGGCTCCGCGCGGCGAAACCGGGGCGGTCCGCACGCTATGGATCGGTCGGCACGGCGAACGGAGCGGGCGGGGTGCCACTGCGGCTCGCCCACCGCGGCCCGTACGCGGCCACCGAGCTGTTCGACTACCTGGGCGAGCGGGCCCTCACGGGCGTCGAGGAAATCACCGGCGAGCGCGGCGCGCGGACGTACCGGCGGGCCCTGCAGCTGCCCCATGGCACGGGTGTCGTGGAGGTCGGCGAGGTGCTCGGCTCCGGCTGGCTCAGCTGCCATCTGCACCTCGGCGATCTGCGCGACCTGACGACGGCGACCCAGCGGGTCCGGCGGCTGTTCGACCTGGACGCCGACCCGTACGCGGTCGGCGAGCGCCTTGGCGCCGATGCCGCGCTCGCACCGCTGGTCGCGCTGCGGCCGGGGCTGCGGGCCCCGGGCTCCGCCGATCCGCACGAGCTCGCCGTCCGCGCGGTGCTGGGCCAGCAGGTCTCGGTCGCCGCCGGGCGCAAGCTCGGCAGCGCCTTGGTCGCCGCCTACGGGCAGCCCCTCCCCGTGCCCAGCGGCGGGCTCACGCATGTCTTCCCCGCCGCCGACGCCCTGGCCGAGGCCTCGCTCGACGAGCTCGGCATGCCCGACGCGCGCCGCGACACCTTGCGTACGGTCGCCGGTGCGCTCGCCGACGGCACCGTGAGCCTCGACGCGGGCGCCGACCGCGACGAGGCCGAGAAGGCTCTGCTCGGCCTGCACGGTGTGGGCCCCTGGACCGCCGGCTACATCCGGATGCGCGCCCTGGGCGACCCGGACGTACTGCTCACCGGAGACGTGGCGATCCAGGCCGGCATGCGCCAGGCGGGTGCCGAGGCGGTCGACGCAGAAGCCTGGCGGCCCTGGCGGACGTACGCCATGCACTACTTCTGGCGCGCCGCCGCCGACCGGCGCCGATCCGCCGGGGCGTGACGTGACGCGACGTCCGAATCCCGCCAGCATCGGTGCTCGCGACACCTCATTGTTGGAGGTGGAAGAGATGGAAATGCAAGAGAGGACATGCCTGATGACGGTCTACACGACGATCGACAGCCCGCTGGGTGAACTCCTGCTCGTGGGCGAGGAGTCGGCCACGGCGAAGGGCGGCACGGCGCTCGCCTCGCTGTCGATGCCCGGCCAGAAATCCGGTGCGGTCGTCCAGGAGGGCTGGGTCGAGGACGCGGACGCGTTCGTGGAGATCGTCTCCCAACTGCGCTCCTACTTCGAGGGGGGCCTGACTCACTTCGACATCGAATACGTCGGCGGTGGCAGCGAGTTCCAGCAGCGGGTGTGGAAGGCCCTCGAAGTCATCCCGTACGGGACCACCCTCAGCTACGGCGAGATCGCCGCGCAGATCGGCGCTTCGAGGGCCGCGGTGCGTGCCGTGGGTACAGCGATCGGCGCGAATCCGCTCCTTGTCGTGCGCCCCTGCCACCGCGTGATCGGCGCGAACGGGGCACTCACCGGCTACGCGGGCGGGCTGGAGCGCAAGCAGCGGCTCCTGGAGCTGGAGAACGTGCTTCCGGCCGGGGCCCCGTCGTCATGACCGGCACACGGCGGGCGGCAGTCATGCACCCGGTCGGCCCCGTCGCAGACCGCGTCGGGGCCGGTGACTGGGACGCTCTGGCCGCCGAGCTCGACGAACACGGCAGCGCGCTCACCGGTCCGTTGCTATCGCCCGACGAGTGCCACGAGATCGCCGCCCTGTACGACGACACCGACCGCTTCCGTACGACGGTGGACATGGCCCGTCACCGCTTCGGCTCCGGCCAGTACCGCTACTTCACCCACGAACTGCCCGCTGTCGTGCGGGAGTTGCGCGCGGCGTTCTACCCGCGCCTGCTGCCGATCGCCCGCGACTGGGCCGGCAGACTTGGGCAACCGGCGCCCTGGCCCGACAGCCTGGAGGAGTGGGTGGCGATGTGCCATGCGGCCGGGCAGGCCAAGTCCGCGCAGATCCTGCTGCGTTACGGGCCCGGCGACTGGAACGCCCTGCACCGCGACGTGTTCGGCGAGATGCTCTTCCCGCTCCAGGTCGTCATCGGCCTCGACGCCCCCGGAGTGGACTTCACCGGCGGCGAGTTCATCATGACCGAGCAACGTCCGCGTGCGCAGTCGCGCGGCTCCTCCTCGACCCTGCCGCAGGGTCACGGCCTGGTCTTCACGACCCGCGACCGTCCGGTGGCCTCCAAGCGCGGCTGGTCGACCGGCCCGATGCGGCACGGCGTGAGCACCGTCCGCTCCGGGCGCCGTCACACGCTGGGCCTCGTCTTCCACGACGCCGCCTGACCTCACCTTTCGGCTCGTCCGCGACTCCCGCTCGCGGCTTGCGAACGCGGTGTTTCCGTTCTGCGAACAGCCGGCCGCAGCCGAAGACATGGGCCGACCGCCGGTGTGAGCATGTGCGCATGCTCCAGGGAAAAGATCACGCGGCCGGGCTCTCGCCCCACACCCATTCGCAAGGAACCGTCACACCCCTGCCGCCCACCACCACCGTCCGCTGGGTGACCGAGGACTGGGACGCCCCGGCTCCGGCCCTGCTCCGCGAACAGATGTCCGCCGAGCTGGCACCGCGCTACGCACCGGTCGCCCACCGCCGCGTACGCCCGCCCCAGCCGACGGCCGAGGAGATCGTCGTCACCTGGGTCGCGTACGCGGACGAGGTCCCCGTGGCCACCGCCTCGCTGCGCAGGCTGCCCGACCGGTACGAGGTGAAGCGGGTGTTCGTCCATCCCGGTCACCGCGGCCGGGGTCTCGCCCAAGCGTCGCTCCAGGCGGTGGAGTCGTCCGCGCTCGGACTCGGTGTCGAGCGGTTGTGGCTGCAGACAGGCGAGTTCCAGCCGGAGGCGCAGGCGCTGTACGCGCGGGAGGGCTGGCAGCGGGTGCGGCCGTACGCTCCGTACGACCGCAATCCGTTCAGCGTCTGCTTCACCAAGGCGCTTCGGCTCGACCGGCCGGAGTGACGTCGGCCCGCCCGGCGGACGGGCCGCCGCCCAGTGCAAGCCACGTCACCTGCGTTGCCACTCCTTGGCCAACAGCTCGTAGGAGCGCACCCGGTCGGCATGGCCGTGGGTGATGGTGGTGATCAGCAACTCGTCGGCGCCGGTGGCTTCCTGGAGTTGTTCCAGCTGGTCGGCGACCCGGCCCGGGGAGCCGACGAACTGGGTGTCGAGGCGGTCCTGGACCAGCGCCCGGTCCGATTCGGTCCAGACGTGGGCGCGGGCCTCTGCGGGCGTGGGGAACTCGATCGCGCCCTCCGCCGTGCGGATGCTGCGGACCCAGGGGCCGTAGCCGGCGGCGAGTTCGCGGGCGGTGTCGTCGTCCTCGGCGACGACAACATCCGCGGAGACGCTGACGCAGGGCTTGTCGAGTACGTCGGAGGGCTGGAACGCGGCGCGGTAGCCCTCCGCCGCTTCCAGGACCGTCGCCGGGCTGACGTGGTAGTTCGCCGCGAACCGTAGGCCGTTCCGGCCCGCCACCTCGGCGCTCTGGCCGCCGCTGCTGCCCAGGATCCACACCTGTACGTCGGCGCCCTCGCCCGGGACGACATGCGCCTCGATGCCCTCCGCGGAGCGGTAGGTGCCCGCCAGCAGGGCGAGGATGTCGTCGATCTGCTCGGCGTACTCCTGCGACTCGGCGTTCGGCTGCTGGAGCAGCTTGCGCTGGAGCGCGACGCGGGGTGAGCCGAGCAGGTACTCGAAGGAGAACCGCGGTGGGATCCGCAGCCCGTTCGGGGTACGGCCGTCGACGACCGGTGTGGCGGTCGGCAGCGGCGTGGCCGGCCCGCCCGGCGGGCGACCGCCGGAGCGGCCGAGCCCCAGATCCAGGCGCCCGGGGTGCAGCGCGTCGATCAGCCCGAACTCCTCGACCGTGGAGAGGGCGGTGCGGTGACCGAGCTGCACGGCCCCGGAGCCGAGCCGGATCGTCGAGGTCGCGGAGGCGGTCAGGGCGAGGACGACCGCCGGTGAGGTGCCGGCCACGCCCGGGTTGAGATGGTGCTCGGCGAACCAGTAGCGGGCGTACCCGAATTGCTCGGTCCGCCGGGCCAGGTCGATGGAGTTGCGCAGCGCGTCGGCGGCGGTGGAGCCGGATGGGATCGGGATGAGGTCGAGTACGCCGAGGGGGATGTCGGACATGGGTATCGGTCCTCCTCAGCGGTCGACGGGCTCGGGGGCGGAAGCGGGCTCGGGCTCGGAAGCGGGCTCGGGCTCGGGCTCGGAAGCGGGCTCGGGCTCGGGCTCGGAAGCGGGCTCGGTTGCGGACGCCGTTGCGGACGCACGCTCGGACGTGGACGCACGCTCCGGTGCGTTCGTGACCGGCGGGCCGGCCGTGGCCGCCGACGGGTCCCCGAACACCGGCCCCCACGTGAACGGCGGGTCCGGGATCTCCCGCCGCAGCACGGGCGCGATGTCGGACTGGAAGAGTTCGAGGGAGGCCCGGTGCTGGACTCCGGTCAGCCCGCTCGCGTCCGCGTGCAGGTGCAGCACGGTGTGCCCGAACTGCTCGTGGTAGCGGTGCACCTTCTCTATCACCTGCTGGGGGCTGCCGATCAGCGCCGAACTGCGTTCCACGAAGTCCTCCAGGGTCGGGAACACCGGCTCGAGGCCCAGCCTCTTCTGGAATGCCAACTGCCCCTCGAAGACCGGCCGGTATGCGGCGATCGCCTCCTGCGACGTACGGGCTGCGTAGTAGCCCGCCGTCCCGGCGCCGACCGCGATCCTCGCCGGATCGTGGCCGTGGAACTCCCAGCGCTCACGGTAGTAGCGGATCAACTCGGCATACGGCTCGATGGGGTTGGTGACGTTCGCCGAGAACAGCGGGTCGCCGTAGCGGGCGGCGAGGTCCACCGACTCCTTGCTGGTCGCGCTGCCGTGCCAGACCCGGACGGGCTGCTGGAACGGCCGGGGCCACACCTCCGCCTCGCTGAGTTCGGGGCGGAAGCGGGTCGCGGCGGTCACCTTGTCCTGCCGCCAGAGCTGCCGGAACACCTCGTAGCTCTCGGCGTTGCGGTCCCACTGGTCCTCGGGCGTGACGTGGAACAGCTCCCGCTGGGCGGTGCCGTTTCCCTTGCCGATGATCAACTCCAGCCGTCCGCCGGACAGATGGTCCAGGGTCGCGTAGTCCTCGTACGCGCGCACCGGGTCGAGGAGGCTGAGCGTCGTGACCGCCGTGAACAGGCGGATCCGGGAGGTGAGCGCGGCGATGTGGCTGAGCACGACGGGCGGCGAGGAGGAGATGAACGGCCGCTCGTGCCGCTCCCCCACGCCGAAGCCGTCGAAGCCCAACTCCTCGGCCAGCAGGGCGTTGTCGACGACCTCACGGAAACGCTCGTTGGTCGGCTTCTTCAGGCCGGTCACCGGGTCCGGCGCGTGCACGATCAGGGTGATGGCGAGGAACTTCATGACGCGGCTCGTTCGGCCGGCGCCTCGGAGTCGGGGTGCGCCAGGCCGAGGTGGTCGCGCAGGGTGGTGCCCTCGTACTCCGTGCGGTAGACACCGCGCTCCTGGAGCAGCGGGACAACGGTGTCGGCGAAGCCGTCGAGGCCGCCCGGAGTGATGTGCGGGACGAGGATGAAGCCGTCGCTCGCGTCCGCCTGGACGAAGTCGTTGATGGTCTCGGCCACGGTGGCCGGGGAGCCGATGAACGCCTGCCGGTTGCCCGTCTCGATGACGAGATCGCGGATGGACCACTTGTTGGCGGCAGCGCGCTCCCGCCACTCGCGGGCGGTGGCCAGCGGGTCGCGGTACATCCGCACCTGGGCGCGCCCCCGGGCGATGGTGTGCTCGCCGAGGTCCGGATCGATGTCGGGAAGCGGGCCGTCCGGATCGTACGCGGACAGGTCACGGTTCCAGACGAACTCGAGGTGCTTGATGGCGGTGGCGCCGCTCACCTGAAGGCGCCGCACCTCGCGGGAGATCTCCTCCGCCTCGGCGTCCGTGTCACCGAGGACGAAGGTAGCGGCGGGCAGGATCAGCAGCTGGTCGTGGGTGCGTCCGTGCCGGGCCAGGCGCCCCTTGACGTCCGTGTAGAACGCCTGTCCTTCCTTGAGGGTGCTGTACCGGCTGAAGATCGCGTCCGCGCCCGCGGCGGCGAACTCGCGTCCCTCCTCGGAGTCTCCGGCCTGGAAGACGACCGGGCGGCCCTGCGGGCTGCGCGGCACGTTGAACTGCCCTTCGATGTCGAAGTGCTGTCCCTTGTGCACGAACGCTCCGGCCTGCGCGTCCCGCAGGAAGGTGCCGCTCTCCTGGTCGGCGACGATCTCGTCCCCGTGCCAGGAGTCGAACAGTTCGTTGGTGGTGGCCAGGAACTCCTTGGCCCTGGAGTACCGCTCCTCCTGCGGGAGGAAGCCGCCACGGCGGAAGTTCTCGCCGGTGAAAGCGTCCCAGGAGGTGACGACATTCCAGGCGGCGCGCCCGCCGGAGAGGTGGTCGAGGCTCGCGAACTGGCGGGCCACCTCGTAGGGCTCGTTGAACGTGGAGTTGATGGTGCCGGTCAGGCCGAGGTGTTCGGTGACGGCGGCGAGCGCGGTGAGGACGGTGAAGGTGTCGGGCCGTCCGACGACGTCCAAGTCGTAGATCTTGCCGCCCTGTTCGCGCAGTCGGAGGCCTTCGGCGAGGAACAGGAAGTCGAACTTGGCGCGTTCGGCGGTCCGCGCGAAGTGTGCGAAGGAGCTGAACTCGATGTGGCTGCCGGCCTCGGGGTCGCTCCACACGGTGGTGTTGTTGACGCCGGGGAAGTGCGCCGCGAGGTGGATCCGCTTGAGCGGCTTGTCCGTTGACTTGCTCATGAGTTGGGTCCCTCCGGCTCAGGCGTGGGCGGCGGCGTAGCGGTTGGCGGGGCGGGCGAGGCCCAGCAGACCGCGCAGGGTGTCGGCCTCGTAGGAGTGCCGGAAGGCGTCGCGGCGCTGGAGTTCGGGGACCAGGCCCCGGGTGATCGCCGGGAGGTCATGGCCGACGACGGCGGGACGCAGTCGGAAGCCGGTCAGTCCGGCCTGCTGCAACTCCTGGAGCAGGTCGGCCAGTTGCACAGGGGTACCCGTGAACACCTTCGCGTCACTGGTGTACGGGTAGCCCGCGAGGGCGTCGAGACGCTCCCTGCGGGCGACGGCCGCGGCGGGGTTGTTGTCCAGGAACACCACCAGGTCACCGAAGAGGTGCAATGGCTCCTCGGCGCGTCCGGCCGCCTCCTGTTCGGTGCGAACCGCGGCGACGATGGCACGTGCCTGCCCGGCGTCGTGCGGAGTGACGTATCCGATGTCGGCGCTGCGGCCCAGCAGCCGGAAGGGTGCGCCCGTTCCGGATTCATGGGCCAGTGCGGTGACCAGGGGCTGGCCCTGTGGCGGACGGGGCGTGATCGAGGGGCCCTTGACGCTGAAGTGCTTGCCCTCGAAGTCGATGTAGTGCAGTTTGTCGCGGTCGACGAAGCGGCCGGTGGCAACGTCCCGGATCTCCGCGTCGTCCTCCCAGCTGTCCCACAGCCGGCGCACCGCCTCGACGTAGTCGGCGGTCTCGTCGAAGAGATCGACGATCAACTCCTGCAGGGCCGGGGTCTCCAGGTCTTCGATGCGGAGCTTCGGGAACGAACGGCGTCCGAAGTGCGCGGCCTCGTTCCGCCGCGCGGACGCCTGCACCCGCAGGCCCGCGCGGCCGGAGCTCACATAGTCGAGGGTGGCGATGGCCTTGGAGATGTGGAACGGCTCCGTGTGTGTGGCCACCACGGTCGGCACGAGTCCTATATGGCTGGTCAACGGCGCGACGCGGGCGGCGATGAGGACGGCGTCGAGTCGGCCGCGTACCTGGTCGGTGCGTCCGTCCGGTTCGCTTAGGCGCGCGGACTGGGGACCGAGCCCGTCCTCGATGGTCACGAAGTCCAGCAGGCCGCGTTCGGCCTCGGTGACCAGATCGGTCCAGTACGCGGCGGTGAACAGCTCACCGGGACGGGCCACCGGCTCGCGCCAGGCGGCAGGGTGCCAGCCCGCGCCGTCGAGGGCCACAGCGAGGTGCACCGCAGAGGCGGTAGGAGAGGAGGGAGGGGAAGAGGGCAGCGAGGATGACAAGGACACGACTGGGGTGCCTTCCTGATCGACCGTACGAGATCACCGGGCCCTCGGTTCGGAGAGGGTGCGGCGGCGAGGTGACAGGTCAGGGACGACAGAGCGCGCCGGCCACGCGCTGAAGGTCGATGTGCGGCCGGGAGTACAGGTGCACGCGGCGGCGCGGGGCGAGAACCATGACACGGAGGCGGGGCAGGGCCTGCACGTCCGTCACCTCCGCCCTTCCGGCTCGGCGGGCTGGAGGCCGCCGGCGTCGCGCTTGCGGAACCCGGGACGGGCACCGCCTGGTCGTCACCTGGAGCACCCCGCCGCGAAGGAGGGTTGCCGGTCAGCAAGCCAGGGCTTGACGCTGACGCTCATAACCTGCTGGGGACGTTACGGGAGGCCACAGCGGTGCGCAATGCCCGGAGATCATGGTCGTTCTCACAGCGCCGTGCCTCCCCGGAAGGGACAACCACCCTGCCGCGCAATCTGTTCCACCCCGCGCATCCGGCTTGAGCCGCGCCGGATGACCACCTGGTGAGACTCCGCCGGAGGCCTTCTTGACGGCCTCACGGAGCGCACCGACACTGACGAGGACGGTCACGATTGTCAGCGCCCCTCGGGCAGGTTTCCTCTGCTCGTACGGTTATCGGCCCCGGCCCGCTGGCAGGCAACCCTTCCACCGCGACGGGGTGCCCCGGGTGACGACCGGGTTCCGCCGGTGCGGCGGGACAAGCGTGGTCTCGCGTCTGGCGAGCCCCGAGTGTGGGACCGGTGGGAATGACCAAGAGCGGTTTGACGAGGCGCCTGCACATCGATTTGTTGCGGGTCTCCAGCGCCTACTAGTCCGAGCGGTCCGGACCGGTACGAAGCGCAGTCACTCCGTTCCGCCGCGGTACCCACAAGGCGACCGTGGCCTCCTCGTCCCAGGGAGAGTCATGTCCGAGACCCTGTCCTCGCACGTCCCGAACACCGGAACCTCCCGCGCGTGTACCCCAACCACGTGCGCCCCCAGCTCACTTGACGCGATCCCTCGCCCCCGGATCACCGCTACACCCGCCACGCGCCCGCACCGTTTCCGCAGCCGCATCGGCGTCGGTCTGGCCGGCGGCTTCTACCCGGCACCGCACCGCTACGAGCTGTATCTGTCGGCGCGCTGTCCCCTCTCGCTGCGCGTCTCCATCACGCTCGACCTGCTGGGCCTCAAGGACTCCGTCGCCACCACGCTCCTGGCACGCCCCGCCGACACTCCCTGCGCTTTCGCCTCACTGCGCAGCGCGTACGAGGCGACCTGGCACCACTACGACGGTCCGCTGACCGCGCCCGCGCTGTGCGACCGGTGGAGCGGACGCGTCGTCAGCAATCACACGCCCGACATCCTGCGCGACCTCGCCGACCTCCTCACCGACCGCGCCGGATCCTGCCACTCCCCGCTCCGCCCGTCGGCCCTCGCCGCGGACATCGACGCCCTTCGCGACCTCCTCGACCGGGATGTCACCCCCGGCGCGCAGCCGGAAAGGCGGTCGGCGGCTCTCGACCTGCTGAACCGTCGACTCGCCTCCGGGCTTTACGCGTTGGGCGAGGAACTGACCGCCGCGGATGTGGACCTCTGGGTCGCCCTCGCTCCTCTCGAAGCGGCCGGCGACCTGTCCTCGTACGCACTCCTCCAGGACTATGTGCGACGCCTCGACGCCCAACCGGCTTTCCGACGGCACCTGTGACCGACCCCTGGCCAGGGGACCTTCACGTGCGGGATTCCAGGGCCGCCCGGGTGTCGTTGCCGTAGACGCCCGTCTCATCGCCCCGGATCCCGTACCAGAGCTGGAAGCGGGCCACGGCCTCGGTGAGCGTGGGGTCGTAGGTGCCGCTCGTGGCGCCGTCGGCGTACACGTCCGGGATGTCGAGGAGCCGTTCCTGGAGCTCCGTCACCTCCGCGCCGCTGTCTCCCTCCCGGAGGGTGCCCGCGCCGTCCGGGTCGGCGGCCCCGGAAGGAGCCTGGGCGACGGGTGCCGTAGCGGACGGGACAGCGCCGGCCTGTGCGCCGGCGTCCCCGTCGCCGCCGGGCAGCAGGAGTGCCAGGGCGAATCCGGTCAGGGCGGCTGCCGCCACCCCGACGACGACCGCGGCTCGGCGCAGGCCCGGGTCGTGCCCTTGGCCATGCCTCAACTCACGCCCAAGCGGTGCGGCGCGCTTCGCCTCCCCACCGCCGGCGTAGTCCTCCCCGACCAGGACGGGCGGCAGCTCCTCCGTCTCACTTTCCTGCACCCGGGGTAAGACGATCGACTCGTATCTCTCCTCCGCGTCCGCGCTCTGCTGGTCCTCGCGGAACTCCCTCAGCAGTTCGGCGAGGGCCTCCGTCCGGCGGCGGCGCTGGACATACGTGGGTTCGAGCGCCGGGCGGCGCACAGGCTGCCCGTGTTCGGGCGGTGTCGACACACTGCTCTCCTTCCGTGCGCGCGGTCTCCCGCCATCCCCGTGGAGAGATACGGAGTTACCGGCTCGGGAGTTCAGCCGAACGCCATACCACCGCAAGCGATCGATACGCTCAATTCATCAACATGTATTGAGCGTTTGAGCGATGTCGTGCTAGAAACCGCCGTCATGACGACTCGTTGGTCACGACGTGGTTTCCTCGCCGCCGGCAGCGGTACCGCCCTCGCGCTGGGGGTGCACGCCACCGCCGGCGCCGCTCCCCTCACCTCCACCGAGATCACCTCCGCCGAGATCTCCGCCGCCGCGGACGAGTTCGCGACCCTGCGCGCGAAATGGCGCACCCTGATCCTCGGCGAGCGCTTCAGCCCCACAGCCGAACCCTTCAAGACCCGGCTCAGCGAACTGGGCGCCACCGCAGGCCAGTTGCAGGCCACGATGGCGCCCACGTCCGGCTCACTGTGGCCGGACCTCGGCTACGCCGATCCCGAGCCGGACACCGATCAGGAGTCGTACGGCTACTCCGGCAACCTCAACTCCAGTTACAACCGGCTCAACACGCTCGCCCAGGCGTACACGCAGCAGGGCACCGGGCTCACCGGCGACACCGGTCTCAGGGACGACATCCTCACCGGGCTCGACCACCTCCACTCCGAGGTCTACAACGAGAACCAGGTCCGCTACGGCAACTGGTACAGCTGGCAGATCGGCGCGCCGCAGGCACTGCTCGACGTGTGCGTCCTGATGTACGACCAGTTGTCGGCCGCGCAGCTCAGCAACTACCTCAACGCGGTGGACCACTTCGTACCGGACTCGGCGGTCTCCTCCTACACCGGCACGAGCACCGGCGCCAACAGAGTGGACCTGTGCCGGGTCCTTGCGCTTCGGGGCGTCGTCGGCGCGAGTTCCGCGAAGGTCGCGCTGGCCCGGGACGCGCTCTCCCCCGTCTTCCCGTACGTGAGCGGCGGAGACGGGCTCTACACCGACGGCTCGTTCATCCAGCACACCACCGTGCCGTACACCGGCTCCTACGGTTCGGTGATGCTGGGCGGGCTCGGCATGCTTTTCGCGCTGCTCACCGGATCCACCTGGGAAGTCACCGACTCCAACCGGCAGATCGTCTTCGACGCGGTGGAGAACGCCTGGGCGCCCTTCCTCTACAACGGGCTCGTCATGGACGGCGTCTCCGGGCGGGCGGTCAGCCGCGGCCTGTCCGCGTCCGACGCCAAGCAGATCCAGCAGGACGACCATCTGCGCGGCCATCCGATCCTCGCCGCGATCGTGCTGCTCGGACAGGGCGCGAGCAGCACGGAGAACGCCCGCTGGCGCGGCCTGGTGAAGGGCTGGATGCAGCGCGACTACTACAGCCCGCCCATGAGCAACCCCTCCATCGGGCTCACAAGTCTCGCCCGCCTCAAGGGAGTTCAGGACGACACCACGGTCTCCGCCGTCGCCGAGCCCACCGGGCACCGGCTGTTCACCAACATGTCCCGGGCCACCCACCGCCGCCCCGGCTGGGCCGCGTCGATCAGCATGGCCGACCGCCGGATCACGTACTACGAGACCGGCAACGGCGAGAACCTGCACGGCTGGCACACCGGTTCCGGAATGCTCTACTGGTGGGGCGACACGTTCGGCAACGGCCAGTACAGCGATGCCTTCTGGCCCACCGTCGACGCCTATCGGCTGCCCGGCACCACCGCCTCGCGCAAGGTGCTCGCGGATGCGGCGGGCGGCGACTGGGGCGCCTCCCTGCCGGACGTCAACTGGGTCGGCGGCGCCACGGACGGTCAGCGGGCCGCGATCGGCCAGTACCTCAAGGGCCTGCAGAGCACGCTGTTGGCGAAGAAGTCGTGGTTCTGTCTGGACGACTCGATCGTCTGCCTCGGCGCCGGCATCAAATGCACGGACGGCACGGCGGTGGAGTCGACGATCGAGAACCGCAACCTCGGGCCCACCGGCAGCACCCCCTTCCAGGTCGACGGCGTCACCAAGCCGGCCGGCTACCCGTGGTCGGAGACGCTCACCGGCGCGAAGTGGGCACACATCGGCGGGCACGGAGGGTACGTCTTCCCCGGCGGAGCAACCTTCACGGCGCTGCGCGACGCCCGCGACGGTCAGTGGAGCGCCATCAACAAGGGCGGCGCCACCACCGTCCTGAACCGCAAGTACCTGACGATGTACGTCGACCACGGCACCAACCCGACCGGCGGCTCGTACGCCTATCTGCTCATGCCGGGCGCGACCGCCGCCCAGACGCAGACGCGTGCCGCCGCCACGGGCTGGCTGACCGTCCTCGCCAACACGGACAGCCAGCAGGGCGTCAGCGTCCCCTCACTCGGCTTCACCGGGGTCAACTTCTGGTTCGGCGGTACGGTCGGCGCTCTCACCGCGAGCAATCCGTGCGCCGTGACGATCAGCGAGAAGAGTGACGGCACGGCGGTCATCTGCGTCAGCGACCCGATGCGCATGCAGACCGGCCTCACCCTCACCTGGAACAGGGCCGTCGCCTCGGTGACCGCCAAGCCGTCGACCGTCACCTCGGCGACCACGGGCTCAGCCCTGACGCTCACCTTCGGCAACCTCAGCACCACCGCGGGCGTCACCCAGAAGATCACCGTCAAACTCGGCTGAAAGGCCGCCCGTCGAGAGTCCAGTGCCGGTCGGCCGAGCAGCCCAGGGACGCGAACACCTGGGCTGCGACGTCGACATGGCGCACCTGTGGGGGCGCGGAGGTGATGCCGGGGCCGTTGGCGACGAGCCAGGCCGTGCGTTCCTCCAGGGAGCGGCCGCCGTGCCCGCCCGCGTCGACATGGCCGTGATCGGTCACGACGAGCACCGTCCACCTTTCGCCGTCGTACGCGGGCCGGGAGCGAACGGCGTCCAGCAGGCGCCCCACGCGTTCGTCGGCGCGCAGCACCGCCTCCTCGTACGCGGCGCCGCAGCCGAGGACGTGCGCGGTCTCGTCGGGAGCGCCGAGGTAGACGAAAGACGCGTCGATGTCCTCGCCCGCGAGGACTCCTGCCGCCTCCTCCGTGATCCGTTCGTCGCAGGTCTCCCACGCCTCCGGGGCGTCCTCGGCCGGGGCGATGTACGCGGACCTGGACGGGGCCCGGAACAGCGGCCCTCCGTCGCGGACCTGCATGAGCGGCTGCCAGCCGGCGGCGACGAAGGTGCGGCGGCCGTCCTGCCGGGCGAGGCGGGTGGCGAAGTCGGGGAAGACGTCGAGACGGTGGCCGGTGAAGTCGTTGCTCCACACGCCGTGCTTGTCGACGCCCACTCCGGTGACGACGGTCGCCCAGCAGGGGCCGGACATCGTGGGCGTGCGCGCGTCGACCTCGACCGGAGTGCGGAAGCCGTCGGCCGCGAGGGCGTCCAGGTGCGGGGTGGGCAGGCGGCGCAGCACGTCGAGACGTACGCCGTCGATGCCGACGACGAGGACGCGGTCAGCCGGGGTCGGCATGGGTGGTTCCTTCCGGGGTGGTGCGCGGGACGGTGTCCAAGTCGGCCATGTGGTGCTGTTGTTCAGGCCGAGCGGGTCAGCTCGTCCGGGCCGACTCCATAGGTGAACGGGAGGCCTTGGGCGTAGCGCCGCACCTCGTCGACGGCCCAGTGGGTCATACGGCCGAGTTCGTTGCCGAGGGAGCCCGCGATGTGCGGGGTGAGCAGCACGTTGGGGAGCGTGTAGAGCGGGGATTCGGCGGGGGGTACGTCCGGTTCGGTGACGTCCAGAACGGCGTGAACGCGCCCGGAGACGAGGCGCTCGATGAGCGCGTCGGTGTCGACCAGGGAGCCGCGTGCCGTGTTGATGAGCGTCGCGCCGTCCTGGAGGAGGGCGAGTCGGCGCGCGTCGAACATGTGCCGTGTTTCGGGGAGTTGGGGTGCGTGGATGGTCACCACGTGGCTGCGCCGGACGAGTTCGTCGAGGCCGACGAGGTCGGCGCCGAGGGCTCGGGCCTCGTTCCGGTCCAGGTAGGGGTCGTAGAGGAGGACGTCGAGGTCGAGCGGGCGGAGCAGTTCGGCGACGCGGCGTCCGATGCGGGAGGCGCCGACGATGCCGACGGTGCGGTGGTAGTTGCCGTATCCGGTGAAGTACGGGAGGAGCGCGGGCTGTTCGCGTGCCCGGGTGTAGGCGCGGGCGGCGTCCAGGACCCGTTTGTTCGCGAAGAGGATGGCGGCGAGGGTGAACTCCGCGACGGGGAGGGCGTTGGCGGCGGCTGCGGAGGAGACGGCGATTCCGCGCTCCCAGACGGATTCGGTGACGTGGTGCTTGATGGAACCTGCCGCGTGGATGACGGCCCGCAGCCGGGGCATACGGCGCAGCGCTTCCTCGGTGAGCAGCGGGGCGCCCCAGTGGGTGAAGAGGACCTCCGTGTCGGCCAGGACGGCGGGGTCCGCGCGGGTGAAGTCCGTGATGTGCAGCGAGGTGTCCACCGAGGCGACATGTCGCAGCCGGTCGAAGGCGGCGTCGGCGAGCAGGGAACCGTGGATCTCGCTGCCCATGGCAAGGAGGGTTCGCGGAGACGGTACGACGTGCGGGCCGTTCAAGAGGGTGCCTTCCGGTACGGGCATGGTCACTTCACCGCGCCGGCGGTCAGGCCCGAGCGCCAGAAGCGCTGGAGGCAGACGAAGGCGACGATCAGCGGGACGACGGCGACGAGTGAGCCGGTGATGACGAGCGAGTAGTACTCGGGCTGCTGCTGCGTGACGCTGTTCCACATGAACAGGCCGAGGTTGACCGGGTAGAGCTTCTCGTCGTTGAGCATCACGAGGGCGCCGAAGAAGTTGTTCCAGCTGGCGGTGAACGAGAACAGGAAGATGGTCATGAAGCCGGGCGCGAGCATGGGCAGGGCGATCCCGGCGAAGGTGCGCAGTTCGCCCGCGCCGTCGACGCGGGCGGCCTCCAGGACCTCGTTCGGGACGTATCCCTCGGAGAAGACCCGGGCGAGGTAGACGCCGAACGGGTTGACCAGGGCGGGCAGCAGCAGCGCCCAGTAGGTGTTGACGACGCCGGCCTTGGTGGCGAGGAGGTACATCGGGAGCTGGATCACCGTGGTGGGGACGAGCACTCCGCCGAGGACCAGGCCGAACAGCTTCTCCTTGCCCCGGAAGTCGTACTTGTCGAAGGCGTAGCCGGTGGCGACGCACAGGAACGTCGAGGCGGCTGAGCCGACGACCGAGTACAGGATGCTGTTGCCGAACCAGCGCAGGTAGATGCCCTCGTTGAAGGTGAACACGTGGTGCAGGTTGACGAAGAGGTTGAAGTCCCCGAAGGAGAAGCCCGCTGTGGCGAAGAGGTCGCCGTGGTTCTTGGTGGCGGCGAAGAGCAGCCAGGTGACCGGCATCAGGGTGTACAGGGCCGCGACGATCAGCAGGCCGTTGACGATGCCCCTGGAGAGCAGGGCGTTGGACGAGCGGCGGCGGGCGGCCGGGACCGGCTTGCGCTCGGTGGGTGCCGCGGCCGGGTCGACTGTCTGGGTGAGGGTGCTCATGACGCCGCCTTCCACCGGTTGCCGAGCTGGGTGACGACGTAGGAGAGGACGACGCCGAGGAGCGCGAGGATCAGGGACGCGGCGGCGGCGAGACCGTAGTCGTGCTGCACGAAGCCCGCCTTCCAGATGAACAAGGTGGGCGACCACTCGGTGTCGATGGTGGGCGCACCCCGCTGATTGAGGAGCTTGGGCTCGGTGAAGATCTGGATCGCGCCGACACAGGTGAACAGAACGGTCATGACGACCGCCGAGGCGATCATCGGGACCTTGATCCGCAGGGCGGTGCGGATGGCGCCCGCTCCGTCGACGACGGCCGCCTCGATCACTTCGCGCGGTACGGCCTGCAGGGCGGCGTAGAAGATGACCGTGTTGTAGCCGATCCACTGCCAGGCGCAGAGGTTGACCATCGACGAGAGCACATGGTCGTTGCTGTAGAAGTTCCAGGAGCCGCCGAGGGCGCCGATCCAGTCGAGCACGGGGCTCAGGCCCGGGGTGTACAGGTAGATCCAGATGATCGAGGCGATCAGCCCGGGGATCGCGTGCGGCACGAAGAGCGCGAGCTGGAAGAACCGCTTGGCGCGGGCCAGTGCGGAGTCGACCAGCAGCGCGAGAAGGAGCGATCCGCCGATCATCACCGGGATGTAGAGCGCGCAGTACTGCGCGATGTGTAGGAAGGAGTCCCGGAAGCCCGCGTCCGACAGGGCCTTGGTGTAGTTGCCGAATCCGGAGAACACCCGCTCCGTACCGCCGAAGCCAAGGCCCGAGGAGTGCTCCTGGAAGAGGCTCATCCACACGGCGTAGCCGATGGGCGCGGCCATGACCACGGCGAAGAGGACGAAGAACGGGGTGATGAGGAGGGCGACGGCGCGGCGCTGACTGCGGCGGAGATTCGAGCTGTCCCGGGGTTTCCCCCGGGGTCTGTTCACGGCCTTCGCGGTTCGGGCGAGGGGTACTGCCACGGTGGGCTCCTTGGCGGCTGGACGCTTCAGGGAGGCTTGGGCGGGAGAGAGCCGTTGGCGGGGGCCGGCGACGGCACGTGTCCGAGCCCCGTGCGGACACGGGCCGTCGACGACCGGACCCGCCACGTCACTCGGCGAGCTTCAGCCCGCGCTCCTTGATGCCCGACTCGGCCTTCTCCTGACCGGCGTCGACGCCGCCGGTGAAGCCGGACTTGGCCGCCGCGTCCTGGACCGCGGTGTAGACGTCCACCTGGTTGGGGCCCCACGTCCAGCCGGGGACGATGGTGTCGACCTGCTCGGAGGCGAGCGTGTAGAGGTCCTGCCCGTTCAGGTACGAGGTGTCGAACTTGGCGGCGGCGACCGCACGCATCTCCGGGTTGGCCGGCAGGGCGCTGCTCGGCGACTCCAGGTCCGCGAGGCGGGCCTCGACGCCCGCCTTGTTCGTGGTGAGCCACTCGATGAACTCGGCGGCGGCCTCGGCGTGTTCGCTGCCCTTCAGGACTCCGTAGGAGCTGCCGCCGTAGCTGCCGCTGGCCGCTGTGCCCCAGTTCGGCATGGGAGCGACAGCCCACTTGCCCGAGAGGTCCGGCATCGCGGTCTTCATACCTCCCGCGGACCAGGAGGCGCCGAGGAAGGAGAGCGTGTCGCCGGAGGTGCGGGCCTTGGTCTCCTCGGGGCTGTAGCCGGTGAACGACTGGACGAGGTCGTCCTCGATGAGGCCGTCCCAGTAGGCGGCGACCTTCTTGGTGGCGGCGTCGTTCACGGCGGGCTTCCAGGCGTTGCCCTCGGTGGCGAACCACTTGCCGCCCGCCTGCCAGGACAGGGCGGCGAGCAGCGCCGGGTCGGACTTCGGCATGGAGGCGAGGCGGGCGTTCTTGTCCTGCTTCTTGACCTTCGCGGCGGCCGTCCTGAACTCGTCCCAGGTCTTGGGGACTTCGATGCCGTACTTCTTGAACAGGTCGGTGCGGTAGTAGTAGAGCTGCGGTGCGACGTCGTAGGGGACGGTCCAGGTCTTGCCGCCGAAGGTCACCAGGCTCTGGACGGACTCGGGGAACTTCGACTTGACCGTTTCACCGGCGTACTCGGTCAGATCGACCAGGTTTCCCTGGCTCGCGAACTCCGGGACCATCTGGTACTCGATGGTCGCCACGTCGGGTGCGTTGCCCGCCTTCACCGCGTTGGCCAGCTTGCTGTAGCCCTCGGTCCCGCTGGGGATCTCGCTGAACTCGACCTGGATGTCCTTGTGCGTCCTGTTGAACGCCTCGGCCGTCGACTCTGCCCCGAGAGTCCAGGTCCAGTACTCGATGGTCACCGGTTTGCCGTCCGACTCGGTGTCGGTCGAGCCGCCGTCGCCACCGCATGCGGTGGCGAACAGGCCCAGGGCGGCGACGGTGGCGGTGGCGGCTATGCGGAACGAGCGTGAAGTGCGCGGCATGACACGTCTCCTACAAGACCTCGTACGGGAAGAGGCGGATGCAGGACATCTTTTGTGCGCGCACGATCAGAGTCAAGAGCGTTCGACCAAGACAATCAGAACGATCGAAAAACGCTCATGAATCGAGCGCTTCACCACCGCAGGACGCACGGATCCTCAACTCGGGAAGAAGTTCGAGGTGTTGACGGGGCGCCGGGTGCTGTCCGCTCCGGCGTTCCGCGAGGCGCTGGAGCAGCAGTTTCGCGGCAAGCTCCCCCACCGAGCGCTTGGGCGGGGCGATGGCCGTCAGGGGCACGTCCGAGAGGCCGGCGACCTCGTCGTCGTACGCGATCAGCGCGAGGTCCCCGGGCACGCTGATGCCGCGCGCCTGGAGCTTCGGCACCAGCACGATGGCGTCCTCGTCGCTGTGTACGAGGGCCGCCGTCACTCCCCGTTTCTCCACGGCCCCGGCCAGATAGTCGAGGGAGGCTTCGTAGTCGCCGTGCTCGCGGACGGTCGGCGCGCCCTCGTCGACATCCAGGCCCAGCGACCGCACCGCCGCGAGATAGCCCGCCGAGATCTGCGCGGCGTGCGGCCCCTCCTGCAGCACGGCGGTGATGCGGCGGTGCCCCAGGGACGCGAAGTGACCGACGGCGACCGCCGCCCCGTGCGCCCGGTCCGTCCGCACCCGGTCCAGAGCCGCCGCGGGGTTCCCGGCCGGCGCGGAGCGCTCGACCAGGACGGTCGGCACCTCGCACTCCAGGAGCCATTTCTCCTGGCCGCCGGCGGGGACGCCGCCGAACCAGCTGGGCGCGACGAGCAGTCCCTGCGCGCCCCCCGCGATCAGGTGCTCCGCCTGCATCGGGTCCTCGGTGTCGACATAGCCGGACATGCCGAGCACGAGGCGGCCCCCCTGCGCCCCGACGGCCTCGCGGGCGCCTCGCACGATGTCCGCGAAGATGTAGTTCGTGGTCGGCACGATCATTCCGATCACGGCACCGTCGGCGCTCTGCTGCCGGGGTTCCGCCGCGGCGGTGGTGTCGCCCGGCCAGACCACCGCGCCGTGCAGCCGCTGCACCCGGCCCTGCGCGGCGAGTGTCTCCACGTCACGCCTCAAGGTCACCGCCGAGACACCGAGTTCGGCCGCGAGGTCGGCGACCCGGAGGCTGCCGCGCTCCCGGACGAGTTCGAGTACGCGCTCGTGACGCTGGTCGACGTGCAGTCGCATGGGCTCCCCCTGAGGCAAGGCCGGACGGACGAACTACGGGCGAACGCGGAGCGTGATCCCGTGTGGTCACTGTACGCCCACAAGCGTATCGATCACTTTCGTTCAATACGATCGCTCGGGCTCGGGTCGCCTGCGACCCGGCACACCGGGGGCTCTTCGAGTACACCGAGCCGAGGGGCGCCTCGGAATCCGCATCCGGCTCCGGCCCGGCCCGCCGTGCGGCTCGCCAAAGCCCGCGGGACAGTCGTACAACGTGAAGAATGGGCAACGAGGGGGTAAGACCACCTTCGGGGAGCGGAGAGGGTCGCGGTGGGTTCGAGCAAGGAACGGGACGTGCCGGCCCGGCAGCGCTTCGACATGGCTGACGCCGTGCCACTGCTCCTCGATGCCCGTATGGCGGTGACCAGCTGGACCGCGGACGCCGAACGGCTGCTGGGGTATCCGGCGGGCGAGGTGCTCGGACGGCGCGCGGCCGACCTGCTGATTCCCGAGGACGCCGCGCGCATCCCCGATCTGGCCGATCGGTGCCACGGAGACGGCGGCTGGGCCGGACTGCTGTCCGCGCGACACCGGGACGGGCACCCGCTCAAGCTGATGGTGCGGGTGGTCCCCCTGCGGGCTGCCGGCGGCCCCGTCCGCTGGGTGGTACTGCTCGCGGAGCTGGCCGACAGCCCCGGGTGGCACATGAGCCGGTCGGTGCTCGAGCGGATCACCTCGCGCTCCCCGGTGGGCATCGCGATCGTGGACCCGGACTTGCGGTACGTGTGGTCGAACGCCGCGCTGGAGCAGTTCGGCGGGGGCCCGCCCGAGCAGCGGCTGGGACGCAGGCTCGCCGATATCCAGCCCGGCCTCGACGCCGAGCGGATCGAGGCGCAGATGCTCCGGGTGCTGGAGACCGGCGACCCGGTGGTCGCGTACGAGCACGTGGGCCGCGTACGCTCCGCGCCGCACCGCGAGACGTCCCACGCCATGTCGTTCATCCGTCTGGAGGACGACCACGGCGATCCGATCGGCGTGTACTACACGGTCGTCGACATCGGCGAGAGCTACCGCGCACGGCGGCGGCTCGCCCTGCTCGACCGGGCCGGCGAGCACATCGGCCGCAGCCTGGACGTCATGCAGACCGCACAGGAACTGGCCGATGTCGCCGTGCCGGGGCTGGCCGACTTCGTCACCGTGGACCTGCTGGAATCCGTGCTCAAGGGAGGCGAGCCGGCGCCCGGTCCACGGAGCGACGCGGACGCGGTGCCGCTGCGTCGCGCCGGGCACCAGTCGGTACAGGGCGGGGTCCCCGAAACCGCCGTCGGCATCGGCGACGTGGCGTCCTACGTGGCCGGATCTCCCCCGATCAGATCCCTTACCGACGGCGAGTCCTGGCGCGAGGAACGGCTGGACCCGCTGGCCAAGGAGTGGACCACGGGTACCCCCGGGAGCCGGGCCGCCTCCTTCCTCGATCTCGGGCTGCACAGCGTGATGATCGTGCCCGTCCGGGCCCGCGGCGTCACCATGGGCATCACCACGTTCTTCCGGCGCAGCCGCCAGGACCCCTTCGACGAGGACGATCTGGCCCTGGCCGAGGAGTTCGTCGGCCGGGCCGCCCTCTGCGTCGACAACGCCCGCCGGTACACCCGCGAACGCGATGCGGCCCTGATCCTCCAGCGCAACCTCCTCCCCCACCGCTTCCCCGACCAGGACGCGGTGGAGGTCGCCGCCGTCTACCGGCCCGCCGACGAACTCACCGGTCTCGCCGGGGACTGGTACGACGTGATTCCCCTGTCCGGAGCCCGGGTGGCCCTGGTGGTGGGCGAGGTCGCCGGTCACGGCATCGACGGCGCCGCGGCCATGGGGCGGCTGCGGTCCGCCGTGCAGACCCTCGCCGACCTGGACCTGACTCCGGAGGAGGTGCTCGCCCACCTCGACGACGTGGTCAGCCGCGCCGCCCGGGAGGAGGGCACCGGAGCGGACGACCGGACGAGCGGAATGCAGGCGGTCGGCGCCAGTTGTCTGTACGTGGTGTACGACCCGGTGAGCGGGCAGTGTTCCATGGCGGGCGCGGGCCATCCCGCACCCGCGGTCGTCGCCCCCGACGGCACCGTCACGTTCGCCGACCTCCCGCACGGTCCCGCGCTGGGGGTGGGCGGCCTGCCCTTCGAGTCGCTCGAGTTGAACCTCGCGGAGGGCAGTGTGCTGGCGCTGCACACCGACGGTCTCATCGCCACACCCCGTACGGGACGGGACCCGGAGGCGGGCAGGGAGCGCCTGCGCCGCGCGCTGGAGGCACACGGGCAGCCGCTGGACGGACTGTGCCGCCGCATCGTGGACGATCTCGTGCCGACGCGGCCCTACGACGACGTGGCACTGCTGCTGGCCCGTACCCGTCGGCTGGGTGCCCAGCAGGTCGCGACCTGGGACCTGCCCATCGACCCGGCCGTCGTCGCCGAGGCGCGCAAGTCGACCTCGCAGCAGTTGCACACCTGGGGCCTGGACGAGCTGGCCTTCACCACCGAGCTGGTCGTCAGCGAACTCGTCACCAACGCCATCCGGCACGCCTCCGGTCCCATCCGGTTGCGGCTGATCACCGATCAGGCCCTGATCTGCGAGGTCTTCGACGGCGGCGCGACCGCCCCGCACCTGCGCCATCCCAAGACGACCGACGAGGGGGGCCGCGGGCTGTTCCTGATCTCCCAGTTCACCCAGCGCTGGGGCACCCGCTACACCGCCGAGGGGAAGATCATCTGGGCCGAGCAGTCCCTCACGGATCCGGCGGTCTGACGTAAGCGGGGTGGGGCCGTTCCGCCGTACGGCCCCACCGCCATCTGTCGGCTCAGCAGTCGCGGAACTCGGGTGACTGGTTGAGGATCTGCGAGCGCAGCGAGGTGAACCGGGTGTGGGTCTCGCCGCCCTGTGCCTCGGGGCGGAAGACGGCGACACGGTGGCAGTTCATGAAGGCGAGGGTGACGCCGAAGTGCCTCTCCAGGCTGGAGCGGATCGCGTCGCTGGCCAGCGCCCGCAGCAGCTGGCCACGCTCCTTCTCCGAGGGCGGCGGGGTGTGGTTGTCGGCGAACTCCCTTGCGCCGTCCCGTAGTTCGCCGACCAGGCCGGCGATGAGGTCGTAGGCGTACGGCAGGGAGGTTCGGACGGTTTCCACGAAGTCCTGTTCGCGGACCTGACCGCGTTCGGCTTCGGCGAGCAGCTTCGGGGAGACGTCGAGTGACATGAAAGGGCAGTCCTGTCGCTAGCTGGTTCGGGTGGTGCGCGGTGGTGCGTCGGCCGTGTACGGCCGCGTCGACGGCAGGCCACGCCGTCCTGTCGGCCGTGGTCGTAGCCGCTCAGGCCGGCTTCGACGCGAGTGCGGCCGGGCCGTGCCGGAATCCGGGGTCGATCTGCGCGGAGAGGTCACTGCCGGTGGCCCGGTCGGCCCAGGCGGCAGCGTTGCGGAGGTGGAAGTCGACGGCGTATGCCTGGAAGGCCGTCCAGTCCTTGGTACGGGCGTCCAGTGCGGTCCGCAGCTGGCTCAGTGCGTGGCGGTTGTGCGGTTCCAAGTCGCCCTGCGGGCGGCCCTGTTCACGTGCCCGTACCCAGGAGGAGTGCTGAAAGTACGTCAGAAGGTCGTCGCCGACGTGTTCTTTGAGGAAGAGAACGTCGTCCTCGCAGGTGACCTTGTTGCCGATCACCGCTATCGGGACACCGAACTCCTCGGCGTGGTCACGGTATTGGCGGTACACCGAGACGCCCTTGCGGGTGGGCTCGGCGACCAGGAAGGTCATGTCGAACCGGGTGAACAGGCCGGAGGCGAAGGCGTCCGCACCGGCGGTCATGTCGACGACGACGTACTCACCGGGCCCGTCGACGAGGTGGTTGAGGTACAGCTCGACGGCCCCGAGCTTGGAGTGGTAGCAGGCGACTCCGAGATCGCTCTCGTCGAACTCGCCGGTGACCATGAGGGGTACGCCGTCCACGTCCTGGATGTGGTGGGAGTGCACGGCGTCGTCGCCGAGGAGCCTCAGCAGCCGTGAACCCCGTCCCGGCGGAGTGGTCTTGATCATGGCCTCGCGTGAGGTGATGCGCGGGTTGTCACCGCGCAAGAAGTCCTTGATCTCGCCCAGTCGTGCGCTGAGGGGCGCGGCGGTGAGGGGTTCGTCGTCGCCGAGACCGAGGGCCTGGGCCAGATGCTGGTTGATGTCGCCGTCGATGGCGACGAGGGGCGCTCCGGAGTGCGCGAGGTGGCGGGAGAAGAGGGCCGACAACGTGGTCTTGCCGCTGCCGCCCTTCCCGACGAAGGCGGCGCGCACGTCAGCCCTCCGGGCGCAGCAGCCCGCGCTCGTACGCCTTGGCGAGTCGCTGCGGTACGAGGTGGGACGAGCCGTCCACGGTGACGGGGACGAGTTGAGCCGGGGTCGCTTTCCACTGTGCGCGGCGGTGGCGGGCGTTGCTGCGGGACATCTTCCGCTTGGGGACGGCCATGTCGGTCTCCTGTGGTGGGTGGGCTGGCGAAGCTCACGCTATATGAAAATGGATCCCATTACCAAGCTGGCGTCGCACGGCATGTCACCGCCGGCCACCGAGGGCCGACTCCCCTACAGGTAGGCCGAGTTGGCAGAAGATTGACCAAATCCCGGGAGATCACTGAAGCATGCATCTATATGTTCTGCCGCATGCCCCCACAGCCTCAGAGATCGTCGGCCCTCCCGGTTCTCCCCTACCGCAAACCCACCCGCGACCGGGACTACTGGGTGTTCGACGACGTACTGCCCGACGTGGACGCCGTCCGGGCCCGGTGCCTCACCAAGGACGACTGGGTCAAGGGCCATCCCTACACCTCGGAGAGCTGGCCCGGCCTTCGCACGATGCCCGGGCTCGAACCGGCGGAACTGTCCCGTGTGGAACGGCTGGTGAAGAAGGCCACCGGGGCGCGGGAGCTGTGGCTGCAGAGCACGCCCTCCGGGGGCACCCTCAATCACAACTGCATCCAGGTGGTGGGCCAGGGCGAGGGACAGCCGCGCCCGCACACCGATTCCCGCTCGCTGTGCCGTTATGCCGCAGTGCTCTATCTCAATCCTGCGGCTCCCAAGGACTGCGGCACCAGTTTCTACCGGCAGAATCTGCCCGGCGGCAGGCTGGGCGGCAACATGGTGGCCGCCCCGCACAACAACCTCGTCGACGCGCTGGGGACACGCTTCGTCCCGCCGGACTCCTTCATCGAGGACATACGCGTACCCCACCGGTACAACCGTCTGCTCCTCTACAACGCCAACCTGATGCACAGCGCCACCGGTTACTGCGGCACCACCATCGACGACAAACGGATGACCGCGGTCTTCTTCTGGATGGCGTGAGTCCCTACTGGATGGCGTGAGTCCCTACCTGCCAGTGACGAGTTGCCCAAATCCTGGTGGCCGGACGGTAAGCGGGTCATGATGTCGTCATGACGTTGGCCCTGCGCGCCATGACGCGACTGGCGAATTGGCCGGACCTGGCCGAGGCCCTGCCGAGCTGCGGCACGGGGCGGGCACTGTGCTCGGAGCAGGGTGAGATCGTCCACTTCCATTCGGAACAGGACGTCGACCTGCATCTCACGGTCCCTGCCATCCTGCGTTTCGAGGACCATTTGAAGAACGCGACCGCGGTCCGTATGGTGCCCGGTTCGCGCTGGGTGACGATGCGTCTTGAGTTCGACTCGGACATCGATCTTCTTCTGACCTTGGTGAGTGTCGCTCTCCACGCCCACCAGTCGTGGCCGGTGCCGGACGATTCGCCATCGCCGGAGTGCAATGATCGCCGCGGCATGGCACTTCCGCGTCGACCGTAGGCTCTCCACCTATCCGGGCGGGGCGACCAGAGCGTCCGACTGGTGCGCGCGACGCAGGGCGTCGGCGATGAATCCGTCGGCCTTCAGCTCCTCGACGAGGTCCCGCAGGAACTGGACGCTCTCGGGCCGTCGGGTCACCGTCGTGCCCACCGCTTGGCGGATCTGCATGAACCGGCCCTCGATCAGCCTGAGTTCGGGATGTGCCGCGACGTACTGGGTCAGCGGCTGACGGATACCGGCCGCGACCTCCAGGTCCTCGGCGCGGAACGCGTCGACCCCCTCCTCACCGCGCACGACACTCGCGTGCTCCAGCGTGCGGGAGAGGAAGAGGTCGTAGGCGGACCCGCGTTTCACGCCGATGCGTACGCCCGCCCGGTCGACGTCGGCGACCGTGGTGAGGTCCGAGCGAAGGGGCACGGCGTACACGCCCTCGATCACGACGTACGGCGCGGTGAAGGCGACTTCGGCCTCCCGTGCGGGCTCGATGGCCAGGAAGCACAGGTCGGCCCGGCCCGTCGTCAGCGCCTCGTACGACTTCCGTGCCGCGTCGAAGCAGACGAGCTCCACCGGAACGTCCAGCCGGGCACCGACCTCGCGCGCGATGTCGACGGTCACGCCGGCCGGCGCGGTAGGGGTGCCCTGGGCCAGTACCGGATTGCCCAGGTTGATCGACGCCCGCAGCACGCCCTGGGGCACCAGGTCTTCGATGAGGGCGGCTGTCGGGATCGTCATGGGCGGAGTTTAGGACACGCCTCCTGGCGGATCGGGAACGCGAGCGGCCCCGGCACTCACGTACTGAATGAGTGCCGGGGCCTTTCACACTCACGTACTGAATGAGTGCCAGGGCCTTCCAGAGCCGTCGAGGCCCGTGGACGCCGTGTGTCAGGCGCGGGTGCCCGTGACGCGTCGGCGGCGGGTGACGACGGTGATCGCGGCGCCCGCCGCGAGGAGGGCCGCGGCGCCGGCGGCGATCGGCAGGGTGTTGCCGCCGCCCGTCTCCGCGAGGTCGCCGGGCGCGGTGGACCCGCCGCCGTTGGGCGACGGGGCGGCAGGCGTGGTCGACTCGGACTCCGACGGAGTCGCAGGCGTGGTCGACCCGGCGGGCTCCGACGGAGTCGGGGTGGCGGGCGTCGACGCGGGCGGAGTCGAGGCGGGCGGAGTCGAGGCGGGCGGAGTCGACGCCGGGGGCGAGGAGGCCGGGGGCGTCTCGGGAGTGGTCGGCGGCTGCGCCGTGCAGTCCTTGGTGCCGCCGTTCCACGCCGCGATCAGCTTGTCCTTGATGACCGGGCGGTCCGGGCCCTTGGGCAGGTCACCGTGCTCGAAGCCGTCGTTGGCGTCGAAACGGCCGTCGAACTTGACGGCGCCACGGTAGAGGTCGATCTGCGCGAAGCAGCCGACGTCGGGCACCGAGATGTCCAGGGAGTCCGTGCCGCCCGGCTTGACCGTGACCGTGTCGAAGTCGTGGAAGACCTGCTCGCCGGAGGTGTTGAAGGTGGCACCGTGCGCGCGGTACGAGGCGAGCGAGGCGGTGCAGGTGCTGGCGTCACCGGCGGTACGGACCTTGATGTGGATCTTGCCGTCGTCGGTGGGCTTGAGGTTCTGGTCGTCGACACGGACCGAGTCGTAGAAGTTCGTCCCGTCCAGGGAGAACTGGCAGCGATCTGTCTCGGTCTTCGTGCCCGCGCCCTTCCCGGGCGTGTAATCGCTGCCGGTCTTGTCCCAGCCGTCGCCACCGGGGGTGCCGGTGGCCCAGGCGCCGGTCGTCGACGCCGAGAGGGCGAGCGCCACCGCGCCCGTCCCCAGCAGGCAGCGGAGGGTGACACGTCTCGCTATGGACATGCAGATCCCATCTTGATGTTGCGGGACCCGGTCGACGGCAGCACGGCATGGCGAAGCAGCCGGGGGCCGCACCGGGGGTAAGTGGTCGAAGAATCACTGGGCGCATTGGTCAAATGGGCCACAGCTCGACCACATAGTCGATCAGTGCGTCGAGGGCTGTCAACCTCGCTCCATACACAAGAACTTCACGGGGCGTCACATTTCACCCGCATGAGGAATCAAAGGGTCCGACGCGTGGCCTGTGCGGCTTCCGCGCCATCACCACCCCAGTACGGCGAGCCCCTCGCGGAGCGCCGCATGGCCTGCCGGGGACAGGTCGGGGATTCCGTCCGCGAGACCACGACACGACTGCGCGCCGCACACCAGAGGCACTCAGTTCCCTTTCGAATGCGCACTGAGTGCTATCCCTCCGGTTTCGATGCTAGTTTCCCGTCCATGAACCATGGACCCCCGCACCGCGAGACCGCAGCGGCGGCGACCGCGAAACCGCCCATGCGGGACGCCCTGGTCGCGGCGGCGTTCCAGCTCTTTCTGGAGCACGGTTACGAGCAGACCACGGTCGACGACATCGTGACGCTCGCCGGGGCGGGCCGACGGTCGTTCTTCCGCTACTTCCCGTCCAAGGAGGACGTGGTCTTCCCCGACCACGAACGCTGCCTGGCCGACATGACGGCCTTCCTGGGCGCGGGCACCGACGCGGACGACCCGGTAGGGCGGGTGTGCGACGCGGTACGGATCGTGCTGCGCATGTACGCCGAGAACCCCACGTTCTCCGTTCAGCGCTACCGCCTCACCAAGAAGGTCCCGGGCCTGCGCGCGTACGAGCTGTCGGTCGTCTGGCGCTACGAACGGGCCATGGCCGGATATCTCCACGAGCGCTTCACCGGCAGGCACGACGGCGCCCTACGAGCCGACGTCGTCGCCGCTGCCGTGGCCGCCGCGCACAACAACGCCCTGCGTTCCTGGCTGCGTTCGGACGGACAGGGAGACGCGACCGCGGCGGTGGACCACGCGCTCGGGTACCTACGCGCCACGTTCGGCGACGCGCCGGACGACGCGGCCGCCGAGGAGCAGGAGGACGTGGTTGTCGTCATCTCTCGACGCGGAGCACCGATGTGGCGCGTCGTGCGGGAGATCGAGTCCACACTCGGGCAGGACTGACCGCGCCCCTCTTCCCGCCGCCTTTCAAGGCACACCTTTCAAGACACTGAGGGTACCGAGTGCCTTCACAATTGACACTCAGTGCCATACCCTGTGGCTCGTGCACGGTGATCCGAGCACCTCAGATTCCGGCGGAACGCAGGGAGATGACATCGTGTACCACCCAGGAATCGCCCTTCATCCGGGTGTCGGCCCCGCTACGGACGGACCCTCGACCCCGGACACCCTTCTCTTCCAGCGCTGTCAGTGGTGCGGCACCGCGATGTATCAGCGGCTCCTCTGCCCGGTCTGCGCGGGCAGCGACCTGCGGACCGAAGCGAGCGCGGGCACGGGCATCGTGCGCCACTCGACCGTGATCCATCGCAACACCCCGGCGGCACGCAACGTCTCCCTCGTCGAGATGGCTGAGGGATTCACCGTCCGGGGCAGGGTCATGGGCCCGCTCGTCGGTATCCACAGCGGAGACCGGGTCCGACTCGCCACCGCACAGGATCCAGTGCGCCGCGAGCCGGTGTTCCAGATCGTCGACGAGCCGTTCCGCAGCTGGAGTTGACACCCCGGCGGCTCTTGGCTGTTCGCGGCGCCGGAGTCTCCCCCGGCACCGCGAACAGCGGTGGATCAGCGACGGTTCAGCCGTGGATCAGCTGTAGGTGATGTCGGACGTGGCGTACTTGCAGTACGTGCTGTCGGGGCCGGTGCCGTTGGTGGTCGGCTCCGCACCCGTGTTGTTGCCGATGTACTTCTGGCAGGGGATGATCTTCTTGCTGGTGTCCCCGACGATCTTGATGCCCCTCAGGGTCGCGCTGTCGCCGTAGTTGGTGTTGATACCGACGAGCCGGCTGCCCTTCCAGGTCACCTCGATGGTGTTGAGGTTGATCGTCCGCTTGTACTGCGTGGAGCAGTTGCCGCACGAGCGGATGAAGGTGCCGAAGTTCTTCACCGCGAAGTTCGAGACGTTGAGGGTTCCGGCGCCGTTGAACTGGAACACCTTGTCGCTGGCTTCCTTCGCGCCACCGCCGGAGACGGTGTACACGTTGGACGAGGAGGAGCCCCGGAACGTCGCCGCGTCCTCGCCGACGTCCTCCCACCAGACGTTCTGCAGCGTGCAGCTGCCCAGGCAGTGGATGCCGTCCGCGGCGGGGGCGCCGATGATGACGTTCTTGAGAACGGTGCCGGCGGCCAGCTGCAGGATCGGCCCCTGATCCTCGTCCTGGCTGCCGCTGCCCAGGTCACCGGTGCCGTACAGGCGCAGCATCCCGTAGTCCTTGGTGCCGGACAGCGAGATGGTGGCGGAGACCGCCTGGCTGCCGCTCGCGGTCGGCCAGGTGGCGGCGCTCGCCGGCGACAGGGCGCCATCAGTCATGATCATGCCAACCGAGAGCCCGAGTGCGGCCAGGGCGCCGGTCAGTGCGCGCCGGGTGGCGCGGGTACGTAACGAAGAAGTCATGTCCCGATTCCTTCTTCCTGCTGGTGGGGGTGGTCAGAGCTTTCCGGCACCCGCGCCGGACGTCACCGAGGCGACGACGGTCGAGGCGGGCTCGGCGGTGTAGCTGTAGGGCGGGGCGGTGAAGGTGCCCACCTGCGAGATCTCGGTGACGGCATCGCCGAGGTCGTTGCCGCGCAGGTTGGCGTAGCCGTCCACGTCGCTGCTGCGGTTCGTCGTCACCGCGATCTTCGTCGTGCGGAAGACGTTGTTCTCGACGAGCATCTGGGCGCCCATGCGCGAGTGCACGGCGGTGTCGGCGCCCTCGACGTAGTTGTCGTAGAAGTGGCCGGTGCCGAAGCGCAGGCTGGGGATGCGCGAGTAGACGTTGCTGAAGTGGTTGTGGTGGTACGTCACCCGCAGATGGCCGGTGTCCTCGGAGGCGTTGTTGTCGCTGTGGCCGACGAGCGAGCCCTTGAAGTGGTCCTTGAAGGTGTTCCAGGACACGGTGACGTGGTCCGAGCCGTGATTGATGTCCAGCAGACCGTCGTAGTAGTCCTTGTCGTGGTCCCGGTCCGCCGAGAAGGAGTTGTGGTCGATCCAGACCTTCGTGGACTCCTGGACGGTGATCCCGTCGGCGGGCGCCAGCGGCTTGCTGATGTTCAGGTTGCGGACGACGACGTTGGTCTCCTCCTTGATGCGCAGTCCGCCGCCGGTGAACCCGGACGACGAACCGACGCCCAGGACCGTGGTGTTGGAGCCGATGTCGACCTGACCGCCCAGCGTGATCAGGCCGTTGACCCGGACCACCTTGGCCGTGTCGCCGGTGACGGACGCCTTGAAGGCGTCGAGCGTGGTGACGGTGACGGCGGTCGCGCTTCCGCCGCCGGTGGTTCCGGCGCCGAAACCGACCGGTGCCGTTTCGGCGGCTGATGCGGACTGCGGCAGGACGAGAGCACCTGTGAAGGCCAGGGCAGCCGTCGTGGCCACCGTCAGGGGCAGTCTGCGAGAACGTGGTCGTGGGGGGCGGGTACGCATGCGGGTGTGTCCCTTCGAGAGTGCTCGTGGGTCATGTACGTGCACGATGTTCGCCATGTTGAATAGCGCGCGGCACGCGACGACATCCGTATGAGGATTCACAAGGGCCCGGGAGGCTCACTTGCCCAGGTTGTGCGGCTCGGAGATCTGATGTCTCGTATACGAGATGTCACGCGCGGGTCATGTCACTGAACGGGAAACGTAAGGGGTAAGCGCTTTCTAGTCAACGCTTCACGCAGAACACATCCGGCCGACTCCCCTGCCGGGCAAGGTCAGTTCCAGGGCGCGGCCACGACGAACGAGCTGTTGGCACGGTACGCCGCGGTCTTCTCGTCGGGGTCGAGCCAGAGCTCGAGGTTCTCGCGGTGGCGGAGGTAGCGGCCGGGGTAGTTGTACGACTCCAAGGAGACCGACCCGTCGGCCGAGCCGGAACGGGCGCAGAAGGTCGCGTCCTTCTGGAAGATCGCGGACCCGTCGTCGGCGTCCAGTCGGATACGGAACGCGTAGTGCCGCAGGTACCTGCCCGTGGCGTCCATGAGCGAGTAGCAGTCGGCGTCGGCGAGCCCGGCGACGAAGGTGAACGTGGCGTCCTGTCGGGTGGGCGCGGAGCTCGCGGAGCCGACCGGTTCGAGGACGCCGAGGTCGCCGGACTGGCTCACATAACGGCCGGGGGCGTCGACGGACCGCAGGGCGTGGGGCCCCGAGAGCCGTGTGGCGGCGGTCCGTGACGGGGTTGGAGTCGGGGTGGGCGACGGCGTCGCAGACACCGACGGTGCCGGTGTGGCGGACTGGGCGGCAGGGGGTGCCGGGGCCACGGCCGCGGGCTCTCGCCCGGGTGTCTCGGAGTGAGTGGCGGCGTACCAGGCGACTCCGCCGCCCGCGAGCACCACCGCTCCCGCGGTCACCGCCGCCACCGGCTTGGCCGCCAACCGGCCGAGCAGCCGGGCCACTTGTCCCGTTCCGCCCGACCCCTGTGCGGCACCGCCCGCGCCGGCCCCGGCTGCCGAGCCCGCGGGAAGCAACTTGGTCAGCACCAGGCCGGCCAGGCCGATCGGTACCGGCACCAGCGCGAATCCGCCCAGCAGCCCTTCGGCCGGAATCAGGTCGGAAGTGCTGAACAGGCACTGCGGGCACTCGCGGACGTGGCGGGTCAGCCGCTTGCGCCACTGCCCGGTCGGCCGGCCGTCCCACGAGGGCAGCAGAGCCGACAGCTCCGTGCAGCGCGGCGAGGCGGCAAGGGCCCGTACGACGGCGCGCGCGGACTCCAGCCGCTCTTTGACCCGCTGCACCCGCACCGCGGCGTGCTGCGGCGTGAGGTCGCAGGCCGCCGCCAGATCGGCGCGGCTCAGTTCGCCGGCGGCCTCCATCCACCACAGCGACAGCACCTCGCGCTCCTCGTCCTCCAGCCAGCGCGTCGCCTCCGCCGCCTCACGGCGCTGCCCCGACAGCGCAAGCCGGAGGATCGCCAGATCGGCGAAGTCGGCCTGCGGATCCGCCTCCTGGGCCAGGTCCTCGGGCAGGCTCGGCTGCGGACGGGACTGTCCGCCACGCCACCGGTCACGGACCTGCCGTACGGCGATGGCGACGAGCCAGGACCGGAACCGCTCGGGTTCCTCCAGGCCAGGCAGCCCGTCCAGGGCCCGCAGCATGGTCTCCTGGACCACGTCGTCGACATCGCTGTGGCCGTCAAGGGCTCGCCCGACGATGTTGTAGACCAAGGGCAGCCAGCCCCGCACGAGCTGCTCAAGCGCCTGCGGGTCACCGGCCCGCGCCGCCACGACCACCGCGACGTCCGGCCGCTCCTGCACGTCCTGCGAGCGCACCCGCCCCACCGCCCGATGTTGAAGTACGAACAGGTGGCAGTGTGCCAGGGGCTGTCCGGCGGGGGCGCGACCGGGGCTGGTGCCGCGCATCACGGGCACGGCCTCGACGGCCGTCCTGGGGGAACGACCAACGCACGCTCCGTTTGTGAGTGTTGGGGCGATTGCCGGATGAGGGACTCAGCCGTCGATAGCGTGTACCTGCCACTATTCATGTGTGTGCACCACCTGCACGAGGGGGGATTTTCCACATGAGGAGCAAGCGTGCGCCCGGAGTGCTGGGCAGACTGGCCCTCGCGTTACTCGCGGGGGCCGTTCTCGTCCTGGCCGGGCCGGGCTCCGCCCAGGCCGACACCAGTGCCGAGATCCCGGCGCCCACCGACGGGGGCATCTCGGCGACCGTCAGATTCCACGGGGCTGTGGTGCCGCAGCCCTACAATCCCGACCCGAACGCGGCCTTCGGCCCCCGCAAGTGCCAGCTCATCTACCACGACTTCAACCCGACGCCCGGCTGCGGCGGCTTCAGTCTCGGCGTCACCCTGCACAATGTGCGCAACCAGCCCGGCTATCTGGCCGGACTCCCCAGCACCGGGGGCTACTTCAGCGCGTCCGCGGACACGGCGCGCACCTTCGGCTGTCTGCGGCCCGACGGCACGTTCGACCACGGCACGAGTTTCGTCGTACGCACGGAGCAGATGCCGCTGTCGGGGGTGTATTACGAGCCGGACAGCAACTGGCTGCTCGGCCAGTTGGCGCGGTACCCCGACCAGGACTACGGTCCGCCGTTCTTCGTCAACTTCCCGGCCGTGCAGGTGAATTGCCCCGAGGGCATGACCGCAACCCAGTACGGCCTCAAGGTCACCAATGTGAACATCTTCATCGATGACGCGAACGTCTTCGGTACGACGACCTGGAGCGCTCCGGGGCCGTTCTACGCGTAGCCGCGGTGCGTACGGGGGCCTGGTGCTCGCCGGGTCCCCGTAAGCGCGTATGTGTCAGGGTGCCAGGGTGATACGGATGCCCACGGTCCCGGACTCCCCGCGTCGCAGGCGGCTGCCGAAGAGGGTGAGGCGCCCCAGGATGCCGTACTTGCGGGCGATCAGCTGACGATAGTGGGCGGTCCCGGCCGCGTCGAGGACCTCGGCCGTGGCCGGGGTCTGGTCGCCGGTCGGGTTCCCTCGCGCGTCGCAGGGCCCCACCAGGACGTCGGCGCGGTTGCGGATCCGCTTCACCTTCCAGCTGTCCGCGGGCGTCCACGCGCCGAGCGCCTCGCCGTCCCTCACCACCCACACGGGCGTCGCGACACCTGTGCCGTTCTTGCGGTAGCTGGTGATGAGCAGGAATTTGCCCGAACCGAGCTTGTCCAGCGAGGCCTCGTCCATGACGGAAGTCTAAGCAGCCGGACTCAGGACAGCTGACCGTCGTAGTCGGGCAGTTTGAAGGTGCGCTCGGCGTGGCCGCCGACGAGGTCGGTGTCGTTGTTGCCGACGTTGGCGATGATCGTGTAGCCCTGGGCCTCGATCTCCGCGCGCTTGCCGGTCTTGTACGCGCTGACCTCGTCGAACAGGTCCGGCAGATCACGGACGTAGAGGCCGTCGACCGGGTAGCCCACGGACGTCAGGTTCCACTGCGTCAGGCTGTAGATGATGCCCGGGCGCGCGGTGACGAAGAAGATGTCGACGCCACGCGACTTCGCGTACTTCGCGAGCGCCAGGGAGGGCCTGAGCGCCGGGGTGGGGAGCTCGTACCAGGGGTGGAAGTCCGTCTCCAGCGTGGTGTTGTCGATGTCGAAGACGAGGGCGAGCTGCTGCCCGTCGGCGTGCGCGGTGCGCTGCTCGACGTAGGGCGTGGCCTGGTCGATGACCGCCTGGACGTCCTTCTGCCAGGTGGCGTAGTCGACGTCGGCCTGCGCGGCCGTCACGCTCGCCACCGCCTGGACCGGTGCCGCGGCGGCGGTCCCCGCGGCGGTGACCGTCCCCCCGATCCCCAGCGCCACGACCGCCGACACCGCGCCTATCCGGCGCCCCACACCGCGTCCTGTCATATCCGTCCCCTTCTCGCATCGGAACGGCGAGGGAGCCTCGCCCCTCGCCGTTCCTGTCATGGTCACGCCCCATGATGTACGGAAGTGGAAGCAAAAGTTACTCCCCGGTAGACAAATCCGCGGCAACGATCTCCCTGCTCCGGTGCGGGGTGGCAGGCGCGCTCGTCCCGTGTGAGCCTGGGCTCGCGGTCGGCGGGCCGCGCTGTCGGCACAGGGAGAGAGGTTGCTCGGATGGACGCACCGCACATAGTGATCGTCGGCGGCGGATTCGCCGGAGTCGAGACCGCGCGGGGGCTCGAGCGTGCGCTCGCCCCGGCCGACGCCCGGATCACCCTGGTCAGCCCGAACAACTACCAGCTCTACCTGCCGCTGCTGCCGCACGTCGCCGCCGGTGTCGTCACCCCGCAGTCGGTGGCACCCTCACTGCGCCGGATCCTGCGCCGCACCGAGCTGGTGCCGGGCGGGGTGATCGGCGTGGATCCGGCGGCGAAGATATGCGTCGTGCGCAAGATCACCGGTGAGCTCGTCGACCTGTCGTACGACTACCTGGTGCTCACGCCAGGCAGCGTGACCCGCACCTTCGACATCCCCGGCCTGGTCGAAGAGGCGCGCGGCATGAAGACGCTGTCCCAGGCCGTATACCTGCGTGACCATGTGATCGCCCAACTCGATCTGGCGGCGGCCACGTCGGACGAGGAGGAGCGGGCGGCGCGACTGCAGTTCGTGGTGGTCGGCGGTGGCTACGCGGGCACCGAGACGGCGGCCTGTCTGCAGCGACTCACCACCGCGGCGGCCAAGCAGTACCACCCGCGTCTCGACCCCGCCCTGATCAAGTGGCACTTGGTCGACGTCGCCCCCAAGCTGCTGCCGGAGCTCGGTGACAAGCTGGGCACGAGCGCGTTGCGCATGCTGAGCAGGCGTGGCGTGCGGATCTCCCTGGGGACGTCCGTCGCCTCCGTCACCCACGACAAGGTCACCCTCACCGACGGCCGGGTGCTGGCGTCGCGGACGCTGGTGTGGACGGCCGGTGTGGCGGCGAGCCCGCTGGTCGACTCACTCGGCGCCGAGACGGTACGCGGCCGGATCGTCGCCGAGGCCGACTTCCGGGTGCCGGGCCTGGACGGGGTGTTCGCCCTGGGGGACGCGGCCGCCGTGCCCGACCTGGTCAAGGGCGACGGCTCGTACTGCGTGCCGACGGCCCAGCACGCCGCCCGGCAGGGCCGGCACGCCGCGAAGACCCTCACCGCGCTGCTGCGCGGGCTGCCCGCCACCCCGTACAAGCACAAGGACCTCGGTCTCGTCGTCGACCTCGGTGGCCACGACGCGGTGTCCAAGCCGCTCGGCATCGGCCTCAAGGGCGTGCCCGCGCAGGTCGTGGCGCGCGGATACCACCTGCTCGCGCTGCGCACCGGCGCGGCCCGCTTCCGCACCGGCGCCAACTGGTTCCTCAACTCGGTCGCGGGCGACGACTTCGTCCGCACCGGTTTCCTCGCCGGCCGTGCGGGAACGCTGCGGGACTTCGAGCACACCGACGCCTATCTGACTCCTGAAGAGGTCGCTGCCCGAACTCGCGCCTGACAGAGGGTTCTTGACGGGCGGGCGAGCCCGTGAACGCCCGGACGCGGACACACGTATGAAAGGAGGGCTCTCGACCGGAGCCTCCGGCGGTGGTAAACGCCGTGGTGTTCGGCTTCGGGAGCCCATGGATGAGGCACGCACGACGACGGATCGTCCAACGGGGGGCGCGTATCGCGGCCGTCGGCGGGGTGCTCTGCGGAGGGCTGATGGTGACGCACGCGATGGCGAGCGAACCGTCCGACACGTCGCGTGCCACGGAGAGTTCGGCCCAGGCCGCCGCTGACAGAGGGTCCCAGTTGGTCTCCACCCTGGGCGCCTCCCGTACGGCCGGCAGCTGGATCGCCGCCGACGGGCAACCGGTCGTCGCGGTGACCGACACGGGCGCGGCCGCCGAGGTGAAGCAGGCGGGCGCCCGCCCCAAGGTCGTCGACCACAGCATGCAGGACCTCAAGTCCGCGACGGAGACCCTGAGTTCGGCGCCCCGGGTGACCGGCACCGCCTGGGCCGTGGACTACAAGAACAACGAGGTGGTGGTGCGGGCCGACAGCACGGTCTCCGCCTCCGACTGGTCACGCATGACGACGCTGGCCGAGGGCATCGGGGACTCCGTACGCATGGAGCGGACCGAGGGCACGTTCACCACACGGCTGAACGGCGCCGATCCTCTTCTCTCGACCGGCGGACGCTGTTCGGCGGGCTTCAATGTGACCGGCCCACAGGGCCAGTTCATCCTCACCGCCGGGCACTGCGGGCCGGCCGGCTCCGTATGGTTCGCCGACGAGCAGGGCACACAGCAGGTGGGCCGGACGATCACCACGTCGTTCCCCGGTGACGACTACTCCCTCGTGCAGTACGACAACGGCCAGGCCCCGGGGGACAACATCGTGGCCATCGGCGGCGGACAGGGCGTACGGATCACGGGCGTCGCCGATCCGACCGTGGGCCAGCGAGTCTTCCGCAGCGGCAGCACCAGCGGGCTCCGCGACGGTCAGGTGACCGCGTTGAACGCGACGGTGAACTACCCGGAGGGCACCGTCTCCGGGCTCATCGAGACCACCGTGTGCGCCGAACCGGGCGACAGCGGCGGCCCGTTGTTCTCCGAAGGCATCGCTCTCGGAGTGACCTCCGGCGGCAACGGCGACTGCACCTCGGGCGGCACGACGTTCTTCCAGCCGGTCACCACCGCCCTCACGGAGCTCGGCGTGACCATGGTGGGACAGCCTCAGGCCTCCACCAGTCCCACGGCCCAGGCCTCCGCGCCGTCCGCGTCGGCCTCCCAGGGCGCGGCGGTCGCGCCGGGCTCCGCCGCGCCGGGTGCGGTCGAGTCGGTGGACATCCCGGGCACCGCCGGGACGCTCATCGCACGGCTCACGGATCCCAGGAACGTGGGCCCGGGGCTCCTGGTCATCGCGGGAAGCATCATCGCGCTGGTGGCGACGCGCTACATCCGCACGGAGCAGGACCGGAACCGCTATCGGCGGCAGTACTCACAGAGTTGGGGGTGACCCGGCTCACAGCGGGCGGGTCGGGGGGAGAAGGGCCGGGACCGACCCGTCACGCGGCCCGGGTGGGCGAGTGCGGGGCGGCTTCCGCCCACTCCAGGACGAGTCGCTGGTACTCGCGCCGCTCGTCCATGCTCAGCGTCCCGCCGGTGCGGAACCAGAGGGCCCGGATCTCCTCGTTGACCTCGGCGGCGGACCGCTCGGAGGCGGATTCAGGAGTGGTGGACATGGTGTGAAGCATACGGACCTTGACGTGAAGGCGATGTGAGTAAAGGTACGTCGGGCGACATTACGGACCGTGAAGCTCATCACTCGCGCCTCCGAACAACTGCTGGGGAATTCACGGACGGACTCGCCCGTCTTCTCCCCCAGCAGGTCGGCGACTTGATCCGGCTCGTGCGAGGTGAGCGGTCGGCCAGGTGCGGTCAGGTGCCCGGCTTGCGGCCGTACACGTAGACGTCGTCGCCGTTCTTCAGCAGCGACCAGTACTTCTTGGCGGTGGTGGTGGTCATGTTGACGCAGCCGTGCGAGCCGGGCGGGTTCCACATGCTCAGCCCGACCGAGTGGAAGGCCTGGCCTCCGTCGAAGAACTGGCTGTAGGGCATCGGCACGTTGTAGATGCTCGAGACGTGGTCGATGTCCCGCCAGTAGATCTTCTTCAGTCCGGTGCGGGTCTCATAATTGTTGCGGCCCGTGCGGACCGGCACCGGCCCGTAGACGAGCCTGCTGCCGTCCTGGATCCAGCTGATCTGGAGCGTGAGGTTGACGCAGGCGATGCGGCCCTTGTCGACCGGGCACTTGCCGTCCTTGTTCGGCTTGTTGCCGACGGCCTTCTGCTTGTTCATCAGGTCCATCACGCCCCAGGTCACGGGTCCCGCGTACCCGATGTTGGGGGTGATGCCGTGCTTGTTCTGGAAGGCCTGGATCGCCTTGCAGTCGGCGGTGGACTGCCGTCCGTCGACCGGGCGGCCGAGGAACTTCTCCACCTGCTTCTGATACGGGCCTGCCTGCGTCGTGCAGCTCGCGGCCTGCGCGGGCGCCGCGCCCAGCGCGAGCGTCAGCGGCGCGACCAGTCCGGTGATCCCGAGCGCGACCGCTCCGCGTCTGCGTATGTCCCCCATGACGGACCTTTCCCTTGCGTTCTTCTCGCATGTCTCGCGATGTCTGACTGGCTAGACCCGCGTCGGGGGCCGTGCGTTGTACGGCTGGTCAGGCTGCGACGAAACGGTGACATAGCTCGCCGCGGCGCCCTTGGGTCGGGCAGAGCGGTTCGGCTTCCGGCTGCACGCGGATGCCCCGTTCGACGAGCTCAGGCTCCGTCCCGCCGCCGGACGGCCTGCCGGAAACCGGTGTTGACCGCCAGCAGCCCTCCATCCACGCACAGTGTCGTCCCGGTGATCCAGGCCGCGTCCGGGGAGGCGAGGAAGGCGACGGCGGCGGCGATGTCCTCCGGCTCGCCGACCCGTCCCAGCGGATACAACTCACTGACCAGTTCGAGATCGACGTCGCGGCCTTCCCATGCCGTGGTGCGGACCGTTCCCGGCACCACCAGGTTGACGCGCACGCCGCGCGGGGCGGCATGCCCGGCCAGGGTGCGGGTGAGTGACACGAGCCCCGCCTTAGCGGCGCTGTAGGCGTGGTTGCCGAAGTCCTGGAGGCCGTTGACCGAGCCGATGCCGACGATGGCGCCGCGGCCCGAGGCCACCAGGTGCGGGAGTGCCGCGCGGGAACAGCGGTAGGCGCCGGTCAGGGTGAGGTCGAGGTCGCGGGCCCACACCTCGTCGGGCTCGTCCTCGAAGAGCGGGGCGTCGGGGGTGCACCCGTACGCGTTGTTGACCAGCACGTCGAGTGAGCCGAAGGTGTCCACGGCGTGCGCCACGGCCGCCTCCACCGACGCCCGCTCCCCCACGTCGCACACGAACGCCTCGGCCCGTGCGCCCAGTTCGCGGATGGACGCCGCCGTCCTCTCCGCCTCGCCCAGGTCCACGTCCGTGACGAGCACCTGGGCGCCTTCCTCGGCAAGCCTGCGGGCGGTGGCCGCACCGATGCCGCGGGCCGCGCCCGTGATCAGAACCCCGCAGGCCTCGAAACGCCTCAGCTCAGTCATGGCACGGACGTTAGTGCCGTGATCGTCACGGCGACAGACTCCGTGCCCTGACCTCCCTGCCCTGACCTCCGCGTCGTGGCTGCCCCGCATCCGACGGCCGGGCTACCTTCCGCAGAACTCCGCCTCGATGACCTTCACGGGGTCGCCCGCCCAGTCGCCGTTGAAGTTGAAGGCGAGGGAGTGCTTGCCGTTCGTCGTCGTGAAGGCCACGGAGCTGGAGCCGTGAATACCGCCGCTGTGGCCCCAGATCCGCACTCCGCAGCTCAGCTCGCTCTCGATGAGACCGAGCCCGTAGCGACCGCCCACCACCTCGGCAGGCACGGTCTTCTTCATCTCGGCGAGCTGCTTCGCGGGCAGCACCCGGCCGGACAGCAGCGCCGAGTAGAAGCGGTTCAGATCACCGGAGCCGGCCAGGATCTCGCCCGCGGCGTTGGCAGCCGAGGGGTTGAACTCGGTGACGTCGTAGATCTTTCCGGTGGTGTTCTCGGCGAGCTGCGAGTACGCCCGGCTGCTCGATTGCGGCACGGTGGGACTGGTGCCGGGCATGGACGTGCCGTGCAGCCCGAGCGGCTCGATGATGCGCCGGCGGACCTCGTCGCCGTACGAATTGCCGGTCACCTTGTCGATCAGCATCCCGGCGAGCACGTAATTGGTGTTGGAGTAGCCCCAGGAGGTGCCCGGAGCGAATTCGGGCTTGTGGCTCATGGCGATCTTCGTGAGCTCTTGTGGTGTCCAGGTGCGGTACTGGTTCTTGAAGAAGTTCTCGGGCAGGAAGATTTCGTTCGCGAAGTCCTCGTCGTCCGTGTAGCTGTAGATGCCGCTGGTGTGGTTGAGGAGCTGGCGGACGGTGATCTTGCGGCCGTCGTGTCCGTTGCCCCGGACCAGGCCCGGGAGCCACTTGTCGACCTTGTCGTCGAACGAGAGCCTGTGCTCGGCTTCGAGCTGGAGCAGCACCGTCGCGATGAAGGTCTTGGTGATGCTGCCTGCGCGGTAGCGGTCGTGGGCGTTGCGCGGCTCCCCCGTCTTCAGGTTGCCGACACCCGAAGTGGCTTTCCAGATCCCGTTCTTGTCCTTGACCTGCAAGGCGACTCCGGGGACACCTTCCTCGACGACGGCGTCCATCGCCCGCCGGGTCGCGTCGTGGTGGGCGGCTGCCGCTCGCGGCTCCGCGGACGCGGGTACGGCGGTGAAGGCCATGGCCGCCACCGCCACCGCCGCGGTCGCCCCTGCGAACCCCTTGCGTACGTATCCCGTCTGCACTGACATGCGTCTCCCCCATCTGGCCGTTGCGTTCGGTCGGGGAGAGGGACCCAGCAGGTGGGCGCGAGGTTGCAGGGCTTGGGATGGTTGGGCCTCTTTCAGCCGCATTTTTTATAAGGTTGCAACCGCAATGCTTGCTGTCGTTAAAAGGAGTCTTCGTGATTGACAGGCGCCTGTTCGTCGCCGCATCCGCTGGGGCAGGAGCCATGGCTTTGGCGGGCTGCTCGTCCCAGAGCTCGGCATCGGATCCCGGCTCGGACTCGGAAAGCGGTCACATTCGGAGCATCACCGCCATCACGCAGGTCTACGGGGTCGGACAGAAGCTGATCGCGGTGGCGGTCGAGTACGACACCGCGATCGACACATCGAAACTCACGAAATCGACGTTCAAGGTCAGCGGGCGCACCGTGACGAAGGTGTACGCGAACCGGGCGGCGGCTCTCGCCGATTCCGGCAGCGACGGCCGTTATGTCATCGTCGAAATGTCTCCCGACGACACGGCGGCGGCGTTGTGGGTGACGCAGCAGGGATCCGGTTCGGCCTCGGGTTCGCCGACGCAGTCGCAGTCGTCAACGGCGTCGCCTTCGGCTTCCTCCAGTGCGTCGGGCGGTTCCGGTGACGCGCCGGGAGGCGGCGGCCCGGGTGTCGGCGACAGTACCCCGGGCGGCACCATCAAGGCGGCGAAGGCGACGCTGGTCCAGAAGGCCGACGTCACCACCACGTCCGGTGTCAGCTATCCGGCGGGCAGCACCGAGCTGACAACCACCGCGGTGAAGAATCTGATCGTCGATGATTTCGAACAGTTCACGTACAAGGACTCCGCGACCGGGGAGACCCTGAAGTACAACCTCTTCACTCCGAAGAACTACGACTCGGGAAAAAGTTATCCGCTGGTGTTGTTCATGCACGATGCCAGCGTCGTCAATGTGGCCACGGTGGGGCCTTTGGTGCAGGGGCTGGGCGCGGTCTGCTGGGCGAGTCCGGAGGACCAGGCAAAGCACGAGGCTTTCGTGCTGGCTCCCGAATACGGTTCCGTCGTCGTCGACGACGAATACAAGCCGTCGCCGCTTTTCGACGCCACGGCCGACCTCGTCCTCGCCGTGACGAAGAAGTACAGCGTCGACCCCAAACGGCGCTATGCGACCGGGCAGTCGATGGGCGCCATGATGTCGCTGGGTCTGAACATCAAGTATCCGGACCTGTTCGCCGCCTCTTTCATCGTCGCGGGCCAGTGGGCGTCCGACGAGTCCGCCCCGCTGGCCGACACCAAGCTGTGGGTGGTCGTCTCCCAGGACGACACCAAGGCCTACCCCGGTGAGAACGCCATCATGAAGGTCATCAAGGCCGAGGGCACCAAAGTCGCCACCGACGTGCTGGACGCCCAGGCCACCCAGGCGCAGTCCGCCACGGTCGTCCGCGGCGTGGTCGCGCAGAAGGCGCCGGTCAACTACACGCCGTACCAGGCCGGCACCGTGGTCACTTCCGGTTCGGGTGTCAGCGCTCATATGGCGACCTGGCATCACGCGTACACCATCCCCGGCATCCGTGACTGGATCATGCAGCAGTCGCTGTGACGCCGCCCGCCGCGAACCCGGCATCACCAGGTGCTCGGCCTGATCCCGCTCAGCGGTACCCGGTCGCGTCCGCCGCCTTGCCGACGTCCTGGACCTCGACCATGTAGCGCCAGGCGTCGGGGCGGCTGCCGTCGCGGTCGGTGAAGCCGTACACCTGGGCGAGTTGTCCGCTGGAGAGCGAGTCGCCGTTCCAGCGGGGGACGTCCGGATCGGCGGCGAGCGCGGCGACGGCACGGCCCACGTAGAAGGGTGTCTCGGAGATGCCGAAGTGCGGGACGCGCTCCAGGGCGTCGCGCCAGTTCTCTTCCGTCACGCCGAAGTTCTCGAGCATCATCTCCGAGCGCAGCCATCCGGGGGTGAGCGCGACGGCGGTGGCTCCGCGCGGGCCCAGTTCGTGTCCGAGCGCGAACGCCATGCGCAGAACGGACGACTTGGCGAGGTCGTAGAAGAACGAGACGCGGTAGGTGTTCCGGTTGTACTCGGCGGTGCCGTCGGTCATCTCGACGACCAGGCCACCGGGGTTGCGCAGCAGCAGGGGCAGCGCGTGGTGGTTGGTGATCGCGTGCGTCTCGACGGCGAGACGCAGCAGGTGCAGGCCGTTGTCGAGGTCGTGCTCCCAGACCGGGGTGTCCCACTCGAAGTGGCGTTCACCGCCCCAGATGTCGTTGACCAGCACGTCGAGGCGGCCCTGTTCGGCCGAGATGCGGGCGACGAGGGCCTCGACCTCGGACGGGACCAGGTGATCGGTGGGGACGGCGATGCCCCGTCCTCCGGCGGCTGTGACCAGCTCCGCGGTGTCCTCGATGGTCTCGGGGCGGTCGTACTCCGACCGCTTCTCGCGCGTGCTGCGGCCGGTCACGTAGACGGTGGCACCGGCCGCGCCCAGCTCCACGGCGATCCCGCGGCCCGCGCCGCGGGTCGCCCCGGCGACCAGCGCGACCTTGCCTTCCAGAGTGCTGTCCAGCTTGCCTTCCAGCGGCCCCGACATGTCCGACCTCCGTACTCGTAGAGCTCACGCGATGCCTTCACGCATGCGTCCCTACGAGGGTCCCGCGGAAGCCGGACATCTCCTGTCGTCTTTCTTCGGCGCGTCCGGGGCATTGCCGCGCCGGGGTCAGTGACCGCGCGCGATCCACTCCTCCAGGTGGGGGGCCTCGGCGCCGATGGTGGTGGAGTCGCCGTGTCCCGTACGAACGGTCGTGTCGGCCGGAAGAGTGAGCAAACGGTCGCGGATCGAGTCCACGATCGTCGGGAAGTGGGAGTAGGAGCGTCCGGTGGCTCCCGGGCCGCCCTGGAAGAGCGTGTCGCCGGTGAAGACGGTGCCCAGGCCCGGGTCGTACAGGCAGACCGCGCCCGGGGCGTGTCCCGGAGTGTGCAGGACTCTCAGGTCGGCGCCGGCCGCCTCGATCACCTGGCCGTCCTGGAGCCAGGCGTCGGGAAGGCGGTCGGGGTGGGTCTGCTTCCACAGCGGCAAGTCGTCGGGGTGGAGCCAGATGGTGGCGCCGGTGCGCTCCGCGAGGGCGGGGGCGGCATCGATGTGATCGTTGTGAGCGTGTGTGCACACGATGGCCAGAAGGCGCCGGTCGCCCACCGCCTCGGCGATGGCGTCCGCGTCGTGGGCGGCGTCGATCACGATCGCCTCGTGATCGTTTCCGACGATCCACACGTTGTTGTCGACGTCCCAGGTGCCGCCGTCGAGCGAGAACGTGCCGGAGGTGACGAGGTGCTCGATACGCGCCGTCATCAGAGCACCACCACCGAGCGCAGCACGTCGCCGTGGTGCATCCGCTCGAAGGCGGGCTCCACCGCGTCCAGGGCGATCGTCTCGGTCACGAACGCGCCCAGGTCCAGGCGCCCTTGCAGATGCAGGTCGATCAGCATCGGGAAGTCGCGGGAGGGCAGGCAGTCGCCGTACCAGGACGACTTGAGCGCTCCGCCGCGTCCGAAGACGTCGAGCAGCGGCAGTTCGAGCTTCATTTCGGGGGTCGGTACGCCGACGAGGACGACCGTGCCCGCGAGGTCACGGGCGTAGAAGGCCTGCTTGTACGTCTCCGGGCGGCCCACCGCCTCGATGACGACGTCGGCGCCGAAGCCGCCCGTGAGTTCGCGGATCGCCTCCACGGGGTCGGTCTGGGCGGAGTTGACGGTGTGCGTGGCGCCGATCTTCGACGCGGTGGTCAGCTTCCGGTCGTCGATGTCGACGGCGATGATCTTCGCGGCTCCGGCGAGGCGGGACCCGGCGATCGCCGCGTTGCCGACGCCTCCGCAGCCGATGACGGCGACGGTGTCACCCCGGCCGACGTTCCCGGTGTTGATCGCCGCGCCGATACCGGCCATCACGCCGCAGCCGAGGAGCCCGGCGACCGCGGGTGACACGGCCGGATCGACCTTGGTGCACTGACCGGCGGCGACCAGGGTCTTCTCGGCGAAGGCGCCGATGCCCAGAGCCGGGGACAGTTCGGTGCCGTCCGTCAGCGTCATCTTCTGCTTCGCGTTGTGCGTGTTGAAGCAGTACCAGGGCCGCCCGCGCAGACACGCCCGGCAATTCCCGCACACAGCACGCCAGTTGAGGATGACGAAGTCGCCGGGCGCGACGTCCGTGACGCCGGCGCCGACCGACTCGACGACGCCCGCCGCCTCGTGGCCGAGCAGGAACGGGAAGTCGTCGCTGATGCCGCCCTGTTTGTAGTGCAGGTCGGTGTGACAGACCCCGCATGCCTGGATCTGCACAACGGCCTCGCCCGGCCCCGGATCCGGCACCACGATGGTCTCGACACGCACCGGCTCGTTCTTGCCCGGTGCGATCACGCCCCGTACTTCCTGCGCCATGTTGGTGAACCCTTCGGTAGGTCGACGTTCCGTCAACCGACCCTACGGCGTGAGGGACCGGTAGAAGGCCAGGTGGTGCGCGGCGGCCTCGGTCCAGGTGTGGCGGGCTGCCAGCTTCCGGCCGGCCGCCGCGCGAACCGGGTCGTACGAGCCGAGCGCGCGGCCCAGTTCGGCGGCGAGGGACTGCGGTGAATCCGCGAAACGGGCGGCCGGGCCGAACACCTCGCGCAGCACGGGAAGATCCCGGACGACCAACGGGACCCCGGCAGCGAGCGCCTCCATGGCGGCCAGTCCGAAGCCCTCCTTCAGGGACGGAAACGCGAAGGCGTCGGCGGTCGCGACCAGTGACGGCAGTTCGTCGTCGGCGACGGCGCCCAGCACGACGGGTTCCACGCCCAGCTCCACTGCCCGGGCCTCCCACCGTGCACGGTAGTCCCGGTAGTCGAAGAGGGTCTCGCCGCCCGCGATCACCAACCGTACGCCGGGGTGTCCGGTACGCAGCAACGCGTACGCCTCCAACAGATCGAGCGAGCCCTTCCGCGGCTCGATGCCGCCGACGGTGAGGACGTAGGGGCCGAGCCGGGTTCGCCACGCGGCGCGCGCAGCCCGGTCCGTGGCGGCGAAACGCTCATACGCCACGCCGTTCGGAATGACCGCGGGCTTCAGTCCCCACCCGACGGCGAGCTCGTCGGCGACCGACCGCGAGACGCAGATGTGCGCGTACGGCTCGACGATGGCCCGTTCGTGGCAGGCGGCCAGCTCGGGGGTGGTGAAGTGGTCGAGGTGGTGGACGGTGCGGATGCAGCGGCCCACCGCGTTGGCGCTGATGCAGTCCTGGGCGTGGACGATGTCGTACGGGCCGGCGTCGAAGGCCTCGCGGAGGGTGGCGATGGAGCGCAGGATGCGTGCGCCGACGGTCTCGTCCGGCGGGCCGTCGGGGAACGGCACGATGTGGACGCGCACGGCGGGGTCCACGGGCCGGAAGAAGCCGGAGTCGCCGCCCCGGCCGAGCGTCCAGACCGTGACGTCCTCACCGGCCGCGGCCAGCGCCTCGGCCAGGGCGAGGGTGTGGACGACGCCGCCGCGCGGCTTGGTGGAGTAGCTGAGCAGGGCGATCTTCACGACGGAAGCTCCCGGTAGGCGGCCGGGCGGCGCTCGTCGAGGTGGCGCAGGACGCGGCGGGCGCGGTCCATCTCGGCGGCGACGTCGACCTCGGCGACGGCGAGGCCCGCCTTGGCCCAGGTGCGGGCGAGGATGTCGCCGCCGGGGCCGACGACCTTGGACTGGCCGAGGAAGCGCATGCCTCCCATGGCACCGGTCTGGTTGGAGGAGGCGAGGACGACCTGGTTCTCGGCGGCGCGGGCCTGGTCGTACAGGTCGAAGAGTTTGGCCTGCCGGTCCTGGGCCATGCGCGGGGCCCGGTTGGTGATGCTGGTGGGCCAGGCGGACAGGCAGGCGAGGATCTCGGCGCCGTCCAGGGCCAGGGAGCGGGCGGACTCGGGGAAGGTCTTGTCGTAGTCGATGAGCATGCCTATGCGGCCCACGGGGGTGTCGAAGGCGTCGAAGCGGTCGCCCGGTGCGTACGCGGCGACCTCTCCGGCGGGGAGATGGACCTTGCGGTGGCGGCCGAGGACTCCGTCGCCGCTGACGCACACGGCGGCGTTGTAGTGCTCGGTCCCGCCGTCCTCGCAGTAGCCGACGCAGACGACCATCTCGGCGGCGAGGCGGGCGACTTGGAGGATCAGCGGGTCGTCCGGCTTGAGCGCGGGCGGCAGGGCATCGGGGTCGGGGTGGCGCAGGTCGGCGAGGTAGCCGCCGAGCGCGGCGTCGGGCAGGACGAGCAGTCCGGCGCCCGAGCCCCGCGCGTCCTCGATGATCTTGGCGATGCGTGCGAGGTCGAACTCCAGGTCGCGGCCGAAGTGGGCGGCGGCGGCCGCGATCCGGATGGTGCTCATGGGCTGACTGCTCCTGCGTGCGTGTAGGTTTCCGGGCGCCGGTCGCGCAGGTGCCCCATCGAGCGGCGGGCGGTCTCCAGGGCCTGGGCGACATCGAGTTCGGCGATCGCCAGACCGGCTGCGACCCCGGTGTCGGCGAGGATCTCACCGCCGGGGTCGACGACCTTGGCGCTGCCGACGAAGCGTAGCGACCCGAAGGTACCTGCCTGGTTGGCGGAGATCCACACGATCTGGTTCTCCAGGGCGCGGGCCCGGTCGAAGAGGTCGAAGCGGCGTTTCCACCGGTCGTTGACCAGGTCCGTGGTGGCATGGGTCCTGGCGCCCGGCCAGGCCGAGACGCAGACTCCGATCTGGGCACCGTCCAGCGCGAGCGCCCGTGCGGACTCCGGGAACGCCTTGTCGTAGCAGATCATCATGCCGATCCGGCCGACCGGGGTGTCGAAGGCGTGGAAGCGGTCGCCGGACGCGTAACTGGCGTCCTCGCTGAGCGGCTGGTGGACCTTGCGGTGATTGCCGAGGACGCCGTCGCCGTTGACGCAGACCACGCTGTTGTAGCGGGCGTCGCCGTCGGCCTCGCAATAGCCCGCTACGACCGTCAACTCCCCTGCCAGGGCGGCCAGTCGGCGGATCTCGGGGCCGTCGAGTGCGAGCGCGGGCGGACCCTCGTCGGACGCGGAGTCGTCGAGGCTGAGCAGATAGCCGCCCAGGCAGGCCTCCGGGAGCACGAGAAGTCGTACGCCCTCGGCCCGGGCCTCCTTGATCAGCCGTTCCACGACGGCGAAGTCCTCTTCGAGATCACGGCCGAACTCGGCGGCGACGGCGGCCATCCGAAGGGGGCTCGTGCGGTGGGTGCTCATGCGGTCCCCATTCCGGTCACCGGTCCGGTGACGGCTTCGGTGATCTCTCCGTCGGGCCAGCGCAGCCCGACTCCATGCCCCGCGGTCAGCTCTCCGCAGACGGCACCCGCGGCCGGGCCGGCCGGGAGAGCCGGGGCGTCCGGCGCGTCGGCGGTGAGCATCGCGAAGCCCGGGAAGCAGGTGAGCCAGTCGCCCACGGTCGCGGCTGCGGGCCGCGGCACGGCGGCCACGTCGAGCACGGCTCCGCATCCGCTCGCCTCGGCGAGCATGCCGATGGTCCCGGCGATCCCGGCCATCGACACGTCCTTCGCGGCGGCGGGCCGGGCCGCGGCCACCGCCCCGGTCATCGTGCGGAGTTCGTCGGTACGACGGTGGCTCGACGAGTCCCACTGACGCCCCCGGTAACCCTGGCGCCAGCCGCCCCCGAGGTCGGCGGTGAGCCGCACCGCGTGCCCTGGACGTCCGCCGCCGCCCGGCACCGGGTGGTCCGTGCGGCCGAGCGCGGTCACCGACAGGGCCGCCGGCACGCCGAGTTGGGTGTGGCCGCCGAGTACCGGAACACCGTACGCCCGGGCGGCGCTGCCGAGTCCGGCAAGGATCCGCGCGGCATGCGCGGCGTCCTTCGCACCCACCGCGTCGAGCAGCCCGACAGGTGAAGCTCCCATCGCCGCCAGGTCGTTGACGTTGACGAGGACCGAGCACCAGCCCGCCCAGTCGGGGTCCCGCTCGACCATGGACGGCACGATCGCGTCGCAGGCGGCGATGACGTCCGTACCGGGGACGGGTGCGCCGTCGTCACCGGCGTAGCCGCGCGGCGCCGGCGTCAGCGAGCCGAGCAGGGGGCCGAGCGGGGCCTTGGTGGCCGCGGCCTGTGCGGCGATCCGTCCGATGGGCCACCGCATGAGGACATGCGGGCTGTCCGCGACCATGATTTCCCGCACGGACCGCCAGCCAAGTCGCTTGAACAGCGGCCGATTTCGGATCTGGACGGTGGCGTCGAAGCGCAGGACGCCCTCGGTCTCCGCCCGCGCGCAGGCGGCCCGTACCAGGGCGGCGCCGATCCCGCGCGGGCCTCGGGCGCCGGGCGCGACGACCAGGCGCCCGCCCGCCCACCAGCCGAGGTCGGGGCCGTCGTCGACGGGACCGAGCCGGACGCCTCCGACGACCGTGCCTGCCCTGTCCCTGGCCACCAGGACCCGGGTGCGGGGGTCGTCGTCGCGGTCGTCGAGGTCGTGGCCTCGGAAGAGCCCCTGCTCGTGGACGAAAGCGTCCCGGCGCAACCGCGCATAGGCACTCAACTCCCCCTTGCCTACAGCCTCTTCGATGTGGAAGTCGGGCTGCCGGGCGAGTGTGCTGCGGTCGCCGAGCAGCGCGAGAATGTCCTCCGCGTGTTCCGCCGTCGGCACCGGCACGGTCGTCGATCCGTCGAGGTACACGGCTCAACCACCCGCCGTGCCGAGCACACTGCACGCCCCGCAGGCCGCACAGCCGGCCTGCTGATCCGCGCCGGTCATACCCGCCGCACGCAACTTCGCCGCGACGCCCTCGGTGACGTACCGCAGCAGCGTGGCGCTCGGGGCCCCGACGCCGTCGCGGGCCGCGAGCGTACCGACCATCGGACGGAAGGGGACGACGAAGGGATAGACACCCCGGTCGATCAACTTCCCCGCACCCGCGATGAGTTCGTCGGGATCCTCACCCAGACCGACCAGCAGGTACGTGGAGACACGGTTGGGTCCGAACACCCGGACCGCCTCGTCCCACGCGGCCTCGTAATCCGCCGACGGCACCGTCGACTTCCCGGGCATCCAGCGCCGCCGCACCGCGTCGTCGAGGGACTCGATGTGGATGCCGATGGCCGTGGCCCCGGCCTCGTGCAACTCATGGATCCAGGCCAGGTCGGCGGGCGGTTCGCACTGCACCTGGACGGGGAGTCCCGGCACGGCTTCGAGGACGGCGCGCACGGACCGTACGAGATTGCGGGCGCCCCGGTCCGGGCCGGTCGTGGTGCCGGTGGTCATCACCATCTGCCGTACGCCGTCCAACCGGACGGCCGCTTCGGCGACTTCGGCGAGTTGCGCCGGGGTCTTGGCGGCGACCGTCGCGCCGGAGCGCAGGGACTCCTCGATGGTGCAGAAGCGGCAGCGGTCGGACTCGGCGTAGCGGATACAGGTCTGCACGACGGTCGTGGCCAGGACGTCGGAGCCGTGGAGGCGGGCGATGTGCTCGTACGGGATGCCGTCGGCGGTGGTCAGGTCGTAGAACCTGGGGCGCTGTACGGCGGTCAGGGTCAGGCCGGTGTCGTCCTCACCGAGCCATACCCGGCCGTCCCGGACCGAGTACGGGCTGTCGGCGTTGCGGGGCAGCGCCGCGTTGGCACCGTCGACAAGACTGCGCCCGATGACGAAATGCCCGTCGTCGCTGGGTCCCGCGCCGTCGGGCCGCCGTACGGGAGCCTCCAACCGGACTCCGTGGAGGGCGAGTTCGGCACGGGTCGTGATCCGGACGTCGACCGGACCCGTCCCCTTCGTCTGTGTGTCGGTGCCAACGCTCACGGCTTGCCCCTCAGAGCTGGTAGGTCGAGTTGATGATGGCGCCCTTGCGCGCGTAGTGGATCAGCGCGTCCTGGACGTCGAGCGGGTGGGTCGGGATGACGCCCTCGATGAGGTCCTCCTCGCGGGCGCCGTGCAGGGACAGTCCGAAGCGGCAGCAGTAGACCTTGCCGCCCTCGGCGAGGAACGTCTTGAGCTGGTTGTTGATGTTGTGCTCGCCAGGGAATGCCGAGTTGCCGACGGTCGGAAAGCCGCGCGTGGCAAGGCAGTTGAGCGAGCCGGGTCCATAGAAGTAGATGGCGGTCTCGAAGCCCTTGCGCAGGGCGCGGGTCGCCTGCAGTACGGCGACGAAGGAGACCGAGGACTCGTGGGCGATGCCGTGGACGAGGGTGAAGTACGTCTCGCCGTCCTCGGCCTTGTAGTCGGGGAAGACCTTGGTGTCGCCGTAGATGCTGGTGCCCTCGGGGAGGGACGGGTGCGGGATCTCGGTGAGGGACTTCTGCTCGATCTCGGTGAGTTCGACGGTTTCGGACATGGCTGTCTCCTTGGACGTGTGTGTCGGGGAGGGACGGGTCAGTCGTAGAGCGTGGCGAAGGTGTCCCGGAAGACCCGCTCGCCGAGTTCGCCGCCGCCGGCCGCGGCGGTCATCCGGGCGTACTCGCCGGCGAAGTCGCCCCAGGGCTGGTCGCTGGCGAAGAGCACCCGGTCGTGGCCGATTCCGCGGTGCTCGATCTCCCGGGCCAGCCAGTACGGGGCGAAGCCGATGGCCCAGGAGAGGTCGGTGTATACGTGCTTGCCGGACTCGATCCAGTCGAAGAAGCGGGAGCCGACGAGCTTGATGTGGCCGCTCATCCCGCCGCCGAAGTGGACGAGATGGACGGGGACTTGATCGGCGTACCAGTCGACGAGGTGGCCGACCTCGTCGATGTCGGAGGCGGCGCCGGGTGAGGTGTGCACATGGACCACGAGGTCCAGGCGCCCGGCCTCGTGGAAGATCCGGTCGAGCAGTGGGCGGCAGGCGGGGTCGGATGGGCGCCCGCCCAGGAGGAAGCTGAGCTTGAGGGCGCGTACGCCGTCCTCGCGGGCCAGGGCGAGAGCGTGCGCGGTGCGGTGCTCGTCCTCGGGGCGCGGGGAGACCCACAGGCCCGCCCTGATGCGGTCGTCGGTCTGGGCGGCTTCGATGGCCAACTCGTTGAAGGAGAAGGCGATGTCGGGGTCGGGGACGCCGTAGTTGGGGAGGACGAGGGCGCGTTCGGTGCCCTCGGCGTCGAGGTCGGCGAGGAGTTGCTTGACGGTGGCGCGGGCTGTGGTGTCCGGGTTGACGGGCGGGCCGCCGTAGAAGGGGTACGCGGGGAGGACACCGATGTGGCGGTGCGCGTCGAAGACCATGTCCGTGCTTTCAGCCGACGGGGAGTGCGGAGGCGAGCTCGGTGGGGGCGCCGGTGAGGGTGCCGCAGACATCGGCGAGGCGGCGTGAGGCGTCGATGTGGTCGGCGAGGAACTCGGCGTCCCTGCCGACGGCTTCGAAGCGGCCGGAGCCCCACGAGTACTGCCAGGGCAGGCCCAGGAAGTACAGGCCGGGGGTGCTGGTGACGCCTCGCCAGTGCATGGGATAACCGCGGCCGTCGAAGACGGGTATCTCGATCCACCGGTGGTCGCGGGTGAAGCCGGTGGACCAGATGACGGAGGTGATGCGGGCCTCGGCCAGGTCGAGCGCGTCCGGCTGTTCGTCCGGCTCCCAGACGGGGATGTAGCGGGCCTCGTCCGGCGCCGCTACGCCCTGCGCGGCGATGTGCGCGTCTATGGCGTCCTTGATGCCCTCGGCGACCGCGTCGGCCCGGTCGAGGTTGACCTTCAGGTCGTCGGCGAACTCCAGGATTCCGCCGTCGATGCCGGTCAGCCGCCCGTACAGGCGCATTCCGTCGCGGGCGAAGGCGCGGAGGTCGATGTCCCGGCCGCCGTCGCGCCCGGTGACGTAGTGGTTGACGCGCATCCGGACGGCGGAGGCGTCGTCGAAGCTCTCGATGCCCTTGGCGTAGTGGCCCATCTCGTCGAGCCAGGCGACGCAGTCCCGGCCGCGGTAGAAGCGGGCCACCCGGGGTGCGCTGCCGACGGCCAGATGGACCTGGCGCCCCGCGAGGTGCAGGTCCTCGGCGATCTGGCAGCCGGACTGTCCGGTGCCGACCACCAGGACCGCCCCGTCGGGGAGTTGAGAGGGGTTGCGGTAGCGGGAGGAGTGGATCTGTTCGACGCCGCCGGGCAGCCGCTCGGCCATCCGCGGGACGGAGGGGGTGTGGTACGGGCCGGTGGCGACCACCACCTGATCGGCGGTGAACTCCCCTGCACTGGTGGTCAGTTCGAAGACTCCGCCCGGGGAGCGGCGCAGCCCGGTGACGGACACGCCCTCGGCCAGGGGTGGTTGGAAGCGGGCGACGTACTCCTCCAGGTAGCGCACGATCTCCGCGCGAACCATGAACCCGTCCGGATCGGGTCCCGTGTAGGGGTGGCCGGGCAGTCTGCACTGCCAGTTGGGGGTGACCAGGCAGAAGGAGTCCCAGCGCCGCTCCCGCCACTCGTGGCCGACGCGGTTCGCCTCGACCACCAGGTGTGCGATCCCACGCTCGCGCAGACAGTGGCTGACGGAGAGTCCCGCCTGACCACCACCGACGACAGCTACCGGATAATGGGCTCCGTACAGCTCAGGCATGAAGTCCTCCATGCATGGGGCGAGTTGTCGGGGGCGACCGTCTCGGGTCTCGCGCCTCGCCGCTGCTTGTGGAACCACTTCAGCCATGCCCGATTACCGGATCGCTTCATCCGGAACAAAGCGGGGTTACCAAACCCTCACTCGTTGCCCCGCAGACAAATTTCCTCATAGCCGCCATCGGGATCTCGTGCGCGACGTCGACCCCTCGCGCCGACGTAGCCTGAATGCTCCGCACAGATCCCTCACAAGGAGCGCCGTGAGCATCACCGCAGCCAAGCCCGAGGCACCCGCGTGGCGCCTGCTGATCGGGTACGTACGACCGCATCGATGGGCGCTCCTTGCGGGCGGGCTGTTGGCGCTCGCGACCGGGGCCACCGGCCTTGTGCTGCCGCTGGTGGCGCGGGGACTCATCGACGACCTGTCGCACGACCGGCCCATCGCGGGGGCCCTGTTCGGCATGGCGGCGCTGGTGGTGACCAACGCGGCGGTGGGTGCTACGGGTTCGTACGTGCTGCGGCGTACCGCCGAGTCGGTGGTGCTCGGGGCACGGCGCGCCCTGTCGTCGTATCTGCTGCGGCTGCGCATACCGGCCGTGGACCGCAGCGAGCCGGGCGATCTGATGGCCCGGATCACCGCCGACACGACACTGCTGCGGGAGGTCACGACCGATTCGCTGGTCGGCTTCGGGACCGGGGGTCTCACCCTGGTCGCGACGGTGGTGATGATGGGCCTGGTCGACCCCGTGCTCCTCGGTGTCACGCTGGCCGTGATCCTGTGTGCGGGCACCGTGCTCGGTGTGATCGTGCCGCGCATCAACCGGGCGAGCAAACGCGCGCAGGACGCCGTCGGCGTGATGGGCGCCTCGCTGGAACGGATCCTCGGCGCGCTCCGCACGATCAAGGCGTCCGGTGCCGAGCACCGCGAGGAGCAGGTCATCCACGCGGCCGCCGAGGAGTCGTGGCGGCAGAGCGTGCACGCCGCCAAGTGGTCGGCGGCGGCGGGCAATACGGCCGGTCTTGCGATGCAGATCGCGTTCATCACGGTGCTCGCGGTGGGCGGCGCGCGCGTCGCGACCGGCGCCATCGACGTCGGCACGCTCGTGGCGTTCCTGCTCTACGTCTTCTATCTGATGTCGCCGATCCAGCAGGTCGTCGGCGCGATCACGCAGTACCAGACCGGCGCCGCCGCCCTCGCCCGCATCCAGGAGGCGCTGCGGCTCCCCGCCGAGCCCGCGGCCCTGCCCGCGCCGCTGCCGACCCCGGGTGCCGAGCCCGCCGCGCTCGCCTTCGACGACGTCCGCTTTCGGTACGCCGACGATCTGCCGTACGTCCACCACGGCGTGACGTTCGCCGTCCCGGCCCGCGGCATGACGGCGTTCGTCGGCCCCTCCGGCGCGGGCAAGACGACCGTCTTCTCACTCATCGAGCGGTTCTACGACCCCGAGGCGGGAGTCATCACCTTCGACGGGCGCCGGTTGGAGGACTGGGATCTGCCCCAGCTCCGTTCCTCGATCGGTTACGTGGAGCAGGACGCGCCGGTCCTGTCGGGCTCCCTCCTCGACAACCTGCGGCTCGGGAACCCGGACGCCGACGACACCGAGGTTACGCGCGTCCTTAAGACGACCCGCCTCGACGGCCTCGTCGCCCGGCTGCCGCGCGGTCTGGACACGCTGGTCGGCCACCGCGGCACCAAGCTGTCCGGCGGCGAGCGGCAGCGCGTCGCCATCGCCCGCGCCCTGCTGCGCCGGCCCCGACTGCTGCTGCTCGACGAGGCGACGTCGCAGCTCGATGCCGTGAACGAGGCCGCGCTGCGCGACACGGTCGCCGATGTCTCCCGTACGACGACGGTCCTGGTGGTCGCGCACCGGCTGTCCACCGTCACGATGGCCGACCGGATCGTCGTCATGGACGCGGGCCGCGTCCGCGCGGTGGGCACCCACCGCGAACTCGTGGCCGGCGACCCGCTCTACGCGGAACTCGCGGCCACGCAGTTCCTCGCCACCGCCGGCTGATCGGTCCGCCCCCGGACGGACCTCCCGGGGGCTTCCCGCACGTCCGGTCAGAACGGGTAGTGCGCCTGCTGCGTGGCGATGGTCACCCAGCGGGTGTTGGAGAACGCCTCCAGGCCCCAGCGACCGCCGAAGCGCCCGTAGCCGGAGGCCTTGACGCCGCCGAAGGGCGCGTGCGGCTCGTCGGCGACGGACTGGTCGTTGATGTGCACGATGCCGGTGCGGATCCGGCGGGCGACCGCCAGTCCGTGCGTGGCGTTCTCGGTGATGACACCGCAGGTCAGGCCGTTGTCGGTGTCGTTGGCCACGTCGATGGCGGTGGCGTCGTCGGCGAAGGTCTCGATCACGCAGACCGGGCCGAACGCCTCCGCGTAGTAGATGTCCGCGTCCTTCGGGACACCGGTGAGGACGGTCGCCGGGTGCACCGCGCCCTCCGGCTCCTCGCCACCGGTGAGCACCGTGGCGCCCTTGGCCACCGCGTCCTTGATGAGCGCGGCGACACGCTGCGCGGCGGAGGCGCTGACCAGCGGGCCGACCACCGTGTGCGGGTGGGCCGGGTCCCCGGCCTGGAGCTGGGCGACCTTCGCGGCGAACTTCTGCGTGAACTCCTCGGCGAGCGACTCGTGTACGAGGATGCGGTCGCCGGACATGCAGATCTGGCCGGAGTTCATGAACACACTGAAGGTGACGGCGTCGACCGCGTAGTCCACGTCGGCGTCGTCGAGCACGACGACCGCGTTCTTGCCGCCCAACTCCAGTACGGCGGGCTTGAGATGCGCGGCGGCGTGCGTGCCGATGATCCGGCCGACTCCGGTGGAGCCGGTGAAGTTGACGGCGCGGACACGCGGGTCGGCGATGAGCACCTCGGCGATCTCGGCCGCGTCCTCACGGGCGTTGGTGACCACGTTCAGCACACCGTCGGGCAGTCCGGCCTCGCGCAGTACGTCGGCGACGAGCAGCGCGCACGCGATCGGCGCGTCCTCGCTGGGCTTCACGACGACGGTGTTGCCCGCCGCGAGCGGCGCCGCGACGGCCCGTACGCCGAGGATGACGGGCGCGTTCCAGGGGGCGAAGGCGGCGACGACACCCAGCGGTTCACGGATGGCGAGGCCCAGCGCGCCCGCCTCCTGGGCGCTGAGCACCTCACCGCGCGGCGCGGTGATCGCGGCGGCTGCCTCACGCAGGATGTTCGCGGCAAGCCCCACGTTGAAGTACGCCCACGGACGGGTGCCGCCCGCCTCGTGCGCCATCAGCTCGGCCACCTCCTCCCCCTTGGCGTCGAGGAGGTCGGCGGCCTTGAGGAAGATCGCGCGGCGGGCGAAGGGGGCGAGTGCGGCCCAGTCGGCGAAGGCCGCGTCGGCGGCGCCCACGGCGAGGGCCACGTCCTCGGGACCTGCCGCGGCGACGGTCGCGTACACCTCGCCGGTGTAGGGGTTGATGTCCTCGGCGGTGCGGCCGGAGGCGGCGGGCACGTCCTTGCCGCCGATGAACAGTTCACGGGTGATGGCCATGGCGGGTTCCTTCGGTACGTAACGACGTCGGTACGCGGTGCTTCACGACAACAATAGGGAGTTCACGACGGCAAGTTGTTCGCCACGTGAAATTTCATTCACTAACCTACTAGGATGCTCCGACCGGACCACGCGAAAGTCAAGGGCATACGCGTCTGCCCCCGGCACCGAAGTGCCGGGGGCAGACGAACCTGTCGGGCGCCGGACTACGGCTGAATGGCGGGGAGCACACCGGTGACGGGCGCGACCAGGTCGGTCAGCTGGTGCATCTCGTTCAGGCCCTCGTTCAGACCGTTGAGCCCGGCCAGCTGCTGTGAGACCTTCGGCAGTGCGGCCTGGTGCTCCGCGGGAATGTCGCTGACAGCGAGCCGGTCGAGCTCGGCGATGGGGTTCAGCGGCTTCGGCGCCTCGGAGACCGCGGCGCTCGCCATCGGCGCGGCAAGGCCGGTGACACCGACGGCGAGACCAACGGCGGCGACAATACGTCGTGTTGAGATCATGCTTTCAGCAACGGCTCCGGGGCCCGGGCGGACACGGCCCGCCCCCGCCGCTCACCCGAGAGGCTCACAGGTCCTGCTGCGCTTGCCGTGCGCCCCGCGGCGGAGGAGTCTCGAAGGAGAGGCCCTTCGCGGCCCCCTCCTCGCTGGGCCGCGGCCTTCAAGGAGGACGCTATGGGCACTGCGGCAGGCCCCGCCTTCGACACCGAAGCGCTACGCCGGGGCATTGAAGGACACAGCGCGGCAGATCTGCTGGCGCTCTACGCCGACGACGCGGAAGTCCGTGTCGTCGACCACAACACCCAACCCAGTCACCCGATGATCAAACACGGTCGCGGCGAGATCGCCGACATGCTCAACGACGTCTACAGCCGGGACATGACCCACAAGCTGGAGCAGTGCGTCGTCGACGGCAACCACGTCGCCTTCACCGAGTCCTGTCAGTACCCGGACGGTGTGAAGGTGCTGGCCAGCTCGATGATGTCGCTGCGCGACGGCAAGATCGTCGAACACACGCTGCTGCAGGCATGGGACGAGTAGGAAGGAACTGGCCGAAGGTCCGGATCAGAACGCACCTGACCTGGACCTTCTCGGCGAGCGCGGGCATGGGCCGGTCACGGGCGCACCGGAATCGCCTGCCACGGCCACTGTCCGCCGCAGCGGTACGGGTGTCCGCATCCGTGCTGCGCTCAGCGCTGCGGGGAACGCGTGCGCCCTCTCCCCGAACGCGCCGGATCCGGCCTCACTGAGGCCTGGGAACCGTCTCGTCCAGCAGTCGGTGCATGACCGCCACCGGAAGCGCGGGATTACCGGCGGCGGCCTGAGCCGTGTCGGACTCGGTGAGCAGTTCCTCGATGCGGGCGAGCGTGAGACGGGGGTCGCCGGCGGCCGTGTACCTGACGCCGGTGGACTCGTCGCGGCTGAGGCGCTCGATCAACTCCGGTGAGGCGCCCGGGTCGTACACGGCCAGCATGCGTACGGCCGGATCCTCGTCGTCGGCGTACCCGGCGAGACCCTGCCTGGGGAACTGCGGCCGGGCCAGCATGTCGGCACGGGTGTAACCGGACCACTCCAAGACCATGCGCAGGAGCGCGTCCGCCGGCGCGGAAGGCTGATACTCGCAGGTCAGGAGCCGGACCGCGAAGTCCTCGTCGTGCGCCAGAGGCCCGACGAGGTCGACTGGCAGGTGGCGGTTGGCGGCGGCGGACCGGCGCAGCAGGACATGGCCGGAGGTCGCGCATCGGCGGAGTACGTCGATGTCGTGGGCGCCGAGGTTCCAGACCCAGCGGACCGGGCCGCTCCGGTCCTTCGGATCGACCCGGTAGTCGACGGCGGCTCGCTTGTCCTCCGTGAGGCCGGGTCTGAGCGATATCGCCAGACGGACGTGGTGTTCGGGGTCCGAGGCGAGACCCGTGACCAGGTCCGGCGGCAGCGACGGGTTCGAGGCGACGGCGTACCGCTCCCCCGAGTCCTCACTCGCCACGAGGCGTTCGGCCGTGGCGCGGGTCAGCCGGCCTTTCATGAGCACGTCTGCGCGCGGCCATTTGTCGAGAGTGTCAAGGAGTTCGTCGGTCAGGGCTCCGTCGTCGACGCAGGCACGCAGCGCGGCGGCCCGGCGCACTTCGGTGTCGGGATCGGCGAGGAGAGCTTCGCGGGTGGCCGGGGCCAGCCCGTCCCACACCCGGCAGACCGCGACGCGTACGGCAGGGTCCGCGTGGTCGGCGTACCCGGCCAGGATCCGCGCAGGGATGCTCCGGGAACGCACCGCCCAGTAGCGCACTTCCTTGTCCGGATCGGACAGGAGTCGCTGGTAGGCGGCGTCGGGCAGTGGCGCGACCTCCATCCGGAAGGGCTCCGGTCCGGATGCCAGCGCCATACGGACTTTCGGCTCGGGGTCGTCGACCAGCCGGGCGCGGTCGGCCGGGTCCGCGTTCCAGCTCTCGGCGATGCTGCCGCGTACACGGAAGTCCGGGTGGTTGATCATCGCGTCGACGACCTCGGCGGGCGGATCGGGCCGGAGGCACAGCCAGAACCAGGCCGACGAGGCCTCCGGGCTCAAGAGGCGCAGCAGCACGCCGTTCGGCGCGGCAGGATTCCACGCCAGTCCTTTGAGGATGTCGTGCCGTACGTCCGTCACTGGTGCCCTCTCCCCCTGCCGCCCGGCCGATCATCGTACGGGCTACGCTGGTCGGCGGGCCGTGACTGGCGCTGAGGTGGAGTACCACCGGGGAGCGGTCTGACGAACGGGTCTTTGCCGCGCGCCTGGGCGATTGTGTCGATGACGCTCAGGAGCAGCTCATGTCCCAGGCCCAGCTCATGGACGGCGCCGGTCTCGCGCGCCGCATCGTCGAGGAGACCGCGAAGCGTGCGGCCGGCCTCAAGGACCGCACCGGTGTGTCGCCGTGTCTGGCGACGGTGCTGGTCGGCGAGGATCCCGCCTCGGTCACCTACGTCCGGATGAAGCAGAACCGCAGCCGCAGGGCCGGTATCGAGTCTCGGCACGTCACCCTGCCCGCCGAGACCACCACGGCCGAACTGGTCGGCACGCTCAACGCGCTGTCCGCCGACCCCACCGTGCACGGCATCCTGCTCCAGCACCCCGTCGGTCCGCACATCGACGAACGGGCCGCGTTCGAGGCCATCGCGCCGGAGAAGGACGTCGACGGGGTGACGCTGAGCTCGTACTCGGCGATGAGCTTCGGGCTGCCCGGCTTCGTGTCCTGCACGCCTGGCGGCATCATCCGCCTCCTCGACGAGTACGACGTCGACCCGGCCGGCAAGCGCGCCGTTGTCGTGGGCCGCAGCGCGATCCTCGGCAAGCCGGTCGGCATGCTGCTGCTCGGCCGCGACGCGACGGTGACGTACTGCCACTCCCGTACGACGGATCTGTCCTCGGTCGTACGGGAGGCGGACATCGTGGTGGCCGCCGTGGGGCGGCCCCGGCTGATCCGCGGCGAGGACATCAAGCCGGGAGCCGTCGTCATCGACGCGGGCTACAACGCCGGGAACGTGGGCGACGTCGACTTCGACACCGCCGCCGCCCGGGCCGGTCTGATCACGCCCGTACCGGGTGGCGTCGGCCCGATGACGATTGCGGTCCTGCTGGAGCAGACGGTGACCGGAGCCGAGCGCCAACTCGGGGTCTGATCAGCGCAGCCACGCGCTGTACGACATCACGTCCCAGGCCTTGACCCTTCCTGCTCGGTGCCGCTCTCGTCCTGGCCACGGTGGTCGTGATGACCGTGTCGAACGGCTGAGTCACCAGGTGGATCAGGTGGCGACATCCATGCGCTGGGTGCCGATGACTTTGAGCAGTTGCAGGGTCCGGTAGGCACGGAAGTCGGGTTCAGCGGTGAAGATGATCAGCTGGTGATCCTGGCCCGGTACGGTCAGGACGTCGAAGTCCAGGTCGATCGGCCCGACTTGGGGGTGCTGGATCTCCTGGTGGTTGTGGTGTTCGATGCGCAGCTCGTGGGAGTTCCACAGTCGGGCGAAGTCCTCGCTGCCGGCGAGCAGTTCGTCGACGAGGCCCCGGAGTTCGGCGTTGTCCGGGTAGCGGGCGGTGGCGACGCGCAGATAGCTGACGGCGGCCGTCACGAAGCGGTGGGGCTGGGTCATGCCGTAGCCGCGGTGCCCGGGGTCGGGGTGCAGGAAGTAGCGGCGGATGACGTTGCGGTCCGAGCCGTTCAGGGCGGAGAAGTCCTCGAAGAGCGCTGCCGCCAGGGGGTTCCAGGCCAGCACCCGGCAAGTGTTGTCGAGCACGAGCGCACCGGCGTCGGTCAGCCGCTCCAGCAGCTTCAGTGTGCCGGGGTCCACGTCCTGGGAGGGCCCCTGGGCAGGCTCGGGTGCCGCCTCTCCGGCCAGGCGGAAGAGGTGGGTGCGCTCCTGGTCGGACAGGCGCAACGCTCGGGCGATGCCGGTCAGGACGGCGTGCGAGGGATGGCGCCCTCGGGCCTGTTCCAGGCGGCTGTAGTGGTCCACGGAAATGTGCGCGAGCTGGGCGACCTCCTCGCGGCGCAGCCCGGGAGTACGACGCCTGGGCCCGTGCGGCAGACCGACGTCCTCGGGTCGTACGCGTTCCCGCTTGCCGCGCAGGAACTCCGCGAGAGCGTGCTTGTCCATGGTCACCACGGTACGGCGGTGCACGTCGGCCAGCCACGGACTCCTGGTCCCTGGATACCGCCGGGCCACCACCGCAGGGTGAAGGCACAGGCAGAACGACGTGGAACGAAGTGAGGGCAAGACCATGCGGGTATTCATGACGGGCGCGGCTGACCATACGGGCGGTGTGGTGGCCGAGCAGACGGTGACCGTCCGTTCCTGCGCGATGGACCACAGGTCGGGCCGGTGAGCGCGTCGGTGACGGCACTGGTCGTGGTCGGCGCGGTGGCACTCGTGTGCGCCGCCGCGTACGGATACCTCCTGCACAGCCCCAGGCCCGCTGAGCCGCGACTCGGCGCCCCGGTGACGGTGGACACGATCACCGTGGACGACCGGTCGCGTGCGTATCGGGCCTTCGTGCCCGCCGATCTGCCACCCGGCGCGCCCCTGCTGTTCGTCCTGCACGGCTCGCAGCAGGACGGGAAGACCATTCGTACGGCCACCGGGTACGGCTTCGACAAGCTGGCCGAGCGGCACGGGTTCGCGGTGGTCTATCCGGACGGCTACAAGCGCGGCTGGAACGACGGCCGCACCGCCGCGGTCACCCCGGCCCGCAAGGAGGACGTCGACGACGAAGGGCTGATCGCCGCGCTGGTCGAGCGGTTCCGGCAGCGTCACGGCATCGACCCCGCCCGGGTGTTCGTCACCGGCTTCTCCAACGGCGGGCAGATGGCCTTCCGTCTCGCCGCCCGGACGCCGGAGAGGATCGCCGCCATCGCGGTGATCGGGGCGGGCCTGCCCACGCCGGACCAGTGGGCCGTCACGGAGCCGAGGCGTCCGCTGCCCGTGCTGCTCATCGCCGGCACGCGCGACCCGATCATGCCGTACGAGGGCGGCGAGGCCAGCATCTTCGGCTTCCAGAAGCGCGGCACGGTCCTGTCCGCCGAGGCCACCGCCCATGCGTTCGCCGAGGTCAATGGCATCACCGAGCCTCCGATCAGCTGGCCACCCGCAACGCTGCCCCTGAACGGGTCCGGTGCGGAAGGCCCGTTGGTCACCGAGACCCGCTACTCCCAGCCCGGCAAGGCCCCCGTCGTGGCGTTCACGATCTTCGGCGGCGGCCACACGATCCCCAATCCCGACCACCGCTTCCCCCGGCTCATGGGCAGGACGGACCACACCCTCAATGCCCCGGCCGCCATCTGGGACTTCTTCAGCGAGGCCATGCGGGCGGACGCTCCTCGACGCCCACGGCAATAGCCTCCCCTCCGGCCTACCAGGACCGGGCGGCGTCGACGAGGGTGTCCCGGACCCGGGCGGCGTCGTGGCCGAGCACGGATCCGGTGCGCTGGGCGAGGAAGCCCGTGTTGATGGGCGGGTCCTCGGGCTCGACGAGGGCGACGAGGGCACCGCTCCGCAGTTCGTCGGCGCACAGGTAGCCGGGAAGGACGGTGAATCCCGCTCCTGCGGCGACGGCGGCCAGTACGCCCCGCAGGTCGGGCATCACCAGGGCGGGTCGCAGCGTCAGCCGGGTGCGGAAGACGTGGCGCCAGTAGCGGCGGGCGATCGGCATGTCCTCGGCGTACGTGACCAGGGGGACGGCGTGCAGAGGGCGGGGGTCGTCGCTGGTGAGCGGGCCGATGCGGGCGGCCCAGGACGGCGCGCTCACCAGGACGAACTCCTCGTCCATCAGCGGTGTCGCCAGGACCGTGCGCCCGCGCGGACGCACGGCGGACAGGACCAGGTCGAAGCGCCCGGCGCGCAGACCGTCGAGCAGGTCGTCGGCCAGTCCGGGGGTGACGCGTAGTTGCAGCCCCTGCGCCACCAACGGCGCGAGGGCCGGCAGCGCCCGGACGGACAGCAACTCGGCGGGCCCTCCCAGGTGTACCGGCTCGGTGACGCCCGACGTGTCGCGGTCGGCCACCGTGGCGAGCTGATCCATGGGGGCCGCGATCCGGGCGGCCAGGTCATCGGCCACAGCGGTGGGGGCGACGCCACGGGGCAGCCGCTCGAAGAGCTGGCGGTCGAGCTGCTGCTCCAGGGAGCGGATCTGGCTGGTGACGGTGGGCTGGGCGAGCTTCAGACGGCGGGCCGCCTCGGTGAGGGAGCCGGCCCGGTACACGGCGAGGAACGTGCGCAGCTGGGTCAGATCCAACGCCTTGTCGCCGGTCCGCATTCCATCGGGATTTCTATCGGGCATGGGGAAGAGCCTATTGGTTTTCCGATCGCACGGCGATCTACCGTCGGGACCGTCAACCGGCGCGCGGGTCTGCCGCCGCCGGATCAGCACCGAAGGAGTACGCGCTGTGGGCAAGATCCTCTTCGTCATGACGAAGGCCGACCATCTCACGCTGAACGACGGCACCCGGCATCCCACGGGGTTCTGGGCCGAGGAGTTCGCGGCTCCCTACCGCGAGGTCACCGAGGCCGGGCACGAGGTGGTCGTCGCGACCCCGGGCGGTACAGCGCCCACGGTCGATCCGGCGAGCCTCGCACCGGACTTCAACGGCGGCGAGGAGGGCACCGAGGCGGTCACCGCGTTGCTGGACCAGGCTGCCGAGCTGCGCCGGCCGATCGCCCTGGCCGATGCAGACCCCGCCGAATACCTGGCGGTCTTCTACCCCGGCGGTCACGGCCCGATGGAGGACTTGTCGACGGACGCCGACTCGGCCCGGCTGATCACCGCCACCCTGGACGCCGGCCGGCCCCTGGCTCTGGTCTGCCACGGCGTGGCCGCCCTGCTCGCGACCGAGCGGCCGGACGGCACCTCGCCGCTCGGCGGCTACCGTGTCACCGGGTTCACCAACGCCGAGGAAGCCCAGACCGGACTCGGTGACAAGGTCAAGTGGCGGTTGCAGGACCGCCTCGTCGCGCTCGGCGTGCAGTACACCGAGGGCGAGCCGTGGGCCTCGTATGTGGTCTCCGACCGGAACCTGATCACGGGCCAGAACCCGGGCTCCTCAGCCGAGTTGGCCACCGCCCTCCTCAAGACACTCGCCTGAGCCGACCACCGGTCGAACAGAACTGCTTCAGCGCTGGATGGTGACGACCAGCTGCGGCAGCACCCTGCCGGCGATGGAACCCGAGGGGACGTCTCCTGTGCGTACCGCTCCCATCCCACGGTAGAAGGGCTCGGCATTCGGGTCCGCGTCGATCGTGACCTGGGTGAATCCCAGGTCACGTCCAGCGGCGATGGTGTGCTCGAAGAGAAGACGGCCGATCCCCCGGCCGATGGACTGCGGCTCGACGAACATCATGCCCAGGACGCCTATGGGCGGCTTCCCCTCCAGCGTCGTGAAGCCCAGGATGTGGCCGTCTTCGTCGGCCACCGTGGCTCGCCGGCGTGCCACTTCACTTGCGCCAACGGTGAGTTCGTCCCGGCACGCGTCCAGGAAGTCGGCGTCATAGCCCCAATGTGCCTTGGATCGCAGTGCCAAGTCGCTGAGAATCTCGGCTTCCGTCGCCCGCGCGGGCCTGATCAGTACGCTCATCCACGCCCCCGGTCGGATGTGAGTCTCTCGATCTTCGCACCCTGCAGTCGTACGTGAGAAGCTCCGCCAAAGACGCGCGCATCAAACGCCCTTCAGAACACGATCAAGTGCCACCCGGCCCACAGGTCCCCAGTTCGGCTTGCCTCCGGGAAGACCCCGATCGCCGTTCTGCCCCATGAGCATCAGGAAGAGGCACTTCATCGCGGCCAGCCCGCGGGCACGCCGGATCGCCGCCTCGTCCGCATGCACGTACGCGTCGAAGAACCGTGAGGCCATGCCCGCGGGTAGCAGTACCCATGCGGCGGCGAGGTCCCACGCCGGATCGCCGGCGAACATGTCACCGAAGTCGACGATGCCCGAGAGCGTTCCGTCCGAGACGACGACGTTCGCGGGATGGAGGTCGCCATGCACCCACACCGGCGGGCCCTCCCACGCCTGGGCCGCAACCGCGTCGTCCCAGACGGCCCGCACGTCGGCAGCGACGTCGTCGGGGGCAACGGCCTGGAAGAAGTTCTCGAAGCCGTCCGTGCAGTTCCTGGGATGGGCACCGCGGTCCGTGGCGATCGGCGCCTCGGCGGGCGCCTCCACATGGAGCGCCCGGAGGAAACCCGCCAGCGTGTCGGCCGCGTGGGCGCCGCGGCTGATCGAGCCGTGGTCCAGCGGCTCGCCGGGAACCCACGTCATCACGGTCCAGTGCTTGGGGAAACGCTCGGACGGTTCGCCGAACCGCACCGGAGTCGGCACCGGGAGCGGAAGGCGCGGAGCAAGCACGGGTAGCCACCGCCGCTCCTTGAGCTGGAGCTCCGGGGTGGGGTCCATTCGCTGCATGCGCACGGCCAACTCGTCCCCGAGACGCCACATTTGGTTGCCCCAGCCGCCCGCCACCTCGCGGATGGCCAGCCCTGCAAGGTCTGGATGCTGCTCCTGCAGCAGGTCGCGGACCAGGTCTGCGGTGATCTCGATTTCGGTGTCGGTCATGCGAAGTCACAGTACTGAGGCGGCAGGCGGAGCGGCTCTCGCTCTCCGGAACATCTCGCTTTGACGCCTCTGGCATCACCAATTCGGTTTCAATCAGCGATTTCCCCAGCTCACAGCCTCTCTCCGAACGATGGCGATATTCCGTTGGAGGCTGTCCCTAATGCCACTGGGAGACGGTTCGGTGGCCGGTTTAGCGTCGAGATGTCCGGCGCAGAGACCGGCCTCCGCTCAGCGTCCGAAGGAATTCGCATGCACGCCCAGATCGTCTTGTTCGACGGCTTCGATCCGCTCGATGTCATCGCCCCCTATGAGGTGTTGTACGCAGGCGGTACCGCCTCCGACGGCGCGGTGATCGTGGAACTGGTTTCCGCCGAGGGGGCGCGCGAGGTGGTCAGCGGTACCGGTGGCCTCGCGTTGCGGGCCACTGCCGCTCTCGACCCCGGGCGGGCGGGCCTGATCCTGGTTCCTGGTGCCTCGGGCCGGGTCGGAGAGCCCGGTGAGGTGCCCGACCAGGACGCGGGGGACGCGGAGTGGAGGCAGGACGAGTTCATCCCCGTGCTGCTGGGCCGCACGCTGGCCACCGAACTGCCCACGCTGATGAAGGAGGCGATGGGGAATCCGGAGGTGACGACCGCCGCGGTGTGCGGTGGTTCGCTCGTCCTGGCCATGGCCGGCCTGCTGCAGGACCGCCACGCCACCACCCATCACCTGGGCCTGGACATGCTCGACGCCACCGGCGTCCACGTGGTCCGCGCCCGCGTCGTGGACGACGGCGACCTCGTCACCGGCGCCGGCGTCACCTCCGGACTCGACCTGGCCCTGTATCTGCTGGAGCGCGAGGTGGGCCCCCGGATCGCCCACGCGGTCGAGGAGTTGTTCGCCCACGAGCGCCGCGGCACGGTCTGGCGCCACCAGGGCCCTGCGCCCGTCGGCCTCTGACCGGCCACGGGCTCTCCCGTACGTCCTGCCCGCACCGCACCGTGAGGAAGAACAGCATGTCCGTCGAAGGCACCTGGGACCTGTCCGTCTCCACCCCCATCGGCAAGATCAAGGCCGTGGTCGAACTCCGACGGCAGGACGGTGTCCTGACCGGGACCGCCCACGGGGCCGGGGAGGAAGTCCCGCTCGGCGACGTCGCCCTCGACGGCGACCGCCTCACCTGGACGCAGGCCGTCACCAAGCCCCTGCGCCTGAACCTGGCCTTCGCCGTGACGGTCGACGGTGACACCCTCACCGGTACCTCCAAGGCCGGACGTCTGCCGCCCTCCAAGGTCACCGGCCGTCGTCGCACCGTCCGAGCAGAGGCCGCGGTCCAGTAGCCGAAGAAGCTCCCACGACCAGGACCGGCTCCGTCCTCGCTCGCTTCCCTACCGCGAAGCCGCCCCCGCGCCGACGAGGCCGGGCTGGAGAAGCATCCGGGAGGAGTCGTCCACGAGCTGCCGCAGCACCGGTACATGGGCTTCGTGGCCGCCCAGTTCGTCAAGAATGCCGTGCGCCTCATGGCGGAACTTGTCGATGTCCTCCTCGTACCGCCGCAGGACGTCCGGTGCGAGGAGCACTTCGGTGAGTTCCGCTCTGGCGTGATGAGAATTCCGGGCGTCGGCGTGCAGGCCCAGGAAACGCTCTCTGGAGTGAGGAGCCGCATCCTCGACGGCACACGCGAAAAGGTACGTCACCGTGCCGTTCAGCAGGTCTTCGTTGCGGCCGGACAGGATGTCTTCCTGATCGTTGAATATCTGCCACAAGATGCCGAAGACATTTCCGAACTCGCGCCAGAGTTCCACCCTCGCCTTCTCGACACCCGCCAATTCCGCCGCCATTGCCGTGATCATGCTGAAGGGCGCACCGGATTTCCCTCGGTACGCCGTGACCACCGAGTCCCTTGCGACGGTACCGACGTCTCCGCGCAGGTCGCTCAGCTGCCCTTCGGCCGCGACGATCCAGCAGTTCACGACCTCCGCCGTCAGAGCTCCGCGCACCGACTCCGGAATCCGTGGCGAGTGGACGACGAGAACGGGAAGCTGATTTCCGCTGATGACCGTGGCGAGCAGCGCCTCGCTCTCGCTGAGGTCACCGGCGACAAAAGCTCCCTGACCGTCGGCCAGGTCGTCCAGATAGCACGCCGAGGTCCACCACAGCTCATGCACGACGGCCAGCGGAACAGCCGGTTGGAGCGCACCGGTCTCAACACCATGGACGATCATCGGCAGCACTGACAATGGGTACTTGAACTTGCGGTGGCGCAGGAGTTCAGCGACCGCCCCCTTGACCGCTCTCGCCGATCGGCCAAGCCGTTCAAGAGTTTCTTCTCTCTCCGCCTCGATATCCGCGGACACTTCACGGTACAGATCCACGTACGACCTGGAATGCACGCCGAAACTCCCACCATTGAGATTGAATCAAGAACCGATTCGATCATTCCGGTTGGAGGGGAGCTAGAGCAATTCTCCGCCATGGCCGGTTCCATGCATGCGTCCCCGTACGTATCAGCCCAGCTCTACCGCCAGGCGGTCACCGATTTCGTCGCGGTGGGCCAATCTGCGGACCACTGAGCTTGGCCCCCGCCATACTGACGATCGTGCGAGTAGCGATCATGACCGCGGGGTCGCGGGGCGACGTGGCACCGTACACCGGTCTCGGGCACGGCCTGGCCTGTGCCGGGCATGAGGTCACCCTGGTGACGCACGGGTGTTTCGAGCGGCTGGTCGCCGGTTCGGGCGTGGGGTTTCACGCGCTGCCGGTGGATCCCCGGGCGGAGCTGGAGTCGGAGCGGGGGAAGGGGCTGCATCGCAGCACCACCGGCGCCGGGAAACTGATCCGGGTCGTCGAGATGGCGCGGGCGCTCGTCGGGCAGCTGACCGACCATCTGATCGATGCCGCCCGCGCAAGCGACGTACTCCTCCTGTCCAGCTCCCTGGCGCCGATCGGGCACACCGTCGCCGAAGGACTCGCACTGCCCAGCATGGGCGTCTATCTCCAACCACTCGCTCCCACACGGGAGTTCGCGCCTCCGGTGACCGGGGTTCGCTCCTGGGGCCCCGTAGTGAACCGCGCGGCCGGGTACGGCGTGAACGTGGCCGTGGAGCGGGTCTTCGCCGAGGCCGTCCGAACACTGCGGTCCCGGCTCGGCCTGCCTCACACCGGCTCCGGTGCCGCGCGGCGTGCCCGCGAGCGTCAACGGTGGCCCGTACAGCACGGTTTCAGTCCGCTGGTCGTGCGACGGCCGCGCGACTGGCGCCCCGGCCTCGACGTGGCCGGATACTGGTGGCCGTACGACGACGAGGCCGCCCAACTGCCGTCGCCCCTGCGGGATTTCCTCGAAGCCGGGCCGCCCCCGGTCTTCGTGGGCCTGGGCAGCGCCACCGTGCCCGATCCCGCGAGGCTCAGCGCCGAAGTCGTACGCGCCCTGCGATCGGGCGGGTGGCGCGGGGTGATCCAGCGGGGCTGGGGCGGGTTGCATGCCACCGGCGACGACATGTTCGCGGTCGATGAGGTGCCGCACTCCGTGCTCTTCCCGCGGATGGCTGCGGTGGTTCATCACGCGGGAGCGGGCACGACGGTGGCCGGGCTGCGGGCCGGGGTCCCGGCCGTGCCGGTGCCGATCCAGTTCGACGAGGGGTTCTGGGCGGCCCGGCTGGTCACTCTCGGCGTGGCGCCCCAGGCGATTCCGCTGCGCAGGCTCACCTCCGACCGTCTTGGCGCGGCTCTCGCACGGGCCACCGCAGAACCGTCGTACCGGCAACGAGCCCATGGCCTGGCCGCCCACATCCGTGCAGAGGACGGGGTAAGTCCCGTCCTCGATGCGGTGAACCGGCTCGCTGGGCAATGACCCTCGCTCCACGGTCCTCGAAGGTCAGGCTCTGGGACGGTGACGCCGCAGTGACGCCTCAGTGGCGTCGGGGGCGCAGGGTGGACGCCACTCGTGGCAGGAGCGCGGAGAAGGGTGGCCCGTGACCGAGCATGAGCAACCGACGGTGGTCCGCCGTCCCGTCCTGCCGCGAGCCGGCGCTCCGACGTCTGCCGAGGCCTCACCGCCCGGAAAGACCGTCACCGTGACCTACAGCGAACTCAGGATCCCCTGACCGGCAGCTCCGCCCCGGAACGCCCCTCTTCACACCGATCCGCGCCATGACGTCACTGCCCGCCGTCACAGCGCGGGATCCCGTCCGGAGCCCACCCCGCCGGCCGCAGGATCCCCAGCAGCAGCCGCACGAGTTCCTCGACCACCTCGTCGAGGGTCGCGTCCACCCACCCGGCGTTCCAGTCGTGGAGCAGCCCGTTCACACTGCCGATGAACGCCGTCGCGGCGAGGCGGTAGTCGCGCGGTGCCGCCTCGCCGCGGACTGCGGCCGAGGCCGCCTCCGCGCAGATGAACTCCACCCAGCGGGAACGGCGGGCGAGCCGCTGCTCCTCCAACCGCGGGCTCACGCCGATGATTTCGACGAAGGTGATGCGGATCCGGCGCCGATCGCTCGTCACGTTCGCGGCGTAGGCACGGAAGATCGCGGTGGCGCGCTCGGGAAGCGGCAGGTCCTGTGCGTCGGCGAGGGCGGAAAGTGCGGCCCCCTCGGCCCAGTCGTTGACCTGGAGGTGCAGGGCGGCCAGGACGTCTTCGAGGGTGCGGAACTCCTCGTAGAACTGTCGGGTCGACAGGCCCGCCGCCTCGCTCAGCGCGGCGACCGTCGTGGACCGGAAGCCCGGGCTGTCGCCGAACAGCTGGAGACCGGCTTCCAGGAAACGGCGGCGTCGTTCGGCCTGCCGCTCCTCGGCGGTTCTGCCCCCGTAACGGCCTGTCGGCTGTTTGAGCCTGCCCGCCACACGTCCCCCCTTCGTCCATCCGGTGAACCGTTCACGCTCCGGCAATTTTGTCGTGTACGGACCCTTGTGGTTGGGCCGCCCCCTTCCTTACTTTCCAGTAAGTCAACTCTGAACGCGCCCGTGTTCAGATTTCCTCCCTTGTCATGCGCTTGCCATAGGCAACTTTCCACCCGCACTCCCCACCTACGACAGGGACCCACATGTCTGTCCTCAGACCCGGACGCCTATGCTCCATCGCCGTCGCGCTCGCACTCACCCTGGGCGCTACGGCGACCGCTGCCACCGCGCAGAGCTCCGCAGCCGCCGAACTGCGCGAGGTGATGTTCGTGGGCAACAACTGGGACGGCACCGCCGATGTCATCAAGTCCACGGGTGACTTCGCGAAGATCGGCCGGATCAACGTAGTGCCGGACAAGGAAGCCCGGCTGGCCGAGATCAACGCCGATCCGATCAAGTGGATCTACTTCATGGCCATTCGAAACGGTGTCGGGGAGGGCCACGACCAGTTCGTCGACGACATGTACTCCACGCCCGACGGCAAGTCGATGGTCGTCTCCCGCCCGAGCTTCGCCGACGTCGTCTCCATCGACCTCGCCACCGGGAACATCAACTGGCGCTTCCCCGTGTCCGGTTACCGCTCCGACCACATGGCGGTGTCTCCGGACGGCACCCGTGTCGCGGTCTCCGCCTCGACCGGGAACACCGTGCACGTCCTCGACATCAACTCCGGCAAGCAGCTCGGCTCCTTCGCCACCGGTGACAAGCCGCACGAGAACATCTTCACCAGCGACGGCAAGTACATCTGGAACATGGCCATCGGTGACGTCAACACCGCGCTCGACGATCCGTGGGTGGACTGGACGAAGGGCAACCGGTACATCACCGTCGTCGACGCGGCCACCTTCCAGCAGGTCAAGGTGATCGACATGCGTCAGCGGCTGGACGCGATCGGTCTCACGGACTACTCCGACGCGGTACGGCCCGCCGCGTTCAGCGCCGACGAGTCCAAGCTGTACTTCCAGGTGTCGTTCTTCAACGGCTTCCTGGAGTACGACATCGCCTCCGACAGGATCACCCGGGTGAAGACCCTGCCGAAGAACCCGGCGACCAGCACGGACCGCACCACCTGGGTCAACGACTCCCGCCACCACGGCATTTCGATCAACCCTGCGGGCACCAAGCTGTGCATCGCGGGCACGATGGACGACTACGCGACCGTCGTGGACCGGGCGACCCTCCAGGAGGGCCCGCTCGTCACCGCCTCCAAGCCGTACTGGGCGACCGTCAGCGGTGACGGCAAGTCCTGTGTCATCTCCGAGAGCGGCGCCGACCAGGTCACCGCCATCGACTTCGCCACTGGGCAGAAGACGGTGTCGGTGCCGGTCGGCGACCACCCCCAGCGCGTTCGCCTCGGCCATGTGGAGGCGAACTGGACGGCTCCGTCGGCTAGTTGATCTCTGAGGCGACCCAGGACGCCAGCTCGGTCCTGGCCGCGTTCAGCAGAGTGGCGGACGGAGCGGTCGCCCCGTTCGTGACCAGCGCGTAGTGCAGAGTCCCCGAGCCGGCAGCGGTGAGCAGGAGGCGGCGGCTTCCGGTGCCGCCCGGCTCGGGGGCCACGGCGATCGGGGTTGTCCGGGTGTACGAGGGCGGAGTGGCGGTCGTACCGAGGTCGGAGACGACCGTGGTGGACGACGTCGGGAAGGACGCCGGGAGATGGAGTTCCGTGGGAACGCTCGTGCCGTCGGAACGCCAGATGAGAAGGCTGTACTGACCTGATCCCACGAGCTGGGAGACATTGGGCAGCGAGCTCGGGACCGGGTTCCAGGTCAGGGCCGTGGAGCCGTCGCGGGAACGGTCCTCGTAGGTGAAGGCGACCGCCGTGCCCGCCGTGGCGCTGGGGTAGACGCGGTCCAGCAGGCGGGCGTCCTGGCGCAGTACGACCGTACCCGAGTCGTTGAGGCGTACGGCGGAGAGGTCCTCGTCGTTCCAGGCGTCACCGGTGGTCAGGACCTTGTCCGGGTTGTCGTTCATCAGCTCGTGATGGCGGCCGTTGTAGATGTCCCACTGCCACTGGGTGGCGGAGAGGACCGGGCCGGAGGCGGACGGATTGGACCACCAACTCGCGCCCGGCTGACGGGAGTCGAAGGCCTGGTACATCGCCTTGAGGACGGTGGGCGCCTTGTCCGAGACCGACCCGGCCAGCGGATGGCCGAACTCGCTGATGATCGCCGTGGTGCCGGCGGCCGACGCCCGGTCGCGCACCGTCCCGAAGTCGGTGGCGTACTGGCCGTCCCCCGCCTTGCCCCACATCAGGATGCCGGAGATCGCCTTCTGGTCGTAGAAGTGGGTGTTGAACACATAGCGCGGGCCGATCGTGCCCGCATCCAGCAGCCCGCCCTCCTGCTTCTGGGAGCTGATGTTGGCGTTCCAGAAGAGGTTCGGCTCCACGAAGGCGGGCTTGGCCTGCCAGCCGGCCGCGTCCATCCGGGCCCGGAACTTCACATAGAAGGGCCAGAGCACATCGCGTTCCCAAGTACGGCTCGTCTGACCGGAGTCGTACGTGCCGGCGTGCGGCTCGTTGAACGGGTCGAAGCCGACGAGGTTCGCGAACTGGGTGGTGGTGAGGTGCTGTTTGACGTAGGCCATGGTCGCCTGGGCCGTGGTGAGGAAGGCGTCCTGGAGTCCGTACGTGTTGTGCCAGAAGTCGTACGACGCCTTTGTCACGGCCTGGTTCTGGGTGATGTTCTGGCCCCAGAAGAGGCAGATCCCGCACGACTCCTGGGGGTAGTTCCCGGCTTCCACGGCCCATTTGGGGGCACCGTCGCCGGTGTACCAGCTGCCCGAGTTGAACAGGTAGCGGGAGTAGAGGTCCTGATGGAAGTCGGGATAGACGCGGATTCCCGCGTCGAGAAACGCGCCGATCTGAGCGGTGGCCGCCGCGAGATAGGTGGTGTCGACCTGGCCGCGCACGGGTTCGGCCTGCGCCCAGGAGAGCAGGAAGCGCACGGCGTTGCCGCCGCCGAGGGCGCGCAGTGCCGTGGCCGACTTCTTGGCGTCGGCGACCGACGCGAAGGGAAGTCCGCTGTTCTCCTCCAGCTTTGTTTCGCCGGAGACGTTGTAGCCGCGCAGCACGACCTCGCGGCCGAGCCCGTCGGTGAAGCGGCCGTCCTCGACAGTGAGGGTGGCAGCCGCGGATTCGTCGAACCAGAGGGAGTCGGGGAGGGGGGCCGCGGCGGCGGGCTGGATGCCCGCCGCCGTGAGGAAGCCGGTGAGGAGCACGAGGACGCCGAGCAGACGCGCACGTAACTTCGACATGTTCACTACAGTCGCGGCCGCACCAGAGGCCGTCAACACCCCTGACTCATGAGTAAGTTTCTCGTTTCACCAGGCGCCTGTGCGGCCCCTGGGGCAGACCCGGCGCGCGTCCGGTTCAAACCCCGTACGGGTCATTTTCAGACCCGGCGCGTCACGTTCAGCAGGTACTCCTTGCGGTCGAGCGGGTTGAGATCGGTCCTCGGCCGGTCCGCGACCGTGCCGTGGACGACCGGTGCGTAGTGGTCGAAGGCGCACTCCAGCTCGCCTTCACCGCGCGTCAACCCCGGTAGCTGCTGCTCCAGTTGATGTACCTGCGCGACCGGGACACGGCCTTCCAGCACGCTCGTCGCGCCGTGCGTCTGCGTGCTCTGCGGGACGGCGCGCTGTTTCGCGAGCACGGGCAGCACCGCGCCGAGCGTGTCCGCCGGCGCCTCCAGGCGGAAGCGGTGCATCGGCTCGTACACCCGCGTGCCCGCCTCCCGGAGCGCGCTCATCACCACGAGCGGTGTCAGCCCGCGGAAGTCGGCACCCGTGCTGGACATGCTCTTGTCGAAGCCCTGGTGGGCGTGGCTCTGCCGTGGTGAGTAGCCGGAATGAGTCATGGTGACCGTGCAGTCGGTGACCTGCCATCCGTGGATTCCCTGTGCCAGCGTCTCCTTGACGGTGTCCTCGACCGCCTTGAAGAACGCGTACGGCATCGCCCCGAGTTCGACCTCCAGGCGGAATTCCACACCCGAATCGACGGGCGCCGGATCGATGCGCAGCCCGACGGTCGCGAGAAAGGGATTGGGGTCCTTGCCGTTGAACTCGACCGCCCTACCCGTACCGGTCGGCCTTTCGATGCACAGGGGTGTCGTCTCGCGGAACACGACGTCAATGCCGAATTCATCGGCAAGCGTTGCCTGGATGACCTCCTTCTGGACCTCGCCGTAGAGCGATACGGAGGTTTCCTTGCGCACTTCGTCCTGGCGGAGATTGATCAGCGGGTCCTGCTCGGCGAGTTGGGTGAGCGCGAGGTGCAGGGCCCCTTTGTCGCCCGGACGGCAGGAGGTGACGACCGTTTCGAGCGTGGGCGGTGAGAAATAGTGCTCGTCCGCCGACGATTTCCGCGGCAGGCCGAGGGTGTCGCCGATCCGGATGTCTCCGAGGCCCCAGAGCTTGCCGATCCGTCCCGCCGCCACGGAGGTCTCCCGGACGGCCGAACCGCTGTCGAAGACACTGATCGCAGTGACCTTCCCCTCCTCTACGTCACGGAACACCAGCCGGTCACGCGTCCGCAGGGTCCCGGAGAACAGCCGCGCGTACGCGATCTTCTCCCCCGCGGGACCCCGCTCGACCTTGAAGACCGTCCCCGACACCGGGCCGTCCGCATCGCCCTCTCCGGAGGGCAGCAGCTCCTTGATCCCGCCCATCAGTTCCGTGATGCCCGCGCCCGTCGTCGCCGAGCCGAAGTACACCGGGTGCACCAGGGCCTGCCCGGTCTGCTGAGCCAGTGCGGCGCGGAGCCGGGCGTCCGAGACGCGGCCCTCGACATACGCGGCCAGCAGCTCGTCGTCGTTCTCGGCGAGCAGGTCGAGCAGCGGCGCCCTGAGCCGGGCGTCGTCGAAGGGGGTGAAGTGGGCGTCCCTCGTTCCCCGTTCGCCGACCGCGCCCATCGGGACGATCGCGGGAGTGAGCCGCGCAGAGATCTTCTCCAGCACGCGCTCGTGCTGCGCGCCACCCCGGTCGATCTTGTTCACGAAGACGAGCGTCGGAATCCGCAGCCGCTGGAGCGTCCGCATCAGCACACGGGTCTGCGCCTGTACGCCCTCCACGGCCGAGACGACGAGCACGGCGCCGTCGAGCACGCTCAGCACCCGCTCCACCTCGGCGATGAAGTCGGGGTGACCGGGTGTGTCGATCAGATTGACCGTGACGTCGTCGATCGCGAAGGAGACGACGGCGGATTTGATCGTGATGCCTCGCTGCCGTTCCAGCGCGAGGGAATCGGTCTGGGTGGATCCGTCGTCGACGCTACCGATCTCGTCGATGACCCCGACGGCGTGCAGCAGCCGCTCGGTGAGGCTTGTCTTACCGGCGTCTACGTGCGCCAGAATTCCCAGGTTGAGCATATGCACCGGGCGTCATGTCCTTTGGAGTGTGGGTGATTCCTTCCTGGGTGGACATGAACGGTGTGCGCATTGCTGCTCCTTGATCCCGGTGAACTCGTCCCGAGCAGTGCAGCAGGTCGCCGTACTCCACGGCAACGGATTAACGCTCAACAAATGCCTGCCGCGGCACTCGCCCCTGTCAGGGGGCCGTCCTAGAGTGACGCCCATCACGTCCGGTGGCTGATTTCCTACCACCCCTCGCACGGTTCCCTGGGAGGGCACATGACCCGTATCTCGGTGAAGGTGGACGGCACGACGTACGAGGACGAGGTGGAACCCCGTCTCCTGCTGATCCACTATCTGCGTGACCGGCTGGGTCTGACCGGCACCCCGATCGGCTGCGACACCTCCAACTGCGGGGCGTGCACGGTCGATCTGGACGGGGTGACCGTCAAGAGCTGCTCGGTGCTCGCCGTCCAGGCGGACGGGAGCGAAGTGACGACGGTCCAGGGGCTGGCCCGTGACGGGGAGTGGCATCCGCTGCAGAAGGCGTTCCACGAGCGGCACGCGCTGCAGTGCGGCTACTGCACGCCGGGCATGATCATGGCGGCGCGTGATCTGCTCCGCGAGAACCCGGACCCGGGTGCGGGGGACGTACGGGAAGCCCTGGAAGGCAACCTCTGCCGGTGCACCGGCTACCAGAACATCGTGCGCGCGGTCCTCGCCGCCTCCGGACAGGGGGCCTCGACATGAGTGGGACGACGGAGCGGGAGGTCGGGCGTTCCCGGCCCCGCAAGGAGGACGCCCGGCTCGTCACGGGCCAGACCAACTGGACGGACAACATCAGCGTCAACGGTCTGCTGCACCTGGCGATCCTGCGCAGCCCCATGGCGCACGCCCGCATCGACCGGATCGACGTCACTCCGGCACGCGAACAGCCGGGCGTGGTGGCCGCGTTCAGCGGCAGCGATCTCGCCGAAGGCCTCGGCTCGCTGCCGTGCGCCTGGCCGGTCACCGAGGACATCGTCCACCCCGACCACCCGCCGATCGCCGTCGACGAGGTCCGCTACGCGGGCGATCCGGTGGCCGTCGTCGTGGCCCGCGACCGGTACGCGGCCGCCGACGCCCTGGAGTTCATCGAGGTCGACTACGCGCCGCTGCCCCCGGTCCTCGATCTGGAGGCCGCCCTCGCCGAGGACGCCCCGCTGGTCCACGCCGACAAGGGCACCAACCGCTGCTACGACTGGCCGCTCGCCACGGGTGAGGACTACGCGTCCGTCCGCGAGCGCGCCGAGGTCGTACTGCGCAGGCGCTACGTTCAGCAGCGGCTCATCCCCAACGCCATGGAGCCTCGCGCCGTCGTCGTCACCCCACTCGCGGCGTCCGGCGAGTACACCGTCCACTCCTCCACCCAGATCCCGCACATCCTGCGGATCATGCTCTCCGTCGTCACCGGCATCCCCGAGCACAAGCTGCGCGTGATCGCCCCCGACGTCGGCGGCGGCTTCGGCTCCAAGCTCCAGGTGTACGGCGAGGAAGCACTCGCCCTCGCCGTCGCGCGCAGGCTGGGACGCCCGGTGAAGTGGACCGAGTCGCGTTCCGAGGGCTACCTCGCGACCCACCACGGCCGCGGCATGATCCAGGACATCGAGATCGCCGCCACCCGCGAGGGCAGGCTGCTCGGCCTCAAGGTCGATCTCCTCGCCGACATGGGCGCGTACCTGATGCTCGTCACGCCCGGCATCCCGATCCTGGGTGCCTTCATGTATCCGGCGATCTACAAGATGGACGCGTACGACTTCACCTGCACCGGAGTCTTCACGACCAGGACGCCGACGGACGCCTACCGTGGCGCCGGGCGCCCGGAGGCGACGTACGCCATCGAACGGATCATGGACGAGCTGGCCGTCGAACTCGACCTGGATCCCATCGAGTTGAGGCGCCTCAACTGGATCGGCCACGAGGAGTTCCCGTACACGTCCGTCGCGGGTCTGACGTACGACAGCGGCAACTACGAGGCCGCCACGGACAAGGCGCTCGCGCTCTTCGGATACGACGACCTGCGCGCGGAGCAGCAGAAGCGGAACGAGCGCGGTGACCTCGTGCGCCTGGGCATCGGGGTGTCCACGTACACCGAGATGTGCGGGCTCGCGCCGAGCCGGGTGCTGCGCGATCTGCGGTACTCGGCCGGGGGCTGGGAGGCGGCGAGCATCCGGATGCTGCCCACCGGCAAGGTCGAGGTGGTCACGGGCACCAGTCCGCACGGGCAAGGGCATGTGACCTGCTGGAGTCAGATCGCCGCCGATGTGCTCGGGGTGCCCTTCGAGGACATCGAGGTGCTGCACGGCGACACCAAGACGACACCGCAGGGCATGGACACCTACGGTTCGCGCTCACTCGTCGTCGGCGGGGCGGCGGTGCACCACGCCGGTCAGAAGGTGGTGGAGAAGGCGCGGAAGGTGGCCGCGCATCTGCTCGAAGCCAATGAGCACGACCTGGAGTTCACCCACGGCGTGTTCTCCGTGAAGGGCTCGCCCGAGGCACGCAAGACCATCCAGGAGATCGCCTTCGAGACCTTCTCCTCGCACGACCTGCCCGACGGCATGGAACCCACCATCAACGCCGAGCACCTGGTCGATCCGGAGAACTTCTCCTACCCGCACGGCACCCACCTGTGCGCGGTCGAGGTGGACACCGAGACCGGGCGGACGACCATCCGCAGTTACGTCTGTGTCGACGACGTCGGCCGGGTCATCAACCCGATGATCGTCGAGGGTCAGGTGCACGGCGGGATCGCGCAGGGCATCGCGCAGGCCCTGTACGAGGAGGCCGTGTACGACGACGACGGCAACCTGGTCTCCGGGACGATGGCCGACTATCTCGTGCCCTCGGCTGCCGACCTGCCCGAGTTCGTGACCGGCAGGACCGAGACGCCCGCCACGTCGAATCCCCTTGGCTCCAAGGGAGTCGGCGAGGCGGGGACCATCGCTTCGACGCCCGCGGTCGTCAACGCGATCATGGACGCGCTGCGCCCGCTGGGCGTGACCGAGGTGGCGATGCCCTGTACGCCGCAACGGGTGTGGCAAGCGATCGAGGAGGCGTCGGCATGATTCCCCCGGCATTCGAGTACGCGAGGCCCACGAGCGTCGACGAGGCCCTGCGCACGCTCGCGGACGCGGGCGAGGACGCGAAGGTGCTGGCCGGCGGGCAGAGCCTGCTGCCGCTGCTCCGGCTGCGGCTCACCTTCCCGGAACTCGTCGTCGACGTCGGCCGGATCCCGGAGCTGCGCGGGGTCCGCGAGAGCGAGGGCAAGCTGATCATCGGCGCACTGACCTCGCACCACGACGTCATCCGCGACCCGCTGGTACGCCGTCACGCCGGGCTGCTCGCCGCGGCCACGGCCACGGTCGCCGATCCCGCGATACGCCATCGCGGCACCCTCGGGGGTGCGCTCGCGCACGCCGATCCGGCCGGTGACCTGCCCGCCGTGATCCTCGCGCTCGACGCGACCCTGATCGCGGAGGGACCGGCGGGGCGGCGGGCCATCCCGGCCCGCGAGTTCTTCGTCGACTACCTGCAGACCGCGCTTCGGCCGGACGAACTGCTGGTGGAGGTGGAGATCCCGACGACCGACGGCTGGGGCTTCCACTACGAGAAGTTCCAGCGGGTCGCGCAGGCCTGGGCGGTGGTCGGCGTCGCGGCGCTGGTACGGCGCGAGAACGGGCAGATCGCCGAGTCGCGGATCGGGCTGACGAACATGGGCTCGACACCGCTGCGGGCCGCCGCGACCGAGGAGGCTCTTGTCGGCGCCTCCGTGGAGGGCGCGGTGCGGCGGGCCGCCCAGGTGGTGGCGGACGGCACGCATCCCACGTCCGATCCGTCGGCCTCGCCCGAGTACCGCGCGCACCTCGCCCGGGTGCTCACGCGGCGCGCGGTGCTTGCCGCCATGGAGTAGCGCGGATGCACGAGGTGAGCGGGCCGGAAGAGGTGCGGGCCCGGCTGGAGAAGACCGGGTATCTCGTCGACGACGGGCTGGCCGTGGCCTGCTTCCTGGCGCTGCGGCTGCACCGGCCGATCTTCTGCGAGGGCGACGCGGGCGTGGGCAAGACCGCGCTCGCGTCCGCCCTCGCGGAGGCGACCGGCGCCCCGTTGATCCGGCTCCAGTGCCACGAGGGAATCGACGCGTCCCAGGCACTGTACGACTGGGACTTCCCGCGTCAGCTCCTCCATCTGCGGGCCGCCGAAGCGGCGGGCGTCAAGGATGCCGACCGGCTCGAAGGAGAGCTGTACGACCGGCGGTTCCTCATCGCGCGGCCCCTCCTCCAGGCCCTGGAGACCCAGCCGTCAGTGCTGCTCGTCGACGAAGTCGACCGCGCGGACGACGAGTTCGAGGCCTTTCTCCTTGAGCTGCTGTCGGAGTACGCGGTCACCATCCCCGAACTGGGCACGCTGCGGGCCGAGTCGCCGCCGGTCGTGGTGCTCACCTCGAACCGCACTCGCGAGGTGCACGACGCGCTGAAACGCCGGTGTCTCTACCACTGGTTCGACCATCCGGGCTTCGCCCGTGAACTCGCCATCGTGAGGCGGAGGTTGCCGGGTGTGACCGCCCGGCTGACCGAGCAGGTGACCGCGCTGGTCCAGGCCCTGCGGTCCGAGGATCTCCTCAAGCCGCCCGGAGTGGCCGAGACCATCGACTGGGCCCAGGCCCTGGACGCGCTGGGCGCGACCGAGGTGGACGCCGAGCTGGCGGTGACGACGCTGGGCTCGGTCCTGAAGTACCGGGAGGACGTGGAGCGGGCGCGCGGCCTCGATCTGTCGGCGATCCTCGCGGCGCGAGGGGCGTGAGGCCGTGCCGCATCCCCAGGCGGTCGACGCGTCCGCCGTCCTCGTCGGGTTCGCTCGTGCGTTGCGCGCCGCGGGTGTCGACGCGGGGCCCGACCGGGTGCAGGCCTTTCTCGGCGCGCTCGAACTCCTCGATCCCGGCAGTCGCGCCGACGTGTACTGGGCCGGACGCCTCACCCTGTGCGGGAGCCGGGACGATCTGGAGCGCTACGAGCGGGTCTTCGCGGGGTACTTCGACGCGAGCGCCGACGTGGCGCAGACCCGGTTCACTCCCCCGCCGCGGCTACGGATGGCCGTACGCGACGCCGGTCCCGCTCCCCGGGCCGCGACACGGGCCGAGGACACCATTCCCGCGCCCGCGCTGGCCAGCTCCACCGACGTACTGCGGCACCGCGACCTCGCCGGGCTGACCGCCGCCGAGAAGGAGCAACTGCGGCGGCTCCTTGCCGCGTTCACGCTGCGCGGCGAGGTGCGCCGTACCGCGCGGCGGCATCCGGCCCGGCGTGGGAGCGTCGATCCGCGTCGCACCGTACGGGAGTTGCTGAAGCGGGGCGGTGAACCGGCGCGGCTGCTGCGGCACGAACGGGCCGAACGCCCGCGCAGGGTCGTGCTGCTCGTGGATGTGAGCGGCTCGATGGCGGCGTACGCGAACGCGCTGCTGCGTTTCGCGCACGCGGCCACCCACGGCACCGCCCGTACGGAGGTGTTCACCATCGGCACACGGCTGACCCGGGTGACACGCGAGCTGGCGCACCGTGATCCCGACGCGGCCATGGCGGCGCTCGCGGCGGCGGTCCCGGACTGGAGCGGCGGCACCCGGCTCGGTGAGATGCTGCGCGGGTACCTCGATCGGTGGGGACAGCGGGGCATGGCGCGCGGCGCGGTCGTGGTGCTGCTGTCGGACGGCTGGGAGCGTGGCGATCCTGCCCTGCTCGCGGGCCAGATGCGACGCTTGCACCGGCTCGCACACCGGGTGATCTGGGCCAATCCGCGCAAGGCCCGCCCCGGTTACGCGCCTCTGGCCGCCGGGATGGCGGCGGCGTTGCCGAGCGTGGACGCGTTCGTCGAGGGGCACAGCCTGGCCGCGCTGGAGCGTCTGGCGGCGGTGGTGAGAGGAGCGGATCCTTGAGAGAGACGCGGTCGGCAGTGGGCAAGGAAGGGAGCGAGCGATGCGTGAGATCCTCCCGGCGCTGAACCGGTGGTACACGGCGGGGTCCCCGTTCGGGCTCGCCACAGTGGTCGCCGTCAGCCGCAGCGCGCCGCGCGATCCGGGCGCGGCCATGGGCGTGGGCCCCGGCGACGAGGCCGTGGGCAGCGTGTCCGGCGGCTGCGTCGAGGGCGCTGTGTTCGAGCTGGCCCAGGAGGTGGTGGAGTCCGGCGAGGCACGCCTGGCGACCTTCGGGTACAGCGACGAGGACGCCTTCGCCGTGGGCCTGACCTGCGGCGGCGAGATCACACTGCTCGTACGCCGGGTGTCGCGCGAGGAGGATCCCACCTTCGGGGCGGTTGCCGAGTCGGTGGCCGCGGGCCGCCCGGTGACCGTGGCGACGGTGATCGACGGCCCGGCGCCGCGCGGGGCCACCCTCTCCGTGTGGCCGGACGAGGTGTCCGGCTCGCTCGGGTCGACCGGCCTGGACGTGGCCGTCACGGCCGACGCACGAGGCGAACTGGCCCAGGGCGCCACCGGACAACGGCACTACGGCCCGCACGGCGAACGCCGCGAGGACGACGTCACCGTCTTCCTCCACTCCTTCGCACCGCCACCCCGCATGCTCGTCTTCGGCGCGATCGACTACGCCGCCGCCGTCGCCCGCATCGGCGACTTCCTCGGCTACCGGGTCACGGTGTGCGACGCCCGCCCGGTCTTCGCCACGCCGAAACGGTTCCCGGCGGGCGTGGAGGTCGTCGTCGACTGGCCGCACCGCTACCTGAAGGGCACGACCACCGACGACCGCACGGTGATCTGCGTCCTCACCCACGACCCGAAGTTCGACGTACCGCTCCTTGAGGAGGCACTGCGCCGCCCGGCCGCGTACATCGGCGCGATGGGCAGCCGGCGAACCCACGACGACCGGATGAAGCGGCTGGTGGACGCCGGGTTCGGCGAGAGCGAACTGTCCCGGCTGCGCTCGCCGGTCGGGCTCGACCTCGGAGCCCGCACACCGGAGGAGGTGGCCGTGTCCGTCGCCGCGGAGATCGTCGCCCTGCGGTGGGGCGGCAGCGGCGCTCCGCTCACGGCTACGGGCGGGGCGATTCATCCGGGTCGGTGGGCGACAACCTGAATCAGGTGCGCGGGGGCAGCCGGTGGAGATGTACGTCCGTCAGCCGGCCGTCCGTCACCTGTGCCGTCATGTACGTGCAGTGGGGCTGGCGGCGACGGTCGGTCGGGGAGCCGGGGTTGAGGAGCCGCAGGCCGTTGTCCGTGGTGGTGTCCCACGGGATGTGGCTGTGGCCGAAGACCAGGACGTCGAGGTCGGGAAAGCGGACCGCGCAGCGACGCTCGCGCCCCTCGGCGGCGCCGGTCTCATGGACGACTCCGAAGTGCAGGCCACCCAGCTCGGCACGGGCGACTTCGGGGAGGCGGGCGCGCAGTTCGGGGCCGTCGTTGTTGCCGTGGACGCCGATCAGCCTGGTCGACCGGCTCTCCAGGAGGTCGAGGGTCGCGGTGTCCACCCAGTCGCCTGCGTGGATCACGGCGTCGGCGAGCGGGAGTTCGGCCAGCAGCGGCGCGGGGAGCTCTCGCGCACGCTTGGGGAGGTGGGTGTCGGACATCAGGAGCAGACGCACGCGGTCCACGCTAGTGGCACGTCAGCCCAGGTGAATTCCGCCAGTCCAGGTGAATCCCGCTAGTCCAGCAGGATTTCGCTCCACACCTGCTTCCCCCCGCTGACCGGCACCGTCCCCCAAGCCGCCGACATCGCCTCGACAAGGAGAATCCCGCGTCCGCCGGTGGCCTCCCAGCCGATGCTGGTGGGCTTGATCGGTGTACGGGGTGAGTTGTCGGCGACCGCGATTCTGAAGCGGTTGTTGATGAGGGTGAGGTCGAGCCTGACCTGTCCGTCGGTGTGGACGAGGGCGTTGGTGACGAGTTCGGAGACGACGAGGAGCGCGGCGTCCGCCTCGCCGGGCACGCCCCAGGCGCGCAGGGTGCGTCTGGTGAAGCGGCGGGCGTGCCGGACCGCCTCGGGGACGCGCCAGACCGTCCAGCTCTCGCGGAGCGGGCGCAGCGCCATGCCGTCGTAGCGCATGAGGAGGAGGGCGACGTCGTCGCTGCGGTTGGCGCCCGCGAGGAGTCGGTCTGCCACGAGTCCGAGGTGGGCCGGGTCGGAGGCTGCCAGCTCTCCGGCGAGCCGGGCCAGGCCGTCCTCGATGTCGACCACGGCGGACTCGACAAGGCCGTCGGTGGTCAGGGCGACGATGGTGCCGGGCGGCAGGCGCAGCGGGCTCATGGGGAAGTCGGCCTGGGTGAGGACGCCGAGCGGCGGTCCGCCCTCGGACCAGGCGATGTGCGTTCCGCCGTCCGGGTGACGCAGCACCGGGGGCAGATGCCCGGCGCGTACGCACCAGGCGGAGCCCTCCTCCATGTCCACGTCGACGTAGCAGCAGGTCGCGAAGAGGTCGGTCTCCAGGTCCATGAGGAGGCGGTTGGCGTGCGAGACCACGACGTCCGGGGGGTGTCCCTCGACGGCGTACGCGCGCAGGGCCGTCCGCATCTGGCCCATGAGGGTCGCGGCCGAGGCGTTGTGGCCCTGGACGTCGCCGATGACGAGGGCGACGTGGTTGTCGGGGAGCGGGATCACGTCGTACCAGTCGCCGCCGACCTCCAGGCCCGACGTGGTGGGCAGATAGCGGGCGACGGCGACCGCGCCGGGCAGCTTGGGCAGGCGGCGCGGGAGCAGGGTGCGCTGGAGCATGCCGATCAGTTCGTGTTCGGCGTCGAAGGCGTGGGCGCGCATCAGGGCCTGGCCGGTGAGGCCCGCGGCGGCGGTGAGCAGGGCGCGTTCGTCGGGGCCGAAGTCGTGCGGGGTGTCCCAGCCGATCAGGCAGGCGCCGGCGATGCGTCCGGCGGCGGGCAGCGGCAGGACGGCGAGGCCTCCGGGGCCCACGTCGGCGAGGGCGGGCTCCAGGTCCGTCCCGGCGGGCCAGATCGCGGCGCGCCCCTCACTCAGGGCCGCGGCGAGGGTCGGCATGGCGCGCACGGGTGCGTCGGGCCACTCCGAGCGCCACTCGGTCCGCCACATCTCGGGCCAGGCCTCCGGCTCGGGCGGGTCAAGGACGGTGACGATGAGGCGGTCCCCCTCCAGTTCCGCGACGGCGATCCGGTCGGCCTGGAGGGGCTTGCGCAGGGCGGCGACCACGGCCCGGCCGACGTCGCGGACGGTGCCGGCGGTGGCCAGAGCGGCGGCGAGCCGCTGGACGCGGGCCACTTCGTTACCGCCGGAGCGCAGCTTGGAGGCGTCGGAGACCGTGCCCACGAGGCGTGCCGGGCGGCCCTCGCCGCCGGGCAGGAGATGTCCGCGCAGTCGCAGCCACTTCTGCTCTCCGGACGGCTGGAGGATCCGGAACTCCAGCTCGCGGTCACCGACGGACATGTGGTCCGCCTCCACCACGGACATCAGCGAGGGCAGGTCCTCCGGAACCGTCAGTGACAGCAGTGTCTCCACCTTGCCGTCGAAGTCGGCCGGACTCAGTCCGAACAGTTCCAGCATCTCCTCGTCGACCTCGACACGTCCGCTGTCCAAGGCGAGGCTGAACGAGCTGGCGGGCAGCTCGTCGGTGCCCGTCTCGGGGGCGGGCGGCGGGCAGACGACGGCCTCGGCGATCAGGCCCAGGCACTCCCGGTCCTCGGGGTCGAAGCCGTCCGGGTGCTCGCTGACGGCGAGCAGGCAGCCGTCGTCGCGCAGGGGCAGGGCGGCCAGCCAGAAGTCCTGGGAGGGCCCTCGCCGGGCGTCGGCCTGGCGGCCGACTTCCTCGGGGCGGAGCCAGAGCGCCCTGCCGGAGCGGTGCGCTTCCGCCGCCGGGGATCCGCCGGTGACGGGGTAGCTGTCGCGCAGCCCGTAGAGGGTTCTCGGCACGCCCGCCGATTCGGCGAGGCGCAGTTCGCCGCCGATCGGGGTCGGCGCGTACACCGCGACGACGGTCGCGCCGGTGAAGACGAGGGCCTGTTCGAGGACTCGCCGCAGGCGCTCACGAGGGTTCAGGTCGGTCGTGAGCGTCTTGAGGGCAAGTTCGGCACGCGGCGTTCGCGTCCTGCGTCCCGCAGCGTCCTCACTGACCACGTCCGTAATTACAGCGCTTCCGGGGCTCCGGCGCAGCCCCTGTGACCGTTCCCGGCACGTCAGGCCCCCGGCGGAACCCGCCGTCGGGCCGTGTGGCGGCTTGGACGGCCCCCGCTCGCCGTGCGCGAAGAGCCGCCAGGAGAGAGCCTTGACCTCTGGGACCTGATCACGCGGCCTGCGAGGAGGTGGTCGGCGTGTCCGTCTCGCAGGGTTTCGGGCAGGCGCCGGCCACTCGACCGGCGCCGGTCGGACAGCCGCTGCTGTCCCTGGCGCTGGCCTCGATGATGGACGAGGTCCACGCGCACTCCGGCGCGGTATATCTGCTGGCGCCGGGCGAACCGGTCCTGGAGATGGCGGTGATGGCGGGGCTGCCCAGGGCCTTCGCCGCCCCTTGGGAGCGGGTGGGGCTCAGCGCGCCCATCCCGGTCGCCGAGGCGGTACGGGAGCGGCGGCTGATCTGGGTGAGCGGCGAGGAGCAGATGGCCGGCCGCTATCCACGGGTCGCCGTGGTGCTCCCCTATCCCTTCGCGCTGGCCGCTCTCCCGGTGGCCACGGGGAACACGGTGTACGGCGCCGTCTTCGTGACCTGGCCCGGATCGCATCCGCCCGAGCTGTCCGACCGGGAACGCGGTCAGCTCACCGCGGCCTGCGACCGGCTCGCGCTGCGCCTGGAGCGGGCCGCCGCGGCGCACCACCCGGTGCATCCCGAGCCGGATCTGCTCGCGCCGGCCGCCGGGGCGAGCGCGTCCGGCATGCTCGGCACGGTGGAGGCGGCGCGGATGGTGGCACGGCTGCCGTACGGACTGTGCGCGCTGGATCTGCACGGGCGCGTCAGCTACGCCAACGAGGCGACGGCCGAGTTGCTCGACGTCCCGGTCAGCGGCCTGCTGGGCACCCAGCTGTGGGCGTCCGTGCCCTGGCTCAACGACCCCGTCTACGAGGACCGCTACCGGGCCGCGCTGCTCAGCCAGCACGTCACGTCCTTCGTGGCGCTGCGGCCGCCCGGCGACTGGCTGTCGTTCCGCCTGTATCCCAGTACGAACGGGCTGAGCGTGCGGATCTCCCGGGCCCGGGCGGTGTCCGAGATGAGGCGCTCCGAACCGGGGCACGACGACGACAGCCGTCCCGGCCTGGTGACCATCTCGCATGTGCTGAGCCTGGCCAGCGCGCTGACGGAGGCGGCTAGCGTGCAGGACGTGGTGCAGCTGGTCGCCGACGAGATCGCGCCCGCCGTCGGCAGTCAGGCCCTGGTGGTCCTCGGCACGCAGGCCGGCCGCCTGCACGTGCTCGGGCACCGGGGATACCCGGACGCCCACGTCGTGGAGCGCTTCGACGGGCTGCCGCTCGACGCGCAGACCCCCGGCGCCCAGGCGCTGAACAGCGGTGTTCCCGCCTTCTTCAACTCCCTTGAGCAGTTGGAGCGCCTCTATCCGTCCCGGCACACGACACCCGACGGTATGGAGGCGTGGGCCTATCTGCCGCTCATCGCGTCCGGGCGTCCGGTGGGCGTCTGCGTCCTCGCGTACCCGGAACGGCATTCCTTCCCGGCGGACGAGCGTGCCGTGCTGACGAGCCTGGGCGGTCTGATCGCGCAGGCGCTGGCGCGGGCCCTTCTCTACGACGCCAAGCTCCGGCTCGCCCACGGTCTGCAGGCCGCGCTGCTGCCGCACTCGCTGCCGTCGGTGCCCTCGATCGAGGCTGCCGCGCGCTATCTCCCGGCCACCCAGGGCATGGACATCGGCGGGGATTTCTACGACCTGGTGCTCTCGCAGGGCCGGGCCGCGGCCGTGATCGGTGACGTACAGGGGCACAACGTCACGGCGGCGGGCCTGATGGGGCAGATCCGTACGGCCGTCCGTGCGTACACGACCGTCGGCCAGCCGCCCGAGGAGGTCATGCGCAGCACCAACCGGCTACTCATCGACCTGGGCAGCGAACTGTTCGCCAGCTGTCTCTATCTGCGGCTGGAACCCGCGCGCGGGGTGGCCGTCATGGCGCGTGCGGGCCACCCGCCTCCGCTGCTGCGGCGGCCGGACGGCAAGGTCCGCGTGCTCGACCTGGCCGGGGGGCCGCTGCTCGGGATCGACGCGGGGGCGACGTATCCGACGACCGAGGTCCCGCTCGGCCCCGGTTCCGTGCTCGCCCTCTACACCGACGGGCTGATCGAGTCGCCCGGCGTCGACATCGAGGAGGCCATCGCCCGCCTCGGGCGACGGCTCGCGGAGTACGGCGACCAGCCGCTCGACGTGCTGGCCGACCGCCTCGTGCAGAGCGAGGACGCGGAGCCGCAGGAGCGGCCCGACGACGTCGCGCTGCTGCTCCTGCGGGCACGCGGCTGAAGGGCGAGCACCCGTACGGCGTGTCCGGAACGAGGAGCGGTCCGGCCCTCCCGCCGGAGGGCCGGACCTTTCCACCTGCCGACCGGGACCGCTGTGTTCCGCGGCCGGATCAGTGGCTGTGGGTCACCGGTGCGAGGGGTGTCAGGGGTTGATGTTCACGAGCCCCGAGCCGTCGTCCAGGCCGGTGCCGGTGTCGTCACCCGTGTCGCCCGTGTCGCCCGCTTCTTCGCCTGCGCCGGCCTGCTCGTCGCCTGCCGCCGGGTCACTGGCGCTCGCGCTGGGGTCCACGGCGCCGGGGTCTTCTGCACCCGGGTCTTCCGCACCGGCCCCGGCGTCTCCGGCCGCGTCGCCCGCGCCGAGCGTCGCGCCGACCGCTTCCAGGGCGGTGGTGACGGGCTGGAAGAAGGTCTCGCCGCCGACGGTGCAGTCGCCGCTGCCGCCGGAGGTCAGTCCGATCGCGCTGCCGTCCTGGGTGAACAGGGAGCCGCCGCTGTCGCCGGGTTCGGCGCAGACGTCGGTCTGGATGAGCCCGGTGACCGTGCCCTCCGGGTAGTTGACGGTGGCGTCGAGACCGAGGACGGTGCCGTCGAAGAGTCCCGTGGTGCTGCCCATCCGGAAGACCTGCTGGCCCACGGCGGCTTCGGCGGCCTGGGCGATCTCGACGGTCTGGCCGTCGCCGATGTTGACCACGCTGTTGGCGACCGTGGCCGGGTCGTCGTACTTGACGAGGGCGAAGTCGCCGTCACCGGGGAAGGTGGCCTGGTCGACCGTGGCGATCGGGGCGCCGCCCTGCGCGTCCGACCACTCGGCGGCCGCGACACCGCAGTGGCCCGCGGTGAGGAAGGCGGGGGCGCCGTCGCCCGCGGTGACGTTGAAGCCGAGGGAGCAGCGGGCGCCGCCGCCGAAGATGGCGTCGCCGCCGTCGACGTAGGTCTTGAAGGTGCCCGCGGACTTCGTGATGGTCGCCACGCCCGAGCCGAGGCCCTCGACGGTGGACTCCAGCGTGTCCCAGCTGGTGCCCGTGACCGTGGAGTCGGCGGTGACGCGGATCTCGTTGGTCTTCGGGTCGACGGACCAAGCCGTGCCCGGGATCGTCGCGTCGGCCTTCAGCGTCGCGGCGGCGGTCTCGAGCGCGTCGGTGCTGTTCTGCACCTGGTTCGGGACCGCGCCGGCAGCCTTGATCTCGTTGATCACATTGCTGTTGTTACCGACGACGTTGATGATGATCTGCTGGTTGCCCGCGTCGTAGTACGACCCGGCGAAGGCATCACCCAGCTGGGAGGCGAGCTGCGAGGCGAGGTCCGAGACATCGGCCGCCTTGAACGTCTTGGCGCTGGCCGTGGCGTCGTCCGAGTCCGTCTGGGACGCCATCGCGTTGGGCAGCAGAAGTGCCGCTGCTCCGAGCGCCGCCACGCTTCCTGCCGCTATTACGGCCTTGCGCTTGGGTATGCGTTTGTGACTCAACTTCTGACCTCCTGGGGACGGGGTCCGTTGCCGCCGTCTTGCAGCTGAACTGGGGGGCGCCTGGATGCCTGTTGATACGCACGCGTCACATGGGGTGTTCAACTGCCTTTACAAATGGCAGGAGTTAGGCAGGCCAAAGGCGTGGATTGCGAGGCAATCGCACCTTTCCGTACGCACATCTCGGCCGAGGGGCTCTTTCGACGAGCCGCACTGCACACTCCGCGAGTACTCAGTCACACCCCGTCGACAACACCGACCGGAATCCTGGCTTCAGCGAATCTGCACACCGAATACGCAACGAAGTCACCGCGTGCGAAGGATCTCCACAGAGGGCAGAGGCGCGCGGGGCCATTGGGGCGGGAGTGTCCCGTTCGAGAAGCGGGTGGCAACCGCATGCACGCGACGTTGACGCGCGGCATGTGAAGAAGTCGCCATCGAACAGTGCGCGCTCCTGCACGGATGACCGGATCTGGCGCTCAATTGCCCTGGTGAGAGCGTCGGTTGATTGGATGCGTGCCACGGCAGCGTGCTTTGATCCGTTGCACCGCGGGGGTCACGGGTCACTCCAGCGGCTCCCGGAAACGGGTGCCTGACGCCTGCGGTGGCGGCCGACCATCTGTCCCCAGAGGGGGCCGCTCTCCCCCCTTATGAATACGCATACGAAGGGAAGTTCCATCATGAACTCCACCCCCCAGGTTGCCACCGCCGAGATCTCGGACGCCGACCTCGACGCCGTCTCGGGCGGTCTGTCCCTGAACGCCGTTGGCACCGTCACGGGCCTCGTTGACTCGGTTGCCCCGGTCTCCGCCCTCCTGGGCACGGTCGTCGGCACGGTCGAGGGTGTGACCGGCCTGAACACCGCCCCGGTCACCGGCCTGGTTGCCGGTCTCTGATCGCATTTCATGCCGCTGAGTCCCGGAACCGATCCATGGTTCCGGGACTCTCGGGTGCCGTAAATCTCTCGAACAGGTGAGGGAAGTCCCGTGCAGTTCCGCCAACAGGCCCTCGCCAAGCTCCAATCGCCGGAAGAACTCGACCTTCCGGTGCGTTTCGCCCGCCCCCAGGGCTGGCTCGTCCTGTCCGTGACGGTCCTCGTCATGGCGGCGGCCTCCGTCTGGGCCGTGACGGGCACCGTGGCGTCCACGGTCAGCGCACCCGCCATCCTCACGCACGGGGAGGGCAGCTACGTGTTGCAGAGTCCCGTCGCCGGGCAGGTCACCGCGGTCCTCGCCGAGGAGGGCGTACGGCTCGCCGCGAACGCCCCCGTGCTGCAGGTCCGTACGGCGGAGGGCCAGACGGCGGTCGTCCGCACCGTGGCCGCGGGACGCATCACCGCGCTCGCCGCCACCATCGGCGCGATCATCTCGACCGGCGCGAACGTCGCGGCCGTGGAGAAGGTCGCCCACGCCGGCGATCCGCTGTACGCGACGGTGTACGTCCCCGCGGAGAACGCCGCCACGATCCCCGAGAACGCCTCCGTCGATCTGACCGTCCAGTCGGCGCCGACCCAGCAGTACGGGGTGCTGCGCGGCCATGTGAAGGCGGTCGACCGGACCGTGCAGACCCAGCAGCAGATCGCCGCGTTCCTCGGTGACAGCCAGCTGGGCGAGCAGTTCACCAAGGACGGCAGGCCGGTGGCCGTCCTGGTCCGTCTCGACACCAAGTCCAGTACGAAGAGCGGCCTCAAGTGGTCCTCGGCGGACGGGCCGCCGTTCGAGCTGACCTCCATGACCCTGGCCACGGGTTCGATCCGGCTGGCCGATCAGCGCCCCGTGGATTGGCTCCTCCCGTGACCGCCGCACAGGACACCCGTGGCAGACGCCGCGCCAACGCGCAAAAGCGCCCGGTCCCCAAGGGCAAGGGCAAGACCGTCCGTACCCCCACCGTGCTCCAGATGGAGGCCGTGGAGTGCGGAGCGGCCTCCCTCGCCATGGTGCTCGGCCACTACGGGCGGCACATCCCCCTCGAAGAGCTGCGCATCGCCTGCGGTGTCTCCCGCGACGGGTCGCGCGCCAGCAACCTGCTCAAAGCAGCCCGCAGTTACGGCCTGACGGCCAAGGGCATGCAGATGGACACAGCCGCGCTCGCCGAGGTGCGGGCGCCCGCGATCCTGTTCTGGGAGTTCAACCACTACGTCGTCTACGACGGCACGGGGCGCCGCTTCGGGCGGCGCGGCGTACACATCAACGACCCCGGCAAGGGCCGCCGGTTCGTGCCCATGGAGGACTTCGACACCAGCTTCACCGGCGTCGCCCTGGTCATGGAGCCGGGCCCCGACTTCCACCGGGGCGGCCGCAAGCCGGGCGTCCTGGGCGCCATGCCGGCCCGGCTGCGCGGGACCTCGGGCACGATGCCCGCGGCCGTCCTCGCGAGTCTGCTCCTTGTCGTGGTCGGTGCCGCGGTGCCCGCGCTCAGCCGGACGTACATCGACAGCTACCTCATCGGCGGGCAGTCCTCGCTGCTCGGCGTGCTGTTCGCGTCGATGGGCGCCTCGGTGGCACTGACGGTGGTGCTGACCTGGCTCCAGCAGGCGAACCTGCTGCGCGGCCGCATCATCTCCTCGACACTCTCCAGCGCCCGCTTCCTTCGGCATCTGCTGCGGCTGCCGGTCACCTTCTTCTCCCAGCGCAGCCCGGCCGACCTGGTGCAGCGGCTCCAGTCGAACGACGCGGTGGCCGAGACACTGTCCCGCGACCTCGCGGCTGCCGGTGTGGACGCGGTCGTGGTCGTGCTCTACGCGGTGCTCCTCTATACGTACGACCCGCAGCTCACGGCCGTGGGCATCGGCGTCGCACTGCTCAACGTGGTCGCGATGCGGGTGGTGATCCGGCTGCGCTCGACCCGCACGGCGAAGCTGCGCGCCGACAGCGCACGCCTCACCAACACGGCATACAGCGGGCTCCAGTTGATCGAGACGATGAAGGCCACCGGCGGCGAGGACGGCTACTTCCGCAAATGGGCCGGGCAGCACGCGACCACCCTGGAGGAGGAGCAGCGTCTCGGCGTGCCGAGCGCCTGGCTGGGCGTGGTCGCGCCGATGCTCGCGACGCTCAACAGCGCGCTGATCCTGTGGATCGGCGGTATGCGGGCCATCGAGGGAGGCATCTCGGTCGGTCTGCTCGTCGCCTTCCAGGCCCTGGTGACCCGCTTCACCGCGCCGATCACCCGCCTCAACGGCGTCGCGGGCCGCATCCAGGACTTCGCGGCCGACGTCGCCCGCCTCAAGGACGTCGAGAACTTCCAGGCGGACCCGCTGTACGACCGCCACGGCACCGGCGATTCCACCCGCCGCCTGCACGGCCATGTCGAGCTGGAGAACATCACGTTCGGCTACAGCCCGCTCGACAAGCCGCTGCTCACCGGCTTCTCCCTGACTGTCGGGCCGGGCCAGCAGGTGGCACTGGTCGGCGGCTCGGGCAGCGGCAAGTCGACGGTGTCCCGGCTGATTTCGGGCCTCTACGCACCCTGGGAAGGAACGATCCGCATCGACGGCCAGCGCCTGGAGGACATCCCGCGCGGCGCCCTCGCATCCTCCGTCTCCTTCGTCGACCAGGACGTCTTCCTCTTCGAGGGGACGGTCCGCGACAACGTGGCGCTGTGGGACCCGTCGATCCCGGACGAAGCGGTCATCGCGGCGCTTGAGGACGCGGCGCTGTACGACGTGGTGACGCGCCGCCCCGGCGGTATCCAGAGCCGGGTCGAGCAGGACGGGCGGAACTTCTCCGGCGGCCAGCGTCAACGCCTGGAGATCGCACGGGCGTTGGTGCGCAGGCCCAGCATCCTGGTCCTCGACGAGGTGACCAGCGCACTGGACGCCGAGACCGAGCAGACCGTCATCGACAACCTGCGCAAGCGCGGCTGCGCCTGTGTGGTGATCGCGCACCGGCTCAGCACGGTGCGCGACAGCGACGAGATCGTCGTACTGCAGCACGGCACGATCGTGGAACGCGGGCGGCACGAGGCCCTGGTGGCGGCCGGCGGTCCGTACGCCGAGCTGGTCAAGGAGCGATGAGATGACCACGGTGAACGAGGGCGACCTCGTCCTCGGCGCGCTGGGCGGCATGGGCACGCCGATCGACTGCTCCATCCTCAACCGCCTCGATCTGGAAGGCCCGCAGGTCCTGTGGCTCGTCGCGGCGGGCGCCATGGACCTGTTCGCGGTGGACGCCGTGCAGCAGGGCCACTGGCACCATCTCGGCCGCCTCGAAGCGGGCTCCCTGCTGCTCGGACCGGTCGCGGGCCCTCAACACACGCTCGTCGGACGGCCGTTGCGCGACTGCGTGGTGCGCCGCATCGGGCTGCGCGAGCTGTACCAGCAGGCCGACACCCAGACCTGGTCGTACGACGAGTACGGCAACGCCCAGTACGTGCCCCCGACTTCGAGCCCGCTGGAGTACGCCCTCGCCCTCGGCGCGGGCCGGAGCCTGTCCATCCTCTTCCAGGCGCCGATGGCCCATGAGAACGCCGCCGCGCTCACGGACGACGACGTCTTCTGGATGCAGGTGCCGCCCGGCAGTGTGCAGTACGGCTCCCTGTACGGCGCGGAGGCGGCGGCCGACCTGCTGATGGACTCCGGTGTCTGGCAGCGCCTGGTCGACCAGCAGTACCGGCTCCTCACCACACTCGACCGCTGGATCGAGCGGCTCGAGTCACGCCACGAGGACCGTACGGCGGCGGGCATCAAGGCGGGCGAGGCCGTCCGCGCGCAGGCCGACCGGACGCTCCTCGCGTCGATCGGCAAGCAGTCGGCGAAGCGTCCGACGGCCGCCGACGCGGACGCCACGTACGCGGCCTGCAAACTGGTCGCGGGCGCGGCCGGGATCACCCTCGCGGAACCCGCGCAGAACGGCACGGAGAGCGACCGGCTCGACCCGGTCGAGCGGATCGCGATCGCCTCACGCCTGCGCATCCGTGCCGTACGTCTCGACGGGCGCTGGTGGCACGACAACATCGGCCCGCTGGTGGGCCACCGGGCGGTGTCGGGCTCACCGGTCGCGCTGCTGTGGCGGCGCGGCGGATACGTCGCCGTGCAGCCGTCCTCCGGGCGCGAGACTCCGGTCGAGAAGGCCAACGCCGGGGAGTACGAACCGCAGGCCACGATGTTCTACCGCCCGCTGCCCGAGCGGAAGTTGAGCCCGCTGCGGCTGATGAGGTTCTGCCTCCAGGGCACCGGCGGCGACATGCGCAACCTCGCCATCAGCGGTCTGGTGACCGTGGCGATCGGCGCGATCGTGCCGATCGCCACCGGCAAGGTGCTCGGCGAGTACGTGCCGAAGGCCCAGCACAGTCTCATCGTGCAGGTCTGTCTCGCCATCATGATCACCAGCGTGGTGTCGGCGGCGTTCATGCTGCTGCAGAACCTCACCATCCTGCGACTGGAGGGCCGGATCGAGGCGACGCTCCAGCCGGCCGTCTGGGACCGGCTGCTGCGCCTGCCCACGAAGTTCTTCACCTCCCGCTCCACCGGTGAACTGGCCAGCGCCGCCATGGGCATCAGCGCGATCCGCCGCCTCCTCGCGGGCGTCGGTCCGACACTCGCGCAGGCGGGCACGGTCGGCGCGATGAACCTGGGCCTGCTGCTCTGGTACAGCGTCCCCATGGCGCTGGCCGCGATCGGCATGCTCGTGGTCATCGCAGCCGGGTTCCTGGGGCTCGGCCTGTGGCAGGTGCGCTGGCAGCGGCGCCTGGTGGTCCTGAGCAACAAGCTCAACAACCAGGCCTTCCAGACCCTGCGCGGCCTGCCCAAGCTACGGGTCGCGGCGGCCGAGAACTACGCGTACGCCGCCTGGGCGGGCGAGTTCGCGCGCAGCCGTGAGCTCCAGCAGAAGGTCGGCCGGATCAAGAACCTGACCACGGTGATGGGGGCGGTGTATCTGCCGCTCTGCTCCCTGCTGATGTTCATGCTGCTCGCGGGCCCGGCACGCGACTCGCTGTCGGCCGCCGAGTTCCTCACCTTCAACACCTCCATGACCATGTTGCTCACCTCGGTCACCTCGATCACCGGCGCGTTCGTCTCGGCCGCGGCCGCGCTGCCGATGTTCGAGGAGATCAAGCCGGTGTTCGACGCGACGCCCGAGGTACGTGTGGCGAGCACCCGCCCCGGAGTCCTGTCCGGCGGGATCGAGGCCCGCAAGCTCTCCTTCCGTTACACCGACGACGGCCCGCTCGTCCTCGACGACGTGTCCTTCGACATCAGGCCGGGCGAGTTCGTGGCGATCGTCGGGCCCAGCGGTTGCGGCAAGTCCACACTGCTGCGGCTGCTCATCGGCTTCGACAAGCCCGTCTCGGGCAGCGTCCTGTATGACGGCCAGGACCTGGCGGCCCTCGACCAGTCCGCCGTACGCCGCCAGTGCGGTGTCGTGCTCCAGCACGCGCAGCCCTTCACCGGCTCGATCCTGGACTGCATCTGCGGCACCGAGCCGTACACGCCCGAGGAGGCGATGGCGGCGGCCGAGATGGCGGGCCTCGCCGAGGACATCAAGCGCATGCCGATGGGCCTGCACACCATCGTGTCCGGCAGCGGCGCGGTCTCCGGCGGCCAGCGCCAGCGGCTGATGATCGCCCAGGCACTGATACGCCGCCCCCGCATCCTCTTCTTCGACGAGGCGACCAGCGCCCTGGACAACGAGACGCAGCGCACGGTCATCGAGAGCACCCGGGCGCTCAACGCCACCCGCGTGGTGATCGCGCACCGCCTGTCCACCGTGATGGACGCGGACCGCGTCATCGTGATGGAGGACGGCAAGGTCGCCCAGCAGGGCCCGCCCGCGCAGCTCCTCGCGGACACCGGTGGCCGGCTGCACGAGCTGGTGCGGCGGCAGATGCGGTGAGGGGTCAGCCGAGCCCGGGGACCGGGGCTCCGGAAGGGATCCCGGCCTCGATGTACCGGCGGTAGATCTCCTGCCAGGGGGCGGCGCTCCCGGCGTGCGGTCCTTCGTGCTCCTCGCCGCGGGCATGTGCGTCGAGGGCGCCGAGGCACACCTCCCAGCCGGCGCCGTTGCGGGCGGCGGTGTTCTCGGCCTCCAGGACGTTGGTGAGCGTGAACCGGGTGCGCTTCTCGTCCAGGATCTCCAGGTCGAAGTGCAGTTCGTCGCCGCCCCACTCGAAGGAGAGGTGCCGGGGCGCGTCGACGGCGATGACCCGGCCCGTGGACTCGGGCATGTTCGGGTCGCCGCTGAAGGTGATGGTCCCGCCGGGGCGCAGATCGATCTCGGCGCGGGAGGGGAACCAGTGGACCAGTTCGGCGGGGTCGGTCACGAACTGCCAGACGCGGTCGACGGGGTGGTCGTAGGTCCGGGTGAAGCGGACGGCGGGGCGGCCGTCGTCGAGAGTCAGGTAGGTGCCGGTGGGAGCGGAGGATTCGGCGGACATGGTGGCTCAGTCCTTCGGGGAGGGCTCATCGGGCTGGTCCGACGACTCCCCCGCCGCCCCGTCCAGGCGACGGCCGAGGGCGTCGAGGCTCTCGTTCCACAGCTTCCGGTACGGGGACAGCCAGGCGTCGAGCTCGGCGATCGGGGCCGGGTCGAGCGCGTAGACCCGGCGTTGCGCGTCCTGTCGGACCCGCACCAGGCCGGCGTCTCGCAGTACCCGTAGATGCTTCGAGGTGCTCGGCTGACTGAGCCCGCACGCCTCGACGATCTCACCGACCGGCCGCGGACGCTCGAGGAGCAGCGCGACGATCGCGCGACGGTTCGGGTCGGCGAGCGCGGTCCAGGGAGAGGCATCGGACATGACTCCAATATGCCTCTGCGGTTATATGCCCGTCAAGGAATACTCGGATCTGTTCGTCGCCGAGATCCAGGTCACTCATCGAAACGTTGCAGTTTCGATAGAGGGGGTCTAGTCTCGACGTGTACGAAACCGTTTCGTTTACGTAAACGAAACCCAGAGCGACTTCCCTGGAGTTCCCTCATGCCTCAGACCGTGACTGAAGGTGCCCGTACGGGTGCGGTGGACGCCGCGCCGGCTCAATCGTCGAAGCGGCGGTGGTGGATCCTCGCGATCATCGGGATCGCGCAGCTGATGGTGGTCCTCGACGCCACCATCGTGAACATCGCCCTGCCGTCCGCCCAGGCGGACCTCGGCTTCTCCGACGGCAACCGGCAGTGGATCGTCACCGCCTACTCGCTGGCGTTCGCCTCCCTGCTTCTGCTCGGCGGACGTATCGCCGACCTCTTCGGGCGCAAGCCCGCCTTCCTCGTCGGTGTCGCCGGATTCGCCGCGGCCTCCATGCTGGGCGGCGCCTCGACCAGCTTCGGGATGCTGGTCACCGCACGTGCCCTCCAGGGCGTCTTCGGCGCACTGCTCGCACCGGCCGCGCTCTCGCTGCTGAACACGACGTTCACCGAGGCGAAGGACCGCGCCAAGGCGTTCAGCGTGTTCGGCGCGATCGCCGGCGCCGGTGGCGCGCTGGGGCTGCTGCTCGGCGGTGTGCTGACCGACGCGCTCGACTGGCGCTGGACTCTGTACGTCAACCTCATCTTCGCGATCATCGCCTTCGTCGGCGGTTGGATGCTGCTGAACAACCACCGCGACGCCGCGAACTCCAAGCTGGACCTGCCCGGCACCCTGCTGGTTTCCTCCGGACTCTTCGCCCTGGTCTACGGCTTCTCCAACGCCGAGACGCACGACTGGAGTTCGCCGGCCACCTGGGGCTTCCTGGCCGCGGGCGGGGTGCTGCTGACGGCGTTCGCCCGGTGGCAGACGCGAGCCAAGCACCCGCTGCTGCCGATGCGCGTGCTGCTCGACCGCAACCGTGCCGCTTCGTTCATCGCCATTCTGATCACCGGCGCGGGAATGTTCGGCGTCTTCCTCTTCCTGACCTACTACCTGCAGCTGAATCTGGGCTTCAGCCCGACCAAGACGGGCGTGTCGTTCCTGCCGATGATGGCGGCCCTGATGGTGATGGCCCAGGTCTCCACCACGATCCTGGTGCCGCGCGTCGGACCGAAGATCGTCATCCCGGCGGGCTTCGCGATCGCCGCGATCGCCATGGTCTGGCTGACCGGCATCGATGTCGGCTCATCCTTCTCGACCGCCGTGCTGCCGCAGCTGATTCTGATCGGCGTGGGCCTCGGCATCGTGATGCCGCCCGCGATGTCGCTGGCCACGATCGGGATCGCGGCCGAGGACGCGGGAGTTGCCTCCGCGACGGTCAACACCATGCAGCAGGTGGGCGGTTCGATCGGTACGGCGCTGCTCAACACGCTGGCCGCGAGCGCCGCGGCGAGCTACCTGGCCGGCAAGAACCCGGCCGACAAGCTGGTCCAGGCGCAGTCGACGATCGAGAGCTACACCACCGCCTTCTGGTGGTCGGCCGGCTTCTTCGCCGCGGGCGCCGTGATCGCCTTCCTGCTCTACCGCCCCGGCAAGCTGGAGCAGGACCCGGACGCGGCACAGGTCGTCCACATGTGATCGCGCCTGACCTCAGACCGAGGGGCCGCCGTCTGCAGGGAGACGGCGGCCCCTCATCCGTCCCCCTGCAGACGGCGACCCCTCACGCGTCTTCGGTAGCGGGCCGTCGCTGCGGCGAGGCGGGCCTGCTGCGCCAGCTCGTTCTGCGGTGCGGCCGGCCGGTACACGACGAGCCCCCGGTGCCGTTTCTCCAGCCTCAACTCATCCGGCGTGGGCGCGACTTCACCGTCGTACGCGAGCGTGTCCGTCCCGGTGAGACCCTCCAGCTCGACCCAGGAGACGCGTTCGGCGCTGTAGACCCGGGAGCGGCCGAGGGCGCCGGCGAGCGCAGAGGCGATGACCCTGGTGCGGGCGAACCGGTGGTCACCGTCGATCACGCGCAGGTCGAGCAGGCCGTCGTCCAGGCGCGGCCGGAAGGCAGGGGCGAAGCCGTCCGGGACGTACCGGCCGCTGCCCGCGAACAGCAGCCACAGGCGCCGGGGGCGGCCGTCGACGCGCAGTTCGATGGGCGTCGCGGTGCGCAGCACCCGGGTGAGGGCGACGGCCGCCGCGGGCCACTTGCCCCATCGCTCCTCCAAGTGCTCGCGGAGCCGGACGAGTTCGGGATACAGGCCGATGCTGAAGGTGTTGAGGAACCGCACCTCGTGCCCGGCCGCCGAGCGCGCCACGCCGATGTCCACGGCCACCGCTTCGCCCTTGGCGACCGCGACGGCCGTGTCCTCGAAGTCGGGTACGCCCACGTCCTGCGCGAAGTGGTTGAGCGTGCCGCCGGGGAACACCGCCAGTGCGAGCCCCCGTTCGGCCGCCGCGCGGGCCGCGGCGTTCACGCTCCCGTCTCCTCCGCACACGCCCAGCGCGCCGCCCGCCTCGGAGGCCCGCTCGACCGCCTTGGCGAGCAGCTCGGCGAAGTCGTCGTCCGGGGCGCGTTCGATCAGCTCGGCGTCGGGCAGCAGGTCGCGCAGCCGTTCGGCGGGCGGCAGTGGCGCGGTGGGTGCGCCGGTGCCGGCCCGGCTGTTGACGAAGACGACGAGTCCGCGGCCCCCGGGCAACGCGGGCGCCTGGGCCCCGGGCCGCTCCCGTTCCGGCCGTGCGGAGCGCGGCGGCCACCAGCGGCAGGTCAGCGCGGCGGCCCCGGCGCCGATCGCCATCCCGGCCAGTACGTCCCCGGGGTAGTGCACCCCTACGTAGACGCGCGAGAAGGCGACCGACGCCGCGAAGGGCGCGACCAGGGCCCCGTATCGGGTGGATTCCAGGGCGACTCCGGTCGCGAAGGCCGCGGCGGACGCGGAGTGTCCGGAGGGGAACGACGTGGTGTGCGGCTGCCGTCCGAGGTGCCTGATCCGCGGTACGTGGTCCAGCAGCGGGCGGGGGCGGCGAGCACTCCACTTGATCACCGTGTTGACGGTCAGTGAGGCGAGGACGAGCGAGCCCGTACCGCGCAGGGCCGCCCGCCGGGCGGTACTGCCTCCGACAAGGGCGAGGCCCGCCGCCGCGCCGAACCACAGCCGCCCGTGGTCGGCGGCACGGCTGAGCCGCCGCAGCGCCGGATCCGCGGCGGGGAACCGGGAGGCGGCCACCCGCCCGAACAGCCGCAGATCCAGTTCACCGAGTACGCCCATGTCCCCACTCCTACCGGGAGCGGCGGCGGACCGCATTCCGCCGCGACTCCAACCGGAGCAGCATCCTCACGGTTTACGGCACGGCGTACGGCGGCCATCGTGACCGTATGCGCAGACCCGCGGCAGCGTTCGGCAGCTCCCTCTTCCTGGCACTCGCCCCGGGCACCGTGGCCGTGCTCGTCCCCTGGTGGCTCACCGGGTGGCAGGCCGGTGACTGGTGGGTGCCCGTCCGTCTACTCGGCCTCGTCCCGCTGGCCGCGGGGGCGGTGGTGCTGGTCTCCGCCTTCGTACGGTTCGTCGCCGAGGGCCTCGGCACCCCGGCGCCCGTCGCGCCGACGGAGCATCTGGTGGTGGGCGGGCTGTACCGGCACGTACGCAATCCGATGTACCTGGCGGTCGTGGCCACCATCGCCGGGCAGGCCCTGCTGCTCGCCCGGCCGGTACTCCTGACGTACGCGGCGATCGCCGGGCTCGTGATGTGGGCCTTCGCGCGGTGGTACGAGGAGCCGGAGCTGTCCGGCAGATTCGGCGCGGAGTACGAGCGCTACCGGCGAGCGGTGCCCGGCTGGTGGCCGAGGGCGCGTCCCTGGCGCGGACCCTCGTGACGTGGCAGCAGCGCGATCGATGCCACGGGGATGACGGCGAGGGCCAGCCAGGGCACGGCGGGCGGGAGTCCGGTGTCGAGCAGCGAGCCGGTTCCCGCGCTGCCGACCAGGACGATCAGGCCGGAGACCGAGGACAGGGCGCCGGTGTAGAGGCCGAGCCTGCCGTCGTCGGCGAGGTCCGGCACCCAGGCGCGGGCGGCGGGTGCGACGAGCATCTGGCCGAGGGTGAGCAGGACGACGAAGCCCGCCGCGGGCCCCAGCCCCGCCGTTCCCGTCCACGCGGCGGGCCGGGTCAGCGCCACCACGCCGAACCCGGCGGCGATGAGGAGCAGTCCGGCGGCCATGCACCGGCGCAGGTCGAGCCGGTCCGCCGCCCAGCGGGTGACCGGCAGCTGGGCGGTCACGACGAGCAGCGAGGACAGTGCGAACAGCCAGGCCAGCGGCGCCTGCGAGCCCGTCGCGCGCTCGACCTCCGCGGGGAGGACGAGATAGAGCTGGTTGTACGCCAGCAGGTAGGCGCCGTACGCGCAGCACAGCGCCAGGAAGCGGCGGTTGCGCAGCAGCGCCCGGACGCCTCCCCCGCCCTTCGCCCGCGTCCGGCCGGGGATGTGCTGCGGCAGCAGCCACGCGTGACCCGCCAGGACGAACACGAAGACGGCGGCCCCGGCGAGGCAGACCGCGCGGAAGTCCACGGCCAGCAGCAGCGCGCCGATCAGCGGGCCGACGAACGCGCCGGCCTGTCCGGCCACGGTGAACAGCGCCAGCACGTGCGTACGGGATCCGCGCCCGGCTTCCTCCCAGCACACCGCCTGCCGCGCGACCTCGGACTCCACGGCGGGTGAGAACAGCGCGGCGGCGAAACCGATCAGCAGGACGGCGCCGACGACCGCCCAGGCCTCCCGCGCGTACCCCAGCCACCCGAAGCCGGCGATCCGCAGCGCACATCCGGCGAGTACCACCGGCCGCACCCCGTACCGGTCGGCCAGCGCGCCGCCCACCACGAACAGCCCCTGCTGACTGAACGTCCGCAGTCCGAGCACCAGGCCGACGAGCCAGCCCGCCATCCCGATCGCCGTACCGAGGTGCTCGGCGAGGAAGGGCAGCACGGCGAAGAAGCCGATGTTGAAGGCGAGTTGGGTCAGGATCAGCAGCCGCAGGAGGGGAGACAGCTGCCTCCAGGTGCGGCGGCGGGGGACGGTCTTCGGGCCGCTGGAAGCTGCGGCCTTATTTTCATGGTCGAGCACTTGCATACCCTATGCAGCAATGCCGGGGACCGGCCGACGGCCCCACTCCGTCGAGCCGACCCCCGGTACGAGATCGCGTGGCACTCGCGACGAGCCCCGCCTTCCCCAGTCACGGGCGCTCGTTCGACGCCCACGGGGACCACGCGATCCCGGTCCCTCAGAACGTGAAGACGTTCACCCCATAGGAGTTCTTCACGCACTCGTTCGCGAAGGTGCGCTCGTACGCGACACGCTTGCCCCGCCACACGCCGTCGACGGTGACGACGACGGGGTCGAACTCCTTCGTGCACATGACGCCGGCTCTCACCGAGAGGGCGTCGAAGTCGCCGCCGGTCTCACGGAGTTCGGCGCAGGCCGAGGGGGCGTCGGGGTGGGTGCCGGAGGCGGTCGGGGCGCAGTTCAGCGTGACCGCTCGTTCGGCGGTGACGGTGGCCGCGCTGTGGCCGTGGCCCACGGTGAGCACCAGGGCAGAGGGGGCGTAGAGCGCGGACGGGCCGGGGCCCGGAGCGGCGAGGGCGGATCCGCCCAGGGGCCCGAGGACGGCGGTGGCCGTCAGGGTGAGAGTCGCTGCCAGGCGCGCGGTGGTCGGCATTGTGTGCATCCTTCCGCTCGATCGAAGGCCGTACCGGCTCGGTTTGGTGCCGGTTCAGCGAGCGTGAGTCTGCCGAGTCCGGACCGGAAAGACACATCCGACCCACAGGTTTCAGTAACTTTGAGTATTGAATCAGTGGCGTGAAGTCACGGAATTCGACCGCTCAAGCCCGGAAGCGAGCGCTTACTGATCATCAGGGGAGCCTTCCTGGCCGGATTCCCCCCACTCAGCAATAGGCCTGAAACATTCCGGTTCAGCCCGTGGCGGACCTCCCTTGCACATCCGCGCATCCGGAGTAATCGTCATTACATGATTACAACAGAGCAGCACGAGAAGCTGCGCGGCTGGTTCGCCGGCCGCCTGCCCGACGATCTCTTCGAGAGCCTGGCGGAGGTGACGGTCGACCGCGAGGAGATCACGGTCGTCGGCCGCATCCCCGAGCCCCGGCTCGCCGAAGGCGCCTCGGACGCCGAGAAAGAGGCTGCCGTCCAGGCACGTGTCCAGGAATTCCGGGAGCGCACGCGCGAGGAGCGGATCGCGGTGGCGCGCGAGGCGGAGCACCGGTTCCGCAAGAAGGTCTCCTGGGGTGTGGAGTGCGGCGGCGAGCGCGCCCTGTTCACGCACATCGCGGCGCCGGTCATGACCCGGCTGCGGCAGCCCGAGCGCCAGGTCCTCGACACCCTCATCGCCGCCGGTGTGGCCCGCAGCCGCAGCGACGCCCTCGCCTGGTGCGTACGCCTGGTGCAGCGCCACACCGACGACTGGCTCGCGGAACTGCGGGACTCGCTGGAGCACGTGCAGCGGGTCCGGGCCCAGGGTCCGGACGCCGAGCCGCAGGACACCCCGGCCGCCGACGACGAGGAGTGACACCTGCCCCTGCCCCTCCATGGAGCAATCGTCCAGCGAAGACGCGAAAGATGGATGGTCCGTCCTCTGGTGCCGTGGTGACACGCCGCCTTAGCGTCGGCAGACCCCGCGAGGACGCCATCCGCTCACGCCGCGCACCCCAGCGGCGACAACCGGCCGTCCCTCTCCCCGCGCCACAACGCGCTCCACCGCCCTCAGGGGTACAGGCAGCACTTCGCTGGAGCACTCTTTGTCCGACAACTCCCCGACCACCGCTCCCCCGTCGCTCACCGAGGTCGAGACGTACGGCGTCGAGCGCATCCCCGACGCGGACCGCACCGCGTCCCCTCTCGACCTGTTCCGGGTCGCCTTCGGCGGTGCGAACACCTTCTCCACCTGCGTCCTCGGGGCTTTCCCCATCCTCTTCGGCCTCTCCTTCTGGCAGGGGCTCGCCGCGACACTCCTCGGAGTCGTCGTCGGCGCGCTGATCCTGTGCCCGATGGCGGTGTTCGGCCCGGTCAACGGCACGAACAACGCGGTCGCCTCCTCCGCGCACCTGGGCGTGCACGGCCGCATCGTCGGCTCGTTCCTCTCCCTGCTCACGGCCGTCGCGTTCTTCTCGATCTCGGTGTGGAGCTCCGGCGACGCCCTGGTCGGCGGCGCGCACCGGCTCTTCGGCCTGGAGCGCAGCGATCTGTCGTACGTCGTCGCCTACGCGCTGTTCGGCGCGCTGGTCCTCGCGGTGTGCGTGTACGGATTCCGGTTCATGCTGTTCGTCAACAAGATCGCGGTGACCTCCGCGACGGTCCTGTTCCTGCTCGGCGCGATCGCCTTCGCCGGTGACTTCGACCCCTCGTACGCGGGTGTCTTCACGTCCTCTGCCGACTCGGCGACGCAGGCGCTGTTCTGGCCCTCCTTCATCGGTTCGGCGCTGATCGTGCTGTCCAACCCGGTCTCCTTCGGCGCGTTCCTCGGCGACTGGTCGCGCTACATCCCGGCCGACGCGCCGCGCCGCAGGGTGGTCGGGGCCGCGTTCCTCTCCCAGATCGCGACCCTGCTGCCGTTCGTCTTCGGCCTGGCGACCGCGAGCATCATCGCGACGAAGGCCCCGGAGTACGTCGATCCGGCGGCCCCCGACTTCGTGGGCGGGCTCCTCGCCATCTCGCCGAGCTGGTTCTTCCTGCCGGTGTGTCTGCTCGCGCTGATCGGCGGCATGTCGACGGGCACGACGTCGTTGTACGGAACCGGGCTCGACTTCTCGTCCGTGTTCCCCCGGTTGTCGCGGGTCCAGGCGACGCTGCTGGTCGGCGTGCTGTCGATCGCGTTCATCTTCGTCGGGCGCTTCGGGTTCGACCTGGTGCAGTCCATCTCCACCTTCGCCACGATGATCATCACCTGCACCACGCCGTGGATGGTCGTGATGATCCTGGGCTTCTACACCCGGCGCGGCTGGTACGACCCGGACGCCCTCCAGGTCTTCAACCGCCGTCAGCGCGGCGGCCGTTACTGGTTCGCGCACGGCTGGAACTGGCGAGGCATGACCGCCTGGTGGGTGGCCGCGGTGATCGGTGTCCTGTTCACCAACATCCCCGGGCAGTTCGTCGGGCCACTGGGCGATCTGGCCAACGGCATCGACATCAGCCTGCCGCTGTCGCTGGCCGTCGCCGCCGTCCTCTTCCTCTCACTACTGCGGCTCTTTCCCGAACCCCGGGCCGTTTACGGGCCTGAGGGTGCACGGTTGGCGCGTACGGTCGATGTTCCGGTAGCGGCGATCACCGGACCGGGCGCGAAGGCCGAAGACCCGGCGCCCGCGCTCGCCGTCGAGGGCAACTGAGCAAGTCCTGGAGGGGAATTGATGGAGTCCTGGCTCGATCTGTCCGTCCCCCTGGTCGCCGGGATGCCCGTGTATCCCGGCGACCCGCAGGTAGATGTGGAAAGAGCGCTGCGGGTCGCGACGGACGGGGTCAACGTCCTGCGGCTGCACATGGGTTCGCAGTCCGGGACACATGTGGACGCGCCCTACCACGTGAACTCGGCCTGGCCCACGCTCGACCTGCTCCCCCTGGAACGCTTCGCGGGACCGGCGGTGCTGGCGGACGTCCGAGGTCTCCCACCCGGAACGCCGATCACGCCCGGCCTGCTCGCGCCCGCGCTGAGTCTCCTCCACCTCCAGCCCGGCGCGATCCTGCTGCTCGCCACCGGCTGGTCGGCGTACTGGGGCACGAACCAGTACTTCGCCCACCCCTGGCTCACGCCGGAGGCCTCGCAGATACTCGTCAACGCGGGTGTCCGCACGGTCGGAGTGGACGCGCTGAGCGTGGATCCCATGGGCAGCAGGGACCTCCTCGCGCACCGGGTCCTGTGCGGCGCGGGAGGGGTGATCGCCGAGAACCTGACCGGTCTCGACCTCGTGGCCGGCGCGCAGACCGCTGGGTACTCGATCGAGGTCTTCCTGTTCCCCTTGCGGCTGGCGGGGGCCGACGGGGCCCCGGTCAGGGCCACGGCGCGGATCCGCCGCAACTGAGTTCCGGTCCCGGTCCGCGGGCTGCCGACTCGCCGCCCCCGGAACACCGGAACCCGCCCAGTGGACGGACCTTGTCGCAGTCGCAAGGATCAACCTCGTACAGCGCGGTCTGAGGGACGAGAGGCGGGACGTACGGATGGCGAAGCACTGGGCCGACTTCCAGTACGAGATCTATCTCAACGGAATGACGGGGGCCGTACCTCGGCTGCCGACCGATCTGACCCGGCTGGAGGAGCTCACCGAGCAGCGGCTCGGGCCCGGTCCGGTCGGCTATGTGGCGGGCAGCGCGGGCAACGGAAGCACCGCGCGGGCCAACCGGGAGGCGCTGGAGCGGCGGCGGATCGTGCCGCGCATGCTGCGCGATGTGCATGAACGCGACCTGTCCGTGGAGGTGTTGGGGCGCCAGTTGCCGGCGCCACTCGCGCTCGCGCCCGTCGGCGTGCTGTCGATCATGCATCCGGACGCGGAGTCCGCCGCCGCGCGGGCCGCCGCGGCTCAGGGCGTCCCGTACATCCTGTCCTCGGCGTCCAGCACACCCATGGAGCAGGTCGCGGAGGCGATGGGCGACGCGGAGCGCTGGTTCCAGCTGTACTGGGCGAAGGACCGCGAGGTCACCCTCAGCTTCCTGAACCGGGCGAAGGCGGCCGGGTTCACCGCGCTGTTCGTCACCCTCGACACGCCCCTCCTCGCCTGGCGTCCGCGCGATCTCGACCAGGCGTATCTGCCGTTCCTGCACGGCGTGGGCACCGCCAACTACTTCTCCGACCCGGCGTTCCAGGCGGGCCTGGCCAAGCCGGTGCACGAGGACCCGAACGCTGCGGTGATGCACTTCGTGGGCATGTTCGCGGATCCGGGCAAGACATGGCCGGACCTGGAGTTCCTGCGGGAGAACTGGGAGGGGCCGATCGTCCTCAAGGGAGTCCTGCACCCGGACGACGCCCGTCGCGCGGCCAGTGCCGGAATGGACGGCGTGGTCGTCTCCAACCACGGCGGCCGCCAGGTGGCCGGTTCCGTCGCCGCGGCGGACGCGCTGCCGCGTGTGGTGGAGGCGGCGGGCGACCGGCTGACCGTTCTCTTCGACAGCGGGATCCGCACGGGCGACGACATCTTCAAGGCGCTCGCGCTCGGCGCGCAGGGCGTCCTCGTCGGACGTCCGTACGCGTACGGACTCGGGCTCGACGGTCAGGCGGGCGTCGAGCACGTGATCCGCTGCCTGCTCGCCGAGTTCGACCTCACGCTGGCCCTGTCCGGGCACGCCCGCCCCTCCACCATCGGTCCCGACGACCTGATCGAGGGCATCGCATGACCGAGACGAAGAACGTCCTCGCCGTCGTCTCACCGCATGTCGGCGGCCGCAGGGCGGGCGCGGCGCTCGCCGCCCTGTTCCCCGAGGGGGTCCGTGTCACCGTCGTCGCGGCCGCCGAGGAGGACCCGGTCGCGCTGCGGCAAGCCCACGTCGTCATCACAGCGCTCAGCCCGGTGACCGCCGAACACATCGCCGCCGCACCGGACCTGGAGCTGATCCAGTGCGCGAGTCACGGCTTCGACTACGTCGACCTGGAGGCCGCGCGGGCCAAGGGTGTACACGTGTGCAACATCGGCTCCAGCGGCGCCGAGAAGCAGAACGTGGCCGAGCAGACCTTCGCCCTGATGCTCGCCCTCGCCAAGCAGCTGGTCCCGGCGCACACCGCGCTCGTCGACGCCGACTGGGCGCTGCCGAGGCTTCAGCGGTCCATCACCGAGCTGTCCGGCAAGACGCTCGGCATCATCGGGCTCGGGCACATCGGCAAGGAAGTCGCCCGCCGCGCGGCCGCGTTCGACATGAGCATCGTGTACGCGAGCCGGCGGTCCACCGGCCCGGAGGAGGCGGCCCGGCTCGGCGGCGCCCGCCATGTCGAGCTCGACGAACTGCTGCGTACGTCGGACTACATCACGCTGCACCTACCGCTCACCGACGAGACGCGGCACCTGCTGGACGCGGAGCGGCTCGCGCTCCTCAAGCCCACCGCGTTCCTCGTCAACACCGCGCGGGGCGCCCTGATCGACCAGGACGCCTTGGCGGACGCGCTGGAGGCGGGCGCCCTGGCCGGAGCGGGCATCGACGTCTTCGACCCCGAACCGCCCACCTCGGCCCTGCGGTTGCTCAAGGCCCCGAACGTGGTGCTCTCCCCGCATGTCGCGGGGGTCACGCGCGAGACGGTCGTCCGGATCGCGCTGGCGGCCGTCCACAACGCCACCGAGTTCATGAACGGCAAGCCGCCGCGGGACGTCGTCTCGTGATCCCTCGTCCCGCGACCGCTCCTCTCGTAACCCCTGCATCTCATGACCCCCTGCGTCTCGTAACCCCTACAGGCCAACTCCCCGGACGACCGCGGTGAGTTCCGCGATCAGCGGCAGCACGGGCTCCGGGCTCGCGTCGTCGCTGACGTTCACGGATCGGCGTTCCTGGTAGGGCGCCGACTCGGTCGCCTCCGGGGCGACCGGCACGCCCGTCGGCTGTTCGCCCGGAGGTGGCCCGGCCGGCGGCCCGGGTGAGCTGTCGTCGGCGGGCGGCGGGGGGCTCGCCGGCCCCGGCGCGAGGCTGTTCGTGCCCGAGACCGACAGCGACTCGGGGGCCGCCGAGGGGGCGTCGGTGCGCCACCGCTGCGCGTCGGAGCCGTCTCGGACCTTGACAACGATATCGGCGCCGGGGTCCGTGGAGCTGGGCGCGACGGCGAGCCGCTCGCTCCATCGGGGCAGCAACTCGCCCCGCACGGTGAGGTCGTAGCGCACGTCGTCCCCACGCGCCGTGTCCTGTGCGGCGCAGCGGTCCAGCACCACGAAGCCGTCGTCGGCGCGGGAGTCCAGGCACAGTTCGGGGTCGGCGACGCTGCGCAGCAGGCCGTCGCCCCCGTACGACCACTGCTGCGTCCACGCGGAGGAGCACACCCCCAGTACGGTCTCGGCGCCGGCCTTCGCCTCGCCGCCCCGGATGTCGAGGCACAGGTCGGCGGCGAAGTTGCGCAGCCGGGTCTGCTCGGTGGTGGTGGGGAGTCCCGCCGAGGTGGGGGGCGAGGACACGGCCGGCGGATCCTCGGAGCCGGGCGCGGGTGACAGCGTGCGGCTGCTGCTCGCACCGGTGGTGGCGGTGGGGTCGGCGCCGCCGTCGTCGTCCGACCACAGGCTGGTGGCGAGGACGGTCACGAGCAGGGTGACCGATACCAGGCCCGCTCCTGTGATCAGAGCCTTCGCGTGCCGCTGTGCCGGTTCGGGCAGGCGGCGCGGAGTGGGGATCTGGGACAGCAGGCGATGGCGTCCCCCGCTGCCAGGAAGTCCGCTTCCCGGGAGTACGCCGCCGCTGCCCTGGCGCCTGCCGCCGAACGGGGATCCGCCACGGGGGCGCGCTCCTTGCTGTGTGCGTCCCGGGCGGGAGTCGAGATAGCGCCGGGCGCCCCAGCCGAGTACCGCTTCGGCGAGCAGAAGGCCCAACCCGCCCTCGAAATGGCTGAGTTGCTCGGCGGCGAAACGGCAGTAGCGGCACTCCATCAGATGCTGTTGGACATCGGGCAGCAAGGCGCCGCCGCGGCGAATGGGGACGTCCAGCAGCCGGTTGTAGAAACCGCATTCCTTGCTCGGCGCGAGTTCCTGGTGGGCGCGTACACAGCCCTGGCGGAATTGCTCGCGGGCTTGCTCCAGAGCGGCCGACGCGGTGTCGGTATCCATGCCCGACAGACCGGCTGGTACGGATATGTGCTCGGCTTCGACCTCGGTGTGCCACAACAGGCTCTGGGCGAGTGGCGGCAGAGCGTGGAATGAGCGCTCGGCGAGCTTCCGGTTTTCGGCCGTCATGGACTTGGCCGCACGCATACCGCGGCCTCCGGCGGGTTTCCTCAAGTCCGGCAGCACGCCGGATATGCGGTCCTCCGCGGACCACGCCTTGACGGTGTCCCGCACGGTCACGAGAAGCCGGGGCCGCACGGCGAGGCCGGTCTCGCCGCGTATCAGGCGGTCGAGCACCTGGTGGAAGGAGGCCCCGGCCACCATCGAGGCGACGTTCGCCGAAGAGGCGAGACAGATGACCGAGTAGTCGTACGCCGGCTGCCAGTGCCGGGCCATCAGCAGGGCGACGGGATGGGCGGTCCCGCCCTCCGGCCGGCCTCTCAGCTGGGCGGCGAGGCTCTCATCGGATTCGTCGGGAGCACCGCCGGGAGGATAAGGGGGACGTGGGGGGTGGGGGGTGTGCACAGAGCGGGTTCCTTCCAAGGCACAAGGCGGCACATAGAAGTTGTTCACCACCGAAAAGGAGCTCCTGATTGGTGCATACCTTTTGGCGGAGCACCGGGATAAGGGTCGGGGCGAACGCCGTACGACGAACCATCGGTGTTGAGCTCTTTGAGCTCTCAACAGACCGGAATGGCGAACAGCGATTCGGACCCGCCATTGACCCAGCGCAGGAAGGTCACCCTCGCACGAAATGCTCATGACCAACAAGACACTTGAGTAACATCCGCACCACTGAAAGTAAGTCGGACCCGGCCCGCAACTCTTGCGACTCGCACCGGCTTTCGAAATTTCATGCGCCCCGTGTGAACCGCGCGCTCGCGCCGGTGGCCCGCGCACGCTCCCGGCGCACGGAACCGGGTAGTCCACTGGAACCGGCCCCTTCTCGGAGGCCCCGCGCGGGACGGCGGCTCTCCCGCGCGAAACCGGCCGCCGACCCCGTTCCTCCCGCCCTCGGTCGGCGGCCCCGAGGGCGGGTCGACCCACGCCTCCTCCCTCCGCGGTCAGTTCTCGACGGGCCCTTCGGTACTGAGCAGGACGACGACCGAGGCGGGGTCGAGCGTGAGGCCCTGACCGGCGGCGATCCGGATGCCGGCCAGAGACGCGGCGCCGCAGGGGCCACTGAGGACGCCGAGGGCCGCGAGGTCACGGGCGGCGCGAGCGCTGTCGGCGTCGGTGACGGCGACCGCCGCGTCCAGGCCGTCACGGAGGAAGGGCCAGGCGAGGCCCGAGGGGGTACCGCAGTTGAGCCCAGCCATGGTCGTGTCGCCGGTGGTCACGCTCACCGGCCGGCCCTGCGTGAGGCTCGCCAGCACGCAGGCCGCCGCTTCGGGTTCCACGGACAGCAGGACCGGTCCGGGGGCGGAGCGGCTGCGGTAGTGCGTCACGGCCGCCTGCGCGAGCGAGCCCACGCCGACCGGGACGGCCACGAGATCGGGCGATTCGGCTCCCGCGGCGGCCAGTTGGGAGTCGATCTCGGCGAACAGGGTGGAGTAGCCCGCCACGATCCAGGCCGGAATCTCCTCGTAGCCGGGCAACGCGGTGTCCTGCACCAGGACGCTGCCGGGCTCGTCCGCGATCGCCGCGGCGCGGCGCACCGCCTCGTCGTACGGGCCGTCGACCCGCGTCACCCGCGCCCCTTCGCCTGCGATGGCGTCCACGGCGCCCTGACGCACACCCTTCGGCACGAGGACATGGGCGCGCTGCCCGAGGAGCCGGGCCGTCCGCGCCACGGCCCGGCCGTGGTTGCCGTCGGTGGCGGTGACCAGCGTGAGCGGGCCGTCGGCCGTGGCGAGGATCCGGTGGATCGCCCAGGACGCGCCCAGCGCTTTGAACGCGGGCAGGCCCAGGCGGGACGACTCGTCCTTGACGAAGACGCGGGCCACACCCAACTCGGCGGCGAGGGGAGGCAGTTCAGTGAGCGGAGTGGGCGCGTAGCCGGGCAGAGCGGCGTGGAAGGCGCGCACCTCGTCGGGGGCGGGCGGACAGGTCCAGTCCCGGGCGGCAGGTCTCATGATCAGGCGCATACGACCAGCGTGCCACCCGCTCCTCTCGCGGCACCGTGTCGGAACAGCTCTCGCGGCACCGTGTGAGATCAGCTCTCGCGGCACCGTGTCAGATCTGCCACGACCGCAATCGGTCCGCTGCTCCATAGACGTCCGTCTTGCCGTCGATCAGATCGCGGGCGAGATCGACGAGGGCGCCGTACGGCGGGTCGATACCGACGCCGCTGACGAACATGTACGCGACCGCCGCCGAACAGGCGAAGCGGGCGTTGGCGGTCGGCAAGGGCTTCAGCAGGGCCAGGGTGTGCAGGAGCGCGGCGGCGCGCCAGGCCGGGTCGGAGTCGACGCCGAGCCGGGGCGGGTCGACGCGGTGTCGGGCCACTGCGGCGACGAGCGCCGAGAAGTCGTTGACCGTGGGCTGGTCGGGCATGACCTCTTCGTGGCGCTGGAGCAGCCAGGGCACGTCGATGTGGATGACGGGGGCCATGGGTCAGGCGGCCCGCCCTTCGCCGTTGCCGGGTGGTTCGTCCTCGGGGAAGGCGGCGGCGAACTCGGCCGCGTGCGCCGCGAAGAACCGGCGGAACACCTCCGCGCCTTCCTGCAGCGCCCGGTGCCGCACGATGTCCGCCGCGGCGGCCTCCCGCACCAGGGCCTTCATCGACGTACCGCGCTCCTTGGCGATCTGCCGCAGATCCTCTAGCTCGCGGTCACTGAACTCCACGTTGAGAGCTGGCATGCCCTCACGGTACCGCGCGGGTACTTACCCGTAAATACCACCAGGTCACGGGCCATGCACTGCGGTACCTGCGAACCAATTCCGAGCGGCTCGACACCTTGACCTCGCCCGGCTCGCCGTCCCACTGGAGGCGGGCTTTCGGAGGGCGCGACTCCGCAAGTCCGTAACACTCCCCCGTAGACCGCCGTAACACACCGGCTCCACAGTGGGGCATGAGTGTTGAGCAGATTCAGACACTGGTGGACACACTCGCGGCTCGTCTGGGGCGCGCCGTGGTCGTGGACGACCAGGAACTGCGTTTGGTCGCGGTGAGCGAGGACTTCGGGGATGCCGATCCCGCCCGCATCTGGTCGCTGCTGCACCGCAGGACACGGCCCGAGGACGTGTGCTTCGACAAGATCAAACGGTCCACGGGCCCGGGTCATATCCCGGAGAACCCGGACCTCGAGCTGTGGCAGCGGCTGTACGTTCCCATCCGCTGCCGCGGACTGCTCCTCGGCTTCGTCTGGATCACGGACCGGTACGGCGATCTGCCCGACGCCCAGATCGCCGACGCGGCCCGCACGGCGGAGACACTCGGCTCACTCATGTACGGCCGGTGGCTCGCAGCCGGGCACGAGCACGGCGTACGGCGGCAGTTGGTCGAGCAGTTGCTCAGCCAGGATGCCGAGACGCGTCGTGCGGCGCGCGAAGAGGTCCTCGACCGGGGGCTGTTCGACGTCGACGGGCCGGTGGCGGTGCTGCTGGCAGGCCGTGGCGGCGGCGCCGAGGGCGAGGACGCGGGGCCCGCCTTCGCGGCGGCCGTGGAGCGGTTCTGCCGGGGCCTGCCAAGCGGGTCCGTGCTCGCCGCGTGCTGGCCCCGGCGCGCGACCGTGATCCTCGCCCTGCGCCCGGCCGACCCGGACGCGGAGCTCGCCAGGGCCGCCCACTCGCTGCTCGCCGAGCTCACCGTTGAACCCGCCCTCGCCGGATGCCGGCGCGTCGGGGCAGGCGGCCCGGTGCCCGCGCTGGCGGCGCTGCCCACGGCGAGACGCCAGGCGGACATCGCGCTGTCCGCCGCGGGCGCCGGCACCGTCGCCCTCTGGTCCGAACTCGGTGCCCACGCCCTGCTCGCCCAGCTCGCGCCCCCGGTCTGGGACGACACGCTCATCCCACAGGGTGTGCTCACCCTGTTCGCGGACCCCTCCGCGGCCGTGCTCGTGCCGACCCTGGAGACGTATCTCGACTGTGCCGGCGACGTACAGCGCACCGCACGGGAACTGTGCGTGCACCGCACCACGCTCTACTACCGGCTCGGCCGGGCCGAGCAGATCTCCGGGCTGAGTCTGCGCGACGGCCGCGACCGGCTGCTGCTGCACCTGGTCCTCGGGCTGCGCCGCCTGCACGGAGCGGCGGTTCCAGCTCAGGTCCTTCGACGCCCCGCCCTTCCTACATATGTCGAAAGCGAGGCCTCGAACGTCCGACGTCGTGCCGGATGACCCCGCTCGGGCACTGCTGCGACTCTTCCGAACACCAGCAGCACGCCCACCACAGCGGGAGGATGCCGGATGAAGAAGAGGTACGCGCACATCGTGCTCGGCGTCGGGGGCATCGGCAGCGCCGCCGCCTACTGGCTCGGCAGGCAGAGCGGCGGTGACGTCCTCGCCGTCGAGCAGTTCGGGCTCGGGCACGACCGCGGTGCCTCCGAGGACCACTCACGGATCATCCGGCACTCGTACCATTCGACCGACTACACGGCCCTCACCCGTGACTCCTACGACCACTGGCGGGAACTGGAGAAGGAGACCGGGCTGCCGCTGCTGCACATCACCGGCGGTCTGCATCTGGCCCCGGTGGGCAGCGCGGGCGAGGCGGAGCTGGGCAGTTACGCGCGAGCCCTCGCCCAGCAGGGCCACCGCTACCAGGTCCTGGACGCGGGCACCCTGCGCGGTCGCTGGCCGCAGTGGCGGATCGGCGACGACGTACTCGGCCTGTTCCAGGCGGAGTCCGGGATCCTCGACATACGCCGGGCGAACGCCGCGCATGTCTCGCGGGCGCTCGCGCTCGGCGTGACCTTCTTGGAGAACTCGCCGGTACGGAAGGTCGTTCCGCATCCCGACCACGTCGAGGTGCACACCGACGACGCGGTGTACGAGGGCGGCACGCTGACCGTGTGCGCCGGTTCCTGGACCGGGACAGCGCTGGCCGGTCTCGACCTGGACATCCCGCTCACCCTCACCCAGGAACAGGTCACCTACTTCGCGGCGCCGGACCTGCGCCCGTTCGCACCGGACCGCTTCCCCATATGGATCTTCCACGGGCACGACCGGACCTTCTACGGCTTCCCGGTGTACGGCGAGGCGGCGGTGAAGGCCGCCCGTGACATGTCGGGCCGTTTCGTCACCCAGGAGACCCGCTCGTACGAACCGAATCCCGAGCAGACCGAGGAGGTCGCGGAGTTCCTGGCCGAGTACCTGCCGGGCGCCGTCGGCCCCGAACTGCTCAGCAAGACCTGCGTCTACGACCTCCCGGCCGACCGGAACTTCGTCCTGGACACCGTGCCGGGACACCCCAACATCTCCGTCTTCGTGGGGGCGGGGCACGCGGCCAAGTTCGCGGGGCTGATCGGCCACATCCTCGCCGACCTGGCGACGAAGGGCGGCACGGACTGGCCCATCGAGGCCTTCGCCGTCGACCGCCCGGCGATCACGGACCCCGACCACCCGAGCGACTTCAGGTTCGCCGAGGCCGCGCGGAATCCGGAGGGCGGGTCATGACCTTCGGTGAGTATCTGCAGCGCCGCGGCGACCTGCTCCTTGACCAGGCAGCGCAGCACGCCCTCCTTGTGGCGCTCGCGGTCCTGATCGCCACGGCCGTCTCGGTCGGCACCGGTGTGCTCGCCTGGAACCGGCCCCGGCTCGCCGCGGCCGCCACGGCGACCGCCGGCGGGCTGCTCACCCTTCCCTCCTTCGCACTGCTCGGCCTGCTGATCCCGCTGCTCGGCCTCGGCTGGGCTCCCTCGCTGACCGCGCTCACCCTCTATTCGCTGCTGCCGATCCTGCGCAACACCGTGGTGGGCCTGGGCGAGGTCGACCCGGCCGTCGTCGAGGCGGCCCGCGGGATGGGCCTCGGCCCTGCCCGGGTGCTCGCGATCGTCCAACTCCCGCTCGCCTGGCCGTACATCCTGACCGGAATCCGTGTCGCCACGCAGATGGTGGTGGCCATCGCGGCGATGGCCGCCTACGTGGCCGGTCCGGGGCTCGGCCTGCCGATCTTCGACGGGCTGTCCCGGCTCGGCTCCGCGAACGCGCTCAACGAAGCGATCGCCGGAACCGTCGGCGTCGTCCTCGTCGCGCTCGCCTTCGACCTCTTCTACGTACTGCTGCGCCGCCTGACCACCCCGAGGGGGCTCCATGTTTGACACCGCGCGCACGGGCCGCGGCCTGAGCATCCGCCTCGACGAGCTCACCAAGGTCTATCCGGGGCAGCGGGAACCCGCCGTCGACAAGGTCACCATGGAGATACCGGCCGGGCAGACCACGATGTTCGTCGGGCCGTCGGGCTGCGGCAAGACCACCACGATGAAGATCATCAACCGGCTGATCGAACCGACTTCCGGCACGGTCTCCATCGACGGCCAGAACGTGCTGGGCCTCGACCCGAACGAGCTGCGCCGCCACATCGGTTACGTGGTCCAGCAGATCGGTCTCTTCCCGCACATGACGATCGCGCAGAACATCGGGCTCGTGCCCAAGCTCCTCGGCTGGAGCAAGGCCAAGGTGAGCGCGCGGGTCGACGAGCTGCTTGAGATGACCGGGCTCGACCCGGCCGCCTTCCGCGCCCGCTACCCCCGGCAGCTCTCCGGCGGGCAGCAGCAGCGCGTCGGTGTCGCCCGGGCCCTGGCCGCCGATCCCCCCGTTCTGCTGATGGACGAGCCGTTCGGTGCCACCGACCCGATCACCAGGGAGCGGCTGCAGACCGAATTCCGGCGGCTCCAGCGGGAGTTGGGCAAGACGGTCGTCTTCGTCACCCATGACTTCGAGGAGGCGCTGAAGCTCGGCGACCGGATCGCCGTCCTCGCCGAGCGCTCGCGGATCGTCCAGTACGACACACCGGCGCGACTGTTGGCCGCTCCGGCCGACGACTACGTACGCAGCTTCATCGGCTCCGCCCCGTACCTGAAGCAACTCGCCCTGGCGACTGTGGCCGACGTGAAGCTGGGCCCGGTGCCGGCCGCCTCCAACTCGCTGCCCACCGTGGACGGTTCGGCCTCCCTGCGGGACGTGATGGATCTGATCCTCCAGCGGGGCGGCGAGTCGGTGACCGTCGTGGACGAGGCGGGCGCGGTCACCGGCGCGCTGGCCTTCGCGGACGTGTGCCGCGCCCTGTCGGCACAGGAGGAGACCCATGTCGGTTGAATCCCTGTCACCTGTCAAGGTCCCGGCACTCCGCCGACCGGCCGCCCTCCGGCACCTCGGCACCCCAGCCGCCCTCGCCCTGGTGCTCGGCACCCTCTATCTCTGGGTATCGGCCCAGGAGTTGGACTCCATCGAGCGGCGAACCCTGAACCGTACGTACATCGTGGAGCGGGTCACCGAGCATCTGCGGCTCAGCTTCACCGCCGCGCTGCTCGTCGTCGTCATCGCCGTCCCGGCAGGAATCCTCGTCACCCGGCCACTGCTGCGCCGGGCGACCCCACTGGTGCTCGTCATCGCCAACGCGGGACAGGCCGTCCCCGCGATCGGACTGCTCGTCCTGCTCACCATCCAGCTCGACGTGGGCTTCCGTACGGCGGTCATCGGCCTGGTCGCCTCCGCGGTGCTCCCGGTGCTGCGCAACACGATCACCGGCATCGATCAGGTCGACCGCTCCCTCGTGGAGACCGCACGGGGCATGGGCATGCGGCCCGTACAGGTGCTGCTGCTGGTCGAGTTGAAGCTCGCCGTGCCGGTGATCCTCGCCGGGCTGCGCACCGCCCTGGTCTTCGCGGTCGGTACGGCGACCATCGCCACCTTCGTCAACGCGGGCGGTCTCGGCGACATGATCGTCAACGGCATCAAGCTCCAGCGGATGCCGGTCCTCGTCACCGGCAGCGTGCTGGCCTGCGCCGTCGCCTTCCTCCTCGACTGGCTCGGCGGCGTCGCCGAGAGCCTCCTCAAACCCAAGGGTCTGTAGGCCCGACCGGGTCGCCTTGTCGAATCATGCGGCCCCGCATCGCACGCCCGTCCCCCTCACCAGCACGGAGTCTCGCCATGCCCATGCCCATGCCCATGCCTCTGCCTCGCCCTGCCAGAACCTCCGCCCTGCTCGCCTCGGCCGCCGCGACCGCGCTGCTCGTCTCCGGTTGCGGCGGCGACACCCAGGCCGCCACCGGCAGCGCCGGCGACGAACTCGACGGCGCCACCCTCACCGTGGGCTCCAAGGACTTCACCGAGAACATCGTGCTCGGCCAGATCACCATGAAGGTGCTCCAGGCGCATGGCGCCGAGGTCGAGGACAAGACCAACATCAAGGGCTCGGTCACCACCCGCCAGGCTCTCACCAGCGGTGATATCGACCTGTACTGGGAGTACACCGGCACCGGCTGGATCAGCTACCTCGAACACACCACCCCGATCGCGGACGCGACGGAGCAGTACGAGGACGTGCGCGACGAGGACCTGGAGAAGAACAAGATCGTGTGGCTGGAGCCCGCGCCCCTCAACAACACCTACGCCCTCGCCCTGCGCGAGGACACGGCGAAGGAACTGGGTCTGACCAAGCTCTCCGACATCGCGGCCCTCGCCAAGTCCGACCCGTCCAAGGCGACCTTCTGTCTGGAGAGCGAGTTCTCCACCCGCGACGACGGCTGGCCCGGCGTGGAGAAGACGTACGACATCGACGTGCCCGACGACAACATCAAGATGCTCGACACCGGCGTCATCTACAACGAGACCGGCGAGGGCAAGACCTGCACCTTCGGCGAGGTGTTCACCACCGACGGCCGCATCGAATCACTCAAGCTCAAGGTGCTGGAGGACGACAAGCACTTCTTCCCGGTCTACAACGCGTCGCTGACACTGCCCGATGCCATCGCGGACAAGTACCCGGAGATCGCCGAGATCATGGCGCCGGTCACCGCGAAGCTCACCGACGCGACCCTGCAGAAACTCAACGCGGACGTCGACGTGGACGGCCTGACCCCCGAGGAGGCGGCCCAGGACTGGCTGGACTCCAAGGGCCTTCTCAACTGACCTCACTGCACCCGGTCCCCCGGTTCTTGAGAGGAGTACGCCGATGACCACCGCCCCCGCCTCGGTGTTCCTGCCGACGCTGCCCGGTCACTACTACACCGACCCCGCGGTCTTCGAACTGGAGAAGCGGAACATCTTCGAGAAGCAGTGGATGTACGTGTGCCGGGCCGAGGACGTGCCCACGCCCGGCCGGTTCGTGCGCACCGCGCTCGGCGACGAGACCGTGCTCGTGGTGCGCGGCCGGGACCGGAAGCTGCGGGCATTCCTGAACGTGTGCCGGCACCGCGGCGCCCAGCTGTGCCTGACCGACTCGGGGGATGCGGGCAAGGCGATCCGCTGCCCGTACCACGCGTGGGCCTACCAGCTGGACGGCCGCCTGATCACGGCCCCCAACTGGCAGTCCATGGACTCCATCGACAAGGCCGACTACAGCCTGCACCCGGTGCACCTCGCCGAATGGCACGGCCTGGTCTGGGTGAGCCTGGCCGCCGACCCCGAGCCCTTCGAGGAGCAGATCTGGCCACAGCTCGACTACCGGCTCGGCGGCGACCGGGACAAGTTCGCCCGCTACGGGCTCGCCGACCTGGTGCTGGGCAAGCGCGTCGACTACGAGGTCGCCGCCAACTGGAAGATCATCCAGGAGAACTTCCAGGAGTGCTACCACTGCGGCACCATCCACCCCGAACTCGTCGAGACACTCCCCCAGTTCCGCAATCTCACCGGCGGCGCGGACGCGACGTACGACACCGACGGCTATCTCTTCGCCGAGGGCAAGACGTCCTTCTCAGTCAGCGGGACCGCCGAACTCCCGCGTATCGGGGGCCTGGAGGAGCACGACGACCGCAAGTACTACGGGATGGTGATGCGGCCGAACTGCTTCATCTCGCTCCTCCCCGACCATGTCATCATCCACCGCTTCGAGATGCTCACGCCCGAGACCACCCGGGTGGTGTGCGAGTGGCTGTTCCCGCCGGAGACAGTCGCGCAGGGAGCGGCGTACGACATCGCGGACAGCGTCGAGCTGTTCCACCGTGTCAACGAGCAGGACTTCGCCGCGTCCCAGTGGTGCCAGCCGAACATGAAGTCCCGCGCCTACCGGAACGGCGGGGTCCTCGTCCCCACCGAGCAGGAGATCATCGGCCGCTGGTACTACCGCTGGTACCAGGAAGCCATGGGCTCGGACCTCCCCGGCCAGGGGGAACGGTCGTGATCGAGGTGTGCCGGCTGGACGAACTCCCGCCCGGCGAGGTGGCCGTGGTGAAGACCGAGCACCGGCGCATCGCGGTGTTCAACGCCGACGGAGAGCTGTACGCCGTCGACGACCGCTGCACCCACCAGGAGGCCTATCTCTCGGACGGCTGGCTGGAGGGCTGCCTCGTCGAGTGCCCGCTGCACTCGGCTAGCTTCGACCTGCGCACCGGGCGCCCGAGCGGACCGCCGGCCATGGGGCCGGTGCGGGTGTACGCGGTCGAGGTGCGCGACGGTGTCGTTCACGTGGACGCCGGGACGGACACGGCTGCATCCGCCGGGAGCGGCCGATGAGGAGTGTCGCCGTCGTCGGGGCGTCCCTGGCCGGACTGTCCGCCGCCCGCGCGCTACGGGCCCGGGGCTACGACGGGCGGCTGGTGATCGTCGGCGCGGAGGACGTCCCGCCGTACGACCGGCCGCCGTTGTCGAAGGACTTTCTCCTGGGCCGGGCGCAGGCGGCCGACCTCACTCTGACGGCGGACTCCGACGCCGCGCTGGACCTGGACCGGCGGCTGGGCCGGCGCGCGGTCCTGCTGGACACGGCCGGGCGTGCCGTGCACCTGGACGACGGCACCCGGGTGGTGTGCGACGGCGTCGTCGTGGCCACCGGCGCCACCGCCGTACCACTGCCCGGCACGGCGCAGCTCGCGGGCGTTCATGTGCTGCGCACCCTCGCCGACGCCGAGGCACTGCGGGCCGAACTGCGGCCGGGGGCACGGCTGGTGGTCGTGGGCGCCGGGCTGATCGGTGCCGAAGCCGCGTCCAGTGCGGCGGCCCTCGGCCTCGATGTCACCGTCGTGGAGCGCGGGCCCGCGCCGCTCACCCGGATCCTCGGCAGGGTCGGGAACGAGGTGAGTGCCGCGCTCCACGCCGAGCACGGAATCCGCCTGATCACGGGCGCGGCGGTGACCGGTCTGGCGGGCCGTGACCGGGTGACCGGGGTGTGGCTGGCCGACGGACGGCAGCTGTCCGCGGACGTGGTCCTGGTCGCGATCGGTTCCCGTCCCGCGGTGGACTGGCTGGCGGGGAGCGGTCTCGTGCTGGACGACGGCGTGGTGTGCGACGCGGGGTGCGGCACCGCTCTGCCCGGTGTCGTGACCGTCGGGGACTGTGCCCGCCCCTTCCATCCCTGGCTGGGCCGTCATCACCGTGCCCAGCACTGGACCGCCGCTCTCGAACAGCCCGCCGTCGCGGCCGCGCGGCTGCTCGACGGTCCGGGAAGCACGGCGGCGTACACCACGGCTCCGTACTTCTGGTCGGACCAGTTCGGCGTGCGGATCCAGTTCGCCGGACACACCGAGCCCGACGACCAGGTCGAGGTCACGGACGGCAGCTTCGCGTCACGCAGCTTTCTCGCCGTCTTCCGCCGGGGCGGTCTGCCGACGGCCGTACTGGCCATGAACCAGCCCAAGTTGTTCGGCCGGGCCCGTCGGTTGATCGCCGCCGCCGGGCCGCTGCCGGCCTCTCCCGCGCCGCCGCAGGTCCCCCAGAACCACCGACGATGAGGAGATCTCCGCGCCATGACCTCCGAGCGCTCTTTCGCGACCCGCGCCGTGCACGCCGGACACGACCCGGCCCGGCACAACGGTTCGGTGACCACTCCGGTCTACCTCGCCTCCACCTTCGTACGACCGCATGCCCGGCCCGTCGACGGCGGCTGGGACTACTCACGGATCGCCAATCCCACGCGTGACGCCCTGCAGGAGTGCCTGGCCTCCCTGGAGGGCGGGGCGTCGGCGGTGGCCGTGGCCTCCGGTATGGCGGCGAGCACGACGGTGCTGCAGGCCCTGGGCCGGTCCGGGGCGCACATCGTGATCCCGGACAACGTGTACGGCGGCACCTGGGACCTGGTCTCGGACGTCTACCGGCGGTGGGGGCTGGAGCACACAGCCGTCGACATGGGCGACCTGGACGCGGTAGCCGCCGCGCTGCGTCCCGGTGTCACCGCGCTGGTCTGGGCCGAGACACCGTCGAACCCGCTGCTCAAGGTCACGGACATCGCTGCCGTCGCGGCCCTGACCCATGACGCGGGGGCTCTGCTCGTGGTCGACAGCACCTTCGCGTCGCCGTATCTCCAGCGGCCGCTGGCCCTCGGCGCCGACGTGGTCGTGCACTCCACCACCAAGTATCTGGGCGGGCACTCCGACATCACGGGCGGCGCGGTCGTGTGCGCGGACCCGGAGCTCGGTGAGGTGATCACCCGTCATGTCGGGATGCTCGGCACGATGGCGGCACCGCAGGAGGCCTGGCTGGTACAGCGCGGTGTCAAGACGCTCCCGGTGCGGATGCGGCAGATCTGTGAGAGCGCCCAGCGGATCGCCGAGTTCCTCCGGACCCACCCTGCGGTGCGCGAGGTGTTCTACCCGGGCCTCGCCTCCCATCCCGACCACGCGCTGGCCGCGAAGCAGATGCGGCACGGGTTCGGCGGTGTGGTGTCGCTGGTGGTGGACGGGGACGCGGACGCGGCGGGCCTGGTGTGCGAGCGCACGGAGGTGTTCACGCTCGCCGTGTCGCTGGGCAGCGTGGAATCCCTGATCGAGCACCCGGCCCGGATGACCCACTGCACCACGGCCGGAACCGCGGTCGGTGTGGACGACTCGCTGCTGCGGCTGTCCATCGGTCTGGAGGACTGCGACGAGCTGATCGCCGATCTGGACCGGGCGTTGGGCGGATGAGCGGGCAGGCCGGCGCGGCTGAAGTGTGGCCGGCCGGCCGCCCGCTCAGCCGCGCCGGTCGGCCACCCGTCAACCGTGCGGGACGCCGGCGCGGTCCATGCGGTCGGCGACCGGCACACCGTGGTGCTCAGCCCGCGGGCACCTCAAGTCGGCTGACGCGGTGGTGCCCGTGGGCCTCGCCGGGGTGGCGGCTCGTCAGGACGAGCCGGAGCCGTGAGCCCCGTACCGCGTCGAAGGTGATCACCGTCGCCGCGTCGGACGCGGTCGCCCAGTCCACCGCCGCGCCCTTGACCGGCACATATCGCTCACCGTCCCAGACCTCCACCTCGACCGACGCGGGCAGGGTGTGCGTCGCGTCGACGGTGAACGAGACCTCCACCCGGTCGACGGTGCGGGAACGCGCCCAGGTCACCGACACCCAGTCCTCGGGGCGGGCTCCGCTGAACGCGGGCAGCAGGGCCGTCGCCGACTTGTAGAAGGCGTTGGACCAGCCGGTGGCCGCGTCGCCGTCCAGCATCGCGGCGGGCAGGGTGTCGGCACGGCCCGAGTAACTGGCGTCCGCCAAGGGGTAGTTCGGGGCGCCGGGACCCGGGTCGGGCTCGAAGGCGGCGGCCGGGGTGGTCGCCCTGGAGCGGCCGGGGGTGGCGCGCAGGGAGACGGTCCCCGTGCGCAGCCCGTCCGAGCGTGCCGTCACCTTGACGGACCCGGCCTTCGTGCCCGCTCGCACGATGGCAAGTGCCTTGCCGTGGAAGGCTGTTCGCGTGCTGGCCTGGTAGCGCTCCGCGCTCTCCTCCCGTCCGTTGTCGAGTCCGGCCAGGGAGCCGCCGTCGGCCGCGAACGCGATCAGGTTCTCGGCGTCGGGCACGACCACGCCTCGGGCATCGACCACCTCGGCCGTCACGAAGGCGAGCGAACGCCCATCCGCAGTCAGTGACTTGCGGTCCACGGTGAGGCGTATCGCGTGCGATGCCCCGGCCGTGCGCAGGACGTCGGTGGCGACCGTGCGGCCGTCGCTGCGCGCCACCGCCTTCAGCTCGCCGGGCGCGTACGGCACCTTCCAACTGAGGTGGATCTTGCCCGCGCTGCCGTTCGGGCTGGTGTAACTGCCGGGCCAGGGACCGCCGGTGACCGTCTTGTCGTCGCCGGTGGCCTCCGTGGTCTCCAGGTAGGGGCGGCCGTCGGTGGTCTTCTTGATGTCGAAGCTCCTTGTGCCGAGCGATGTTCCGTTGAGGAAGAGCTCCACGGTGTCGACGTTCGCGTATGCCCAGACCTCGACCGTGTCGCCCTCCTCGTGGTTCCAGCTCATGGGGAGCAGATGGACCATCGGCTCGCTGGTCCACTGGCTCTTGAAGAGGTGGTACGTGTCCTTGGGGAACCCGGCGGTGTCGACGGCGCCGAAGAAGGACGCCTTCACGGGGAACACGTCGTACGGCGTGGGTTCGCCCAGGTAGTCGATGCCCGACCACAGGAACTCGCCCACGAACCACTTGCGGTCCCGGTCCTTCTTCAGCCCGTACTCGCCGCTCATCGTCCAGGAGGCGAGGTTGTTGTCGTACGAGGAGGTCGCGCGCTTGCCCGGGGTGTGGTTCTCGCCGGTGTTGAGGTGTTCGGGCTCCTGGTAGGTGCCGCGCGTGGACGTCTCGGACGAGGACTCCGACTCGAACAGGAACAGCTGCGGATAGCGGGCGTGCAGGGCGTCGACCGACTTGGCGGTGTTGTAGTTGAGGCCGAGTCCGTCGATCTTGGCGAGCATCAGGTCGGCCGGGGAGCCGACGGCGGGCAGCGAGCGGTACTTGTCCGAGCCGATGACGATCGGGCGGCTGGTGTCGAGCCTCTTGACGCCGGCGATGAGCCGGTCGGCCATGGCGAGACCCGCCGTCGAGGTCGAGTCGGGGATCTCGTTGCCGATGGACCACATGATGACGGCGGGCGAGTTGCGGGCCGCGCCGACCATCTCGGCGATGTCGGCGTCGGCGTACTGGTCGAAGAACCGGCCGTAGTCGTAGGTGTTCTTGCCGCGCCGCCAGCAGTCGAAGGCCTCGACAATCATGACGATGCCGAGCCGTTCGCAGGCGGCGACGACCTGCGGTGAGGGCGGGTTGTGGGAGGTGCGCAGGGCGTTGACGCCCATGCTCTTCATGATGGTCAGCTGGCGTTCCACGGCGTCCGCGCCGACGGCGGCGCCCAGCGCGCCGAGGTCGTGATGGAGGTTGACGCCGCGGAGCTTGACGTAATCACCGTTCAGCGAGAGGCCGTTGTCGGCGTCGATGACGACCTGGCGGATGCCGAAGGTCGTGCGGTAGGTGTCGACCGTTTCCCCGCCGACGCTCAGCTCCGTCACCAGGGTGTAGAGGTGCGGGGTGTCGAAGGACCACAACCGCGGGCGGGGCACGGTGAGTTCGTGGGGCTCCACATGTGGGACCGCTCCCACCGTGACCGTGGAATCGGCGCGGGTCACGGTGCGCCCGTCGGGGCCGACGACTCTGGACCGGACCGTGACCCGGCTGTCGGTGCCGGACGAGTTGACGACGGTCGCCTGCGCGCGGACGACCGCCCGCGCATCGCTCAGCTCCTCGGTCGTGACGTAGGTGCCCCACCGCTCGACGTGCACCGGCTCGGTGACGACCAGGCGGGCCTCGCGGTAGATGCCGCTGCCCGAGTACCAGCGGCTGCTGGGGAGTTGGTTCCTGACCTGGACCGCGATGACGTTGTCGGTGCCGCCGTCCGTGTGCAGCAGTTCGGTGAGGTCGAAGGCGAACCCCGTGTATCCGTAGGGGTGTCGGCCGACCTCCGTGCCGTTGCAGTACACGTACGAGTCCATGTAGACGCCGTCGAACTCCACGGAGATCCGCTTGCCCGCGAGGGCCGGCGGCAGCGTGAAGGTGGTGCGGTACCAGCCGAGGCCGCCGGGGAGGAAGCCGGTTCCGCTGCTGGTGCCGTGTTCGGTGGTCGGGGTGAGTTCGATGCTCCAGTCGTGCGGTACGGCCACCTCGCGCCAGGCCGAGTCGTCGTGGCCGGGGTCCGCGGCCCCCTCGTACGCGCCGGTGGGGTCGGTGACACCACCCGGGTCGACCAGCGCGAAGCGCCAGCCGTCGCGCAAGGGGAGCGTGCGTCTGCCCGGGGTGTGCCCGGAGGACGCGGCCCAGGCGTCGGCGGCGCCCGACAGTGCCCCGGCCGCCGGTAAGGCGGTTCCTGCGATCAATACCGATCTTCGAGTGACCGTCATGGCGGCTCTCCCTCGTCAAGGGCCCATAAGTCATCACAACTGATCGTGAATAAACAGATTCTGACGGGGTGACACGTGCAGCCGTCAAGAGTCCGGCACTCACTTCCGTCCCGCGCGTCACGATCGGCCCGAAACCACCGGGGCAGGCGGGACGGCGCGATCGACAGAACGTGCCCCCTGGCGCGGAGAGCTGTGTCCCGAGTGCTGTGGCCGTCCACGCACTAGGCTGGTACAGGAGTGACGCGCCTGTTCACTGTGAGTGTGCGCAATGGAGTGGCGACTATGAGCCCGGTCCACCCCTTCGACGAGGCCGCCACAGCACGGGCGGTCATCGACGAGAACGGCACCCTGGTCCACTGGAACGAGGGGGCCCGCCGTCTGCTGGGCCATGCCCCGGCGGAAGTCGAGGGCACGCCCGCCGCCGCTCTGCTGACCGCCGACGCGACCGTTCCGGCCGGGTCGCGAATCCCTCGTGGTGAGCGCTGGAACGGCACCCTCGATCTGCGGCACCGCGACGGCTCCACCGTGTCCGTGTGGGTACTGGCCCATCACCGGCCGCCGCGGCAGGACAAGAGCGGCGACTGGCTCGTGGTCACCCCGCTGGAAGCCAGCCCGCGCCGCCCACTGGACGACCCCCTGACTACCGCCGTGCTGGCGCAGTCCCCATGCCCCACCGCGGTATACGACGAACGCCTGCGGCTGTACGGCGTCAACCGCGCCATGGCCGACGTGGTCGGTCTGCCGGAGGACCGCATCCTGGGCCTGCGACTCTCCGAGATCGGCGGCAAACCGGAGAGCGAGGAGCTGGAGGAGCACCTGCACCAGGTGTTCGACTCCGGAACGGGTCGCGACGTGGAGACGTTCCTGCGCACGGGCGGCGAGGACCGCGCGCACGCCTGGCTGGCGCGGATCGCGCCGCTGATCGACCCCGAGGGCCGGGTGCGGGGCGTGTGCATGGCCGCGCACGACTTCTCCGAGCAGTACAAGGCCCGCGAGCGGCTCCAGCTCGTCAATGAGGCGAGCTTCCGCATCGGCAGCACCCTCGACGTCACACGAACGGCCCAGGAGCTCGCCGACGTCTGCGTGCCCGCGCTCGCCGACTTCGTCAGCGTCGATCTGCTGGATCCCCCGGAGCACGCGGGCGAGTACCGCGCCGAGCCCCCTACCGTGCCGATCACACTGCGCCGGGCCGCCCATCAGTCGGTGCACCCGGGCTCCCCCGAGTCGGTCCTCCAGCCCGGAGAGGTCGACGTCTACCCCGCCTCCTCACCGCACGCGGGTTCCCTGACGGCGGGGCGGACGATCGTGGCACCGGACGCCGCCGCCTCGCTCAAGGATTGGCTCTCCGTGGACACCCGGCGCGCCCAGCGCGTCGAGGAGTACGGGGTGCACACCACGATGTCGGTGCCGATCCGGGCCCGCGGCCAGACCCTGGGGGTGGCCGTCCTCACCCGCTACCGGCGGCCCGACCCCTTCACCCCCGAGGACGTGCTGCTCGTCGAGGAGGTCACCGCGAGGGCCGCGGTCTGCATCGACAACGCCCGCCGTTTCTCCCGGGAGCGCGAGACCGCGTTGGCCCTCCAGCGCAGTCTGCTCCCCCAGTCGCTGGCCCGGACGGCCGCCGTGGAGGCCGCCTCGCGCTACCTTCCGGCGGCGCGCGCCGGGGTGGGCGGCGACTGGTTCGACGTGATCCCGCTGTCCGGGATGCGGGTCGCCATGGTCGTCGGCGATGTGGTCGGCCACGGCATCCAGGCCTCGGCGACCATGGGGCGCCTGCGCACCGCGGTCCGCACCCTCGCCGACATCGACCTGGCCCCGGACGAGCTGCTCACCCACCTCGACGACCTCGTCGTACGACTGTCCGCGGAGGCCGGAGCCGAGGGCACCACCGGCGAGGTCGGCGCCACCTGCCTGTACGCCGTGTACGACCCGGTCTCCCGGCGCTGCACCCTGGCCCGGGCGGGCCACCCACCGCCCGTGATGCTCCCGCCGGGCGGCCCGGCCCGGGAGATCGACCTCCCCGCGGGGCCGCCGCTCGGCCTGGGCGGACTGCCCTTCGAGTCCGTCGAACTCGCACTCTCCGAAGGCACGGTGCTCGCGCTGTTCACCGACGGCCTGATCGAGAGCCGCGAGCGGGACATCGACGCCGGGCATCAGCTGCTGCGCGACGCGCTGGAGCGCTCCTCGGACTCCCTGGAGGGGGCGTGCCACGCCATCCTCCGGTCGCTGCTGCCCATGGGCGGCGCCCCGGACGACGTGGCCCTGCTGCTCGCCCGTACCCACGGGCTGCCCCCTTCCCAGGTGGCGACCTGGGACATTCCCGCCGACCCGGCCCTCGTCGCGGCGATCCGCAAGCAGGTCGTCGCCCAGCTGGACGACTGGAGCCTGAGCGAGGCGACGTTCACGACCGAACTCGTGGTGAGCGAACTGGTCACCAACGCCATCCGGTACGGCGAACCACCCATCCGGCTGCGCCTCATCCACGACGCCACCACCCTGATCTGCGAGGTCTCCGACAGCAGCCACACCGCACCGCATCTGCGCCGGGCCAAGATCTTCGACGAGGGCGGCCGGGGACTCCTGCTCGTCGCCCAGCTGACGCAACGCTGGGGCAGCCGCCACACGACCGACGGCAAGACCATCTGGGCGGAACTGACGCTGGTCGAGGACTGACGAAGTCGGCGTACGTCTGCCGACGGCCTCGGAGGAAGTCCCTGGGCAAGGCACTCGGCCCACGCGTCACGGACGGCTTCCTCGGGGAGGGTGGCGAGCCGGCCCGACGCGGCCGGCCTGGTTGGATGAAGGGGCACCACGCCCGTGTCCCGGAGGACCGAACCCTGAACGCCCCGCTCGCCGAAGCCCTCTCCATCGTCCTGCTGGTCGTGGTGCTCGCCTGCGCCGTGATCCGCCCCTTCGACTGGCCCGAGGCGGTAGTGGCGGTTCCCGCGGCCGCCCTCGTCATCGTCACCGGCGCGATCTCCTGGGACCACGTCGTCACGGAGGCCGCGCATCTGGGACCGGTGATCGGCTTCCTGGCGGCGGTGCTGGTGCTGGCCCGGTTCTGCGACGACGAGGGGCTCTTCCGGGCCTGCGGAGCATGGATGGCGCGCTGGGCGGCGGACCGCCCCGGCCGACTGTTGACCGCGGTCTTCGGGCTCGCCTCCGCGATCACCGCGGTGCTCAGCCTGGACGCCACCATCGTGCTGCTCACCCCCGTCGTGTTCGCCACCGCGGCACGGATGGGCGCCCGCCCCAAGCCCCACGTGTACGCCTGCACCCATCTCTCCAACACCGCCTCGCTGCTCCTGCCGGTCTCCAACCTCACCAATCTGCTCGCGTTCAGCGCCAGCGGTCTGAGCTTCACCCGCTTCGCCGCGCTGATGCTCCTCCCCTGGCTGGTCGCGATCGGCGCCGAGTACGTGGTCTTCCGACGCTTCTTCGCCCGCGACCTGGGCGCTGCAGCCATCCCGGTGCCCGAAGTCGGTGAGCCGCCCGCCATGCCGCTCTTCGCGCTGGTCACGGTGGGCTGCACACTCGCGGGGTTCGTCGTCGCCTCCGCGCTCGGCATCGATCCGGCGTGGTCCGCCGCGGCCGGGGCACTGGTGCTCGCCACGCGCGCCCTCGTCCGTCGGCGGGCCACCCCGCTCACCGTGGCCCGCGCCACCGCGCCGGCCTTCCTGGCGTTCGTGCTCGCGCTGGGCATCGTCGTACGGGCGGTGGTCGACAACGGGCTCGCCGACGCCCTCGGGCGGCTGCTTCCGGACGGCAGCGGCCTGCTCGCGCTGCTCGGCATCGCAGCGCTCGCGGCCGTGCTGGCCAACCTGATCAACAACCTGCCCGCGGTCCTCGTACTCATCCCGCTGGCCGCCGGCTCCGGTTCCGGCGCGGTGCTTGCCGTCCTGCTCGGGGTCAACATCGGCCCCAATCTGACCTACGCGGGCTCCCTGGCGACCCTGCTGTGGCGGCGTATCGTGCACCAGCACGAACATGGAGTCGACCTCAAGGAGTTCACCCGGCTCGGCCTGATCGCCGTGCCGGCCGCACTGATCCCGGCCGTACTGGCCCTGTGGCTCTCACTCCAAGTCGTCGGAGGCTGAAACACATGCGGGTGATCGTCTGGCTCGTCGAGGGAACCTGGCCCGCGTGCGTGGACGCCGTGCACCGTCACGCGCCGCACGCGACGGATGTGGTGCTGCTCCACGTCGACGAGCCCGGTGTCCCCGGCCTGGCATACGGCGCCTTCGCCGGGCTGCTCGGCCGCGCCCACTCCGAGCACGACCCCGGTGACCGCCTCGAAGACCTCGGTACCTCCTCGGCGGAGCGGCTCCTCGACGCGGCCGCCGAGCGGCTGGCCCGCCCATGCACGCGGCTGGAACGCACCGGGCGCGCCGAGCGGGAGGTGGTCGCCGCCGCCGAGGGCGCCGACCTGCTGGTGCTGGCCAGGGACGGCGACCGCTCCCGCCTCGGCCCGCGCAGCCTGGGACCGGCCGGCCGTTTCGTCGTCGACCACGTCCCCTGCCCTGTGCTGCTGGTCTGGCCGGAAACGGCGCCGGAGGTCACGACCCTGCCCGGCGCCGCTCCGTAGGGCTTCAGGCGGACCTCGTCGCAAGGCAGGGCGACCCGGCGTAAGGCATCTTGGACACAGGCGAGAAGGGACGGCCGGATGACAGTCACGGACATGGGCGCGCTGCACGACCGGTTCGAGAGCGACGGCTTCGCGGTGGTGCCCGGGTTGTTCACCGGCGCCGAAATCGAGGCGCTGTGCGCGGAGTTCACGGCACTGCACGCCGCGGGCCCGGTGCCGGGACACTTCGAACCCCGTGCCACCGAGGCCGAAGGCCCGGCCGATCCGCTGCACGCCTATCCACGGGTCCTGCACCCGCACCGCATCAACGCGCTCTCCCTGCACCGCCTCCTCGACCCGCGCCTGCGGGACATCATGGAAACGCTGCTGGGCGAGGAAGTCCTGGCCGCGCAGAGCATGTTCTACTTCAAGCCGCCCGGTGCCCGCGGTCAGGCGCTGCACCAGGACAACTTCTATCTGCGGGTCGAGCCGGGCACCTGTGTGGCCGCCTGGATCGCCTGCGATGTGATCGACCGCGAGAACGGCGGTCTGGAGGTCGTGCCGGGCACGCACCGCATGGATCTGTTCTGCCCGGAGGAGGCGGACGCCGAGGTGTCCTTCGTACGTGACTACGTGCCCCCGCCGCCCGGACTGACCGCCGTGCCCGTCGACATGGCGCCGGGCGACGTGCTGTTCTTCAACGGCAGCCTGGTGCACGGCTCCGGGCCCAACCGCAGCTCCGACCGCTTCCGCCGTTCCTTCATCGGCCACTACGTCGGCCGCTCAACCCAGCGGATCGGCGGCTTCTACCGGACGCTGACGATGAGCGGGGCACCCGTCCCCCTGCCCGAGAGCGAGGGCGCGGGCCCCTGCGGTACGGAGTTCGCGGCGCCGGGTCCGCACTGACGTGACCGGCGCCCCCGCGCGACGGGGTGCGCTTGACGTGGGCGTGGCCCGCACGCTTGGATCTTTTCGTGCCGTGCTGAGACCCGGCACGCAGAGGTACGCCCAGCCGGTAGCGGACATGGTTCAAGTCCGGCCCAAGTCGCCAGGATCGCGGGAGCGTCCGAGGCGGGGCCGTACTCGCGATTGCTGGAGCGGACATGTCCGTCAAGCGTGTTGCCCGCGTCGGTGGTCTAGGGACGATCGCTGTCCTGGCTGCCATGTCGATGCTCGTGGGCTGCGGTTCCGGTGAGGACGAAGGCGAAGGCTCGGCTGCCGCGCCGCGACAGCCGAGCCCGACTCCGACTCCGACTCCGACCCTGACTGCGAAGCCGACCCCCACCCCGAAACCGACCACGCCCCCGACGAACGTCGAACTCCCGCCGCTGCACGCGGGGTTCGACTACCAGATCGGCGGCGCCTATCCCCCGCCGTCCGGCGTGCGGATCGTCAGCCGCGACCGCTCCGAGTCCCCGGCGCCCGGCCTCTACAACATCTGCTACGTCAACGCCTTCCAGGTCCAGCCGGGCGAGGAGGAACAGTGGCCCGCCGACCTGCTGCTGCGCGACGCGCAGGGTGAGGTCGTCGTCGACGGCGACTGGGACGAGGCGCTGCTCGACATCGGCACACCGGCCAAGCGCAAGCGCGTCGCGGCGCGGGTCAACCAGTGGATCGACGGCTGCGCCGACAAGGGCTTCGACGCGGTCGAGCCGGACAACTACGACAGCTACACCCGCTCCCAGAACCTGCTGACCGCCGACGACGCCACCGCGTTCATCACCCTGCTCTCGGCCCACGCACACGCTCGCGATCTCGCCATCGCACAGAAGAACACTGTGGAGTTGGCCGGGCTCAGGGCCAGGACCGGGCTCGACTTCGCGGTGGCGGAAGAGTGCGGCGAGTACGACGAGTGCGGGGCGTACGCCAAAGCGTTCGACGACCGGGTGGTCGTCATCGAGTACACCGACAGCGGTCTGCGCAAGGCCCGTTCGGGGTTCGGTGACCGGCTGAGCATCGTGCGCCGGGATGTGATGGTGTCGACGCCCGGCGACGAGGACTACGTCCGCAGGACCCGCTGACTCCTGACGCCCGTTCGACGCCTCTCCGCTCCGGCGGCACGCCCCGCGCGTCCGGAGATGTCGGGTGACGGTGCATACTCGGCATTCCGGTCGCGATTCCTGCTGGATGACCGCGACCGGCCGGCGGGCCGACGGGCACGCAAGGACAGGTGCCCTCGGGTGAGTGCGGGCGTACGGATCGGACGTACCAACAGGCATGCTGACATTCCCCGTCGGCAGGCAGGCGGAACACCTGTCGGCGACCAGCGGGAACCCGCCGAGGCGTTTCCACGTGCCCCGGCGGCGGCTGTTCCTGCTCGCGGTGGTCGCGCTGCTGGCGCAGATGGCGTTCGCGATGGTCACGACGGCCGTGCGGCAGACGCCGACCATCGACGAACCCGTGTACGCGGGCACGGCGGTGGTCTACGTCCAGCAGCACAGCCTGCGTTACAACCCGGAACATCCGCCGCTGGGCAAACTGATCATCGGGAGCGGGCTGGTGTTCGCCCACCCGCACCTGGACTCCGACTTCACGGGTGATCAGACGGCTCTGGGAAAGCGTCTGCTGTACGAGTCGGGCAACGACCCCTGGCGGCTGATGCTGTGGGCACGACTGCCGGTGATCGTGCTGACGCTGCTGTTCGGTCTGGTCGTCGTGACGTTCGCCCGTGAACTCGTGGGCCGGGCGGGCGGGTTGGTGGCACTCGCCCTGTACACCTTCTCGCCGGACGTCATCGCGCACGGTTCGCTCGCCACCCTCGACATGCCGGCCTGCGGATTCCTCCTGACGTCGGTGTGGCTGCTGTGGCAGGCGCGGCGGCGTCCGCTGCTCTGCCTCCCGCTCGCCGGGGCGGCGCTCGGCGCGGCGATGGCCACCAAGATGAGCGTGCTGTCCGCCGTTCCGTTGCTGCTGCTCCTGGCCGTCGTGTCCGTCTGGCGGGGGCCCGGCCTCGGCACGGCCGCCAAGGTGCGCCGAGGCGTGGCGGCGGCGTCCGGTGTGGCCTTTGTGGCCCTGGCCGTGGTGTGGGCCACCTACCTCGTCGTCGATCCGCATCTGCGCTGGACGGCCCCCGGAGACCTGCCGGTCATCCGTGGAACGCGCGCGCTCCTCGTCGACTGGCTGCCTTTCCCGGAGCCGTTCCGGGACGGCATGCGCATCCAGTTCAGCTACGAGTACCACCAGTGGGGCGGCTTCCTGTTCGGCCGACACTATCGCGGTGCGCTCTGGTACTACCTGCCGACCGCGCTGCTGGTGAAGACACCGCTCGGCATGCTCGTGCTGTGGTCGGCCGGTGCGGTGGCGATGCTCACCGTTCCCCGGCTGCGGCCCGCGGCCCCGTACGTGCTGGTCCCGCCGGCGCTGCTGCTGGCCGCCGCGATGGACGGCTCCCGCGACCTCGGCGTCCGCTACGCCCTCTTCGTTCCGATGTTCCTCGCGGTGGCGGCAGCAGCGGTCGTCGCGTTCCGGCGGCGATGGGCGTACGTCGTCACGGCGGCCCTGGTCCTGTTCGTCGCCGTCAGCTCGCTGCGCGCGTACCCGTACTACCTGCCGTACTCGAACGAGGCGTTCGGCGGACCGTCGAAGACCCATCTGCGGCTGCACGACTCGAACGTGGACTGGGGCCAGGACCTGGGCCGCCTGGCCGACCGTCTGGACGAGCGCTACCCACAGGAGCGGGTCTGGCTCGTCTACAAGGGCGCGGGGGTGCCCTCGTACTACGGCATCGAGGCGGCCGATCCGCGCGAGGTGCCGCCGGACGAGGTGCACGGTCTGCTCGTCGTCTCGGACTCCTCGATCGCCACGGCCGACGGACGGCTGACGGCGCTGCTCGACGGCAGCACACCGGTCGACGAGGTCGGTCACTCCATCACGATCTTCCGCAGGCCGTAGGCCGTGGGCAAGAGGCCGAAGCCCCCGAGGCCCGGAGACCCCGGGGTTCCTGCCCTCAGGTGACGGTCCGGCGTGGGAGCCTCACGGCGGTCGGCCGGTCGCGCATCGTCGACAGCGCATGACCGGCACCGGGCCGGTCGCGGCCGTGCAGGAGGAACCGGTGCTCACACGCTCCATGCCTCGGAGGACGTCCAGGACACTCGGCGTGGTGGCGGTGCTGGCCGCCGCCTTCGGGTGGGCCGCCTGGGGGCCGCCGCCCGCGGAAGCCGTGCTCAGGTCCGAGGCTCCCCCGGCCGGCGCTCCGGCCCCTGTCCCCGCGCCCACTCCGGGAACGCTCTGCGCGCACGCGGGCACCCTCAAGGGCGAGGGCGGGCAGCGCGCCTCCGTCAGCCTCTGCGTGGGCACCGGCGGTCCGAACATGTCCGTGTCGGCTCCGGCCCGATGCGGAGGGCGCGGCACCGTGCGGTACGTCTGTCTCACCTCGGGCACCTGGACCGTACGGCGGGACGGGCAGACCGTGGGGACGGGCCCGCTCCCCAGCGGCAAGGAGTACCCCGGCCCCGGTACCTACGACGTCAGCGGCAGCGTGCATGTGCGCTCGTCGCCCGCCGGAGTCGATCTGCGCGGAGAGGTCCACGCCACACTGACCCTGACCGAGCCGAAGGCACCGCCCACGCATCGCATCGAGGTCGACCGGAGCGTGCTGCGCCCGAACACCGTGACCACTCTGACGTACACGGTCGCGCGCGACAGCGACCGCGGGGACGGCAGCGCACGCCTCGGCATCATCGGCGAGGAGACGTCCGGCGTGGAGCTGACCACGTCCGACGCCCGTTGCGTGAATCCGCTGACCGGCAGCTACCCGTCGACGGCGAGAAGCGGCCACGCGCTGGACTGCGCGCTCACCGATCTCCAGCCGGGCAGGCCCTCCACCGTCGTCGTCCGCGTGTCGGTGAAGGACACCTGCTCCACCGTCGTCTCCAAGGCGGGTTACTGGATGCCGCAGGGCCAGGCCGTGTTCACCGGGGGCATGCTCGTCGGCCCCACCGTCACCTGCCAGGAGTGAGCAGGTCGAGCACCCGCTCCCAGCGGAACTCCGGGCGCCCGCCGTCCTGTTGCGCTTCCCCGGAGTACGGATCCCCGAACCTGACCCCCATCCCGCCCAGCCGGTCGACACTCGCCCGGTAGGCGGGGTGGGCCGCCAACGCCTCGCTCACACAGGGCAGTACGGCGATCGGAACACCAAGTCCGTACGCCTCGCAGAGAGTTCCGAGTGCGAGGGTGTCGGAGATTCCGGCAGCCCACTTGTTGACGGTGTTGAAGGTGGCGGGTGCCACGGCCACCGCGTCGGGGGCCGGGAAGGGGCGTGGGTCGCCGGGAGACCGCCACGCGGACCGGATCGGGCGGCCGGTCTGTGCCTCGACTGCCGTCGCGTCGATGAAGCCGAGGCCCTGCGGGGTCGCGATGACGCCGACCTCCCAGTCCCGCTCCTGTGCCGCGGTGATCAGTGCAGGGACCTCCACCGCGATCCCGGCCGCGCAGACGACGACGTAGAGGAAGGGTTTTTCGGCGTGTTCGCTCACCCGGAAGACCCTAGTGAACCGGGAAGGTGTCCCCGCGTTCGACCTCAGGGCGCGGGCCGAGGATCCGGCGCTCCTTCTCCTCGATCCGTACGTCGTTGATGCTCGCCTCGCGCCGGGTCATCAGGCCGTGTTCGTCGAACTCCCACAGCTCGTTGCCGTAACTGCGCCACCACTGGCCGTCGGCGTCGCGGCACTCGTACTGGAACCGGACGGCGATGCGGTTGCCGTCGAAGGCCCAGAGGTCCTTGCGCAGGGCGTACTCCAGTTCGCGCGCCCACTTGGCCGTCAGGAGTTCGACGATCTCGGCTCGACCTTTCACGAAGGTGTCGCGGTTGCGCCAGACGGAGTCCTCGGAGTAGGCGAGCGAGACCTTGTGCGGATCGCGGGTGTTCCAGGCGTCCTCGGCGGCCTGGACCTTCTGCGCGGCGGTCTCGCGGGTGAACGGCGGGAGGGGCGGGCGGGCGGTCATGGGGCCTCCTCGAAGAGCGGGAGAACCATCGTTCTCCCCGGTGGCTGCTAACGTAGAGAACCACCGTTCTCCCGTCAAGGAATGGCCCGTACATGGACAGCACAGCCGCCCGCGAGCAGGCGTTGGACGCCGCGGAGGAGTTGTTCTACGGCCGCGGCATCCAGACCGTCGGCATGGATGACATCCGCGGCGCTTCGGGGGTCTCCCTCAAACGCCTCTATCAACTGTTCCCCGCCAAGGAGCAGCTGGTGGAGGCGTACTTGGAGCGGCGCGACATCCGCTGGCGACAGCGGCTGGCCGAGTACGTCGACCGGCAGGGGGAGCCAGAGCAGCGCGTCCTGGCGGTGTTCGACTGGCTGGGGCGGTGGTTCGCGGAGCCCGACTTCCGAGGGTGTGCCTGGATCAACTCGTACGGGGAACTCGGCGCCACCTCGCCGCGTGTAAGCGCTCAAGTCCGCTCCCACAAAAGCGCGTTCAGGGAGTATCTGCGGGGTCTGGTGGCCGAGGCCGGGCTCCCCTCCCCCCTCGCGGACCAGCTGTATCTACTCGCCGAGGGCGCCATGGTGACCGCGGGCATCACGCGGACCACGGAGCCCGCCGAGCAGGCGGCAGAAGCGGCGCGAGCGCTGGTGGAAGCCCGGCGATAGGGCAACCGCTCAGGCCGCTCCCGCTGTTGTGGCGGCCAGCGCCGTCGCCTGCGCCGCCTCGATCTGGCTGTCCTGGACGAGTGACCCGCGGACCTCACAGGACTTCAAGGTCCCGCAGGTCCGACAGGTCCCCCGCCCGTCGGGATCCGCCCGGCTCTCAGGTCTCGGTAACGGTGACGGCCCCGACCGGGCAAGCCCGGGCCGCTTCCCGCACCATCGGGTCGCCGTCGCCGTCCTCGCGGCCCGGCAGCAGCTCGCTGAATCCGTCGTCGTCCTGGGTGAAGACGCCCGGGGCGGTGAGGGCACACTGGCCCGCTCCGATGCAGACGTCCTTGTCGATGGAGATGTCGATGTTCATGGCCGCAGCCTCTTACCAGGTGAGGGGGAGTTCCAGCATCCCCTGGATCGTGTCTCCGGGTTTGAAGGGGATCTCGTCGAACGGTACGGCGAGCCGCAGCCCGGGGAACCGGTCGAAGAGTGACGGCAGCGCGATCTCCATCTCGGCGCGGGCGAGGTTCTGGCCCAGGCACTGATGGATGCCGAAGCCGAACGCCACGTGCTGGCGGGCCGAGCGGTGCCAGTCCAGGGCGTCCGGTTCGGGGTAGGTGTGCCCGTCGCGGTTGATGACCGAGGTCGAGAAGATCACGCCCTCGTCGGCGCGGATCGTCTGACCGGCCACCTCGATGTCCTCGGTGGCGACCCGCAGCAGCCCGTCCGCGATGGACAGGAAGCGCAGCAGTTCCTCGACGGCCGCGGGCATCAGCGTCGGCTCGGCGCGCAGCTCGGCCAGCTGTTCCGGGTGCCTCAGCAGGGTGAACGTACCGAGCGAGATCATGTTCGCCGTCGTCTCGTGCCCGGCGACCAGCAGGATCGTCGCCAGTGAGATCAGCTCCTCCCGGTCCACCGTGCCCTCGCGCAGCTGCTCGTGGATGAGCTCGTCGAGGAGTCCGTCGCCCGGCTCCCGCTGCTTGCGGTCGATCAACGAGCCGAAGTACGCGTCCAGTTCGTCGCGCGCGTTCTCGATGTCGGCCGCGGCGGGGCCGCGCAGCAGTCCCCGGGACTTCTCCTCGAAGAAGTCGTGGTCGGCGTAGGGGACGCCGAGCAGGGCGCAGATCACCATGGAGGGCACGGGCAGCGCGAAGGCGTTCACCAGGTCGGCCGGCGGGCCTTGGTCCGCCATCCGGTCGAGGAGTCGGTCGACGGTCTCCTGGATGCGTGGGCGCAGCGTGGCGACCCGCCGGAGGGTGAAGCTCGGGACCAGCATGCGGCGTTGGGTGTGGTGCTCGGGGTCGTCGAGTCCGAGCAGCGCGACGCGGCGGTTTCGGACGGCCGCGAACCGCTCCGTGGGCGCCGGGAAGGCGGGCCGGGTGCGGTCCGAGGACAGGCGCGGGTCGCTGAGGAGTTCACGGGCAGTGGCGTGGCCGGTCACCACCCACACGGCACGCCCGTCGAACAGGGAGATCCGCGAGAGCGGGCGCGCTTCGCGCAAAGGGTCGTAGGCGGTCGGCGGGTGGTAGGGACACGTGCGGTCCTGGGGGAAGGCAATCGGTTCCGTCGTGGGGGGTTCGGTCGTGAGTGGCTCTGTCATGGTGACCTCGCAAGCGCTGGTTCCCTCTTGCCGATCTTCATTAGATGCCCCAGGCACCTACGCGGCCACACAAAGTTCGGCCAGATGCGCCGGACGTGTGATCTGGCCGAAGCGCGGGGGTTCGCCGCCGGCGCTCCTCGGGTTTGCCAGGTGTGTTGCCGCTCTGGTGGCGCACACCTGGCTTGATCTCTTCCAAGGCGGCGCCGCAGCGATTCGCTTGCGTGGGCAAATCCGGTGGCCCCGTCGCGTCCGCGAACCGCATCCGCCCCGCCGGGTAGTGGTGGGGATGACTTGCGCCGGTGCGGTTGTTGAACTCTGCTGAGACAGAACCCGCACGACGCGACGATGGGACGGAAGTCATGCCTCTTGAGGGCGAGTACGAACCCAGCCCGACGAAATGGGTACGCGACCAGGTGGAGCTGTACGAGAGTTCCGGTGGCACCAAGGGGACGACACTGATGGACACGGGTCTCCCCGTCATCATTCTCACCACCCTCGGCGCCAAGAGCGGCAAGATCCGCAAGACCCCGCTGATGCGCGTCGAGCACGAGGGACGCTACGCGGCGGTCGCCTCACTGGGCGGTGCCCCCAAGCACCCGGTCTGGTACCACAACGTCAAGTCCGATCCCCGCCTGGAGCTGCAGGACGGCGCCGAGCGCCGGGAGTTCACTGCCCGTGAGGTCACCGGTGAGGAGAAGGCCCTGTGGTGGGAGCGCGCGGTCGCGGCGTATCCCCCGTACGCCGACTACCAGAAGAAGACCGACCGGGAGATCCCGGTCTTCGTACTGGAGCCGACCGACTGACCGCTGGGATCGGGCGATAATTCCGGGGATTCGGTACGCATGACCCCGCGTCCACCGGGCACCCGACGCTCAGGCCCCGCCGCGTCCCCCCGTCGCGGCGGGGTTTCCCCCTGTAGAGGCCCCGCGCTTCGGCTCCGGCGCGGGGGCGCCCCGGACCGTTCCCCGCCGTCAGTCCTGCTTCGGCGCGGTCGCCGCCGCATGGCGCAACGTGAAGGAGTGGCCGGCCGGGTCCGAGTAACCCCGTTCCTCGAAGGGTCCGGACGGGTCCTTCGTTTCGAGGGCCCGCCCGCCGAGGCCGATGATCCTGCGCTCCGCCTCGTCGAGGTCCTCCACGTGGAAGTCCAGGTGCACCTGGAAGGAGTTCTCGGGGCGCGGCCAGCTCGGCGGCGTCGCCGACATGTCCCGGCGGAACGCCATCCGGATGCCGTCGGTGCCCCGGATCTCCACACGGTTCGCGTTCGTGTCGGTCTCCTCGGCTTCCAGCAGCTCCTTGTAGAAGGCGGCGAGCTTCTCGGGCTCGGCGCAGTCCAGCACCACGACGCCTGCCGTGACCAGTGTCATGCTTCCTCCGTACGGATTCCCGGGCGCCGACGGCTCCTCGGCCACCTGCTGCCACGCCTCCCCGGGTACCCCGTTCGGCTGATTCAGTCGGCCACGAGCCATTCGCCGTCCCGCATCAGATCGCGTCCGGCGATCTCGTTGGCCTCGCGCCAGGCCTGTACGCGCTGCGGTGTGACGCTGAAGTAGAGGTAGGCGGTGGCGAGTTGGCGCGGGTCGAAACCGGTCTTGAAGGCGAAGGCGTCGCCGACCCCGTCCGCCAGGTCGACGGGTTCCAGCGTCCGCACCGTGCCCTCGATCATGACGACGTCGCGGGTCGGTCCGATGCCCATGCGCACCTTGCCGGTCGCCCGCAGGTTGCGTCCCGTCGGACTGCCGGCGGGCGTGGCCAGCAACAGGGTCGCGCCGTCCCAGAGGAAGGACAGGAGGACCATGTACGGCGTTCCCCCGTCACCGTCGGCCGTGGCCACCCAGGTGTCCTCGTCGTGCTCCAGCCGGTTGAGCGTGTCCTGCTTGCGTTGCTTCGGGGTGCGGGCGGGCGGGTTGGTCATCGAGCAGCCTCCTGATGGACGTCGTACATGATTGACGGCTGAGCGGCCCTCATTGTGACGGGCGGACGTTCCCCGCCGCGGTGATCTCTCCCAGGCGGGCCGCCGCCGCGGTCAGCAGCATGTCGAGCGCCACCGGGTAGGCGCTGCGCCGCATGTCGGCCACCAGGTGGCGGGCCGTGGCGGCGATGTGCGGGTGTGTGTCGGCGGGCAGCCGTGCGTACGTCGCCCGCCACACGCCGGCCTCCGCCTCGCGGGCGGCCCGCGGGAGGGCCACGCTCGCCGCGTCGAGGGCCGCGAAGGCCAGGGCCTGGTCCACGAAGGCGTGGTAGATCCGGACGGCCTCGGGGTCGGGGAAGCCCGCCCCGCGCAGGACGCCGATGATCGTCTCGACGGCCTGGATCTCGTGGATCCGGCCCGTCACGCGGTAGGAGCTGAGCACGGCGGCCTGGGGATGCGCCAGGGAACCGGAGTGCACGCGCAGGCCGAGGTCGCGCAGGTCGGCGAGCCAGTCGCCGGTGGGGTGCCAGGTGCGCAGCGTACGGCCGATGAGTTCGTCGGCGATGGCCAGGAGCAGGTCGTCGGTGTCGTGGAAGTACCGGTACAGGGCGCTGGGGTCGGCGCCCAGGGCGAGGCCGAGCCGGCGGACCGTGAGGGCGTCGGCGCCATGCTCCTTGAGCAGCCGCAGCGCCGTCTCGACGATCAGCTCCTCGGAGAGAACGACACCCGTCTTGGTGGGGCGCCTGCGCCTTCGGGCGGCGGGCGGGACGACTCGCTCGTTCATGGGCTCTCCCTGGGTGCTTGCCGGGCACCTTATGTCAACGACGTTGACCTGTTAAGGCCCCGGGCAGTTTCATTTCCGGTCACCGGGCCGGTATCGGGCCCGCCTCCTGGTGCGATCGGAGCAGGCCATGACGCAGAAGCCGTACGGTGCGGACCCCCCGACCCTGCGCAAGTCCCTCGGCGTCGTGGACGGCGTCGCCATCGCCGCGTCCAGCACGGCGGCGACCACCAGCATCGGCATCGGTCTCGGGGTGACCGCCGGGGTCGTCGGGCTGCATCTGCCCGCCATCATGCTGCTGGCGTTCCTGCCGATCCTCGGGATCGCGGGCGCCTACACCCGGCTGAACCGGGTCGAGCCGAACGCGGGCAACGGCTATGTGTGGGTGGGCCGTTCGCTCAATCCCTGGCTCGGTTTCCTGGTCGGCTGGGTGAGCATCGTGGCCACGGTGGCGTTCCTCGCGTACACCACGGCCGTCACCGGCTCGGCGATGCTCCAACTGGCCGGGCAGGCAGGGCTGCACGAGGTGGCGGGGCTCGCGCTCGACCCGGGCTCCACCGCCCAGACCACCGCGGTGGGCATCGGGGTGCTCGTCGCGGTCACGTTCACCGCGGTCACCGGGATCAGGACCGCCGCGCGCCTGCAGAGCGGGCTGCTCGTCTTCGAGTACGTCGTCCTCCTCGGCTTCTGCGGATACGGCATCGTCACCGGTCCGCACCCCTTCAGCCTGAGCTGGTTCGACCCTTTCGCGATCCCCTCGGCGACGGCGCTCGCGCAGGGGCTGCTGCTGTCGGTGTTCTGTTACTGGGGCTTCGAGGCGGCGTTCACGGTGAACGAGGAGGTGCGCGATCCCCGGGACGCGTCACGCGCCGGGATCATCACGCTGGTGACCATGCTGGGGCTGTTCATGCTCGGCTCCCTCGCCTTCCAACGCGTGCTGTCCGAGGAGGAGTTGGCGGGGCACGGCGCCGAGGGACTGGCGTTCTTCGGCGAGCGGCTCGCCTCGCAGCCGCTGGCCGCGCTGCCGCTGGTGGCCCTGATGTTCTCGGCCGTCGCCTCGCTCCAGGCCGGGGTGATCCCCACGGCCCGCGGGATGTTCGCGATGAGCCGGGACCGTACGCTCGGGCCGGTGTGGTCCAAGGTCAGCTCCCGGTACGGGACTCCGGCGGCCGGGACACTGCTGATCGGCGCGCTGGCGACGTGCGTGGCCGCGCTGGCTCTGGTGATCCCCCGGCTCGCCGACATGATCATGGCGACGGTCAACGCGGTCGGGATCGTCGTCGCCCTCTCGTACGCGCTCACCGCTCTCGCGGCCGCCGTGCGCTTCCGCGGACTGCTGCGCGAGGACTGGCGGCAAGGGATCCGGGCGGTGGTGCTGCCCTCTCTGAGTGCCGCGGCACTGCTCGGGCTCGGCGGCTACCTCGCCTACTCCTTCTACACCTCCACCGACCATCTCGAAGTCAGTGCGGACAACGGCTGGTTCCTGTTGCTCACCCCCACCCTGATGATCGCCTCCGGTTTCGTGGCCGCCGCGTGGGCGAAGTGGGTGCGCAAGTCCCCGTACTTCCGCACGGGCCGGGGCACCGACGCCGACGCGCCCCAATTGCTGGCAACCACCTCGCGCTGACCAGGACACACCGCACCCGCTCACCCAAGGAAACGGAACATGCACGCTGACCTCCTCTTCACCGGTGGCCCCGTCCTCACCCCCGACGGGCCCGCCACGACCTCCGTCGCCGTCACCGGCGACCGGATCACCGCCGTCGGACACGCCGAGGCGCACGAGCTGACCGGCCCGAAGACCGAAGTGGTCGACCTCGCCGGACGGCTGCTCCTGCCCGGGTTCCAGGACGCGCACATCCACCCGGTCCCGGCGGGTCTGGAGCTCTCCCAGTGCGACCTGACCGGGGCGAAGACGGCCAAGGACACCCTCGCCGCCGTCCGCGCGTACGCCGACGCGCATCCCGGCCGGGAGTGGATCACGGGCGGCGGCTGGTCCATGGAGGCCTTCGAGGGCGGTACGCCGACGAAGGAACTGCTGGACACCGTCGTCCCGGATCGGCCGGTGTATCTGCCCAACCGCGACCACCACGGAGCCTGGGTGAACAGCCGCGCGCTGGAACTCGCCGGCATCACCCGGGACACGCCCGATCCGGCCGACGGCCGCTTCGAGCGGGACGCGTCGGGCGAGCCCACCGGGATGCTTCAGGAGGGGGCCATGCAGTACGTCGGCCGGCTCACGCCCCCGGCCACCGCGGCGGACCGTCTCGCCGCGCTGCTGTACGCCCAGCGGCATCTGCACTCGCTCGGGATCACGGCCTGGCAGGACGCGCTGGTCGGCGAGTTCCTCGGGATGGACGATCCGTCCGAGGCCTATCTGACGGCGGCCCGCGAGGGTTCGCTGACCGCGCGGGTCGTCGGCGCCCTGTGGTGGGACCGTGAGCGCGGGGCGGAGCAGATTCCCGAACTCGTCGAGAAGCGGGCCGCGTTGAGCCACGGGCGGTTCCGCGCCACCAGCGTCAAACTCATGCTGGACGGTGTCGCCGAGACCGGCACGGCCGCGCTGCTCGACCCCTATCTCGACAAGTGCGGCTGCGCCACGGCCAACCGGGGCACCAGCTTCATCGACCGGGGACAACTTCCCGCGTACGTCACCGAGTTGGACGCCCTCGGTTTCCAGTGCCATTTCCACGCGCTGGGCGACCGGGCCGTACGCGACGCCCTGGACGCCGTGGAGGCCGCACGGAGGGCGAACGGCCCGAGCGACACGCGTCCGCACCTGGCCCATCTCCAGGTCGTGCACCCCGACGACGTACACCGTTTCGCCCGCCTCGGCGCCACAGCCAACATCCAGCCGCTGTGGGCCGCGCACGAGCCGCAGATGGACGAGCTGACCATCCCCTTCCTCGGGCCCGAACGAGCCGCCTGGCAGTACCCGTTCGGGGCGCTCCTGCGGTCCGGGGCGAGGCTCGCGGCGGGCAGCGACTGGCCGGTCAGCAGCCCCGACCCGCTCCAGGGCATCCATGTAGCCGTGAACCGTGTGGCCCCGGACGAGTCGGGCCCGGTGTTCCTGCCCGCCGAGCGCATCGGTCTCACGGCCGCGCTGACGGCGTACACCGCGGGATCGGCGTACGCGAACCACCTCGACGGGACCGGGAGCGTACGGGTGGGGGCCCTGGCGGATCTGGCCGTTCTGGACCGCGATCCGTTTGCCGGGCCGCCGGAGGAGATCGGGGGGACGAAGGTCGCGCTGACCTATGTGGGGGGCGAGCGCGTGTACGCGGCACCCGACGCCTGATCCCTGACGCGCCACTCGTCACCCGGCTCCGCCTGCGGCGGGGCGAGTCGATGGAAGCGTCGGCCTGGTGCGTGGGCACCAGGACACGCGAGCGGCTGGTCCGGGTGCACCAGGGGAAGACGGCGGCGGGAGACGATGCCCGGCCGGGCGCCGCAGGGAAGGGTTGGAGGCGCGTGAATCCCACGCGATTCCCCTTGCCCAGCGGTGTTTGGAGTGATCAACAGGTGGCGATTCTTCTTTACCGGATCGGACGGTGGGCCTTCCGGCGGCGCCGGCTCGTGACTGGTCTGTGGCTGGCTGCCCTGGTGTTGGCCGGGGTGGCCGCCGCCCTCGCGCCGGCCGGGCAGGAAGAGGACCTGTCCATGCCCGGCACCGAATCGCAGAAGGCGTTCGACCTGCTCGACGAGCGTTTCCCCCAGAGCAACTCCCAGGGTGCCGAGGCCCGCTTGGTGTTCCAGGCCCCGGACGGGCAGCGGGTGACGGCCGGGGAGAACAAGGCGGCTGTCGAGCACACGCTCGGCTCGCTGGACGGGGGCGATCAGGTCGCGTCGACCACCGACCCCTACGAGACCGGCGCTGTCAGCGAGGACGGCACCATCGCCTACTCGACGATCACCTACACCGCGGACGCCGTCGACCTGACCGAGCCGACGAAGAGCACCCTCGAATACGCCGCGAGCCGGGCCGGGGAGGCCGGGTTGACCGTGGAGATCGGCGGCTCGGCCCTGGACTCGGAAGAGTCGCCGGGCGGTACCACGGAGCTCATCGGCGTGATGGTGGCGGCGGTCGTGCTGGTCCTCGCCCTCGGGTCGCTGGTCGCGGCCGGACTGTCGCTGCTGACCGCCTTCCTGGGCGTGGCCATCGCCTTCGGCCTGGTCTCCGCGCTGGCCGTTCCACTGGGCCTGACGTCCACTGTGGCCATCCTGGCGCTGATGCTGGGCCTGGCGGTCGGCATCGACTACGCACTCTTCATCACCTCCCGCTTCCGCGACGAGCGCGCGCAGGGCAGTGAGCCGGAGGAGGCCGCCGGCCGGGCGGTGGGCACGGCCGGATCCGCCGTCGTCTTCGCCGGCGCGACCGTCGTCATCGCCCTGGCCGGGCTGGGGGTCGTCGGGATCCCCGAACTCACCAAGATGGGCATGGGCGGCGCGGGCGCCGTGGCCCTCGCCGTACTCGTCGCACTGACCCTGGTCCCCGCGCTGTTCGGCTTCTTCGGCCGCCGGGTACTGTCCCGCGCCGCCCGCAAGGCCGCCCGACCGGGAGGCGAGCGCCCGCGCCCGGTGCCCACCAAAGCCCGCCGGGCCGGGCTCGGCACCCGCTGGGCGCGGTTCGTGCTGCGCCGGCCGGTCGCCGTGCTGATGGTCGCCGGACTCGGTCTCTGCGCCATCGCCCTACCGGCGCTGAGTCTCGAACTCGGGCTGCCCGGAGACGAGTCCAAGTCGGTGGAGACCACCCAGCGCCGTGCCTACGACCTGCTGTCGGAAGGCTTCGGACCCGGCTTCAACGGCCCGTTGACCGTGGTCGTGGACACCTCGGAGTCGGCGGGCGCCCAGGCCACCACGGACCTGGTCGTCAAAACCGTACGGGAAGTGGACGGGGTCGCGTCGGTCGGTGATCCGGTTCTCAACGGGACCAAGGACACGGCCGTCCTCACCGCCGTCCCGCAGACAGCGCCGAACAGCGGCGAGACCAAGGACCTGGTGCACGCCATCAGGGACGCGGTCTCCGGCGTCGAGGCCGACACGGGCGCCGGCATCCTGGTGACCGGCACCACCGCGCTGAACATCGACATCTCCGAAGCCATGTCCGACGCCCTCATCCCGTATCTGACCGTGGTCATCGGCCTCGCGGTGCTCCTGCTGACGGTGGTCTTCCGCTCGGTCCTGGTCCCGGTCAAGGCCGCGCTCGGCTTCCTGCTGTCGGTGGGCGCCGCCTTCGGCGTCCTGGTCGCCGTCTTCCAGTGGGGCTGGGCGTCAGACCTGCTCGGCATCGAGCAGACCGGACCGGTCATGTCGCTGATGCCGATTCTGATCATCGGAATAGTGTTCGGCCTCGCCATGGACTACGAGGTCTTCCTCTTCACCCGGATGCGGGAGGCCTACGTCCATGGCGCGTCCCCCGGCGAGGCGATCGTCGACGGTTTCCGGCACAGCGGACGGGTGGTGGCCGCGGCGGCGATCATCATGATCAGCGTGTTCGCCGGATTCATCGGGATGAGCAACCCGACCATCCAGACGATGGGCGTCGGCCTGGCCGCCGCCGTCCTCTTCGACGCCTTCGTGGTCCGGATGGCGATCGCACCCGCGGTCCTGGCACTGCTCGGCCACCGGGCCTGGTGGCTGCCGCGTATCCTGAACCGCGTGCTGCCGAACGTGGATGTCGAGGGTGAGGCACTGGGCGGTCATGTCCCGGCCTCCGCAGCCGAGTTGGACGCAGCAGAGCGGTGGCTCCCGGTCGGCCGGGACTGAGCCTGCCATGACGAACACGGGTGGCGGTGGCCCGATACCACGCGGCACGTGGTGGCGGGAGGGAGCGCTCACGGCGACGGCGTTCGTGCTCTGTCTGCTCGGCGGCATGCTGCAGGTCGACGGCAGCACGCCGGCACCGCCGCCCGCCGCCGCCTACCTCATCGCCGTGCTGTCCTGTGCCGCACTGCCGTTGCGGCGCCGGGTGCCCCTGGCCGCCATGGCGGCCACGACCGCGGGCGGCGCGCTGGTGCCGCCCGCGGGCCTCCTGCTGACCCCGCTCATCGTGGCCCCGGCTCTGATCACCGCCTACTCCTACTCGCTCACCGCGCGCACCGAACGGCGCGCGGCGGGCGCGGTGTCGCTCATCTCCGCGACGCTGCTGGTCGCCTCCATTCCTTCGTCCGGGGCCCTCTCCTGGCAGGACGCGAGCAGGATGGGCGTGGTGGCGGCGTTCCCGCTGATGGCCGGCGTGCTCGGCTACTCGGTGCGGAACCGACGGGCCTACCTGGCGGCCGTGGAGGAGCGGGCCCGGCGTGCTGAGGAGAGCCGGGACAGCGAGGCTCTCCGGAGAGTGGCCGAGGAACGGGTGCGCATCGCCCGGGAACTGCACGACCTGGTGGCCCATCAGATCACCCTGGCCAACGCGCAGGCCACGGTCGCCGCCCACCTCTTCGACACCCGGCCGGAGCAGACCCGTAAGAGCCTGAAGGAGCTCGTGGAGACCACCGGCGACGCGCTCGACGACCTGCGGGCCACGGTCGGTCTGCTGCGTCAGTCCGGGGACACGGCCGCACCGGCCGAACCGGCGCCCGGGCTGTCCCGGCTTCCCACGCTCATCGAATCCTTCCGCCGCGCGGGTCTGGAGGTGTCGGTGCACCAGGAGGGCACGGCCAGGCAACTGCCTCCGGGAGTGGACCTCACCGCCTACCGCATCGTCCAGGAGGCCTTGACCAACGTGACCAAGCACGCCGGTACCGGAAGCGCCCGGGTGCGCCTCGCCTGGAACCGCGATCGCGTGACCATCACCGTCGCCGACGACGGAGGCGGCGCCCCTACGGCGCCGACCGCATCCACGGGACCCAGCACGTCCACGGCGGCGGACCGTCCGCCCGGTTACGGTCTGATCGGGATGCGTGAGCGCGCCACCGCGGTCGGGGGACACCTCTCCGCCGGCAGGCGCCCGGAGGGCGGCTTCCTCGTCTCCACCCAGCTGCCCCTCCCGTCCGCCAGGGACAGCACGCGGAGAACTGACGGAGCGACAACCATCGAGGGGCGGATGGCCGACCCAGCGACGGGCGACAAAGAGGCAGGGGATGCGCCGTGACACTCCGCGTGCTGCTCGCCGACGATCAGGCCCTGCTGCGCGGTGCCTTCCGGCTGCTTCTCGACTCCGCCGACGACATCACCGTGGTCGGCGAGGCCGCCGACGGCAGCGATGCGGTGAGACTCACCCGGGAGCTGCGCCCGGACGTGGTGATCATGGACATCCGTATGCCCGAGGTGGACGGTCTCACCGCCACGTCGGAGATCTGCGCGGACCCGGAACTTCGTGCCAGCCGCATTCTGATCCTCACCACGTACGAGACAGACGAGTACGTGGCTCAGGCGCTGCGCGCCGGAGCGGGCGGCTTCATCGGCAAAGGCATCGGGGCGGAGGACCTGCTGGACGCCGTGCGTACGATCGCCGACGGCGACACCCTTCTGTCCCCGGCCGCGACCCGCTCCCTGGTCGCCCGTTTCCTGGCCACACCGGACGGCGTCCCGTCGCACCGCCCCGAACAGCTCGCCGTGCTCACCCCGCGCGAACGCGAGATGGTGGCACTTGTCGCGACCGGCCTGTCCAACCAGGAGATCGCCGAGCGGATGTTCCTCAGTCCGTTCACCGTCCGCGCCCACGTGCAGCGCGCCATGACCAAGCTGGAGGCCCGCGACCGGGCGCAACTCGTCGTCATCGCCTACCGGACGGGCCTGGCCCGTGCCGACGGCGGCACCGACCAGCGGTCGTGGTCCGACACCTGAGACCCTTCGGCGCCGGTTTCGGAGGCCGGAGCCGACTACGTCCGGTCACTTGCCGCAGAACTCGGCGTCGATGACCGCGTCGATGTCGCCCGCCCAGTCGCCGTTGAAGTTGAACGCCAGCGAGTGGCTGCCGTCGCGGGTCGTCACCGCGACCGCGACCGTGCCGTGAAAGTCACCGCCGTGGGCCCAGATCTCCTTGCCGCAGCTCACCTTGGACCGCCGCAGGCCGAGACCGTAACGGACGTCGGGATACTCCTCGTCCATCTCGACGGTCGTCATCATCTCGTCCAACTGCTGCTTCGCCAGCAGCTTGCCGCGCATCAGCGCCCTGAAGAAGCGGTTCAGATCCGCCGAGTCGGAGATCATCTCGCCCGCCGCGCCCGCGACGGACGGGTTGTACTCGGTCACGTCGTACGTCTTCGTCTCTTCCGGGTCCCGCAACTTCGAGTAGGCCCGGCTGCTCGGCTGCGGCAGGTGCGGATCGGTCCCGGGCACACTCGTGGCGTGCAGACCGAGCGGCTCGATGATGCGCCGGCGAATCTCGTCCCCGTACGCATGGCCTGTTACCTTCTCGATGATCATTCCGGCCAGGATGTAGTTGGTGTCGGAGTAGTTCCAGCCCTCGCCCGGCGCGAAGTCCGGCTCATGGCGCATGGCGATCCGCACCTGCTGCTCGGGGGTCCAGGTGTCATAGCGGTGTTCGAGGAACTCCTTGCTGAACACCGTCCGTTGGATCTCCGGGTCCAGGGTCCAGTTGTGGATGCCGCTGGTGTGGTTGAGAAGCCGGCGTACGGTGATCTTGCTGCCGTCATTGCCATGGCCGCGGACGACTCCGGGCAGCCACCGCTCGACGGTGTCGTCCAGCCCGATCTCCCCCTCCGCCTCCAGCTGGAGCAGCACGGTTGACACGAAGGTCTTGGTGAGACTGGCGACGCGGTAGCGGTCCTGGGCGCCGCGCGGCTGCTGGGTCTTCAGGTTCCCGACGCCCGAAGTGCCGTTCCAGGTCCCGTACTTGTCCCTCGCCTGGCCGGTCACTCCGGGCACGCCGTCCTCGACGGCGGCGTCCATGGCCTGCTGGGTCGACCGGTGGTGGTCTCTCACGGGGGCGAGGGCGGAGGCGGGGGCGGGGTACGCCACCGCGGGCGCTGTGAACGACGATCCCGCCATGGCTGCTGCCGCCACCGTGCCCGCCAAACCGACCCTCGTCGTGCGGGTGGTCATGTGCCGTCCCTTCCGTTGATGGAGATCGATGGGAGGGACCCGGACGGGGTGCGCGAAGGTTGCCCGGCCACAGGCCGGTTGAGCGGCATTCGGCCCTTCTTCAGGACTGGCTCCGTGTGGGGAGCGCCGGTCTCCTGCCTGTCGGCTTCGACCGATTGCGTCACTGGTGTCCGCCCAGGAACCCGTGCGTACCCGAGTTCATCTGGATCACGCGTTGCGGAGGTCACACCATAGATCGTTTAGGCTCTGGGCAGTCTCGAAGCGGACTTGAGTCGTCAACTTTCGGCTCAGAGAAGGCAGTTCGAGTCAGCGGGCGGACAATTCCGATCGCCCGGTCGCAGGGGCGGGGGCCTGTGGATGTCTCAAGAGAGGACGCGAATGTCGCAGGACGTCAGGTTTGACCTCCCCTTCAAGACCCCCGTCAGTGAGCATCTTGAATACGCCCGGGAGCGCCACCTGCGCTGGGTGTGGGACATGGACCTGGTGCGCAGCCAGGCCGGTTTCGAGGAGTATCAGTCCTGGGACCTCCCCCAGGCGGCGGCGCGCACCTACCCGCACGCCTCGGCCGACGACATGGTCGTCCTGATGAACTGGTTCTCCCTGGCCTTCCTTTTCGACGACCAGTTCGACACCGGCAAACCCGACCGCGCGGACCGGATAGCCGAGGTCGCACGGGAGTTGATAGCCACTCCGCTGCGTCCCGCCGGGACCCCGCCGCGGGTCGAATGCCCGATCACCGTCGCCTGGGCGGAGGTCTGGGCCCACCTCTCGGACGGCATGTCACTGACCTGGCGCACCCGGTTCGCGGCCTCCTGGGGGAGGTTCCTGGTGGCGCACACCGAGGAGGTCGACCTGGCGGCCCGGGGCCTGGCGGGCACGCTCGGCATCGAGGAGTACGCCGAGTTCCGCCGCCGCACGGTGGGCATCCACCACAGCATCGACGCGGGCGAACGCAGCCGGGGCTTCGAAGTGCCGGCACAGGTGCAGGCGCATCCCCTCATGGTCCGGATGCGGGATCTGGCCGCCGACACCATCGGGTTCATGAACGACATCCACTCCTTCGAGCGGGAGAAACGCCGAGGGGACGGCCACAACCTCATCTCCGTGCTGCACCGGGAGCGCGGCTGCACCTGGGAGGAGGCCGCCGCGGAGGCGTACCGGATGACCACCCAGTGCCTCGACGAGTACCTCGAACTCGAGGGCCAGGTACCGCAGATGTGCGAGGAACTCGGCCTCACGGCCGAACAGCGGGTCCAGGTGCGGATGGGCGTGGAGGCGATCCAGCACTGGATCAACGGCAACTACGAATGGGCGCTGACCTCGGGCCGGTATTCCGCGGCCAAGGAAGGCCCGGCCGCCACGGCCGAGTTGGCGGGCAAGGGATCGCTGGACGATCTGCTGGCGGTGTGACGCGGCGGTTCACGCCGTGAACGGCTTCTGCCCGGCCGGATGCACCGGCCGGGCAGAAGCGGTCACGAACGGTCAGACCCCTGCGGTCTGCGCCGTGAACTCGACCGGGAGCGAGTCGAGACGCGCTTCCCAGGTCGAGGCGGTGGAGGTGAGTTCGTCGGCCCCCACTGCCAGGCGCAGGCCCGGCAGCCGGTGCAGCAGGACGTCGACGGCCGTCTCGATGATGGCCTGGCCGATGTTCTGCCCGGGGCACTCGTGCGGGCCGCCGCTGAACGCGAGGTGCGACTGATTGCCGTACAGGGACACACCCGCGTCGGGCCGGATCTCCGGATCGAGGTTGCCCGCGGTGAGCCCGAGCACCAGCAGGTCGCCCTCCTTGATGTGCAGTCCCCCGAGTTCGAGATCGGCGGTGGCGAAGCGCCCCGGAAGGACGGCCAGCGGCGGGGTGTTCCACATGACGTCCTCGACGACCGAGGAGACGTTCAGTTGGCCGCTGACCAGACCCGCGAGCCGGGAGGTGTCTGTGAGGATCAGTTGCAGCACCCGGGCCAGCAGATTGCTGGTGGTGGTGTGCGCGGTGATCAGCACCAGGCGCAGATGGTTGAGGATCTCGTCGTCGTCGAGGTCGGCGTGGTGTTCGAGGAGCCCGCTGGTGAAGTCGGAGCCGGGCTCCAGGCGCTTGCGCTCGGTGAGTTCCGCGAGGATGCGCATGATGCGGTCGTTGTGGACGAGGGCGTCCTCACCGCCCTTGATCACATGGGCACAGGACACCGCCAGACTGCGTCCCTCTCCTTCGGCGAGGCCGAAGACCCTGGTCAGGACGAGCATCGGCAGGTACTCGGCGTACGCGCCCACCAGGTCGGCGCTTCCCGCGTCCGCGAACGCGTCGATCTGCTTGTTCGCGAAGTGCGTGACATGGCGGCGGATGCCGCGCCCGGCCATGGCCTGCAGATTGTCGGTGACCGCGCCGCGAAGTCTGCGGTGGGGTTCACCGTCCTGGGAGACGCAGTCGGGGCGCCAGCCCACCATCTGCATCAGCGGGGACGCGTTGTCGACGCGACCCTCCTTCCAGTCCCGCCAGATGCGCGAATCCCGGCTGAACTGGCGGGGGTTGTCGAGCACCCGCCGGTTCTCCCGGTAGCCGAGGACCAGCCAGGCCGGGACATCGCCCTCCAGCAGTATCGGAGCGACGGCACCGTGCTCCTTGCGCAGCCGCGCGTAGATGGCGCCCGGGTCGATCGCCGCGTCCGGCCCGTACAGCCGGGTGAGGTCGTCCGTGGCACCGGACGCGCCACCGTCCACTCCGCCGTGCGCGACGGGGCAGCCGCGGGGAGCGTCGGGACCGTTTAAGGGCTGGTCGTTCATCGGGACTCCAGTGCGACTGCCGAGCGTTCCTTGAGGTGACGTATCAGTGCGATGAGTACGTCACGGCTGGACGCCCGGTCCCGGGCGTCGCAGGCGACGACCGGGATGTGCGGGGAGATGTCCAGCGCGTCGCGGATCTCCTCGACCGGGTGATCCTTGGAATCGGGGAAGACGTTCAGGGCGATGACGAAGGGGACGTCCTGCCGCTCCATCTCCTCGATCGCCCGGAAGCTGGAGGCCAGCCTGCGGGTGTCGACAAGGACCACCGCCCCGAGGGCGCCCTTGAACAGACCGTTCCACAGGAACCAAAAACGCTCCTGGCCCGGCGTCCCGAACAGGTACAGCACCAGTTCGTCGTTGATGCCGATCTTGCCGAAATCCAGGCTGACGGTGGTCTCCGTCTTGTCCGCGACCCCGATCAGGTTGTCGACGTCCGCGCTCGCCTGGGTCAGTGTCTCCTCGGTCGTCAGCGGCTTGATGTCGCTGACGGAGCGCACCATGGTGGTTTTTCCGGTGCCGAAGCCTCCGGCGATCATCACCTTCACCGAGCGGGTGCCGCCGTCCGACCCCCGGTCGGGATGGTCAAAGCCTTTGAAGTCCACTGAGTACCTCCTCAAGGAGCGCGAGGTCGGGCCCGCTGCCGGCGCCTGACGCCGGGATGGGATTACGGGCTTCGACGCCGCCTGCGTCCAGCAGATCGGCCAGGAGCACCGCGAGAATGTTGAAGGGCAGTCCGAGATGGGCGCCGAGTTCGGCGACCGACAGCGGCTCGCGACAGCGCCGGACGATCTCCTCGTGCTCGTGCTGCATCCCCGGGGACGGGGCGGCTCGCGAGACGATCAGGGTCGCCACGTCAAGACTCGACGCCGAACCGCCCGGTCCGCTGCGACCACCGGTGAGGACGTAGTAGCGCTCGAGACCGGACGGGTCCGTGGGCCGGCGGGGAGCACTCATCCAGAGTGCTCCTCCAGGCGCGGAGTGGTGCCGAGGAGCTCACCCATCCTGCGGGCCAGATCCCTCATCTGATGGCCGAGGAGACCCTGGTCGAGGCCTTCCTTGGCGAGCACTCCCAGATACGTCTCCACGCCGGCCCGCACCACGAACAGGTGGCCGCCGTCCACCTCGATCATCGCGAGCCGCAGCTGCCCGGCGTACTTGGGGAACTGCTCGGCCACCGGCTGGGCGAGCGCCTGGAGGCCCGCCACGACGGCCGCGAAGCGGTCCACGTCGTCGGGGTCCTCGGCACCGTAGGAGGTGATGGCCTTGCCGTCGCTCGATGCCACGAGGGCGAAGCGGATCTCCTGGATGCTCTCCGTCAGGTCGCGGAGCGCCCAGCTCACGTCGGTTCCCTGTTGCGTCATGTGGACTAGTCGCTCTCTTCAGTGCGGTGCTCGTTGAACTCGCGCCCGGCGGTCGTCCCGCCGAGGCCGGCCCGTTCGCGTTCCGCGGTCGTGTCGCCGAGTGCTGCCGGTTCGCGTTCCGCGGTTGTCTCGCCGACGGTTGCCGGTTCGCGGTCCGTGGCCGTCTCGCCGACGGTTGCCGGTTCGAGGTCCGTGGCCGTCTCGCCGACGGTCGCCGGTTCGAGGTCCGTGGTCGTCGCGTGCGGCGGGTCGCTCTCGCGTCCGGCCGTGGCGAAGGCGGCGAGGCCGGTGAAGGACGCGTCCGGCGGTACGGCGGCCACGGTCTCCTCCGTCCGCTCGGCGGAGGCCCGTCGCGCCGACTGCGCCGGCGGATCGTTCCGCCGGCTCCTGCGCCGGGGCAGTCCGCCGGGCGTGGTGTCCACGGCGTCTTCGGCGGCGGTCTCGGGCTCGGCCTCGACCGGCTCGCGGGTCACCGCGGCGGCCGGGGCCGGTTCGGTGACGGCGGCGGGCAGCTGGCTGAAGTACTTGTGCGGGACCACGACGACCACCGAGGTGCCGAGCCAGGGCGAGTCCGCGAAGGTGACCCGGATTCCGTAACGGCGGGCGAGTGAACCCACCACGCGCAGACCGAGGTTGGCGTCCTCCGACACACCGCCGAGGCCAGGGCCCGCCGCGGTTCCTTCGAGCGCCTGGGTGGCCTCCTGCTTCTTCTCCTCGCTGAGGCCCTTGCCCGCGTCCTGGATCTCGATGCCGACGCCGTTGGGGACCTCCTTGCCGGAGACGACCACGGGTTCGGTGGGCGGCGAATAGCGCGCCGCGTTGTCCAGGAGGTGGGCGAAGATCAGCGTGAGGTGGTCCACCAGGCCGCCGTCGACGCCGAGTTCGGGCAGGTGACGCACCTGGACGCGGTCGAAGTCCTTGATGCGGCCGATACCGCCGCGGACCACGCTGAGCAGGCGCTGCGGCTCCTGCCACTGGCGTCCGGGGCGGTCCGAGCCGCCGAGCACACCGATGCTGGCGGCGAGCCGGTCGGCGGGGCCGATCTCCTGGTCGAGCTCCATGAGGCCCTGGGCGACCGCGGGCAGTCGCCCGTGTTCGCCCTGCATCTCGTGCAGGCGCCCGCGCAGCTTGCTGGTCAGCACATGGATGCGGCTGCCGATGCTGATCACGGCCTGTTCGGCCGAGGTGGAGCGGTCGAACTCCCGCTCCACGCCGATCAGCGCGGTCCTGAGCACCTTGCGGAGCTCGGCCTGCAGGTCGGGACCGACCTCCGCGCACTGTGTGACGGAGGGCAGGAGGTCGTCGATCGCGTCGCCGGCCCGCAGCCGCTTCAGCGCTTGGGGCAGCTGTTCGTCGGCGAGGAGGGCGACCGCCGCCCGCTGCCCGGCCAGTTGTTCCTGCCAGACCTCGGTCTGCGCGTCGAGCGTGGACGCGGAGGCCGCGGTCTGCTCGGCGATCCGGGCCTCGTAGGCCTCCATCTGCTGGGCGAGCCGCGCCTCGTAGGCGTGTGTCTCTTCGGCGAGCCGCGCCTCGTAGGCGTGCGTCTCCTCCGCGAGCCGCCCCTCATAGGTCTGGGCCTGCTCGGTCAGCTGGGCTTCCCACGCGGAGTGCTCCGCCGCGAACTTCCGCTCCAGGCCTGACGCGTGCTGCTGCCACTGCTGGGTGAGCTCGGCCTGCGAGGCACGGAAGTCGCCCGAGTTCCGGCGCAGTTGGAGCTGGGCGCGGACGAGGAGCCGTACGCAGACGGCACTTGCCGCGGTGGCCGCGGCACCGGCGAAGGTCGCGGGTATCTGGGTCTGGTCGGGTCCCACGACCACGGCGGTGACGGTTCCGGCACCTAAGGCCAGCGGCATCAGCCACCAGCTGTACCAGGCGACCGGTGCCCGCGCCGCCGGGGGCGGAGTGGCGAGTTCCATCTGCATCCTTCGAAAGCAACACGATCGAACAGGGGGGGTATGCAGGCGCGGTGCGTGCCGGGCACGCAGCGCGAGGCGACCGAGTGTGTTCGCTTCAACTCGCAACGCCGCAGGGGAGCTTATCTGGTCCGAGATCAAAACGATCAACTCCCCTTCCCATATCGGTGAGTGTTCGGTCACGCTCCGACAGGAATGCGCAGAGTCTCCCCATCTGATCGGCGCCCGTGCTGCCCTGCCCCCCGGCGAGGTCAAGATCTGCGGAGCATCCGGTTGGCGCCCGCGGCGGCCGTCGTCGCGAGCAGCCAGCCCAGACAGACGAGCACTACAGCCGCCCATTGCAGCCCGCCACGGGGGCTGAACGCCTCCTCCTGCCCGAAGTCGACGAGCGGGATCACCAGGTCGAAGGTGTAGATGGCGGCCTGGAAGTGGGGAGGTTTACCCGGGTCGAGCGCTCGCGGAGGCCATCGCGTGAACAGCAGGCTTCCGCTGAGCATGATCGCGCACAGCCACCACACGGCGCGCATCGGTCGATAGCCGTATCCGACGGTGACCTCCTGGAGCCTGCTCCACACCCGCCCCGGCCACGGCAGTGTGCCGCGCAGCCGCCGCTGCTTGGCGAGCAGCACCGTGCGCGCGTCGGCATCGTGGCCGTGCAGGCGGTACGCGGCCGCGAGCTGCTCGTACGGCTGCGGGGTGAAGCCTTCCGGATCACGGGCCAGCAGGGGAAGCCGCTGCTCCGCCGGGAGTTGGGGCAGCAGGCTGTCGTACAGGACGCCTTCGAGGCGGACCGCGCTCGGCCAGCTGTCCGGTGCGCCGCGCAGTATCGTCACCCGGGTGTGACTGAGGTCGACGGTGCCGCGCACGGGTTCCCGGGGGCGCAGGGCGAGTTCGGAGGCGGTGGAGCGGCGGCAGGTCAGGGCGGAGGTCCCCGGCGGTACGTCGATGACCGCGTCCTGGAAGCAGACCCGGCTGCGTACGGTGATGCTGCTGAGCGTGACCCTGCCGCGTGCGGTGAATCCGTCACAGCAGTTGAACATCGCGCCCACGTCGATGCCGTGGGCGCGCAGGGCGGGTCCGTGCTCCGCGGCGAGTGAGGCCCCTTCGAAGAGGGCGCCGCCGCCCACCCGCGCGTCGCACAGGTCGACGGTGCCTTCGGCGACGAGCCCGCCGCGGCAGTTCAAGTCCCCGCCTATGTGCAGCCTGTTGGCCTTGAGCGCGTTCCCCTCCGGGTTGATCAGCTCGGCGCGCTTGAGTACGACACTGCCGCGTACGGAGGTGTCCCGCAGGTCCGTACAGCCGTCGACGCGCAGCCCCCAGCCTGCCTGGATGTCACCTCCCACGGTGGCGCACACCAGTTGCAGGGCCCCTTCACCTCGGCGTTCACCACGACCGGTGAGATGGCTGTTCTCCACCTGCAGCGTGCCACCGATCGAGGCGCCGTAGAAATCCATCGGCCCCTCGACCCGGCACCCGGCGATCTCGCACTTCCCGCCGATCGTCACTCCCACCGCGGACAGGGCGGGCAGTGCGCAGTCGCGCATCTCCAGGGCGCCCAGCGAGGCGCCGTCCAGGCAAGGAGCGTGCTCGAAACGGCAGTTGCGCAGCCGTAGGGTGCCCGCGACGACGGCCTCGGCCAGGTCGAGCCGCCCGGTGATCCGCACGTCCCTGAGCCTCAGCCGCGGCAGATGTCCCGGCTCGGGCGGCGGCGGTGCGAGCAGCAGCCTCCGTACGACGGACGCCCTGACCTCGCCCCCGTCCGTGTACCACTCCCCCCTGCGGAAAGCGGCCCACATCCCCCGCTCACTCCCGCTCCACCCAGCCGGCGCGAGGCTGCCCGACACGTCAACTCCCTCTCCAGTTACAGAAGACGGCTGCATCGCTACCCGGCAGGCGCGCGCGGCAACCCGGGCCGCGGCAAGCCCGGCGGCCGAGTGGCGAACGACACGTATGGCGCCGGGGGCAAGGAGGGAAGCCATTTCAGCGCCATGATCACTGCGAAGAGGAGTCACTGAGCCGTCGTGACAATCACTGCGCCTCCCCCCATACCCAAGGCGGCGGGTTCGCTCCCGCTGCTGGGTCACGCGACCCCCCTCATGCGCGACAACCTCGCTTTCATCGCCTCGCTGCGAAGCTATGGCCGTCTGGTCGAGATCCGTATCCCCAAGCCGATGATCGTCGTCAACGACCCCGCACTCATCCGCACCATGCTGGTGGACCTCGGACCGACCCTCGACAAGGGCCGGTTCTTCGAGAAGATGGGCCAGTTGCTCGGTGACAGTGTCGTCACCGCCGCGGGCTCCGAACACGTCCGCAAGCGCCGCCAGTTGCAGCCGGCCTTCCGGCACGCCGAGATCACCCGGTACGTCGGCCTGATGCGTGAGCAGGTGACCGCCACGACGGCCGGCTGGAAACCGGGCGAGGTGCTCGACGTGCGCGAGGTGATGGTCAAGCTGTCCCTCGACATGCTCGCCGCGACCGTCTTCTCCTCCAGCATCGACAAGGAGGCGTTCGACCAGCTGCGCCGCGACCTGTCCGTCGTCATGAACGGCGTCGGCACCAGGATCATGCTGCCGGACTGGGCGGAGCGCCTGCCGCTGCCCGCCAACCGGCGCTTCACCGCCGCCCGCGACGCCGTCCGGGCCACCATCGGCGGGGCGGTGGACAAGCTGCGCGACTCCGGCCGCGACACCGGCGACATGCTGTCCCTGCTGCTGAACGCCGAGGACGAGGAGACCGGCGAAACGCTGACTGGTCATCAGATCTGTTCGGAGATCCTGACCTTGGCGGTGGCCGGCACGGAGACCACGGCGTCCGTCCTGTCCTGGGTGCTGTACGAACTCGCCCGCAATCCCGAGGTCGGGGAGAAGGTCCACGCCGAACTGGACGGGGTCCTCGGGGACCGCCCGGTGACCTTCGAGGACCTCACCCGGCTCCCCTACCTGGGCCGGGTCATCACGGAGGCCCTCCGCCTGCACCACACCGGCTGGCTGGTGACCCGCCGGACTCTGGACGTGACCCGCATCGGCGAGTGGGAGATCCCGGCCGGAACCGAGCTGGCGTACTGCCAGCACGCCTTGCACCGGGACCCCGAACTCTTCCCGGATCCACTCAGGTTCGACCCCGACCGCTGGCTGGACGAGAACCAGGCACGACTCGCGGAGGGGGCGTTCCTGCCCTTCGGCGCCGGCAAGCACAAGTGCATCGGCGACCGCTTCGCCCAGTCCGAACTGACCACGGCGATCGCGACGATCGTCCGGGACTGGCGTCTGGAGCTCGCCCCCGGCCAGACCGTCCGTCCCGTGGCCCGGGCCACCGTACGACCGAGCACCCTGCTGATGACGGCGAGCCCTCGCGTGGCAGCCGCGTAATTTCTTGGACAGGTGTCCAGCTATAGTGGACACCTGTCCAAGATTTGCCTGACTGAGCAGTGGGGATTGCCGACGATGGAAACGGTCGCGAACGTGCTGGTGGGCCTGGTGGCCGCGCTGCACACGTACATCCTGGTTCTGGAGATGTTCCTGTGGGAGCGCAAGCCGGGGCGCGGTCTGCACGGCTTCGACGCGGAGATGGCGCGGGCGACCGCGCCGCTGGCCGCCAACCAGGGCCTCTACAACGGGTTTCTCGCGGCGGGCCTGGTGTGGGGGCTGATCGCCGCGGATCCGACCGGCTTCCGTGTGCAGGTCTTCTTCCTGGTGTGCGTGGTCGTCGCCGGTGTGTACGGATCCGTGACCGCCAACCGGCGCATCCTCTTCGCGCAGGCGCTGCCGGGCGCGCTCGCTCTGGCCGCCGTCCTGATCGCGCGGTGACTCCACAGGACCCGCGGGCCGCCCGCACCCGAGCGAAACTGCGGCAGGCACTCCTCGAGGAGTGTGCCGAGCACCCGCTGGAGGAGGTCGGCGTCGCCGCCCTGGTGCGGCGGGCAGGGGTCGGCCGGGCCACCTTCTACGTGCACTACGCCGACCTGGAGGCGCTGGCCGTCGACGCCTGCGCCGATGTCGTACGGGAGGCCGTGGACGCGCTGCACGCGTGGCGCGGTCGGCCCGATCCGGTGTCCGCGCCGCCCGCCCTCCTCGCGTTCTTCGCCGGGCTTCCCCCGCACGCCACCCTCTACCGCGCTCTGCTGAGCCCGGGCGGCGGCGGGCCGCTCGGCCGCGTACTGCACCGGGACCTGCGCGCCCGCAGCCTCGCCGAGCGCACCCTTGTGGGTGCGCCCGACGCTCCGCTCGTCGCCTCCGCCGTCGCCGCCACGTTCGCGGGGGTCCTGGCCGACTGGCTGCACGGCCTGCTCGACGCCACTGCCGAGGAAGTCGCCCACCAGGTATGGCAGTTGCTCGTCGCCCTGCACCGGAGCCGGTGACGCCGGCCTACTTGCAGGCCACGAACTCCTTCGCCTCGGGCCACGCCTCCACCCCATCGGATGTACGTACGTACGCTGTCGCCTTGTCGTCCGTCAGCCAGAGATGCCAGTCGTTGTAGCGGTATCCGGTGTCGTGCGCGTCCGCGGGCATGCGGACGTCGCCGTCGTACGGGGAGGTGAGCATCTCGCTCTCCAGCACCCCTTGCGGATCCCGCACGTACTGTCGGATGTCCTTGTCACCGCCCACCCCCAGGAAGTGCGCGCTCTCCCAGCCGCAGTGCTCGGCACCCGCGAAGCTGGACAGCACGCTGGTGGGCACGCGGTGGCCACCGCTGTCGGTCCAGATCTCCTCCGACGTCGAGTCGGTGAAGCTCGCGGGGAGTTCGGCGGGGTCGCACGAAGCATTCGTCTCCGGTCCCCAACCAGGGCGGTCCGGCTGGTCCTTGGCCACGACGACGGCGACCTTGGTCTTCCCACCGACGTCGTACGAGAACAGGACACGGTCCCCCTGCTCGCGCTCGATCCGGTAACCGTGATCCGGCAGTTCGGACTGGTCCATGTCGAAGAAGGCATTCAGTCCCTCCTCCGGCGTCGACCCTCCCTCCCCCTTGCCCCAGCCATCGCCGCCGCTCCCCCGGTAGATCTCACCGTCGCACTCCAGCGCCCGGCCGGCCGCACCCGAACCCTCCTCGGCCTCCCGCTCGCTGCCGTCGGCGCTCTCCCTGAACGGCAGGTCCAGGCGCCCGGCGTACGGCGTGGCCGGCGGCGTTCCGGTGACCACGAGGTCCTCGCGCACCCCCTCGTCGCACCCCACGACTGCCAGCCCCAGCACCATCACCGTCGCCGCGATCCGTTGACGCATCCCCACCCCTGTCCGCCGACTGCCGTTCCCTCGTTCCCTCCTCCGACGCAGCAGTGGCGGTGATCGTTCGATGCCTAGGACCTGTCCGGCCGATCACGGCGGAGACGCGGGGTGTGGCACGCACATCTGCCGCGTTGTCGTCGGTCACCGACGCTCCGCGTCGACTCCCTCCTCCGCCTTGCAGCTGCACGCACCACACCCCGCTCACCGGCACCACCAAGGCACCGCTGCTTTCCTCCACCGTGATCGGCCGGACAGGTCCTAGCGGGCCGCTTGGAAGGTACGCCGGTACGCCTGCGGCGAGACGCCTATCGAGGCGTGCAGATGCTGGCGCAGGGAGGCACCCGTCGCGAAGCCGACCCGGCCGGCGATCTGGTCCACGGACAGGTCGCTCGACTCCAGCAGGTGCCGGGCCCGTACGACACGCTGCTGGATCAGCCAGCGGCCGGGGCTCAGGCCGACCTCGTCGTTGAAGCGGCGGGCGAAGGTGCGCGGGCTCATCCGGGCGTGCCCTGCGAGGTCGGCCAGGGCGAGGGGCTCGCCGAGCCGGGTCAGCGCCCAGTCGCGGGTGGCGGCCGTGCTCGTGGCCCCGGCCTCGGGTACCGGCTGCTCGATGTACTGGGCCTGGCCGCCGTCCCGGAACGGCGGGACGACGCAGCGGCGGGCGACGGTGTTGGCGAGTTCGCTGCCGTGGTCCGTGCGCACGATGTGCAGACAGACGTCGACTCCGGAGGCCGCGCCCGCGGAGGTGAGGATCCGGCCGTCGTGGACGAAGAGAACGTCCGGGTCGAGGTCGACCTGCGGATAGTCGGCCCGGAAGCGGTCGACGACCTGCCAGTGGGTGGTGGCGCGGCGGCCGTCGAGGAGACCGGCGGCGGCGAGCACGAAGGCGGCGGTGCAGATCGAGACGATGCGCGCGTCCGGGCGGATCCGGGCCAGGGCGTCGGCGATCTCGGACGGAAGCCCGGACGGGATGTCCGGGGTCGACATGGAGGCGACCACGACCGTGTCGGCCGTTGCGAGGATCTCGGGTCCATGGTCCACCGAGACCGAGAAGTCGGCGTTGGTGCGCACCGGACGGCCGTCGACGGTGCAGGTCAGCACCTCGTAGCGACCGTCGGCCGCGCCGAAGATCCGGCTGGGGATGCCCAGCTCGAAGGGATAGACGCCGTCCAGCGCCAGGACCACCACTCGTTCCACATGCTGCATGGCACGATCTTATCGAAGATTGGCAATCTTGCCATTTTCCTGCCGGGCGGCACCGGGCAGGCTGAACACCATGAGCACTGTGAACACCATGCGAGCCATCAGCCAGCACGTCCTCGGCGAGCCCGAGGTCCTCGAAGTGATCGAGGTGGAACGGCCCGAGCCCCGGGCCAACGAGATCCTGATCAAGGTGCGTGCCGCCGGGGTCAACCCGACCGACTGGAAGCACCGCGCCACCGGCGGCTTCCTCGGCGAGCCGCCGTTCGTCCTCGGGTGGGACGTCTCCGGCGTGGTCGAGGCCGTCGGCGTCGGCGTCGCCCGCTTCACACCCGGCGACGAGGTCTTCGGGATGCTGTCCTACCCGTGGGGCCACGGCTCGCACGCCGAGTACGTCTCCGCCCCGGCCCGCGCCTTCGTCCTCAAGCCGGCCGTGATCGACCACATCCAGGCGGGCGCGCTGCCGCTGGTCTCGCTGACGGCGTGGCAGGCGCTGGTCGAGACGGCGGACGTCCAGCCGGGGCAGCGGGTCCTGATCCACGCGGCTGCCGGCGGGGTCGGGCATGTGGCCGTGCAGATCGCCAAGGCGCGGGGCGCGTACGTGATCGGTACGGCCAGCGCGGGCAAGCACGACTTCCTGCGCGAGATCGGCGTGGACGAGGCGATCGACTACCGGGAGACCGACTTCACCGAGGCGGTGAAGGACGTGGACGTCGTCCTGGACACGCTCGGCGGCGACAACGCGGTCCGCTCGCTGCGCGTCCTGCGACCGGGCGGGGTCGTGGTCTCGATCATTCCGGTCGGTTCGGCGGAATTCCCCGAGGAGGCCGAGCGGCTCGGCGTACGAGCGGTCCGGATGCTCGTCGACGCCGACCGCGCCGACATGGAGGCGATCGCGGAACTCGTCGAGGCGGGGAAGCTGCGCGCCTCGATCGCCGGGAGGTTCCCGCTGGCAAGTGCCGCCGAGGCACACGCGCTCGGCGGCACCGGCCGGACCGCGGGGAAGCTGGTGCTCGTCGTCGACTAGCAGCCTTCGTCAGAAGGTCAGCACGGGCTTGATCGTCTTGCCCGCGCTCATGTCCCGCACCGCCTGGTCGATGTCCGTGAACGGATAGGTGCTGATCAGGCGGTGCAGTGGCAGTCGGCCTTCCTTGACCAGTTGGACCAGGGCGGGGATCACCGTCTGCGTCTCGCTGTCGCCGAGGGTGAGACCGACGATCCGCTTGCCCGAGAGCAACCCGTTGACGTCCAGGGCGACTTCGGTACCGAAGGGCGGCGCGCCCACGACGACGAGGGTGCCGCGTGCGGCGAGCGCGTCGGCGCCCTTGCGCAGGACGGCGACGCTGCCGGTGGTCTCGATGACTCCGTCGGCGCCCTGGCCGTCCGTCAGCCGCGCGATCGCGTCACCGATATCGGCCTCGCCCGCGTTGACGGTGTGGGTGGCGCCCAACTCCCTGGCCAGCGACAGGCGTTCGCCGACCTTGTCGACGGCGATGACCTTGGCCGCCGGGGTCAGAGCCGCGGCCATCACCGCGGAGAGGCCGACGGCTCCGGCGCCGAGGACGACGAGCGTGCTGCCCGCTCGCGGCTTCAGTACGTTCCAGACGGCACCCACACCGGTCTGCACCCCGCAGCCCAGCGGAGCGATCGACTCCAGTGGCACGTCCGGGTCGACCTTGACGAGACTGCGCTCGTCCACCAACGCCCGTTCCGCGAAGGACGACTGCCCGAAGAAGTGGCCGCCGAGCGGCGCCCCGTCGCGGCTGATCGTGCTGGTGCCGTCGGCGCGCCGGCCGCCGATGAGGTTCAGCGGCAGCCAGGTCGCGCAGTAAGCGGGGTGCCCATCACGGCAGTTGTGACAGCCGCCGCAGGAGGTGAAGGACAGTACGACATGGTCGCCGGGTGCGACACCGGTGACTTCAGGGCCGACTGCCTCGACGACGCCCGCTCCCTCGTGACCGAGGACGCCGGGGAGCGGGAAGGGCAGACCGCCGCTCGCCACGCCGAGATCGGTGTGGCACAGGCCGGTTGCCACCATACGGACAAGGGCTTCGCCGGGACCGGGCTCGTCCAGCTCGACATCGGCGAGCGTGAAGGGCGCTCCCCCGGACTCGACCACGGCCGCGCGAGTGGTGGTGGACATGGGACGAACTCCTTTGTGCACGCGCTCAGTCGAGCGAGACGACGACGGACTTGACCTTGGTGTAGGCGGCGAGCGCCTCGGGCCCGTACTCCCGGCCGAAGCCGGAGTCCTTGACCCCGCCGAACGGGACCGCGGGGTCGAGCATCGCCCAGTCGTTGATCCATACGATGCCCGCCTGGAGCCGGTCGGCGACGCGGTGGGCGCGGGCGAGATCGGTGGTCTGGATACCCGAAGCCAGGCCGTACGGAGTGGAGTTGGCCAGCTCGACGGCCTCGTCCTCGGAGTCGAAGGGCTGCACCGTGAGGACCGGGCCGAAGATCTCCTCCTGGACGACACGGGAGTCGTTGGCGAGGCCCGCGACGACGGTGGGCTTGTAGTAGAAGCCGCCGTCCAGGTCGAGACGCTCGCCGCCGCAGACGATGCGGGCGCCCTCCTTGCGTGCCAGAGCGACGTACTCCTCGACCTTCTGGAGGTGCTTCTCCCCCGCCATGGGTCCGACGACGGTCTCGGGGTTCCGCGGGTCGCCGACCGGTACGCCGGGTACCGCGTCGGCGAGGATGCCGAGGACCGTGTCGTGCAGCGGGCGCGCGACCAGCAGCCGTGGGCCGCCCATGCAGAACTGCCCCGTGTTGAAGACGAAGCCCTTGATGACCGCGCCGATCGCCTTGTCCAGGTCGGCGTCCTCGAAGACGAGGTGTGCCGCGTTGCCGCCCAGCTCCATCGTGACGGGCTTGAGCGCCTCACCGGCGACACTCGCGGCGTACCGGCCGACGGCGGTGGACCCGGTGAAGGCGACCTTGTCGATCCCGGGGTTGCGCAGCAGCGCCTCGCCGGCGACGGGTCCGCTGCCGGTGACGACGTTCACGACGCCGTCCGGGACACCGGCCCGCTGGAGCAGGCGGGCCATGCACAGGGCGCTCAGCGGGGTCTCGTCGGCGGGCTTGTGCACCACGACGTTGCCGGCCGCGAGAGCCGGGGCGATCTTGGAGCTGGACAGGATCAGCGGGAAGTTGAAGGGCGTGATCGCCGCGACCACGCCGAGCGGGCCGCGGCGCGTGTAGGCGAAGGCGTTGAGCGGGGTGTCGCGGGTGGCGCCGTCCAGGGTCTGGGCGAGCGCGGCGCAGTACTCGTACTCGTCGGCTGCGGTGAGGACGTCGACGGGCCGGCACAGGGAGAGGGGCTTGCCGACGTCCAGGCTCTCCAGGGCCGCGAGCTCGTCGGCGTTCTCACGGATCAGCTCGGAGACGCGGTGCAGCACCCGGCCGCGCTCGCGACCGCTCAGGGCGGCCCAGGGCCCGTTGTCGAAGGCGTCCCGCGCCGCCCGTACGGCCGCGTCGACGTCGGCCGCGCCGGCCTCCGCGACGGTCGTGAACACCCCGCCCGTGGACGGATCGATCACGTCCGTACGCGCCCCGTCGGCCGCCTCGCGCCACTGGCCGCCGATGAACAGCAGCCCTGGCCCACTCTCGAAGGTGGTCGTCATTGCCCACTCCTCAGCCTTGATCGTCTCGGCGGCAGTCGCCCCAGCGCTGATCGCCAAGATTTCAACCAACAGGATTCCTGTTGGTTCACCGCCTGGTTCGCAGTCTCTTTACAGACAGGTTTCCTGTCAATGCCTTAGACTGAACCCATGGTCGTCACCCAGGCAACGAAGGCACCCCCGTCGCTGCTCTACATGGTCAAGCAGGTGGAGCTCGTCGTCCGCTCACACCTCGACGAGCTCGTGAAGCCGGCGGGGATCACGGCGTTGCAGTACACCTCGCTCACCGTCCTGGAGCGGCACGACGGGCTGTCGGCGGCGCAGCTCGCGCGGGACTCGTTCGTGACGGCCCAGTCCGTGGCCGATGTGGTGCGGTCGCTGGAGACCCGCGGGCTCGTGCGCCGCGAGCGGAACCCCGGCAACCGGCGCGAGCTCCTGATCCTGCTGACCGACCAGGGGCGCGACCTGCTCGCGCGGTACGCGGGACCCGTCCGGGAGCTGGAAGAACGCATGGTCCGGGACCTCACATCCCACCAGACCGACCAGTTCCGCCAGGCGCTGTCCAAGGCCTGGCACGCGCTGTCGTAACTCCGGCACCGCAAATTGGGGACCCCGGCACTCAACCGGTAGGGCGACGCGCCGCGCAAATCGAAGACATATGTCAATCGAACATGCTGAAATTCACTCCATCGAGGGTAACTTGCAGGGCAAGGAACGGTTTTGCAACCACCAGTACCCCGGTGTCGCGTCTAGGATCACGGGCGCCGTCACCCCGGCCCCTGGTGACTCCCGAACCTTCGACGAGGAGTGGTTCTGCAGCCGGTTGGAGGTGATGCCGTCGTGGTGTACGACCCCGAGCCACCCACCAGGCATCTGCATGTCCACCGGCACCGGGGCCACACGGTGCTGGAACTGCACGGGGAGATCGACATCCTCGCGGCGGTGGAGATCACCCCGCTCCTGGACTCCGCGACGAGCGGCCCGGCACCGCAGATCGTGATCGACCTGCGGCCGGTCGAGTTCTTCGACTGCTCCGGGCTGCGCCTGTTGTACCGGGCCAGGCGCCGCGTGCTGGCCCGGGACGGCCGACTGCACCTCGTCTGCACCCAGCCGCTGATCCTGCGGATCCTCAAGGTGACCGGCCTCGTGCACCTGCTGCCCCCGTCCGCGTCCCTGGACGAGGCACTCGGCCAGCCCGAGGCTACTTCCGGATCTTGGTGACCTGCCCGGCACCCACGGTCCTGCCGCCCTCACGGATGGCGAACTTGAGCCCCTCCTCCATGGCGATGGGCTGGATCAGCTGGACGTGCATGGTGGTGTTGTCGCCCGGCATGACCATCTCGTTGCCCTTGGGGAGCGTCACGACACCGGTCACGTCCGTCGTGCGGAAGTAGAACTGCGGGCGGTAGTTGTCGAAGAACGGTGTGTGCCTGCCACCCTCGTCCTTGGACAGGATGTACGCCCGTGCCTCGAAGTCCAGGTGCGGGGTCACCGATCCGGGCTTGATGACGACCTGCCCGCGCTCGACGTCCTCGCGCTTCACGCCTCGCAGCAGCAGCCCGACGTTCTCGCCGGCCCTGCCCTCGTCGAGCAGTTTGCGGAACATCTCGATGCCGGTGACGGTGGTCTTCGTCTTCTGCTCGTGGATGCCGATGATCTCGACCTCGTTGTTGACCTTGAGGATCCCGCGCTCGATGCGGCCGGTGACGACCGTGCCGCGACCGGTGATGGTGAAGACGTCCTCGATGGGCATCAGGAACGGCCGGTCGACATCCCGTACGGGCTCGGGCACGAACTCGTCGACGGCCGCGAGGAGTTCGAGGACCGACGCGCCCCACCGGGCGTCGCCCTCAAGCGCCTTGAGCGCGGAGACCCGTACGACCGGGACGTCGTCGCCGGGGAACTCGTACTCGGTGAGCAGTTCGCGCACTTCGAGCTCGACGAGTTCCAGGATCTCCTCGTCGTCCACCATGTCCGTCTTGTTGAGGGCGACGACGATGTACGGGACGCCGACCTGCCGGGCCAGCAGCACATGTTCCTTGGTCTGCGGCATCGGGCCGTCGGTCGCCGCGACGACCAGGATCGCGCCGTCCATCTGGGCGGCGCCGGTGATCATGTTCTTGATGTAGTCCGCGTGGCCGGGGCAGTCGACGTGGGCGTAGTGCCGGTGCTCGGTCTGGTACTCGACATGGGCGATCGAGATCGTGATCCCGCGCTGGCGTTCCTCGGGGGCCTTGTCGATCTGGTCGAAGGGTGTGTAGGGGTTCAGGTCGGGGAACTGGTCGTGCAACACCTTGGTCATGGCCGCCGTGAGCGTCGTCTTGCCATGGTCGATGTGACCGATGGTGCCGATGTTGACGTGCGGCTTGGTCCGCTCGAATTTCGCCTTCGCCACTGCAAGCCCTCCTGATCACCTGGGTGACGCCGAGCGTTGCTGCGCGCTGCTTCCCGACCGAGCGACGGCGGGAAGTCTCGCTCCTACTCCTGTCTATTCGTTCTCGGGCGTGTCGAACAGGGCGCTGACGGACTCACCGTTGTGAATGCGCCGCACGGCCTCGGCGAGCGCCGGAGCGATGGACAGGATCCGCAGCTTCTCGGTGTGCTCCTCCGCCGGGATCGGCACGGTGTTCGTGCAGACGATCTCCAGTACGTCGCTCTGGTCGCTGAGCCGCTTGAGCGCGCCCGCCGCGAACAGACCGTGGGTGCAGGCGACCCGGATGGAGCGCGGACCCAACTCCCGCAGCCGGTCCAGGAGTTCGAGGACGGTGCTGCCTTTGGCGATCTCGTCGTCCAGCACGATGACGTCCCGGCCGCTGACCTCACCGATGACGGAGCTGATGCTGACCCGGTCGTCGGCGAACCGCTGCTTGGCACCGGCGGCCACCTGGGCACCGATCAGCCGCGCGAAGTGGGCGGCCTCCTTGGCGTTGCCCAGGTCCGGCGAGACGACCGTCGTACGTGACAGGTCGTAGTCGCGGAAGTGCGCGGCCAGTTCCCGCAGCGCGTGCAGATGGTCGACCGGCACCGAGAAGAACCCGTGCACCTGCGGGGAGTGCAGCGTCATGGCCAGGACCCGGCTCGCCCCTGCGGCCACCAGCAGATCGGCGACCAGCCGGCCACCGAGTGAGATCCGCGGCATGTCCTTCTTGTCCGAGCGGGCGTACGAGTAGTGCGGCATGACCACGGTGATCCGCCCTGCGGACGCCCCGCGCGCCGCGTCGCACATCATCAGCAGCTCGACGAGATGCTCCTGCACCGGCTTGACCAGCGGCTGCACCAGGAAGACGTCGCGCTCGCGGCAGTTGGACTGGAGCTGCACTTCCAGACAGTCGTTCGCGAACCGGCTGGTCCGGCTCGGGCTGAGGGGCACACCGAGATGCGCACAGACCTCGGCGGCCAGTTCGGGATGGGCACTACCGCTGAACACGGCGATGTCACGCACGGACGCTCCTCGCATGATCGAACAGGATGCGCCGCCGGTCGGCATGATCGATCCGGGATGCGTGCCTCATGCTACTGGCCCGCGCCGCATGTCCCCACCGGTGGAAAACCGGTTGCGGAGGGTCACCGGGGACGCACCATGATGGCGGCGGCACCAACAGCTCTGCGAGTCCCCTCGAACACAGGAGAGACGGAATGCGCCGATTCCTCGGAACTTCTCAGCGCCCCTACCGGACGACTGTTCTCGAGGAATCGACCACGCATGCACACCCTGAACATCGGAATTCTGGCCCACGTCGACGCGGGTAAGACCAGCCTCACCGAGCGGCTGCTCTTCGACGGCGGCGCGATCGACCGGCTCGGCAGTGTGGACGCCGGTGACACCCGGACGGACGACGGGGAGATCGAGCGGCAGCGCGGGATCACCATCCGCTCGGCCGTCGCCGCGTTCACCGTCGGGGACGTACAGGTCAATCTGATCGACACCCCCGGGCACTCCGACTTCATCGCCGAGGTCGAGCGCGCCCTGGAGGTCCTGGACGGCGCCGTGCTGCTGCTCTCGGCCGTCGAGGGGGTCCAGGCGCAGACCCGGGTCCTGATGAGGACCCTGCGACGGCTGCGGCTGCCCACGCTCGTCTTCGTCAACAAGATCGACCGGTCGGGGGCGCGCGAGGAGGAGCTGCTCGCCGACATCCGGCGCCGCCTCACACCGTACGTCGTGCCCCTCACCGGCGTGCGGGACATCGGCACCGCCCGCGCCCGGGTAGTGCCGCGCCCGCTGGACGACACTGCGTCCGGCACGCTCGCCGAGGTCGACACGGGCGTGCTCGCCGCGGTCGTGGACGGGCCCGCGCCGACCGAGGACGAACTGCGCGCCGCACTCACCGACCGGACCGCCGACGGCTCCCTGCACCCCGTCTTCTTCGGCTCCGCGATGGGCGGGCAGGGAGTCGCCGAACTGGTCGAGGGTCTTGTCCGGCTGATTCCGCGACCGGTGTATCCCGGCGCCGGTGAACCGCGCGGCACGGTCTTCGCCGTACGGCCCGGACCCGGCGGCGAGCGCACGGCGTATCTCCGGTTGTACGAAGGCGAGGTGACGCGTCGTCAGCGGCTGACGTTTCTGCGCCGTGAGGCCGATGGGCGGACCGCCCAGGTGTCCGGACGGGCGCTGGGCCTGGAGGTGGTCGGTCGGCCCGGCGCGGTGCCGCTCACACCGGGCAACATCGCCGCGATCCGGGGCGTCGGAGGCATCCGCGTCGGCGACCGGCTCGGCGAAGTCACCGATCGTGCCCCGCAGTTCGCGGCCCCGACGCTGGAGACGACGGTGCGGGCGAGACACCCCGAACAGGCGGCCGCGTTGCGTTCCGCCCTCCTCGCCCTAGCCGATCAGGACCCGCTGACGCACGCGAGGCCTGCCGAGTCCGGCAGTACCGCGCTGCTGCTCTACGGCGAGGTGCAGAAGGAGGTGCTTTCGGCCACGCTCGCCCAGGACTTCGGCATCGAGGCCGAGTTCGAGCCGAGCCGGGTGCGGTTCCTGGAACGGCCGGCAGGCACCGGCGAGGCGTACGAGGAGATCCAGCGGCACGGCGACAACCGGTTCTGGGCGACGGTCGGGCTGCGCGTCGAGCCGGGACCGCACGGCTCCGGCGGCGTCTTCACGTACGAGACCGAACTCGGCGCCCTCCCCCGGGCCTTCCATCAGGCGATCGAGGACACGGTCCACGCGACCCTGCTCACCGGTCCGCGGGGCCGGCCGGTGACGGACTACCGGGTCACGCTGGTCCGTTCGGGATTCGCCGCGCCCATCAGCACGGCCGCCGACTTCCGCGGACTGACCCCCCTCGTACTGCGCCGTGCTCTGGAGCGGGCGGGGACCCGGGTGTACGAGCCCTACCACTCCTTCGAGGTGGAACTCCCGCTGGACGCGCTGGCCCCGGTGACAGCTCGACTGGCCGCACACGGAGCGGAGTTCAAGGAGACCACCGGCGGGCGTGCCGCCTGGCTGGTCACCGGTGAGCTGCCGGCCCGGCATGTGCGGGACATGGAGCTGCGGCTGCCGGGGCTGACGCGGGGCGAGGGCGTGTGGTGGTCGCGTGCTTCGGGGGACCGGGTGGCGCGCTGAGTCGAGGGCCGGTGGCGCGTGAGGGCGTCCAGGTGATCCGGTACGTGAGTAGACGCGTTGCGTCCTCGGTCTACGGCGAACCGCGGGACTGGCGGGGATGTCCCGTACCGGGGCACCTGGTCGTACCGGCCCGACGAGCCGGACCGTGATGCCGTGCTCCAGGGGCGCGCCGGGGTGCGGCCTGCCCGGGAATAGTCACCTGGCACAGGGCAAAGGGGCCGGTACGTGCCGCCCCTGACCATCCGGTTCCTGACGCGCCGGAGCGGACACCCCGCGCCGGACGGGCCGCGCACCCCCCTCGCCACCATCGGTCCGTCAACAGGTCGGCCTACCAAGGGATTTGAGGGGCATTCGGTTACCAGGGAAGGGAGGACCGTCGACATGACGACGTCCATCAAGCGCTTGCCCGGGTGGGCGAAAGTGCTCAGCGCCTTCGTGCTGGTGCTCGTGGTGCTGCTCGCCGGCCTGCGGCTCGCCGTACTGCCGGGGCTGCGCGATGTGTTCGGCACCGAGACCAACGACCGGACGGGCCCCGCGCTCCTCAAATCGATCCAGGACATGAGCCGCTACGACGCCGCGTCAGGCAACTTCCAGGTGGTGGTGGACCTGGAGAAGGACGCCAAATACCTGCCCGACGCGCTCCGCGGCACCCGCACGCTGTACGTGGGGGCGGGCACCGTCGACGCGTATGTCGACCTCGGCAAGCTCGCCGACAAGGACGTGACGGTCAACGAGGACCGCACAACGGCCACACTCCGGCTGCCGCACGCGGCGCTCGGCAAGCCCGCGCTCGATCCCGACCGTTCGTACGCCGTCTCCAAGCAACGTGGTCTGCTCGACCGGATCGGCGACATCTTCTCGGACAACCCGAACGGCGAGCAGGCCGTGCAGAAGCTCGCGGTCAAGCACATCAGCGACGCCGCGAAGGACAGCCGCCTCACCGCACGCGCCGAGGAGAACACCACCGGCATGCTCGAAGGCCTGCTGAACTCGCTCGGCTTCAAGGAGGTGAACGTCACGTACGGCACGTGAGCCGCGCCCTGGCGCAAAGCTCACCCGGCCGCCGTGCCGTTCCACATCGATTCCCCCAACACGGGTAGTCACCCTTATCCATCGGGAAGTTGAAAATTGGAGGACCGCATGCTCCGTACGGCGTTGCGCGCTCGTACCGCGAAGTCGGGTCGCAAGCCGTCGGCTCCGGCACAGGCACCGGAGAAGGGGCGGAAGCCCGGGCGGGAACGGAGGTCGCTCCCCCTTCCCGTGCGGCTGTTCTTCATGCTGCTGGCCCTCGGGGGCATGGTGGCCTTCGCAGTCGTACTGGCCCGGCTGACGCTGGAACCGTCCCCGGCCTCCGAGGCGCTGATCCACACCAATCTTCACCCCGGCCGTTCCCTGAAGGCGTACCTCAACCAGCCGGAAATGCGCGACGCCTTCAGGCAGATCGGCGGAAACATCCTGCTCGGGGTTCCGTTCGGCGTGCTGCTCCCCGTGCTGTGGCCGAGGGCACGGGGAGTTCTGCGGGTCCTCCTGCTGACCGCGGTGGTCATGCTGCTGGTCGAGCTGATCCAGGGAGCGGTCATCACCGGGCGAGCCTTCGACGTCGACGACGTCATCCTCAACACGAGCGGGGCGCTGCTGGGTTACCTGCTCCTCGGGCGCCGGCTCGGCAGGGCCGTGCACGGCGGTCGGCGCAAGCGAAACACTTCCACGAGCGACTGACGCGACACTGTGAATAATTGGTCCGGACCAGAACCTTGACACCCCCTTACCTCACTTCTTAAATCAAGAGGCAAAGCATGTACCCCCCACCTCAGTCGGCCCGCCCCTCTCCCCGGGTCGCAATACGGAAGGGAGAGTCGTGGCCTCCCCACGCCTGCTCCGAAGATGTCTCTTCGCCGCTCTGTCCTCCTTACTCGTCGCGTCCGCCGCCATCGCGCCGGCCCAGGCGGGTCCCGAAACGGCTGCCGCGGCCGACGACGTGTCCGCCGCGGCCGTGACCTTCCAGGACACGTTCGACGGCTCCGCCGGATGGGCCGTGGATCCCAACAAGTGGCAGATCGAGACCGGCGACAACGTCAACAACCACGAGCGGCAGATGTACACGTCCGGCGCCCAGAACGCCGCGCTGGACGGCCAGGGCCACCTGGTGATCACCGCTCGCAAGGAGAATCCGGCCAACTACCAGTGCTGGTACGGAACATGCCAGTACACCTCGGCCCGGCTGAACACCTCCGGCAAGTTCACCTCCCAGTACGGCCGCGTGGAGGCCACGCTGAAGGTTCCGCGCGGGCAGGGCATGTGGCCCGCGTTCTGGATGCTCGGCAACGACATCGGTTCGGTCGGCTGGCCCGCCTCGGGTGAGATCGACGTCATGGAGAACGTCGGCTACGAGCCGTCGACCATCCACGGCACGATCCACGGACCGGGTTACTCCGGCGCGACCGGCATCGGCGCCGGTTACACCCTGCCGAACGGGCAGCAGTTCGCGGACGGTTTCCACACCTTCGCGGTCGACTGGGCGCCCAACTCGATCAAGTGGTCGGTGGACGGCGTCGTCTACCAGACGCGCACGCCCGCCGATGTCGGCGGCAACGCGTGGGTGTTCAACAAGCCGTTCTTCCTGATCCTCAACCTCGCGGTCGGCGGCTACTGGCCCGGCGACCCGAACAGCTCCACGGTCTTCCCGCAGTACCTCGTCGTTGACGAGGTGAAGGTGACGACGAGCGACAGCTCGGGCACCGGGGTCCCGATCAGGGGCCTCGCGGGCAAGTGCGTGGACGTGGCCGGGGCGAGCTCGGCCAACGGCGCCGCCGTACAGCTCTACGACTGCAACGCGAGCGCCGCCCAGCAGTGGACGGTCGGCTCGGACGGCACGATCCGCGCGCTGGGCAAGTGCCTCGATGTCACGGGTGGCGGCACGGCGGACGGCACGACCGTCCAGCTCTACGACTGCAACGGGAGCGCCGCCCAGCAGTGGGCTCGCAGTGCGGCCAACGACATCGTGAACCCACAGGCCAACAAGTGCCTGGATGTCACGGGCAACAACTCGGCCAACGCCACACGTCTGCAGATCTGGACGTGCACCGGCGCAGCCAACCAGAAGTGGACGGTTGGCTGACAGACCGCCCCGGGCGGGCAGGCGGAGGGTCCGGCAGGGTTGTCCCTGCCGGACCTTCCGTGTTCATCCCTCGCTCAGCAGCTCATGGCCCATGTGTGCGAGTCGCCGCGGTCGTTGGCGACGCCGTTGTAGCCGACCTCCTCACCCGGGGTGAGGCAGATGGTCATGGCACCGCCCTGATAGGCGTCTTCGTAGACCTTGACGTGGTCCTTGACGCCCGGTCCCGAGACGCCGTGGTTGGCCCACGAGGAGTCGGTGTCGGCGATCCAGCTCTCCCACCAGCCGTCGTCCCCGGACCAGTTGGCTCGCTGACCGTCGAAGTTGGCGTTCTCCCAGGCGCAGAAGTTGCCGCTGGGACATTCCGCCGCGCCGGAGGGGGTGGCGAGGGCCAGTCCGCCCCCGAGGGCGAGGAGGGCGGCTGCTGCTGCGGTGGCGAGGCGCTTGGCGATCATGAAGAGGTGCTGCCTTTCTTTTCGGTTTCCCGGACGGTCCGCTCGGCGTACAGGGCCGCCGCGCGGTGCAGAGCGCGGGTGCGCAACTGCGTGTAGGTGGTCAACTGCTCGCGCCGTTCGGCGCGCACCTGGGCGAGAAGGGCCGGTTCCAGGCGGGCGCGGAGCCGGGCGAGGCCGCTCTGGCGGGCGCAGCGCGCGGAGACGGCGGGGTCGGGGCGTTCGGGCCGGGGCCCGTTCGCCGGGGTGACGCAGCGGGTCCAACGGGCCGACGCGGCACCGTAGTCGGGGTCGCGTTGCATACGCTGCTGGGCCTCGGCGCGCAGGTTGTTCACGACGACCCTGGTGCGGAACCAGCGGCGCTGGTCGCCGTACAGCTCGCGTTGCGCGGTGGCGAGGCAGCCGTCGGTGTGGGCGGTGACGGTGTAGCCGGTGGCGAGGGTGACGGAGAGTTCGGGGCGGCCGCGGCCGAAGAGGGCGCCCTGGAGTCGGCGGTCCTCCTCGTCGGAGGGGCGCTCGTGGGCCGAGGCGTGCCGTACGGACAGCCCTTGGCGGGCCAGACACTCGTCCACGAGCACCTGTTGGGCCGTGTCGATGAGGTCGTCCTGGGCGCGTTCGGTCGTGGGCAGCGCTGGCGTGCCTCGCTCGGCGGCCGGTGTGGCGCACCCGGCGAGCGCCAGTGTCGCGGCCACCGCGAGTGCGGTGGCGCGCAGCGCGCGATGCGGTCGCACGGGTCAGCCGACCTCGCAGTTCATGGTGGTGTCGGCGACGCCGTCGAGCCGGGTGCCCCAGGGCCAGCTGTCGGCCAGGTCGTGGGCGCGGATCAGCCGGTGGTAACAGGTGCCGCGGCCCCAGTCGATGGCGTACACGGCGGTATCGGCGTTGGAGCGGAAGGAGGCTGCCTTGCCTTCGGCCTGCGGAGCGCCGAGTGCTGGCGCGGCGACGGCACCGGCGGCTGTCGCGGGGGCGGCGACGCCCTGCAGAGCGGTGGTGGCGAGGGCGGCGGCCGCGGGCATGGCGAAGCCACGGAACATGAAGACTCCTGGTGGGAGGGAGCGACGCCGGGACGGGTCCTGGTCACCGGCAAGATCAACGTGCCCTCGCGAGAACGGGCCCATGCGCGGTTCCCACCGAATGATGATCTTTGGTGGAGTGCGGGGTCATTCGCCCCACTCGCAGCTCACACCGGCGCGAAACCCGCAGGTCCGCGCGCTCCCCGGACGCCTGCCCCAGCCGCCCCGGCCGGTGCTAGTGCGGCAGCCAGGTCAGCTTGTCGCCGCCCACCCAGCGCACCACGTCCGGGTCGTCGAGATCGTGGACCGTGATGCCGTAGGCCGCGGCCGTTGTCAGTACGTCGGTGAGCGCCTTCGCCTGGCCGACCACTTCGCCGTCGATCTCCATGATCCGGAACGGCGGCGTTCCCGGCTGTACCCCGAGCACCATGATCCGCGGGTTGGACAGGTGTGGGCTCGCGATTTCGGTCATGAGTCGAGCGTAGAACGGTTCCCCCCGGTCAGCGGCTGCGCGCGCGGTGCAGCGTCGTCCCGGTGGCCCCTGGCCCGGCGGGACGGCGGGGAGCCGGCGGTTCGACCAGCCGGGTGAGCGTTCCCGCTTCCCGCACGGCGTCGCCCATCCGCCGTGCGGGGCGGCGGCGGCTGGGCAAGGCTTGGGGGAGGGAGGTGCCCATGGATCCCGTCGAGGCGCTGGACCGGATCGCGTTCCTGCTGGAGCGGGACCAGGCCCCCACCTATCGCGTACGTGCCTTCCGTACCGCTGAGGCCGTGCTGGCCGCGCTGCCCGAGGGCGAAGTGGCGGAGCGGGCGGCCGCCGGGTCGCTGGAGTCGCTCAAGGGTGTCGGACCCAAGACGGCGCAGGTCGTGCGGGAGGCCCTGGCCGGTCAGGTGCCCGGCTATCTGGAGAAGCTGGAGCAGACGGCCGGGGCGCCGCTCGCCCAGGGGGGTGAGCGGCTGCGGGCGCTGCTGCGCGGCGACTGCCATCTGCACTCCGACTGGTCGGACGGCGGCAGCCCGATCGAGGAGATGGGCCGGACAGCGGCGCGGCTCGGGCACGACTGGGCGGTCCTCACGGACCACTCGCCGCGGCTGACCGTGGCGCGCGGGCTGTCGCCGGAGCGCCTGCGCCAGCAGCTGGCGGTGGTCGCGGAACTCAATGAGCGGTGGGCGCCGTTCCGGCTGCTCACCGGCATCGAGTGCGACATCCTCGACGACGGGTCGCTCGATCAGGAGCCGGAGTTGCTGGAGCGGCTCGATGTCGTGGTGGTGTCCGTGCACTCCAAGCTGCGCATGGACGCGAGGCCGATGACCCGCCGGATGGTCGCCGCCGTACGCAATCCGCTGGCGGACGTGCTCGGGCACTGCACGGGCCGGCTGCTCACCGGGCGCGGCCGGCCCGAGTCGGATTTCGACGCGGACGCGGTGTTCGCGGCCTGCGCGGAGTCCGGCACCGCCGTGGAGATCAACAGCCGCCCCGAACGGCTCGACCCACCGCGCCGGCTGCTGCGCCGGGCGGTCGACGCGGGCGTGCTGTTCTCCGTGGACACCGACGCGCACGCTCCCGGCCAGCTCGACTGGCAGATCCACGGCTGCGCACGGGCCGAGGAGTGCGGGGTGCCGGCGGAGCGAGTGATCACCACGTGGACGGCGGACGAGCTGCTGTCCTGGACCGGGGACCGGACGACGCCTGCCCGCGTGAGCGGTGCCTGACGTCCGCCACCGCACACCCCCTCCCCGCATGACCACTGTGTACGCCTCGTGACACACGTCACCGGGCCCGCCCCCGTCCCGGGGAACACCTGCCGGTAGTTCCCCGTTGAACAAACTGTGGGTGCGGATGGAACAGTGTCCCCGGGCCTAACCCTTCGCCCACAGGGAAGATCGTTCGGCTGAAGCCCTGTGGAGCCCCCGCCGAGAGGCGACCGCCGTCCGTGCCCACCACAGACGACCCCGACCGCGATTCCCCCGTCCGGTCGGGGTCTTTCCCATGTTCCCGCCCCGATGCGGGCGTCCGCTTGACTTCGAGTGCTCTCCAATTCGTAGCGTTCCGGACATGACCACTGCACAGCACAAGATCGGTTCCGGTTTCGGTGCCCGGAGCACCGCCGACGACGTCCTTCAGGGCATCGACCTCTCCGGAAAGCTCGCGCTCGTCACGGGCGGGTACTCGGGCCTCGGCCTGGAGACGACGCGCGCGCTCACCAAGGCGGGGGCCCGTGTCGTCGTTCCCGCGCGGCGCCCGGCCGCCGCCGCTACGGCGGTGGACGGCATCGAGGGTGTCGAGGTGGACGAGCTCGACCTCGGCGACCTCGACAGCGTCCGCGCCTTCGCCGAGCGGTTCCTCGCCTCGGGCCGCACCGTCGACATCGTCATCAACAACGCCGGGATCATGGCCTGCCCCGAGACCCGCGTCGGACCCGGCTGGGAAGCCCAGTTCGCCACCAACCACCTCGGCCACTACGCACTCGTCAACCGGCTCTGGCCGGCGATCGCACCCGGCGGGGCGCGCGTCGTCTCCGTGTCCTCGGGCGGCCACCACAACTCGGCGATGCGCTGGGACGACCCGCACTGGAGGACCGGCTACGACAAGTGGCAGGCGTACGGGCAGGCGAAGACGGCGAACGTGCTGTTCGCCGTGCAGCTCGACCGCCTCGGCCAGGAGTCCGGCGTACGGGCCTTCTCCCTGCATCCCGGCGGCATCCTCACGCCGCTCCAGCGTCACCTCGCCAAGGAGGAGATGGTGGAGCGCGGCTGGATCGACGAGGACGGCAAGCTGGTGAACCCCGACGCGTTCAAGACGCCGGAGCAGGGCGCGGCCACCCAGGTGTGGGCCGCGACCTCGTCTCAACTGGCCGGTATGGGCGGGGTGTACTGCGAGGACTGCGACATCGCCGAGCCCGCTCCGGCGGACGGCGAGCGGACCGGCGTACAGGCCTACGCGATCGACCCCGAGCAGGCCGCACGGCTGTGGGAGCTGTCGGCGGAGCTGACCGGGGTGAACGCGTTCGCCTGATGCCGTACGGCGTCAGGTGCGGGCCATGAACTCGCGCAGGTCCGCGGTCAGTTGCCCGGCGTGCGTGGCGAACAGGCCGTGGCCCGCGTTCTCGTAGACCTTGAGCGTGCTGTCGGGCAGCAGCTCCGCCGCCCGGCGGCCGGTCGCCTCCAGGGGCGCCGAGGTGTCGTGCGTGCCGTGCACGAGGAGGACGGGCAGTTCGAGCTTGGGCAGTTCGGAGGCCACGTCCAGAGTGGCCACCAGGTCGCCCAGGGCCGCGCAGGCGCGCGCGGTCGCTCCGAGGCAGCGGTCGACCATCGACCGCACGTACGCGGCGGAGAGTTCGTTGACGGGGAGGCCGAGGGCGAAGAAGGCGCGGGCGCCGTCCGCGAAGAAGGCGGCACGGTCGCGCCGGAAGGTCTCGTTGCCCGCGCTGATGAGGTCCGGGTCGACGCCGCCCGGGTGGTCCGCCGACCGGACGATCCCCGGCACCATGCCGGCGACCAGCGCCACCCCGGACACCCGCTCGACGCCGTGCCGGATCAGGCAGCGTACGACTTCGGCGGTGCCCAGCGAATGCCCGACCAGCGTCACATCGCGGAGGTCGAGGTGCCGGAGGAGCCCGTCGAGATCGTCGGCCAGGCTGTCGAGGCCGAAGCCGCTCCAGACGTCGTCGGACCGCCCGTGCCCCCGCCGGTCGAGCCCTACGCACCGGTACCCCGCCTCGGCGAGCGGCAGCATCTGGTACTCCCACATCTCCGTGCCGAAGTACGAGCTGTTGACGAACACGACCACCGGTCCCCCGGCCGGACCGTAGTCGACGAAGTGCAGCCGGGCGCCATCGACGGGGCTCTCGAAGTACGGCATGGGAAACCTCCCGGGATCCGGTGACGGGCGAGTCGAGCGGGTACGCCCTTCATGGTTCCGGGAGCTCGCGGCCGGGTCGATTACCTCACGGGTCATCCCGCCCGTGGGAGCTCCCCGTCGAGGTCGGCCCGAGGACTCACCGGGCTCGGGATCCTCGGGGTGGACGGTGTCCGAGCGCGGGGCGCCCTTTATGCCCGTGCCCGCCTCGTCCGTGCCCGCCTCGTCCGTGGCGGGCTCGCCCTCGCCGGGCCGTTGCCGACACGGCCCGCACCCACCGGCCGGGCCGTTTCCGGCCCGGCGCGAGTACCTCGGCGGTGTGTGGCGAAACTGTCCGCCGAGGATCAGTGCGGTGCCCGGTCCTCCAGTGCCGTGCGCCAGGCCGGAGAAGGGCCCTCGCCGACCGGTTCGGCCCGTCGGCCGCCTCGCGCGAAGAAGTCGGCGAGGGGCAGGATCGCGGCACCGACGGTGACCGCGTCCGGGCCCAGCTTGCCCAGGTCGATGGAGACGCGCTCGGCCGGGTAGCGCAGGGCGTACGCGGTCGCGTGCCGGCGTACGGCGGGCAGGAAGCGGGAGCCGAGCTGGAGGCCCGCCCAGCCGCCGATGAGAATGCGCTCGGGCTGGAAGAGGTTGATCAGGTCGGACAGGCCGGCGCCCAGGTACTCGGCGGTCTCCTCAAGGACGGCGAGCGCCACGGCGTCGGGCTCGGTGTGCCCGGCACCCTGGGCGTCCTCGGGCGGGTAGGCGGCCGCGAGCATCGCGGTCAGCGCCGTCTCCTCGTCGACGCCCTCGGGCGGGCGTCCGCCCTCCTCGCGCCAGCGTTCCAGGAGCGCCTCCGCTCCCGCGTAGGCCTCCAGGCAGCCGAGGGCGCCGCAACGGCAGCGACGTCCCCTGACCCGTACGGTCAGATGCCCCCATTCGACGGCACGGCCGTACTCCACGTCCTCCGTGACGAGGCACGCGCCGACGCCCGAGCCGAAGAGGACCACGACCGCGTTGCGGGCGCCGCGTCCGGCGCCGAACCACATCTCGGCCTGGCCGAGGGTGCGGGCACCGTTGTCGGCGAAGAACGGGACGGTGTCGGGAAGTTCGCAGGTCTGGCGGAGCAGGGATTCGAGCGGGACGGCGTCCCAGCCGATCGTCTGGCCGTGCACCACCGCGCCGAGCCCCGGGGTACGGGCCACTATGCCGGGGACGCCGATGCCGACGCCGAGGAGCTGTTCCGGGGTGATGTCCGTCTCCGCCAGGACCTCGGCGATGCCGTCGCGGATGTGGCCGACGATGACCTCGACGTCGTAGCCCTGCTGCTCCAACGGGCGTTCGGTGCGGGCGAGTTCGGTGAGTGTGAGGTCGAAGAGCTCGACGCGCACGCGGGTCTCACCGACGTCCACGCCGATCATGTGGCCGCTGGCGGGCGCGACGCGCAGCAGGGTGCGCGGGCGGCCGCCGTCGGAGTCGACGCTGCCGGCCTCCTCGACCAGCCCGTCGGCGACCAGTTCCGCGACCACATTGCTGATGGAACCGGAACTCAGCCCGGTGGCCGGACCCAGTTCGTAGCGGCTCATCGGCCCGTCGAAATACAACCGTTGCAGTACGGCGGTTCGATTGCCCCGCCGCAGGTCACGGACTGTCCGCCCGTTCCGCCCCGTCATGTGGCTCCCCTCCGGTTCGCCCGACTTGAAAGATACAGCTGTGCGATCCCTTGACGCGACTTTCTTCCGAGTCTTAACTCACATCCTAAATTAAGTCGTGAGGGGCGTTCGAGAAGTGAACACTCGCAAGGGACGTACGCGGGGTGCCTGTACATGCCGCGGACGCCGTCATGACTCTCCTTCGGAAAGGGACGCCTGAGCCATGCGCAGAATCCGAGCCGCGGCCGCCGGTGCGGTCACTGTCTCCATGCTGACCGCCGTGACCGCCTGTGGTGGCGGCTCGTCGACGGACGGCGGATCCAACGACTCGCCCAAGACCCTCACCTACTGGGCCTCCAACCAGGGCGCCAGCGTCGAGATCGACAAGAAGGTCCTCCAGCCCGAACTCGACAAGTTCGAGAAGTCCACCGGCATCAAGGTGGAACTGGAGGTCGTGCCCTGGTCGGATCTGCTCAACCGGATCCTCACCGCGACCACCTCTGGCCAGGGACCCGACGTCCTGAACATCGGAAACACCTGGAGCGCCTCCCTGCAGGCCACCGGGGCGCTGCTGCCCTGGGACGCGAAGAACTTCGACAAGATCGGCGGCAAGGACCGCTTCGTCGACTCGGCGCTCGGCTCCACCGGCGCGGCGGGCGAGGACCCGGCCGCGGTGCCGCTGTACTCGATGTCGTACGCGCTCTACTACAACAAGAAGATGTTCGCCGACGCCGGCATCGCGAAGCCGCCGACCACCTGGGACGAGTTCGTCGCCGACGGCAAGAAGCTTTCCAAGGGCGGCAAGTGGGGAACGGCCTTCGAAGGCTCGAACCCCGCGGAGAACATCCACCACGCCGTCGTCTTCGCCAAGCAGAACGGGGGCGACTTCTTCACCGCCGACGGCAAGGCGGACTTCACCAACGACGGCGCGGTCGCGGGGGTCAAGCAGTTCGTCGACCTGATGGCGACGGACAAGATCGTCGCGCCGGGCAACGCCGAGTACGCGCAGAACCAGTCGGTGAGCGACTTCGCCACGGGCAAGACGGGGATGCTGCTGTGGCAGTCCGCGTCCGCCAACCTCGAGTCGCAGGGCATGAGCGCGGACGACTTCGGGATCGCTCCGGTGCCCGTGAAGTCCGGCACCCCGGGGGCCGGCGAGAACGTCAACTCGATGGTCATGGGCATCAACATGTCCGTCTTCAAGAACAGCGACAACCTTGACGGCGCGACCGAGTTCGTGAAGTTCATGACCAGCGACGCCGAGCAGAAGATCCTCAACACGGCGTACAGCTCCATCCCGCCGGTCAAGGCCGCCCAGACGGACGCCGCCTTCAACACCCCGGCGACCGCCGTGCTGAAGGACACGCTCGCCAAGAGCGCCGTGGCGGCTCCGCAGGTCGCCGACGAGTCCCAGTTCGAGACGGCCGTCGGTACGGCGATCAAGAACCTGTTCGCCGACGCCGCGGCCGGAAAGCCGGTGACCACGGAGTCGGTGAAGGCCCAGCTCGAAAAGGCCCAGACGCAGATGCCGACGAAGTGAGCGCGAGCACAAACATGACCACCACGACCGCCTCCCAAGAGGCCGGCGATCGCACGGTGCGCAAGAACTCCCCCGGTGCGGCGCGTGGCCCGCGCCGCCCCGGGCGGATCAAACGCATCGGACTGCCCTACCTGCTGCTTCTGCCCGCCCTGCTTCTCGAACTCCTTGTGCACCTGGTGCCGATGGTGATCGGCATCGTGATGAGCTTCAAGGAGCTCACGCAGTTCTACATCCGCGACTGGGGCACCGCGCCCTGGTCCGGCCTGGACAACTACAAGGTGACGGTGGACTTCGCCGCACCCGTCGGCAAGGCGCTGCTCGACTCGTTCATCGCCACCGTCGGCTTCACCCTGCTGTCGGTCGGCCTGTGCTGGCTGATCGGCACGGCGGCCGCGATCTGCATGCAGGACGCCTTCCGCGGCCGCGGCCTGCTGCGCGCCCTGTTCCTGGTGCCGTACGCGCTGCCCGTCTACGCGGCCGTCATCACCTGGGTGTTCATGTTCCAGCACGACAACGGCCTGGTGAACCACGTCCTGCACGACCAGCTCGGCATCACCGACAAGCCGTCCTTCTGGCTCCTCGGCGACAACGCCTTCTACGCGCTGCTCACCGTGTCCGTGTGGAAGGGCTGGCCGTTCGCCTTCCTCATCGTCATGGCGGGCCTGCAGAACATCCCCAAGGACCTGTACGAGGCGGCCGCTCTCGACGGCGCCGGTGTGTGGCAGCAGATCCGCCGCATCACCCTGCCCTCGCTGCGGCCCGTCAACCAGGTACTGATCCTGGTCCTGTTCCTGTGGACGTTCAACGACTTCAACACGCCGTACGTCCTGTTCGGCAAGACCGCTCCACCGTCCGCGGACCTCATCTCGGTGCACATCTACCAGGCCTCGTTCGTCAACTGGAACTTCGGCTACGGCTCCGCCATGTCGGTCATGCTCCTGCTCTTCCTGCTCGCCGTGACGGGCGTCTACCTCCTGCTGACCTCCCGAGGAAGGAAGACGGCCGATGTCTAGTACCTCCACGAAGCTCCGCTCCCCGATGGCCCAGCCGCGGTCCTTCCTCTGGACCCGGCGGATCTTCCTCACCCTGCTCACCGGCTTCGTCCTGGTGCCCGTCTACGTCATGGTCTCCAGCTCGCTGAAGCCCCTGCAGGACGTCCAGACGAAGTTCCAGTGGGTGCCGAGCAGCCTGACCATCCGCCCGTACATCGACATCTGGACGACGATTCCGCTCGCCAGGTACTTCGTGAACTCGCTGATCGTGGCGGGCGCAGCGACGGCCTGCTCGGTGGTGATCGCGGTCTTCTCGGCATACGCCGTCAGCCGCTACAACTTCCGCGGCAAGCGGGTCTTCACGGTCACCGTGCTGTCCACCCAGATGTTCCCCGGCATCCTCTTCCTGCTGCCGCTGTTCCTTCTCTACGTCAACATCGGCAACGCCACCGGCATCGCCCTGTTCGGCTCGCGCGGCGGGCTGATCCTGACGTATCTCACCTTCTCCCTCCCGTTCTCGATCTGGATGCTGATCGGGTACTTCGACTCGGTGCCGCGCGACCTGGACGAGGCGGCACTGGTGGACGGCTGCGGGCCGCTCGGCGCGCTGTTCCGGGTCGTCGTGCCGGCCGCGATCCCCGGCATCATCGCGGTCGCCGTCTACGCCTTCATGACCGCCTGGGGCGAGGTGCTGTTCGCGTCGGTGATGACCAACGAGGAGACCCGCACACTCGCCGTCGGGCTCCAGGGCTACTCCACGCTCTACAACGTCTACTGGAACCAGATCATGGCCGCGTCGCTCGTCGTCAGCGTCCCCGTTGTCGCCGGCTTCCTGCTCCTCCAGCGCTTTCTGGTCACCGGGCTCACCGCGGGAGCCGTCAAGTGACCAACTCTCCTCCCCCCGAAAGGACTTCCGTGACCATCGACCTTGCCGCCCTCCCCGAGGACTTCCTGTGGGGCACGGCCACGTCGGCCTACCAGATCGAGGGCGCCGTCGCGGAGGACGGCCGCTCCCCCTCCATCTGGGACACCTTCTCGCACACCCCCGGCAAGATCGACAACGGCGACGACGGGGACCTCGCCTGCGATCACTACCACCGCTGGCGCGAGGACATCGGGGTCATGCGCCAACTGGGCACCAACGCCTACCGGTTGTCCATCGCCTGGCCACGCGTGATGCCGGGCGGCGACGGCCCGGTCAACGCCAAGGGTCTCGACTTCTACGACGGGCTGATCGACGCCCTCCTGGAGGCGGGCATCACGCCGTCCGTCACCCTCTACCACTGGGACCTGCCGCAGGTGCTCCAGGACCGGGGCGGCTGGCCCGTCCGCGACACGGCCCACCACTTCGCGTCGTACGCGGCGGTCGTCGCGGACCGCCTCGGTGACCGCGTCAAGCACTGGACCACGCTCAACGAGCCGCTGTGCTCGGCCTGGATCGGCCACCTGGAGGGCCTGATGGCCCCGGGCTGGACGGACCTCACGGCCGCTGTCCGGACGTCGTACCACCTCCTCCTCGGCCACGGCCTCGCCACCCAGGCGATCCGCGCGGCCGTCCCCGGCGCCCAGGTCGGCATCGTCAACAACCTCTCGTACATCGAGGCCGCCACCGACCGCCCCGAGGATGTGGCGGCGGCGCGGCGGCTCGACGGCCACACCAACCGCTGGTGGCTCGACCCGGTGCACGGCCGCGGCTTCCCGGCGGACATGCAGGAGGTCTACGGAGTCGAACTCCCGGAGCAGCCGGGCGACTTGGAGACCATCGCGGCGCCCCTCGACTGGCTGGGCCTCAACTACTACTTCCCGTCCACGGTCGCCGACGACCCCACCGGCCAGGCGCCCCGCGTCCGCACGGTCCGCCGTCTCGGCGTACCGCGCACCGCCATGGACTGGGAGGTCGACGCCGCCGGCATCGAGAACCTGCTGCTCCGCCTGACGAACGACTACGGCGCGCGCAAGATCTACGTCACCGAGAACGGCTCCGCCTATCCCGACATCGTGCGTCCCGACGGGACCGTCGACGACCCCGAGCGCACCGGGTACCTGGAGCAGCACCTCGCGGCCTGCGCCTCGGCGGCCCGCCAGGGCGTTCCGCTCGCCGGCTACTTCGCGTGGTCGCTGCTCGACAACTTCGAGTGGGCGTACGGCTACGACAAGCGCTTCGGGCTCGTGCACGTGGACTACAAGACGCAGCGGCGCACGGTGAAGGGCAGCGGGCACCGGTACGCGGACATCATCCGGGCACACGGGAGGAAGCGGCGGAACGCGGCCTGATTCCCAGCCGGTTCGGCTGCCGGTGGGCCCCCTGTCCCAGGTGGGCCCACCGGTCCGTACGGGCCTATCCGGCCGCGTACACGTCCTCGATGTAACGCCCGGACGCGATCAGGTCGTTCAGCCACCGCTCGGAGTCGCCGTCCGGGGTGCGGTCGGCGTGGAGCGTACGGAAGGCTTCGCGGACGCCGGGGGCCATCCGGGAGCCGTCTCCGCAGACGTGGACACGGGCTCCGGCGTTCAGCAGGTCCCAGATCTCGTCCGCCTCGGCGGCGATCCGGTGTTGTACGAAGGTGACTCCCCCGACGGGGGCCGCGCTGAAGGCCGGGCGCAGGGAGATCGCCCCGGCGGCCTCGGCGGCCCGGAGTTCATCGGCGTGGAGGAAGTCCGCGTCCGGGTCGTCGCAGCCGAAATAGCATATGGCTGGGGCGAGTTGCCCTCCGGCGTCGAGATCGGATCCGCTCGCGAGCCGCGCTCGGCGGTCCCCGATGGCTCCGCGGAAGGGGGCTAGTCCCGTGCCCGCCGCGACCATGATGACCGGAGCGGAGTCGTCGATCCGGAACGCCTCGCGGCAGGGCTGGATACGGGCAAGGACGGTCTCGCCGGGCTTGACCGTGTTCAGGTAGCGGGAGCCCACTCCCCTGTACGTCCCGTTGCCGGAGCGGGCCGGGGCCTCCAGGAGCGAGACCATCAGGTCGACGTGGTCCGGGTCGGTCGCCGGGGACGAGGAGACCGAGTAGTGACGCGGGCGCAGCGGTGTGAACAGGCCTTGGAGCAGGGTCGGCCAGTCGAGCGAGCCGCGCAGGGCCGGGTGCGCCTCGATGACTTCGACCAGGGTTCGCGGGTCGTCCGCGAGCGCCGCAAGTTCCCGGCGCTCGGGTGGGCACGGATTGGCCGCGGCGAGGACGGAGAGCTGGCCGGCTGTCGGACGCTCCTGCAATTCGACGTGGTGTGCCAGGAGTTGACGTACCGTCAGTGGCCGGTCGACCGCGATTCCGTCGCGGCGGGGACGTACCGCCCGGATGTCCAGAACCGTGTCCAGGTCGAGGCCGAGCGCGGTGGCGGTCCGCTCGACGAGGTCCGAGTCGTTGACGGGAAGCACTGTGAGGTGGTCGCCGGTGCGGTAGGTCGTGCCGTCCGGCAGGGCCAGGCGGAGGAAACGCTTGGTCCTCGGGTGGCCGGGCGCGGTGAGGTCGTAGGCCTCGGTGACGGTCAGGGGGACGAGGCCGTGCCGCTCGGCGAGCGCGTCGAGGGGACCTCCGGTCACCGTGCGGACCTCGTACGCGGCCGTCGGCTCCTCGGCGTGGTCCGTGGCGTCGGGGTCGCCGTACCGCTCGAGGAGAGCGGCGCGCAGTCGTGCCGTGAAGGCGCGGACCGTGCCGCCGAGGTCGCCCGAGGCGTCGGCCGCGGTGCGCTCCAGGAACCGCGTGCCGCCCAGTTCGGCGAGGCGCTCGTCGATGCGGGTCGGGAAGTGCTGGTAGGTGGCGGCCCAGTTGCGGTCGCCGACACCCAGGACGGCGTAGGTGAGGTCGTCGGTCCGCTCGGTCCCGTCGAGCCGGGCGGCGAAGGCGGTGGCGTCGTCCGTGGGTTGTCCGTTGTAGGAGGCGGCGGTGATGACGACGGGGCGGTCGGTGGGCACCCCGGCGGCGTAGGCGTCCAGGGGTGCCACTTCCGTCTCGCAGCCGATCGCCATGGCCTCGTCGGCGAGGGAGGCGGCGAACTCACGGCAGGTGCCGTAGTTGCTGCCGTGCAGGAAGAGGGCGCGGGTGCCGGGGCGTACCCGGGAGGGCAGGGCGGCCCGCGCGTCGGCCGGTGCCTCCGACGGGACCTGGACCGCGCCCGGCAGCGGGGCGTGGAGACGGTCGGCGGCCGTGCGCGGCGAGAGCGTGAGCGTGAACCCGTCGGGCTTGAGGGTGAGGGTCTCCTTGACCGTCAGCCGGTAGTCGGCGTGGTCGTGCAGCCGGTAGCGGTGGACGATCATCGCCAGGAGCATGGTCGCCTCGTGGAGCGCGAACTGCCGCCCGATGCAAGCACGTTCACCCGTCCCGAAGGGCTTGAAGGCGTGCGGTGAGCGCGCGGCCTCCGCCTCCGGCGTGAAGCGGGACGGGTCGAACAACTCGGGGTTGTCGCCCCAGACCGGCTGCCTGTGCAGCATCGGCCCGAGCACGGTGACCGTCTCCCCTGCGCGCAGCGGGATCCGGCCGCCGAGCACGGTGTCCTCGCGGGCGTGCCGGCTGAACGCGGCGGCCGTCGGATACAGCCGCAGCGCTTCGTTGAGCACCTGCCGGGTGTAGGTGAGCCGTCCGACCTCGTCGAACGTCGGCTCGGGGTCGGACGCACCGCCCCACAGCGCGTCGACCTCGCGCTGCACGAGCTGGAGTACGACGGGGTGCTTGGCCAGGTAGTACAGCGCGAACGACATCGCGCCGGACGTCGTTTCGTGGCCCGCGATCAGGAAGGTGATCACCTGGTTGCGAATGTTGGCGGTGTCCAGCGTGCTGCCGTCTGCGGGGTGCTCGGCGGTGAGCATGAGCCCGAGGAGGTCGTCGGCCTGGTCCTGTTCCTCGCCGACCCGGGCGGCGATCACGTCGTCGACGACCCGCACGAGATAGTCCGCGTCCGCCCGGAAGGCCGCGTCGGCCGCCGCGTGGTCGCTGCCGGGCGTGCGGGCGAGCCGCGTCATGCTCCACTCCAGGCAGCGGACCATGGCCTCGACGAAGGGATGTGGTTCGTCCCGCTCGAAGGAGCCGAAGTCGTAGCCGAATCCGGCGAGTCCGATGGTGTCGAGCGTCATCCGTGTCATGTCGTCGGGGACGTTGACGGGGTGCCCGTCGCGGGCGCCGCGGTCCCAGGACTCGATCAGCCGACGCGCGACGCGCAGCATCACGGGGTGGTACGTGCGCATAGAGCCCAGCGCGAACGCGGGCATCAGGATGTCGTGCGCCTTGGCCCAGTTGGGCTCGTCGTTGTACGCGGTGAACAGTCCGTCGGCGGCGAACTCACGGACGTTCTCCAGGGCGGGCCCGATCGCCTTCGCGAACCGGTTCTCGTCGGCCAGATCGGTGACCAGGTCCAAGTCGCCCACGAAGAGCGCGTCCCGGCCGTGCAACCGGCGTACGAGCGCGGGTCCGTGCTCGCGCATCAGTCCCATCACCTGCTGGAGCGGGGTGCGGCCGGGGCCGGTGGCGGAGATGTCGATCAGGGGGAGGCCGTGGGGGGTGTCCGAGGCTTGGGGGGTGCCTGCGGTCTGGGGGCGCGGCGCGGTGGGGGGCATGGCGCGACAACTGCCTTTCGCGGTACGGAAGTACTGCGATCCAGCTTGATCGCGGGGCGTCGGCCGCCCGCGCCGTGGCACTACATGATTGTGCAGTCGAAAGTGTCCGACAGGACTTGCGAACCGTCGTGGAGCTGCGGGGCCGCCCGTCAGGGAGCACGATCGAGTCGGCGGTACCGGCCGGGCAACAGGCAACACCGGCGGCGTCCCGGGCGGCCTGCACGGCGGCGACGAGGACGCGGAATCGGCCGCCCGATTCGGCCGCTTCAAGCTGTGCCGCGACGACCAGGGCTCGGCCTTCGGGCTGGATCAGCCGCCGAGCGGCCGGTGAGCCGCATCGCGATCTCGGTCGGGCGGTTTTGGCGGGTCTCCGGCGCCCGCACCCCGACACCGTGAATGACGCCCGTAGCGGAAGCGCCGCCGATACGCTGGAAGGCGGCCATGAACCGGGGGCGGGGCTGGGGGCGGGGGCATGGATCCGCGGATGCAGTTGTCGGTGGGCGGATACGTCTGCGAGCGCGAGCTCGGTCGGGGCGGGCAAGGTGTGGTGTGGCTCGCCCGGGACCGGACGGGGCACCAAGTAGTGGTGAAATTCCTGCTGCCGGGCAAGGAGTACGACGAGGTCGCGCTCGCCCGCGTACGCCGGGAGTTCGGCGCGGCGAGCCGGGTCGGTGAGCTGGCCACCGCACGGGTCCTCGACGCCGATCTGACCGGGCGACACCCGTACATCGTCAGCGAGTTCGTCCCGGGTCCCACGATCCAGCAGCATGTGGCCGACAACGGCCCGCTGTCCTCCGGGCGGCTCCAGTCCCTGGCGCTGGCCGTCGCGCACGCGTTGGCCCAGGTGCACCGGGCGGGTGTCGTACACCGGGACATCAAGCCGTCCAACATCCTGCTCTCCCCGGACGGACCGCGGATCATCGACTTCGGTATCGCCCGCGACGACCGGTTGCCCGAGTCGCCGCTCACCACACCGGGCAGTGTGCTCGGCTCGCCCGCGTACATGTCACCCGAGCAGGTCAAGTCGCTCCGGGTCACCAGCGCCTCCGATGTGTTCTCCCTCGGCAGCACGCTGTACTTCGCCGCCACCGGGCGGCATCCCTTTGACGCAGAGGCCGGTTACGAAGCGTTCGTCGCCGTCTGCGAGCGCGACGCGGATCTCACGGCAGTGCCGGAGCCGGTCCGTTCGGTCCTCGCCGACTGCCTGCACAAGGACCCGGCGGAACGCCCCACCGCTGCCCAGCTCGTCACTCGGCTCGCGGGGGTGGCGGAGGCAACTGCGAGCGCGCAGACGGAGTCGGGTACGCATCCGCAATCGCCGCCGCGCGGGAGCGGGGGCGGCGGCGCCGGCCACGGCATGGGCGCCAAGCAGCTGCGGCTGTGGGGGTTCGCGGCCGGCAGTGCCGCGGCGGCAGTGCTCCTTGCCATCGTGCTCAGCACCAACTCGGGGGGATCACCCACGGACGGCGACCCGCAGGCCAATGGCTCGACCTCCGCGCCGTCCGGGAGATCCACGAACCCCCAACCCCTCTCGTACACCGATGACTTGACCGACTCGGGCGACTGGTCGTACAAGGACCCGGCCCTGGGGAAGGTCACGCACGAGGGCGGGACGATGCTGGTGGATCCCAAAATCCAGCTGGAGGTGTGGCCGCAGGCACCCTTCGAGCCGTCCTCGTTCGCGGTACGGCTGAGCACCCAGACGACCTGGTACGGGGGCGACGGCGGGGTCGGGCTGTGGTGCAACGGCTCGGGGGACTACTGGAAGGGTTCCCGCTGGACGACCTACCTGACCACGGGTCAGGAAGCCCTGATCGTGCGCGAGTTCCGGTACAGGGGAACCTTCCAGCACGACCGGGTCGTCGAGGTCGACCTCGCGGACGTGGGCCTGAAGGTGGAGAGCCAGCAGGAGATCGACATGTCGATGACCTGTTCCTCGGCCGGCGAGGGCCGGATCAAGGTGGAGCTCGCCGTCGACGGCACCCGGGTGGCCTCGTACACCGGCGTCGCCTTCGCCGAGCGGGGCTGCGGTGTGGCCGCCTTCCACTACAACGCGACCGACCCGCAGGGCACGGCTTTCCACGCGGGTTTCGAGCGCTTCACGGCGTCCGAGCCGCTGGCAGGTTGACGACGCGAGCCGCTCGCCCAGGAAACAGCCGGACGCCGCCGGTCATCCCGGCTTGAGCACACCCCGGGCGATGACCGCCTCACGCAGACGCGCGGCCATTGGGGCCGCTTGCTCCGGCGACAGCGTCAGGACCCCGTTCTCGGTCATCAGAGCGTGGAACTGCTGCTCGGCATAGGGAACGCCAACCGGCAGGGCGGCGACGTGCCAGTGCAGATGCGCATTGCCCTGCTGGCTACCGAGCGAGTACAAGTACGTGCGCTCCGGCTCGCAGACGGCCTCGACGGCGAAGGCGATCTCCCGGACGAACAGCATGAGCCGGCTGTAGGCCGCCTCGTCCAGATCGCGCACGACGTGCTCGACGTGCACCTTCGGCGCGACCAGGACCTTGCCCGGCACCGTGGGCCACCTGTCCAGGAACGCCACGTGATCGGCATCCTCGAAAACCGTCGTATGCGGGTATTCCGGGTTCCCGGTCAGGAACGCACAGACAAAGCACGGGCCGATCCGGGTCCGCTCCACGTACACCTCGAGATCCATCGGCTGTCGATCCGTTGACACCTGCGAACCTCTCCGTAGGGGGTGCACCAGTCTGCCGCAGCCCTACGACCCGATCACGGCGAGGCAATGGCCATCGCCTCTTACGTCTCTGACGGACCCGGGCGGTTCCTCTACGCCGTTGCCAGGCTCGTCCTTGGCGACGCAGACACCGGCGCCGGCCTTCCAGTTCTGCCAGTTCTCAGGAAGTCCGCCCAGCGGAAGGAGCGCGTGTGCGACGGATGCGCCCTCCGACGAACCGTTGGAAACCTCCGCGACGAACGTACGGTAGCGCTCTGGTAGTTCGATGCCGTGAGCGGCTTCCCACTCCCGGACGCCTGCCCAGCCAAGGGGAGACCGTCGAACTTCTCCGGGGACAGCATTACTGAGGACGGCGATCGCACTTCTCAGGCGCTGCTGCTCTGAGCTACCTGTCATGTGCGTAGTGAACACCAGGCCGGACGATGAAGGTCAGGAAGCCCGGCCTCAGACTTCGCTGCCGATCGCCACCGACAGAGCCCAGGCTCGGAACGTGGTTCTCACGCGTCGGGGCCCGTGCCAACCATGTCATCGCCGAACGCGGCAGCGAGCGCCTTCGCGATCAGGTCGGGCAGTTCGGTCCGGCCGTCGTCCTCGGCCCAGCGCACCAGTGCCGTGTGCATGGCGGCGAGGCAGGCGCTGGCCGCCGCTTGGGCGTGGAACGCCGTGTCGGGATCGGTGGCATCGCCCTCGATGGCGCCGACGATCGCCTGCTGAAGGGCGTAGTTGTTGTCCAGGTGCCTGGCCCGCAAGGCCGGCGTCGAGATCATGAGCCGGAGGCGGGCAAGCAGGAACCGCTTGTTCGCCGTCAGGTCGTCTCCGTTGCCGCCACTGGTCAGCGTCGTGGCCGCGTCGATGAGCGCGCCGCTGATGCGGCGGACCAATGGCTGCGCGGTGGACGACGCGGCGATCCGCTCGGCGACGAGCGGACCGTTCTGGTCGACGAGCACGAGGTCTTCCTTCGTGGGGAAGTGCCGGTACACGGTCATGGGCGACACGCCCGCCGCTTCGGCGACGTCGGTCACGGTCGTGGCGTCGTATCCGCGCTCGGTGAACAGCCGCACCGCGTGCGCCTGAATCACGCGCTGCGTCTCGGATCGCCGTAGTGCTCGCAGTGTTGAGGGCTGGTCGGGCATGTGATAGACCCTACCGGAGTGGTAGTCACTACCAGATAGGTAGTCGCTAACAACTCGGGGTGGTGGACATGAGTGATCTGACCGGCAGGACGGCTCTCGTGACTGGAGCGTCGCGCGGCATCGGACAGGCGATCGCGGCCCGGCTGGCGGCGAAGGGGGCCATGGTCATCGTGCACTTCGGCACGGACGAGAAGGGTGCGAAGGCGACGGTCGACGAGATCGAACGTACCGGCGGTACCGCGCTCGCCGTCGGGGCGGAGCTGGGTGTGAACGACGATGTCGAGACACTCTTCGCGGGAGTCGAGGCCGGCCTGGCCGGGCGGCCGCTCGACATCCTCGTGAACAACGCGGCGGCTGCGCCGGCCGGCCCGCTCGGGGCCACGACGCGGGAGGAGTTCGACCACCTCTTCGCGGTGAACGTGCGGGCGCCGTACTTCATCATCCAGCGGGCGTTGCCACTGTTCCGCGACGGTGGCCGCATCATCACGATCTCGTCCGTGGCGACCCGGATGGCCAACCCCGCCCAGACGTCCTTCGCCATGACGAAGGGCGCGGTCGAGACGATGAGCATGACCTTGGCCAACGAGCTCGGGGTCCGGGGGATCACGGTGAACGCGGTTGCTCCCGGCGCCACCCGGACGGCGACCAACGGATCGTCCTTCGAAGCGCCGGGCCTGGCCGAATTCATCGCCGGATCGACGGCGCTCGACCGGCTGGGCGGGCCCGACGACATCGCCGACGTGGTCGCGTTCCTCGCCTCCGACGCGGCGCGCTGGATCACCGGCCAGGTCATCGACGCCAGTGGTGGCCTGTTCCTCGGTCCACGCGCCTGATCACCTCAAAGGGCCAGGCCACCCCGATCACCGTCAATACCACCGGGCACGTGGACAATGCCGAAAGCGCCGATCGACTGATCCCTCCTGGGAACGACCGACGGCAGGCCGGCCTGAGCCGATGCCGGTGAGGACGAGAGGTGGGACAAGAGGTGGACCTGACGCGGGCGGACGCCGTGGTGTGGCGCAACCGGGCCCTGCTGCTGTTCGACCGGATTCCGATGCCGGTCGCGGTGTGCGACGTGTACGGGGCGATCGTCCTGGCGAATCCGGCGATGGCGACGGAGTGGGGCGAGGCGCCCGGCAGGCTGCGGGGCCGGAACGTGCTGGACCTGTTCCGCCCGCAGGAGGCGACGCAGGTCGAGCGGATCGCGCAGGCGCTGCGGCTGCGGCACCGCTCCCGGTACCCGGTCTCGGTGCGCTGGGACGCGGCCGACGGCGTACGGCGCCACGGCGAGTTGACCGCTGACCCCGTCAGCGACAGCGCCGAGACATCCACGGCTCTGCTGGTCACGCTCCGGGTGCTCGGCGAATGCCCCGATCCCGACCCCGGACGCACCGAGCCGTCCGCCCCGCCCGCCGGCGCCACCGAGGCGCGCATTCTGGCGCTGCTCGCCGGGGGCGCGACCACGGCCCGGGCCGCGCGGGAGACGGGCCTGACCGCGGACGGCGTCAACTACCATCTGCGGCGCCTGTCCGAGCGCTGGGGCGCGGCCACCCGTACGGAACTGGTCGCCCGCGCCTACGCGCTGGGCGTACTGACTCCCGGGGTGTGGCCGCCCACGGCCGTACCCGCCGCGCCCGCCCCCTGAGGCGCACCGAAGCGTGCGAGGCATCGCCACACCTTCTTGAGGTCCTGCGCTTGGTGCCCGCCCGTGCGCGCGGCGTCCCCGATGATCCGTGGGTCGAGGTACCCGAACTCGGCGATCCGGACACCGAGTTCGACGAACTCCGGGCCGCGGAAGTCGTCGAGGGCGTCCCGGCCTGCGACGTGACGCACCGCCCGCCCCTGCGGTGTGCGGCCGTTCCGGAAATGCATTGGAATCTGTCCGGTGGGTCTATGTAGCTTAGCCAACAACCTAGTACCCCTAGGTTTCGTCTCGCCCGACCCCCAGGAGCACCCCCCATGAGATCACTCACCGAGCAGGACATCCGCAACTCATTCATCAACTGCTCCAAGGGCGAAGCCAAGCGCCTCCCGACACCTCGCGATCTCGCCGAACGCCCCTGGGACGACCTGGACTTCCTGGGCTGGCGGGATCCCGGAGCACCCGATCGCAGCTATCTGGTCACCGAGCGGTCCGGCGACGTCGTCGGCGTGACCCTGCGCTTCCCCTCCGCCCGGCGCGGGTTCCTGCACCGCAGCATGTGCTCACTGTGCTTGACGACCCACCCGGGCAACGGTGTCTCGCTGATGACGGCCCGCAAGACGGGGGCGGCCGGCCGCGAGGGCAATTCGGTCGGCATCTACATGTGCGCCGACCTCGCCTGCTCCCTGTACGTACGCGGCAAGAAGTCCCTCGAGTCCGGCAGCCGCTTCGAGGAGAGCCTCACGGTGGAGCAGCAGATCGCGCGGACGGTGGGCAACCTGTCGGCGTTCCTGGAGAGGCTCCGCGTCTGACACCGCCCTCGGGCGGACTTGTTAACGGCCGGGAAACCGGCGCACGGGTCCACGGGAAACATGAGTGCCGCATTTTTTCCTCTACGTACGTAGAAGAAAAACGTCGCGCCCTCACCCTGGAGATTCCATGAGCGCTCCGTCCCATCCGCTCGACCCGCTCACCCCCGCGGAGATCTCCGCCGCGCGCGAGATCCTCCTCGCGGCGGGCCTCGTGGCGGACACCACACGGTTCGCCTATCTCGGCCTCGACGAACCGTCCAAGCAGGAACTGCCCGGCCCTGCGCCGGACGCCTGGGCCGACCGCCGCGTGCGGGTCCTGCTGCAGGACACGGCCGGGGCAGCCGCCCATGACGTGGTCGTGTCGCTCTCCCGCGCGTCGGTGGACAGCGACCGCGTCCTGGACCCGGTCACCGATGGGCAACTCCCGGTCCTGGACGAGGAGTTCGGACTGGTCGAGGAGATCCTCGCCGGGGACGAGCGGTGGCTCGCCGCGCTCAAGGCCCGGGACCTGGACGTGGCCCGGGTGCGGGTCGCTCCGCTGTCCGCAGGGGTGTACGCGGAGGAGTACCCGCAGGAGTCCGGGCGCCGCATCCTGCGCGGGCTCGCCTTCGTCCAGGAACACGCCAAGGACCACGCCTGGGCCCACCCGGTAGACGGCCTCGTCGCCTACGTGGACGTCATCGGCCGCACCGTCGACCAGGTCATCGACCTCGGCCCTGTCGCCGTCCCCGCCGAATCCGGCAACTTCGACGACCCCGCCGTCACCGGGCCCTTCCGCACCACCCAGAAGCCCCTGGAGATCACCCAGCCCGAAGGCCCCAGCTTCACCCTGGACGGCAGTCTGCTGCGCTGGGAGAACTGGTCGCTGCGCATCGGCTTCGACGCCCGCGAGGGCCTGACCCTCCATCAGATCGCCTTCACCGACCGGGACAAGGGGCAGGAGCGCCCCCTCATCCACCGCGCGTCGATCGCCGAGATGGTCGTCCCGTACGCCGACCCCTCCCCCGTACGGTCCTGGCAGAACTACTTCGACACCGGCGAGTACTTGATCGGCCGCTACGCCAACTCCCTTGAACTGGGCTGCGACTGCCTCGGCGACATCACGTACGTGGACGCCGTCATCGCCGACGAGTCGGGTGCCCCGCAGACCCTCACCAACGCGATCTGCCTGCACGAGGAGGACTACGGCATCCTCTGGAAGCACACCGACCTGTGGGCAGGCTCCGCCGAGACGCGTCGCCAGCGCCGCATGGTGCTCTCGTTCTTCACCACCGTCGGCAACTACGACTACGGCTTCTACTGGTACCTCTACCTCGACGGCACCATCGAGTTCGAGGCCAAGGCCACCGGCGTCGTCTTCACCTCCGCCCACCCCGGCGGCGACCACCCCTACGCCACCGAGATCGCGCCGGGCCTCGGAGCGCCGTACCACCAGCACCTGTTCTGCGCGCGCCTTGACATGACGCTCGACGGGACCGCTAACCGCGTCGAGGAAGTGGACGCCGCCCGCGTGCCGATCGGCCCGGACAACCCGCGCGGCAACGCTTTCACCACCCGCCGCACCCCGCTGACCAGGGAGAGCGAGGCGCAGCGCACCGCGGACGCGTCCGTGGACCGGGTCTGGCACATCTCCAACCCCGACTCGCTCAACCGCCTTGGCCATCCGGTCGGTTACGCCCTGTTCCCCGAGGGCAAACCCGCCCTCCTCGCCGACCCGGCGTCCTCCATCGCCGCGCGCGCCGCCTTCGCGACCAAACACCTGTGGGTCACCCGATACGACCCCGCCGAGCGCTACCCGGCCGGTGACTTCGTCAACCAGCACCCGGGCGGCGCCGGGCTGCCCGCCTACACGGCCGCCGACCGTGACATCGACGGCCAGGACATCGTCGTCTGGCACACCTTCGGCCTCACCCACGCCCCGCGCCCGGAGGACTGGCCGATCATGCCGGTCGACTACACCGGGTTCAAGCTCAAGCCGGTCGGCTTCTTCGACCGCAACCCCACGCTCGACGTGCCGCCCAACGCCTCTGCCCACACCGCCTGTTCCACGGGAAGCTGCCATGACTGAGCAGACACGGCCGGCGCCCGCCGACGCCGCCGACATCGCTCCCCCGTCCGGTCTGCGCGGTTCGGTCGGGGTCGCCGGGATCGTCTTCCTCGTGGTCGCCGCGGCGGCCCCGCTCACCGCTATCGGCGGCGCGCTGCCGGTGATGTTCGCCATCGGCAACGGCCCCGGCGTGCCCGCCGCCTATCTGGTCGTCGCGGTCGTCCTGCTGCTGTTCAGTATCGGCTACGCGGCCATGAGCAGGCACGTCGTGGACACGGGGGCCTTCTACGCGTACGTCACCTCGGGCCTCGGCCGGATCACCGGTTCGGGCGCCGCGAGCCTGGCCCTGCTGACGTACACCGCGATCCAGGCCGGCATCTACGGGCTGGCCGGCGCCACCCTGAGCAGCCTGGTCACCGGCTACGGCGGGCCCGATGTGTCCTGGTGGCTCTGGAGCGGGCTGCTCCTGCTGCTCGTCGCGCTGCTCGGCTACCGCAACATCGACGTCGGCACGAAGGTGCTGGCGGTGCTGCTCGTCCTCGAAGTCGGCATCGTCGCCGTGGTCGTGGTGGCGATCCTGGCCCAGGGCGGCGCGGACGGCATCGACGTCACCTCCTTCACCCCGAGCGCCTTCACCTCGGGCTCCCCCGGCATCGGCGTGATGTTCGCCGTGGCCTCCTTCGTCGGCTTCGAGGCGACCGCCATCTACGGCGAGGAGGCCCGCGACCCGAAGCGCAGCGTGCCGCGCGCCACCTATCTCGCGGTCACCCTGATCGGCGTCTTCTACGCCCTCGCCAGTTGGGCGTTCGTGCTGGCCGTCGGCAGCGACAAGGTGCAGGAGGCGGCGGGCAAGGACCCGGCGGGGCTCGTCTTCGCGGTCGCGGACCAGTACGTCGGCGGTGCGGCCTCCGACCTGATGCAAATCCTGCTGGTGACCAGCCTGTTCGCGGCGCTGCTGGCCTTCCACAACGCCATCGCCCGCTATCTGCTCTCGCTGGGGCGGCAGAACAGCGCGCCCGCCGTGCTCGGACGCGTCCACGAACGGCACGGGTCGCCGCATGTGGGCTCGCTGGCACAGAGCGCCTCCGCCGTGGTGCTGGTCGCGGCCTTCGCCGTGGCCGGGGCCGACCCGGTTCTCGAGCTGTTCACGTGGATGAGCGGACTGGCCACACTCGGGGTGCTGGTCCTGATGATCCTGGTGGGCGTCGCCGTTGCGGCCTACTTCGCCCGTACCGGGGTCGACCGCCGGCTGTGGCACACCCGGGTCGCGCCGGTGCTCGGCACTGTCGGCCTGCTCGCCGTGCTGTGGCTGGTGCTGGACAACTTCACCACTCTGATCGGCGGTTCGGCCTGGCTGGCCCACGCCTTCGAGGCGCTGGTCGTGCTCGCCTTCGCGGCGGGCGCGGTGTCCGCGGTGCGCCGTCGTGCGTGAACTCCTGTGGGTGACCGGTCTGGCAGGCGCGGTGCTGTGCCTGGCCGGTCACCTGCCCGGCCCGGTACGGCGGTGGGGACCGCACGCGGTCGCGGCGGCCGCCATGACGGCGGCGGTCCCGGGTGCGGGTTCCCGGGAGCTGCTGCTCGCGTCGGCCGCCACCGCCGCGGCCTGCGCGTGGAACGCCCTCACCGGGTGCGCGAGGCGAAGCGCCGACCTCGCCGTGATGACCGTACTGACTGCGGCGATGGCGCCTTCCCACCTGCATGCCTCAGGTCCTTGGCTGCCCGTGTTCTTCCTGGCGTGCTGGGCCGTGGCCAGATCCGGAACCGCGCTGTTCAGACAGGTCTGGCTCAACTCCCCTGTGTCGCAAGGTCATTCGAGCACCCGGACCGTGCTGCTCGGCGAAACCGGCGGTCTGATGATGATCGCGGGTATGGCCGGGATGTTCGGCTGACTTCGGGCTTTGGCTAAGGTCGGTCTCGGCGGAGCACCAGCCCGTAGCGGCCGAGAACGAGGACAGGCATGCCGAAGATCGTCGACCATCAGGAGCGGCGTCGGCAGATCGTCGAAGCGGTGTGGGCCCTGATCGCGCGCCGTGGACTGGATGCCGTCACCATGCGGGACCTGGCCGCCGAGGCCGGGTACTCCAACGGCGCGCTCGCCCCCTACTTCCGCAACAAGGACGAGATCCTCCAGGCCGCGTTCACCTTCGCGTTCGAGAGCACCAACACCCGGGCCGAGGACGCCATCGCGGGCGCGAGCGGCCTGACGGCACTGCGCGGGCTCTGCCTGGAGATCATGCCGCTGGACGAGGTACGGGTCATGGAGGCCCGAGTGGTCATCGCCTTCTGGGACCGCGCGGTCCACGACGAGCGCATGACCGCCGTGCACGAGCACGCCATGGACCTGTGGCGCGAGCAGATGTACACCTACCTGCGGCAGGCTCGCGCGGCCGGCGAAGTCACCACCACGAACCCCGACGAACGCGTCGTCGACACCCTGCTCGCCGCCCTCATGGGTTTCCAGATCAACGCGCTGCTCGCACCGCACACCACCGGCGCCCAGCGCCAGGAAGCGGTCCTCGAAGGGCTCCTCGACTCGCTCCGGTGATCAGCTCTCCACCACCGCGAGCACGATCTTGCCCCGGTTGTCGCGCTGTTCCAGCCGCTCGTGCGCGGCGCGCGCCCGCTCCAGCGGGAACACGGTCTCCACGGGTACGCGGTACGTGCCCGCCGCGACCCGCTCGGCCAGCTCCCGCAGATCCGCGCGAGGGTCGTAGCCGTGGATCTGCAGGTTGGTGAGCTGGAAGCCGAGGACGGACGCGTTCTTCGGGTAGAAGTCGCGGGTGTCGACGGTGCTCGGCTCAAGCGCGACGTTGGCGAGGGCGACGACCCGCCCGCCGTGTCCGACCTCGCGCAGGCTCCGCCCGAAGGCACGGCCGCCGACGGTGTCCAGGACGACGTTCGCGCCCCGTCCGCCGGTCAGCCGCAGCACCTCGTCGACCTCCGCGTCATCGGGGTGCGCCGAGGTGTCGACGGTGGAACCGGCGCCGAACCCGGCCGCCCAGGCGGTCTTCTCCGGTGAACCGGCGATCGCGATGACGTGCGCGCCCGCCTCGGCCGCGATCTGTACGGCCGCGCTGCCGACCCCGCTCGCGGCGGCCTTCACCACCACGGTGTCGTCCTTGGTGACCCGGGCCAGCCGGCGCAGGCAGTACCAGGCGGAGAGCCAGGCGACGGGCAGGGTGGCGGCCTCCGTCAGCTCCACACCGTCCGGGAGAACGGTCACCCGCTCGGCGGGCACGACGGCCAACTCGGCGTAGAAGCCCGGCGAGTCCACGCCGTCCAGAGCCATGACCCGCTGACCGACGCCGATTCCGGTCACACCCTCCCCCACCGCGGCGACGGTTCCGGCCGCCTCCACGCCCGGGATCAGCGGTGGGCGCCCCGCCCGGTGGTAGACCCCGGCGCGGACGAGGGCGTCCACCCGGTTCACGCCCGCCGCGACGACCCGCACCAGTACCTGTCCGGGCCCGGCGACCGGGTCGGGCACCTCCACCGGCACCAGCACCTCGGGCCCGCCGAACTCGTCGATCCGCACCGCACGCATCCCAGTACCTGCTCTCTCGGGAGGACACACCGGAGCACCGCGGCGGCCTCGGGGCCGGCGCAGCGACACCGGTTGAACTGGTGTCACCTTGCGACACCCCATGAACCGGTGTCAAGCGATAGGCTCGGGCCATGCCCCGCGTACCTGCTCCCCCGCCGCCGGACACCACCGACCGCCCGCCGCACACCACCGACCCGGCGCCGGCGTTCCCCTTCATCGGCGGACGCCCCTGCCTGAACTTCGTGGCCACGCTCGGCAAACGGCACGGCGACACCCCCCTCGAACGGCTCCCCGACCCCTCCGCACTCGCCCGCTGGATCAGCGAGGCATGCCTGCACGCGGGGGACGACGACGAGCCGGTGCACGTCACCGCCGACGACCTCTCCCACGCCCGCGCCCTGCGCGAGGCCCTCTACCGGCTCGTACGCGCCTCGATGGACGGTCGGGCTCCGGACCCGGCCGATGTCGCACGGGTCAACGAGGCGGCCGCCCTCCCGGATCTCGCCCCTCAGCTCGCCGAGCCGCACGGCGGCTCCTTGCCGCCCCTGTACTGGAAGGCCGACCGCCCCGGACCCGCGGCCCTCGCGACCGTGGCCCGGGATGGCGTGCTGCTGGCCGGCGGACCCCTTCTGGCCAGAGTCAAGAAGTGCGAGAACCCCGACTGCTCCCTGCTGTTCCTGGACGACTCCCAGGCCCGCCGCCGCCGCTGGTGCTCCATGGACCGCTGTGGCAATCTCGCGAAGGTGGCCGGTTACCGGTCCCGCAGCAGGGCGGCCTCCACCCGCTGAAGATTCACCCCGTACGTTCGATGCACCTATGGAACGGGAAAGGCCCAAGGGTGCAAGAGGAACGCAGGGAGGACCGTGGTGAGTGGGCGACGTCCGTCGCCCAGCTCGTGAAGCGCCGACGAGAACCCGTCGTCGTCCAGGCGCTGCGGTCGGCGGCGGCCGCGACGATCGCGTACGTCATCGCCCTGCACCTCAGCCCCGAGCCCGCACCGCTCACCGCGCCCCTGACGGCCCTCCTCGTCGTGCAGGTCACCCTGTACTCCACGATCACCACCGGCATCCGGCGCGTGAACTCCGTGGTCGCCGGCGTCGTCATCGCCATCATTTTCAGCAGCCTGGTGGGCCTGACCTGGTGGAGCCTGGCCCTGCTGATCATCACCTCGCTGGCTGTGGGACACCTCGTACGGGTCAGCGAGTTCGTGCCCGAGGTCGCGATCAGCGCCATGCTGATCCTCGGGGTCACCAGGGTGGGCGACACGGCGTGGGCCCGGGTGCTGGAGACGCTGATCGGGGCGGTCGTGGGACTCGCCTGCAACCTCGTACTGGCGCCTCCGGTGTGGGTGGGCGTCGCCGGTGAGTCCATCGAGGATCTGGCGCGCCGGATGCGGCAGTTGATGCTGCGGATCGGCGAGGAGGCCGCGGGCCGCACCCCCGCCTCGCTGGCAGCGGAGCGGCTGCACGAGGCGCGCCGCCTCGACCACGACATCGTCGAGGTGGACGCGGCGCTGCGGCAGGCCGAGGACAGCCTGAAGCTCAATCCGCGCGTGCGCGAGGGGCTGCTGCACCGGGTCGTGCTGCGCACCGGCCTCGACACGCTGGAAATCTGCATGGTCGTCCTGCGCGTGCTCGCGCGCAGCCTGACCGATCTCGCCAAGGAGCGCGAGCCCGAGCCACTGTTCGAGCCGCAGGCGGGGGCCGCCCTTGAGCAGGTGCTGTCCGAGGTCGCCGACGCGATCGTCAGTTTCGCCGTCCTGGTGACCACGGATGTGAGCCACAGCGCGGAATCGGCGGAGGAACGGCTCGCCGCGGAGCTCAGCACCGCGGCCGTCACCCGGGACAAACTGGCACAGCTGTTCCTCGAAGGGGTCCAGCGCGATGCCCGTCAGTGGCAGCTGCACGGTGCGGTGCTGACCGAGGTCAACCGCATCATCGACGAGCTCGACACGGAGAACCGCTCCCGGCGGCTCCTGGAGGAGCTGGACCGCGGCACCCGCGAGCAGCGCGAACGCTGGCCGCGCCTCACGCGCCTGCGCTCATACCTGCGCATGCCGCGGGTGCCGCGCCGGAACCGGCGCCCCTCCTCCCGTCGTTCTACGTGACGAAGCTGCCCGAAGAAGAGCCGGACGAGAACGCTTCACCGGCATGCTGCACGAGGACGCTTCACAACGACGAGGGGAGCGGGCGGATGACCGACAGCACCGTGCGGATCGACGGGAACACGCTGCGACTTCCGGGCGAGGTGCGGGTGCGGTTCATCCGGACCCTGCGCCTGCCCGAGACGGGCACGCACGCGCTGCCTCCGGGGCTCGGCGAGTTCCCGGTACGCCGTGTCGAGGACTACGCGGACACGGTGCCCGCCGAATGGCGGGCGCGCGGCGGTGTGATGCTGCCGGTGTATCTGCGCGAGGCGATGTGGCTGAGTTTCGGGGGCACGGTGGAACCGGCCGCCCTGCAGGTCGGCGTGGGCAAGGTGTGCGCGGTCTCGGGCAAGCCGTGGAGTTCACGGCTCAGCCGTCACCCGCAGAACTACGTGGTGCTGCCGCGCCAGCCATGGCTCGACGGCATCAACTCCGGCAAGGGGACGGTCCGCCAGTTCGTGGCGGTGCCTCTCGGCCTGGGCGCCACCGTCGAGGGCCAGGTCACCGGCGAGGAGGTGTGGGGCGGCGTACAGCTGCAGTCGTTCCCGCTGCGCGACGAGGAGCTGGGCGCCTGGCGCGAGGCGGAGCGCCGCAGGGCCGCGGATCGCAGGGAGATGTCCGTCGGGGGCTATGGCGGCGCGTTCCCGATGGCCGCACAGGCCGCGCCGGCCCCCGCCGGTGCGCCCGGCGGTCGCGCGAGGAGAGCCCCGGCGATGGGGCTCGGCGTCGGCGGCTCGATGCGCCAGGAGGTCTACCGGGACGACCGGCCGATCAATGCCTGGGCCAAGGAGCCCGCCGGGCGCGTGTTCGTGCACCTGGTGACGCCTCCGGAGTGGCGCCGCATCACCGGTGAGGCGCCCCCGCCGTCCCCCGTGGACCGCGCGGCCTACACCAAGGCGGGTCTCCCGTGGTTCGACTACTACGACCAGGACGCCACGGACCTCGCCCCCACCGACACGCTGGGTTCGGTGCAGCCGGTCGGCGACTGGCTCGGCGACGACCACGAGCCCTGGCAGCAGCCCTCGCCCCACCAGGTGAAGCCGCTCGGTGACGCGCCGGGCAAGCCGGTCGAGGACGGTGACTGGTAACCGACGAAAGGTCGTTGCACCCTCCGCAACGCCCGTTGCCCGTCTTGCACTTCGCGGGTGTGGCACGCCAAGGTGGCTGTCACGGCTGAGGCAACCGACACCCGAGGTGCAGGCATGAGCAGTGGGGCAGATCCGGAGCGCGGCTCGGGCGACGGCTGGACCAGACGCCGTTTCGTCGGCACGCTGACGGGGGCTGCAGCGGTGACGACGGTCGCGGCACCGGCCGCTCCCAGGACGGTACCGCCGGCGGACCCCGTCAGAACGCCGGCGACCGGATCCTCCCCGTCGCCCACCGGCCGCGCCGACACCCGCTCGCTGTTCCTCGGGACGTACACCTCGGTCCAGGGCGGCGGAACGGGCATCGGCCTGGCCACGTACGACTCCACGACGGGCCACGTCACCGGTACGGGCGCCGCCATCACCGGCGTCGGCGACCCCTCGTACCTCGCACCGCATCCGGACGGCCGCACGCTGTACGCCGTGGACGAGCGGGAAGAGGGCGGGGTGACGGCCGTACGCCTCGCGGACAACGAGGTCCTGGGCACGCGCGGCACCGGTGGCTCGAGCCCGTGCCATGTGTCCGTGCATCCGAGCGGGCGCTGGCTGCTGAGTGCCAACTACGGGTCGGGCAGTGTGGCCGTGCATCCGATCGACGCCTCGGGCGCGCTCGGCGAGCACACCGACGTGGTCACGCACTCGAGTCCCGCGCCGGGCCCGGGCCAACAGGGGCCGCACGCCCACCAGTTCATCACCAGCCCCGACGGCGGCCATCTGCTCGCCGTCGACCTGGGCACCGACACCGTCTACACCTACCGCCTGGACGAGTCCAAGGGCACGCTCACCGAGGTCTCCCAGGCGCACACGCGTCCGGGCGCGGGGCCGCGCCATCTCACCTTCCACCCCGGCGGCCGTTTCGCGTATCTCGCCAACGAGGTCGACAACACGGTCGCGGTCTGCGCCTACGACCCGGGCACCGGGCGACTGACGCCGGGCGATCCGCAGTCCACGGGTACGGGTGAGGGCACGAGTTACCCGGCGCAGATCCTGGTGACGTCGGACGGCTCGTACGCCTATCTCGCCAACCGGGGCCACAACAGCCTGACGCGGTACGCGATCGAGGCGGCCGGCGCCCGTCTGAAGCTCCTGGACACCGTGCCGGTCGGCGGCGACTTCCCCCGCCACATCGCCTTCTCGCCGGACGGGAAGCTGCTGTTCGCGGCGAACCAGAGGTCGAGCACGGTCAGCGTCTTCCACGTCGACGGCGGGAGTGGTGAACTCCGGCTCGCGGGCGAGCCGTTCGCCTCACCCGTCGCCGTCTGTGCGGTGCCGCTGTAGCGCGCGGGGGCAGGACGCGGAGCTCGCCTGGTTGAGCAGGACGTGCATCCGCTCGGTGAGCTGCGCGACCGTGTCGGCGGGCTTGTGGAAGGGCAGGCGTACGTCGCCGTTGCCGCGCGCCCGCTCGATGCGCAGCGTGAGTCCGTGCCGGTCGACGGCGAGCGGCTGGACGCGCACCGCGCCGTGCAGGCTGTCCGGTTCGACGAGTCGGGTCAGCCGCTCGACCGCGTCCGGGTGGGCGTCGGCGAGGTGGGTGAGCAGGGCGGACTCGCCGATGGCGAGGGGGTCGGGCTCGGCTTCGGCCAGCTCGTCGAGATCGACCACGACCGTCCCCGACGGCTGGCGGAGTACCGCGCGCGTCGGGTGGAAGGCGAGATGTCCGTCCTCGGGGGCGAACCAGCCGGCGAGCCACAGCCGGGCGCGGATGCGGTTCCGTACGGGTACGGGCGCGACATCGGCGAACTCCAGGACCGCGGACGGCTCTCCGCGCGGCGCGCAGATAGCGGCCGTGAGCAGCGAGCTGTCCTCGGGCACGTGCAGGAGAACCCTGCCGTCCGCGGCCACGGTGTGCGCGCCGACGAACTCCTCGCGACCGCCCTCCGCGGTCACCGCGCAGGACCATGCCGCGGCGAGCACCGAGCGCGCTCGCTCCGCCGCGGCAGGCGCGGCCGTCCAGGTGTGACGGTCACCCATCAGACTCCTCCTTAGGTAAGGCTTGCCTAACCTATCGAAGATCCGGGTGTACGCCAACCACACTCGCCATCCTTTGAGAACCCTTTTTCACGCGAACAACGCTTTGACGCGCGGCGACCGAGCCCGCCTTCAGGGGGCGATCGCACCCAGCAGCGCCCGTGCGCACAGATCGCGCACCTGCTCCCGGGTCAGCTCCGAGCCCCTCAGCCACTCCAGACAGACAGCCGTGGTGAAGGCCAGCCAGCCGCGCACGGCCATCCTCAACTCCGGCTGATCCCCGGGCGCCCGGCCGATCTCCGGGTCGGCGGCGAGCGCCGCCAGGATCTGCCGCTCCTGCGCGGCCAGCGCCTGCCGGTAGACCTTCCGCACGGCCTGGTCGCCCGCCGCGTCGGCACGATGGAAGGCGCGGAAGCCGTGCGCGTGCCGCTCGACATAGCCGAGGAAGGTGTCGAGGCCGTCGCCGAGCTGCTCGCGCACCGGGATCCCGGGCACCGCCGCTGTCAACCGCAGCATCCGCACGCTCTCGCGCTCGACGACGGCCGCGAAGAAGTCCCGTTTGGTCGGGAAGTAGTGGTAGAGCAGCCCGCGTGAGACTCCCGCGATCTCGGCGACCTGCTCGATCCACACCTCGTCGTACGGGCTCTCCGAGAACAGGCACGCACCGACCGAGAGAAGCTGCTCCCGGCGCTCCTCGGTGCTGAGACGACGGCGTACCCGCTCGCCCTGGTTCCCGGCCATGCCCGCACTTTACTTGACGTCGGTTCAACAACGGGACCACACTGAATTCCGCTATTGAACTGGCGTACAACAGACTCAACCTGCCGCAGACACAAGGGAGATGGCGCCATGGCGGAGACGACGGCGACCGCGCTGCCGAAGGGGTTCCGCAGTGCGGAGCTGGGCTGGCCCGAGCTGCACCGCATTCCGCATCCGCCGCGCCGGATCCCGCTGATCGGTGACGCGATCGGCGCCAACGTCCGTACGCCCATCCAGGATTCGCTGCGGCTCGGGCGGCAGCTCGGGCCGATCTTCCGGCGCAAGGGGTTCGGCAAGGAGATCGTGTTCGTGTGGGGCGCGGATCTCGCGGCCGAGCTGGCGGACGAGTCGCGGTTCGCGAAGCATGTGGGCCTCGGGGTCGCCAACCTGCGGCCTGTTGCCGGGGACGGGCTGTTCACGGCGTACAACCACGAGCCGAACTGGCAGCTCGCGCACGACGTGCTGGCCCCGGGTTTCAGCCGTGAGGCCATGGAGGGCTACCACCCGATGATGCTCGCCGTGACCGAGCGGCTGATGGACCGCTGGGACGGGGAGCGGACGGCGGGGCGGGCGGTGGACGTGCCGGGCGACATGACGAAACTGACGCTGGAGACGATCGCGCGGACCGGCTTCGGCCACGACTTCGGCTCCTTCGAGCGGTCCCGGCCCCATCCCTTCGTGAACGCGATGGTGGGCACGCTGACCTACGCGCAGCGCCTCAACGCCGTGCCTGCGCCCCTGGCGCCGCTGCTGCTCCGCGGCCCCGCCCGCCGCAACGAGGCCGACATGGCGTATCTCAATCGCACGGTCGACGCTGTAGTGGCGGACCGTCAGTCCTCAAGCGGGGAAGGGGACTTGCTCGACCGCATGCTGGAGACCGCGCACCCGGAGACCGGGGAGCGGCTGGCGCCGGAGAACATCCGCCGCCAGGTCATCACCTTCCTGATCGCGGGCCACGAGACCACCTCGGGCGCCCTTTCCTTCGCCCTCCACTACCTCTCCCGGCACCCGGACGTCGCCGCCCGCGCCCGGGCCGAGGTCGACCGGGTGTGGGGCGACACCGCCCGGCCCGGCTACGACCAGGTCGCCAAACTCCGGTACGTGCGCAGGGTTCTCGACGAGTCGCTACGACTGTGGCCGACGGCGCCCGCCTTCGCGCGCGAGGCCCGGCAGGACACGGTGCTCGGCGGCGTCCATCCCATGCGGCAGGGCGCGTGGGCACTGGTCCTGACCGCGATGCTGCACCGGGATCCGGAGGTCTGGGGCGCGGACTCCGAGGAGTTCGACCCGGAGCGCTTCGAGGCGAAGGCCGTACGGTCCCGGCCCGCGCACACCTTCAAGCCGTTCGGTACCGGGGCGCGGGCGTGCATCGGCCGCCAGTTCGCGCTGCACGAGGCGACGCTGGTGCTGGGGCTGCTGCTGCGCCGCTACGAGCTGCGGCCCGACCCCGGCTATCAGCTCCGCGTGGCCGAGCGGCTGACGCTGATGCCGGAGGGGCTGCTGCTGCATCTTGAGGGTCGCGCGCCCGCACCGGGCTCAGTGCTGAGCCGTCCAGTGGCCCGGGCGGGTGAGTGACTCGGGGAGCTTCGTTCCGGCGCTGCCCCGGGCGGCGTTCAGCTGCGGCTGGGTCAGGAAGAAGGCGCCGGTCAGGTCGGCGTCCGTGAGGTCGGTGTCGCGCAGGTCGGCGCCGATCAGGTCCGCACCGCGCAGATCGGCGCCGGTCAGGTCGGCGGCGATGAGGTAGGCCCCGCGCAGGTTGGCACCCCGGAGGTCGGCTCCCTTGAGGCGGGCGCCCATCAGGTCGGCGCCCCGGCGGTCCTTCTTCTTTCCCCGGACGGCTCCCGCGCGCATGAGTTCACTGGTCCGCAGCAGCAGCGTGTTGACCTCCTGTCGGTGCGCGCCCACGTCCAACTCGCCCAGTTCATCGGGGGTCAGGCGGGTGAGCCGCTCGGTCTTGTCGAGCGCCCGGCGGAGGTCGGCGTGGAGGGGTTGGGCGGCCGGCAGCGTCAGGGCCTCCGCGAGATACCAGAGCAGTTCGTGGAGCTGGCGCACGACCGGGAACACCTCGAACATCTGCCGGGCCTGTTCACGGGTCCCCGAGCGCCAGTCCTGACCGCCGAAGGTGACCTGCGAGACCTTCTGCCCTGCGCCGAAGCAGTCGTACACCGTGCAGCCCGTGAAGCCCTTCTGCCGCAGTTCCGTGTGGATGCCGCATCGGGAGTCGGTCCGCAGGTTCGTACACGGCTTCCCGGCGTCCTTGTCGATCGCGAAGTCGGCCGAGCGGGCGAAGGGCAGCGCGACGCAGCAGAGCCCGAAGCACTCAGCGCAGTCGGCTCGCAGTTCAAGGCGCCGGTCCTGGACTGTCCCGCTGTTCTCTTGCATGGCCCCAGCCTACTGAGCTGCACAGAAGGGCAGCCTGGACCCTCATCGAACCGATCGGTACCATCTCACTCATGCCTGTACCCAGGGGGACGCCCCTCGACCCGGAGCGCACCCGCGCGACACTCCTGATGGCGGCGACCGAGATCCTCTACGAGCGCGGACTCGACGGGGTCGGGGTGGCCGAGCTGTGCCGTACGGTCGGCGCGTCCAAGGAGACGCTGTACCGCCATTTCGGCTCCAAGGACGGCCTCATCGAGGCGGTGCTCGACGCCCGCAGCGACCGCGTCGTGCACTGGCTGACCGACGCGGTCGAGGCCGCCGGCCCCGACCCGGCGGCCCAACTCACGGCACTCTTCGAGGCGTTGGGCGACTGGTACGCGGAGCCCGGTTTCCGGGGGTGCGCGATCGTCAACGCGGCCACCCAGCGGCACGTCCCGCCGGCCCGCACGGTCGCCGAACGCCATCTCGCCCGCTACCGGGAACTGCTCACCGGCATCGCCGAGCGCGCGGGCGCACCCGAACCGGCCCGGCTCGGACGGCAGTTGCTGATCCTCCTCGAAGGCGCCACGGTCGTCGCCAACCACCACGACCCGGACGGCCACGCGGCCCAGGACGCCCGGCTCGCGGCACTGGCCCTCCTCGACCGATCGACGCAGAGGTGAAGATGGACATCAAGGGCTTCACCGCACCCGGTTTCGAGGCGGTCGCAGAGGTCTTCGCCCGCAACTTCAAGGAGTACGAGGAGACTGGCGCCGCCTTCGCCGCGTACCGGGACGGGGAGCTCGTCGTCGACCTGTGGGGCGGTATCGCCGACCCGGACACCGGCCGTCCCTGGCGTGCCGACACGCTGCAACTGGTCTTCTCCGGCGCCAAGGGCCTGACCACCGCCTGTGTGCTCCTGCTGGTCGAGCGCGGGCTGCTCGACCTGGACGCCCCTGCCGCCCGCTACTGGCCGGAGTTCGCGGCGGCGGGCAAGGGCGGGATCACGGTCGCCGAGATCATGTCGCATCAGGCGCGGCTGCCCGGTGTCCAAGCCCCCTTCGGCAACGCGGAGTTCCTCGACCCCCGGCACATGGCCGGGCTGCTCGCCGCGCAGGCACCGGCCGACGACCCCCGCGCCGCGTTCATGTATCACGCGCTGACGTACGGCTGGCTGGCGGGCGAGTTGATACGCCGGGTCGACGGAAGGAGTGCCGGGGCCTTCTTCGCCGACGAGTTCGCGGGCCCGCTCGGACTGGACGTCTGGCTCGGGCTCCCGGACGAGGAACACCACCGGGTCGCCACCACGCTCGCGGGACCGGGCGTACTGCTGCCGCCGCCCGACGGCGACACACAGCCGACCGACGACCCCCTTCGCACACTGACCCGCAATCCACTCGCTGCGGCGGACGCGCCCGCCCTCTGGAACAGCGCTGCCTTCCGACGCGCCGAAGTCCCTGCCGTGGGCGCCCATGTGACTGCCCGTTCGATGGCCCGCTTCTACGCGTGCCTCGCCCGGGGCGGCGAACTGGACGGCATACGCGTGCTCGGCGAACGGACCGTGGCGTCCGCGAGGCGTCAACTGCGGTGCGGCACGGAGCCGTTGTGGGGCAGCCCGATGGCGTACGGAACGGGGTTCGAGCTGGGGACCGAGCTGGGTCTCCTCGGACCGGTGCCCGATGCGTTCGGGCATGCGGGGGCGTGGGGATCACGGCACGGTGCCTGGCCCTGCGCCCGTGTCGGCTTCTCGTACGCGATGAACCGGACGCGCGCCCAGTTGCCGGACCGGCGGCCGCTCGATCTGCTGGACGCTTTGCACGAGGCACTGCGTCATTGACCCCCCGCGTATCTATGGAGGTTTTCGCACGGACCCGGTATCGAGGCGGTCATGGACGACACACGCCTCCCCGGCCTTCCCGTTCCTCCCCCGCCGGGCGCGAGCGCACTGCCGCCAGGGACGTACGACGGTTCGCTCGTCCTGGTCACCGGCGGCGGCACCGGGCTCGGCAAGGCGATCGCGGCCGAGTTCGCACGGCTCGGTGCCGACCTGGTGATCGCCAGCCGCGGCGAGGAGCATCTGCGGTCCGCGCAGAAGGAGTTGGCGTCGCTGGGCAGGCGGGTGACGGCGACCGTGTGCGATGTGCGGGACCCGGAGCGCATCAGCGAGGTGTTCGACGCCTGTGGTCTGCCGGACGTTCTGGTCAACAACGCCGCCGCCAACTTCCCCGTGCCCGCCGAGGAGATGTCCCCGAACGCCTGGCGGGCGGTCGTCGACATCACGCTCACCGGAACGTTTCTGATGACCCGTGAGTTCGGCCGACGCCACCTGGCCGCGGGGACACCCGGTTCGATCATCAACGTCGGTGCGTCCTACGCCTGGACGGGCGGCCCCGGTTTCGCGCACAGCGCGGCGGCCAAGGCCGGCGTACGCAACCTGGTGGAGACGCTGGCCGTGGAGTGGGGGCCGTACGGCATCCAGGTCAACGGGCTGGTGCCCGGGCTGATGCCGCACGAGGACATGACCGCCGACATCCGCGGCAACCTGGACCGGGCCGACGCGCACGACACCCGGCAGCCCGCCCTCCGGGTCGGAGCGCCGCGCGAACTCGGCTGGGCCGCCACCTTCCTGGCCTCCCCCTACGCCCGTTTCATCACCGGCCACACGCTGGTGGTGGACGGCGCGAACTGGCAGCGCAGGGGGCTCGTCAGCCCGCAGGTGGTGCCGGTGAGGGAGCAGATGGGGCGGGGCCCCTTCACGGGCTGACCTTCTCGACGGCGCACCGCGCGGGACGGTGGGCCCTTCAGTCCCGGATCTCCGGGAGGTCGAGCCGCGCGAGCCGCTCGGGGTCGGCCAGGATGTGCATCGCGACGATCTTCCCGTCGGTGACGGTGAGCCCCATGACCGCCATCGGGCGGCCGTCGAGTGTCGCGACCAGGCCCACCGTGCCGTTGACGAGCACGAGCTGCGAGGACATCGAGAACTGCTGGAAGAGGAGGGCCTGTTGAGCCACGGCCGCCGCACCGCGCACCACCTTGGACGCGGCCGCGCCGCCGATCAGGGAGCCGGAGTCGGCGCGGAGCACGATCTCCGGGTCGAGGACCGAGACCAGTGCCTCGAAGTCGCCGCCGCGCGAGGCCGCGAGGAACGCGTCGACCACCTGTCGCTGGCGGCCGATGTCGGGATCGGGAACCGGGGCGGCCCCCTGCACCCGGCGGCGTGCCCGGCTGGCGAGCTGGCGGGTCGCGGCCGGGGAACGGCCCACGACGGTCGCGATGTCGTCGAAGGGCACTGCGAACATGTCGTGCAGGACGAACGCGAGCCGCTCGGCGGGCTCCAGCGTCTCCAGGACCACGAGGAGGGCGAGCCCCACCGAGTCGGCGAGCAGCACCTCCTGCTCGGGGTCGACCCGGTCCAGTGGGCTGATGACCGGGTCGGGGACGTAGTAGGCGTCCATGGGCTCCTCACGGCGCGAGGCGCGTGAGCGCAGCATGTCCAGGCACACCCGGCCGACCACCGTCGTGAGCCAGCCCGCGAGGTTCCTGATCTCGTCGGCGTCGCTGCGGCCGAGCTTCAGCCAGGTCTCCTGGACGGCGTCCTCCGCCTCGCTCAGCGAGCCGAGCATCCGGTAGGCCACGGCCCTCAAGTGGCCGCGGTTCTCCTCGAATCGGTCCGCGAGCAGTGCCTTTTCGGTCATCAGTCCCCCATACCTCCGACGTGTCGATCAGCGCTGATCAAAACACGTCGGTCACTTCCCCTCGAAGCGCGGCAGGCGCCGGGCTCCCTTGGCCGCGTACCCCTCGCGCGAGTCCTCGGACGTCAGGGTGAGCGCGGCCGACATCGCGGTGCGATCGAGGGCGGCGGCGAGGCCGGCGTCCGCGTAGGCGTCGATGTCACGCTTGATCCCCTGCACGGCGAGGGAGCCGTTCGCGGCGATCTCGGCGGCCACGCCACGGGCCGCTTTGTCCAACTCCTCTCGCTCGACCACCAGTTGGACCAGATGCAGCCGCTCCGCGGTGACCGCGTCAAGGCGTCGCCCGGTCAACGCGAGGAACTTCGCCCAGCCGGCGCCCGCCTCGCGCGCGATCCGCAGATCGCCACCCGCGTCGACCGCGACCCCGAGCTGCGCCTCCGGCAGCCCGAACACCGCGTCGGCGTCGGCGATCCTGACGTCCGCCATCAGCGCGAGCTCGAATCCGAAGCCGAGGCAGTAGCCCTGCACGGCCGCGACGACCGGCTGCGGCAGCCGGGCGAAGGCGGCGAACCGCTCGTGCGCCCAGCGCAGACCCTCGTAGTAGTTGCGGGTGCGCTCGGCACCGGAGCGGCCGGTGATCGCACTGCCGGGCGCGGTGACGTCGATACCCGCGCAGAACGCCCGGCCCTCGGCCCGCAGCAGGACCACCCGGATCGAGTCGTCGAAGCGGATCCGGTCGGCGAACAGGCCGAGTTGACGGGTTGCCTCCCAGCTCCACGCGTTGAGTTTCGCCGGGCGGCAGAGGGTGAGGACGCCGATACCGTCCTCGACGTCGAGGCGCAGCCGCTCCTCACCCTCCGGGATGTCCGTGGATGTGGTGTCGATCATCCGTACCCCCTCAGAATTCTGACGGTCCGTCAGAATCGTAAGGGAAATTCGGGACCTCAGGCCTCGCCGCGTGTGAGCGCCAACAGCCGGTCCAGGACACGCGGTCCGCCCGCCCGTACGCCGTCGTGCTCGAACTCGTCGGTCACCCAGGTGCGCAGTCCGCGGATGGCGCGTGCCGTGCGCAGGGAGTGCTGGGTGTCGACGTACATGTCGTCGTGGTAGATCGCAGCGGCGACCGGCACCTCGTTGGCGGCGAGGCGGGCGGTGTCGTACAGCGGCTCCCAGTCGGTGCGCGCGGCCAGTTCCTCGGCGGTGTCGCGCAGCGGACGCAGGGCAGGGTCGGTGTCGAACGTCCAGGGGTGCACGGATTCGCCGGTGAACAGCAGCGGTCGCTCGGCCGAGAGGGCCTTGGCGGCGTCGAACTGCGGGAACTCGGCGCGCACCCGTTCGGCGGACCAGGCGGTGGGCCGGTCGCCCTGGGCGTAGCAGGCCTCGTGGACGAGGGCGTACAGCGGGTGACCCGCGTACGAGAGCAGCCCCTGCACCTCCTCCTGGAAGGCGTCGGAGAGGGCCGGGCCCTGCGGGGTGCGGACGAAGGCCTGCTCCATGAGGTAGTGCAGCCGGTGGCTGCCCTCGCTGCCGCCGAGGAGGATGCCGAGCGACTGGAAGGCCTCGACGGTCAGGCGGTAGCCGCCGTGCAGGACCGGCTCGTGCTGGAGGAGGTACTCCGCGATCCGGCGGGCCCGCTCGACGTCCTGCGGGTAGCGCGCGTAGTGCGCGGCGACCTTGCGCTCGATACGCGGGTACGCGGCCCGGTAGACGTCGTCCGCGTGGGCGTCGAGGGACGGCAGCCCGCCGGTGAGCAGGGCGGCGTTCAGGCCCTCGGGCGCGGTGGACAGGTAGTGCACGGTGCAGAAGCCGCCGAAGCTCTGGCCGAGTACGGTCCAGGGGGCGCCGCCGGTGAGCCGGGGGCGGATGGCCTCGCAGTCGCGGACGATGGAGTCGGCGCGGAAGTGCGCGAGGTAGTCGGCCTGCTCGCGGGGGCCGCCGCGCAGGGGCAGGGTCTGCCGGTTGGCGGGGGTGGAGTTGCCGGTGCCGCGCTGGTCGAGGAGGAGTACCCGGAAGTCCTTCAGGGCTCGGCCGAGCCAGGCCTGCTTGCCGACGAAACGATTCGCCCCGAATCCGGGGCCACCCTGGAGATAGACCAGCCACGGCAGGTCCTGGTGTGCCTTGTCGCTCGCGACGACCTCGCGGGCGAACAGTTCGATACTCTCCCCCGCCGGGTCGGCGTGGTCGAGGGGCACGGTGAAGTGTCGGTCGGTGAGGACGACACCGGGCTGGCGGTAGCTGACGGTCAACAGGGCTCCCGAGACGTACGGATTCCAGGCTGCGTCCCAGTTGAGCACATGATCGGCGGGCTTTGGAGGCCGGGGATCAAGAAATCCTACTGAACAACGACTCAGGACAGCGGTCGGCCGAAACCGACCGGTCGCTCAGCGCGCGGACAGGCTGGAGCGGCGCACCACCAGCTCCGGCTGGAGCACGACACGCCGGTGCTCGTGCGGCGTGAGCGCGGTCTCCGCCTCGGTCTCCTCCAGGAGGAGTCCGGCGGCGAGGGCGCCCATGGTCACGGCCGGCTGGCGTACGGAGGTGAGCGGGACGGCCGCGGCGGCGGCGAACTCGATGTCGTCGTAGCCGACGATCGCGAGGTCGTCGGGGACACCGACGCCGGCCGCGTACATGGCCTGAAGTACACCGAGGGCGAGCAGGTCGTTGGCGCAGAAGACGGCGGTCGGGCGGTCGGCGAGGCCGAGGAGCCTGGCCCCGGCGTCGCGCCCGGCGGCCACGTCGAGTCGCTCGGTGGGCAACTCGCGCATGCACTCCGGGCCGAGCCCCGCCTCGGTCAGGGCGTTGAGTGCGCCCGTCCGGCGGTCCCTGACCTGGCTGAGGCCGGGCGGGCCGCTGACGTACGCGATGGACCGGTGACCGGCGTCCACCAGATGCCGCACGGCCAGCGCGCCGCCCGCCACGTCGTCGACCGAGACCGAGCACTCGGTGGTGCCGTCGGCGACCCGGTCGACGAGCACGAACGGGATGCCGTTGCGGCGGAACGCCTCGATGTTGCGCCCGCTCGCGTCGGAGGGCGTGAGCAGCACGCCGCGCACCCGCTGCTCGGCGAAGAGGGAGAGGTACTCGGCCTCCTCGCTGGAGCTCTGCGCACTGTTGCAGACCATCACGCCGAGCCCGGCGTCCCGCGCGGCGCGCTCGGCGCCGCGCGCCACCTCCACGAAGAACGGGTTGCCCATGTCGAGGACGAGCAGGCCCATGATCCGGCTGCGCCCGGCCCGCAGCTGGCGCGCGGACTCGCTGCGGACGTAGCCGAGCCGGTCGATCGCGGACAGCACGCGGGCGCGGGTCTCGGTGGCGACGGAGTCCGGGCGGTTGATGACGTTGGAGACCGTGCCGACGGAGACTCCGGCGGCACGGGCGACATCCTTGATACCCACCGACTGGGCCATCAGGCAGGGACCTCCAGGGGCACGAGAAGCGGCGGGCTGGTCTTCACATTACCTGCGGGTCCGCCGAAAACGGTGGTCACGTGGGCAGCCGGAAATCGACGACACGCAGCGGTGAGGGCGTCGTGCCGCTGGACTTCTCCTGGTACATGACCGACAGGATCCCATCCTGCGAGACACGCATCTCGTCGATCACGACCTCGCCGAACGCGTTCAGACCGCTGCCGTCGTACAGGAGCGCCCAGTCGGTGTACCCGGAGGCCTTCGAGGCGCCGGCGATCCGGCACCGCGGCAGGATCGCGTAGGCGTTGTCGTACTTGTCGAGGACCAGCCTGGTGCGCTGGCTGGAGTTCAGGGCGATGGGGATCTCGGTCTTCTGCCAGGTGCCGGAGGAGTTCTTGCGGACGTGGAAGGCGCGGCCGTTGGCCGTGCGGTCGGTGACGTAGTTGGTCGTGCACTGGCCGAAGCGGCCGGGGACATAGCTGATGATCGCGTGCGGCAGGCCGGTGGAGTCGGTGGCCTGGCTCTCCTGGTTCATCAGGGAGTGGTCGGGGTTGAGCGGGTCGACGACGAGTCCGCTGTCGGTGACGGCCACCTTGTCCGATCCCCCGGTGGTGCCGACGAGGGTGCCCGCGTTGTTGCGCCAGGTGCGGCCGCGGTCGTCGGAGTAGACGTAGCCGGTGTCGTGGTTGGTGATGCCGCCGCTGTTGCACATCACGGCGCCGTTCTGCTCGCGCCAGGTGAGGAAGGAGTGCAGCCGGCCGTTCTTGTCGTAGTCGATGCCGTGCAGGTACATGTTGCGGACGGTGCTGGAGCCGTGCTCGCTGGTGTACGTGCCGGTGGAGCTGGTCCACTCGCCGAGTGCCGTCCAGGTCGAACCGTTGTACTCGGCAAGGGCGTTACGGCCGTTGCCGGAGACCGCGACGCGGTAGCTCAGCTGGAGCCTGCCCTCGGGGGTGGAGATGAACTGCGGGTAGGTGAACTGGGTGGTGAGGGCGAGTCCGTCGAGGGTGGACTGGGGGCTGCCGAAGCGGCTCGCGGTCCAGGTCAGGCCGGACGGGTTGTCCATGAGGCCGGCGACCGACTTGACGTAGGTGAAGCCGTCGCTGTGGGAGTCCATGTTGAGGTGGAGGCGGCCGTCGGTCTTGGAGACGCCCATGGAGATGACGTTGTGGGAGTCGCTGGCCTTGAGGGTGTGACCGACCTTGACCGTCGACCAGGTGCTGCCGCCGAGCACACGGCGCCCGACGACGGCGTTCTTGTCGGCGGTGTACCAGACGGCGTACTGGTAGCCCTTGTAGGTCAACAACCCGTTCTTCTGGAAGGAGTTGTTGTTGACCAGGCCGTCGTAGGAGACGAAGAAGACTGCCTGGGAGTCGAGTGTGGTGGTGCCGGTCTGGGTGACCGAGGGGCCGGGGTCGGCCGCCCGTGCCGTACCGGCACCGAGGCCGGGTCCGGCCACGGCGCCGAGGACGGCCGTGGTGAGCAAAGTGCGTCGTCTCATGTCAGCGAACTCCGGCTCAGGCTAGGTGGAAGACTTCGGTGAGGGGCTTCATGGCTTCGTCGGGTCGGGCGCCGTCCAGCGACTCGAAGAACGGCGCCATCTCCGCCTGCCAGCGGGCGTTGACGTCGGTGGCTTCCATGCCGGCCTGGGCGGCGGCGAAATCCTCGGTCTCCAAGTAGCCGACCAGCAGGCCGTCTTCGCGCAGGAAGAGCGAGTAGTTGTGCCAGCCGGTGGCCGAGAGCGCTTGAAGCATCTCGGGCCACACGGCGGCGTGCCGCTCGCGGTACTCGTCGAGGCGGTCCGCCCGGACCTTCAGCAGAAAGCACACACGCTGCATCAACATCCCCCGGGGAATCAGAAGTCGAACTGGTCGATGTTCTTCACGTCGAAGACGGTCGGCTTGCCGAGGTTGATCACACCGTCCTTGCCGATGGTGAACTCGCCCATGTCACCGGCGGTGAAGGTCTCGCCCTCCTTGCCTGTGATCTGCCCGGACACCAGCGCCACGGCCGTACGCGCGGCCAGCTCGCCCAGCTTCGCCGGGTCCCACAGCTCGAAGCCCTCGACCGTGCCGTTCTTGACGTACTTGCGCATGTCGTTCGGGGTGCCGAGGCCGGTCAGCTTGACCTTGCCCTTGTACTTGGAACCCGACAGGTACTGGGCGGCGGCCTTGATGCCGACCGTGGTCGGGGAGATGATCCCCTTCAGGTTCGGGTACTCCTGGAGCAGGCCCTGGGTCTGCTGGAAGGACTGCTGGGCGTCGTCGTTGCCGTACGCGACCTTCACCAGCTTGATGTCCTTGTACTTGGCGTCCTTCAGCTCCTCCTTCATGAAGTCGATCCAGGTGTTCTGGTTCGTCGCGGTCTGCGCGGCGGACAGGATCGCGATCTCGCCCTTGTAGCCGATCTGTTCGGCGAGCAGCTGCACCTCGGTACGGCCGAGGTCCTCGGCGCTGGCCTGCGAGACGAAGGCGTTGCGGCAGTCGGCCTTGGTGTCGGAGTCGTAGGTGACGACCTTGATGTCGTTCTTCATGGCCTGCTTGAGCGCGGTGCACAGGGCGCCGGGGTCCTGCGCCGAGACGGCCATCGCGTCGACCTGCTGCTGGGTGAGCGTGTTGACGTAACTCACCTGGCCGCTGGTGTCGGTGGCGCTGCTCGGGCCGACCTCCTTGTAGCTGGAGCCCAGCTCCTTCAGGGCGTCCTCGCCGCCCTTGTCGGCGGAGGTGAAGTACGGGTTGTTGACCTGCTTGGGCAGGAAGCCGACGGTCAGACCCTTCTTGATGGCCGCGTTCGGATCGGCCTTGCCGGCGGAGGCGGCCGACCCGGTGCTCTCTTCCTTCACGTCCTCCTTGGTTGTGCCACCACAGGCGGTGGCGGCGAGGGCGAGGGAGGAGACGGCGGCGAGAGCCACACAGGCACGGCGGAGGGATGACTTGCGCATGACGGGTTCCTTTGAACGAAGGTGAGCGGACGCGCCCTTAAGGGGCGCGGGGAACTGCGCGACCAGCCACAACGGCCCCGCAGCTTTCGAACGGCGCTACTGCGTAAGCCTTTGCGCCCTGGCCACGGAGATCTGCCGGGCGACTCGGGGCCCAAGCACGGACAGCACAAGCAGCACACCGGTGACGACGATCTGCGACTGAGCGGAAACGTCCTGAAGGCTCATCACGTTCTGCAACGCCCCGAGCAGAAACACCCCGGCGATCGCACCGCCGAGCGTGCCCTTGCCCCCGTCGAAGTCGATCCCGCCGAGCAACACGGCGGCGACGACGGAGAGTTCGAGCCCCGTAGCGTTGTCATAGCGAGCGCTGGCGTAGTGCAGTGCCCAGAAGATGCCGGTGAGCGAGGCCATGAAGCCGGTGGCGACGAACAGCAGCAGCTTCTGCCGCTTGACGCGGATCCCCGCGAACCGCGCGGCCTCCTCGTTCGCGCCGACCGCGAACGCGGACCGCCCGAACGGGGTGGCGTGCAGCACGACCGCGGCGATCGCGAGCAGCGCCAGGAAGGGCAGGAACGCGTACGGGATGAAGGTGTCCCCGATGCGTCCGGCCGCGAAGTCCAGGTACTGGGTGGGGAAGTCTGTCACCGCGTCCGAGCCGAGCACGATCTGCGCGATACCCCGGTAAGCGGCGAGCGTGCCGATGGTGACGGCGAGGGACGGCAGCCCGAGCCGGGTCACCAGCAGACCGTTGATCAGCCCGCACACCACGCCGAGGAGCAGGCAGATCGGGATGATCGTCTCGATGGTCATGCCCTGGTTCCACAGGGCTCCCATCACCGCGCCGGACAGACCGGCCGTGGACGCGACCGACAGGTCGATCTCCCCGGCCACCACCAGCAGGGTCATGGGCAGGGCGATCAGCGCGATGGGCAGCGTGCTGCCGATCAGGAACGACACGTTGAAGGCGTTGCCGAAGCCGTCGACGAACCCGAAGGAGAACAGCAGGATGACGATGAGGAGGGCTCCGACGGCTGAATCCCACCTTTTCAAGGCGGACCAGCGGACGGCGCGCGCGAGAGCGGAGTCAGCCATGGCGGGCGTTCCTCTTCTTCAGGGCGGTCGCCACCCGCAGGGCGACGATCCGGTCGACCGCGATGGCGAGGATGAGCAGGATGCCGTTGATGGCGAGCACCCAGACGGAGCTGACGCCGAGCGCGGGCAGCACGCTGTTGATGGAGGTGAGGAGCAGCGCTCCGAGTGCCGCCCCGTAGACGCTGCCGGAGCCGCCGGTGAACACGACACCGCCCACCACCACCGCGCTGACGACGGTGAGTTCGTAGCCGTTGCCCGTACCGGAGTCCACGTTGCCGAACCGGGCGAGGTAAAGCGCTCCCGCGAGACCGGCGAGGCCCCCGCAGACGACGTACGCGGTCAGGATCCGCTTGCGGACCGGGATGCCGGCGAGCCGCGCGGCCTCCGGGTTGGAGCCGAGCGCGTACAGCTCCCGTCCGCTGCCGAAGTGCTTGAGGTAGTACGCCGTGACCACCACGACGGCGACCGCGATCAGCGCGAGATAGGGCACCGCCGAGATGCCCTCCGACCCGAAGTCGATGAAGGAGTCGGGGAGGTTGGCCGCGGTGATCTGCCGGGAGCCGACCCAGATCGAGTCGATGCCACGGATGATGTAGAGGGTGCCGAGGGTGACGACCAGGGCGGGCACCTGGCCGAGACTGACGAGCAGCCCGTTGACCAGTCCGCAGCCGATCCCGAGCAGGATCGCCAGGACGAGTGCCACGACGGGGTTTCCGCCGTCCTGGAGATAGACGCCGGCCGCGAAGGCGCTGATGCCCAGCGTCGAGCCGACCGACAGGTCGACGTTCCGGGTGATGACGACCAGCGACTGGCCGGCGGCGACGAGCACCAGGATGGTCGCGTTCAGCAGCAGGTCCTTGATGCCCTGCTCGGACAGGAACTCGCTGTTGCCCAGCTGGGTGATCACGATCATCACCAGGAACACGGCCAGGATGGCGAGTTCCCGCATCTTGAACACACGGTCCACCAGCCGGGTGCCGCTCGACTTGGGCACCTCCGCGGCGGGGGCGGGGTTGGGGGCGATCACCGTCATTCGGCGGCCCTCCCCGTGGTGGTCGTCGTCATGCGGCGGCCCTCCCGGTGGCTGCGGCCATCACGGATTCCTCGGTGGCTTCGGAGCGTGGGATCTCGGCGGCGAGCCGCCCCTCGTGCATCACAAGCACGCGGTCGGCCATGCCGAGGATCTCGGGGAGATCGGAGGAGATCATCAGGACGGCCACCCCGTCGGCGGCCAGTACACTGAGCAGCCGGTGCACCTCGGCCTTCGTACCGACGTCGATGCCACGGGTCGGCTCGTCGACGATCAGTACCTTCGGCCCTGTGGCCAGCCACTTGGCGAGGACGACCTTCTGCTGGTTGCCGCCGGAGAGCGTGGACACGGCGTCGGCGATCCGCGCGTACTTCACCTGGAGCTTGACCGCCCAGTCCAGCGAGCGGCTGCGCTCGGCGCCCCGGTCCACGAGTCCGGCCTTCACCGTCGTACGCAGCCCGGTCAGGCCGATGTTGCGCTCGATGGACATGTCCATCACCAGGCCCTGGGCGCGCCGGTCCTCGGGGACGAGCGCCAGCCCCGCGGCCATGGCCGTGGAGGGCGCGCCGTTCGTCAGCGGCTTGCCGTCGACCGCCACCTCACCTGCGTCCCACCGGTCGACGCCGAAGACGGCCCGGGCGACCTCGGTGCGCCCGGCGCCGACGAGCCCGGCGAGACCGACGATCTCGCCGCGCCGGACATCGAAGGAGACGTCGGTGAAGACGCCCTCGCGGGTGAGCCGCCGTACGCTCAGGGCCACCTCGCCCGCTTCGACGGCCTGCTTGGGATAGAGCTCGTCGAGGTCGCGGCCCACCATCCGGCGTACGAGATCGTCCTCGGTCATGCCCTCCAGCGGCTCGCTGGAGATCAGGGCGCCGTCCCTCAGGGTGGTCACCCGCTGACTGATCTGGAAGATCTCCTCCAGTCGGTGCGAGATGAACAGCACGGCCGAGCCCTGCTCGCGCAGGGTGCGGACGACGCCGAACAGGCGGGCCACCTCGCTGCCGGTCAGGGCGGCGGTCGGCTCGTCCATGATCAGGACGCGGGCGTCGAAGGAGAGGGCCTTGGCGATCTCGACGATCTGCTGGTCGGCGATGGACAGGCCGCGGGCGGGGCGGTCGGGGTCGAGTTCGACGCCGAGGCGCTTCATCAGGGCCAGCGTCGCCGTGTGTGTGGCCTTGTGGTCGATACGGCCGAGGGAGCGCCGGGGGCGGCGGCCCATGAAGATGTTCTCGGCGATCGAGAGGTCGGGGAAGAGCGTGGGCTCCTGGTAGATCACCGCGATGCCGGCGTCCCGGGCGTCGGCGGGACCGTGGAAGACGGTGGGCTCGCCGTCGAGCAGCACCCGACCGGCGTCCGGTCGGTGCACGCCGGCGAGCGTCTTGATGAGGGTCGACTTGCCCGCGCCGTTCTCACCGGCGAGTGCGTGCACTTCGCCGGGGAACAGTTCAAGGGACACGTCCCGCAGGGCGCGTACCGCACCGAAGGACTTGGAGATGTCCTCAAGCGCCAGCACGGGGGCCGGACCCGCGTCGGACCGGTGGGTCATGGAAGGCTCCTCAACGACGCGGGCGGAGAGGCCTCACGACGTCGTGAAAGGTTTCAACTAGGTTGCCGGGACGTTAGACACGTAGCCCAGGTCACGTCAATGGGTACGCGTCGAAATTTTCGATAGCCAGCGGTCACAACAGGATCACGGGGAATACTCACCGCCGGAAGGGTTGACAGCCTTCCGGAGGGCTCATAGCTTCGCGTCTGAATCGTTTCAGACGGACGCTGCGCAAACCACCTTCCACACTGCCTTCAAGACCGCCCTACGGACCGTCTTCCAGACCCGATGTCACAGGAGCACTGAAGTGACCGAGCTCGCCGCGGTGAAAGCCGCTCTCAAGACCCAGGCAGTAGAGACGCCGTCGTGGGCGTACGGGAACTCGGGAACGCGTTTCAAGGTGTTCGCGCAGCCCGGAGTCCCGCGCAATCCGCGCGAGAAGCTGGACGACGCGGCGAAGGTGCACGAGTTCACCGGGGCGGCGCCGACCGTCGCGCTGCACATTCCCTGGGACAAGGTCGACGACTATGCGGCGCTTGCGAAGCACGCGGAGGAACAGGGCCTGAAGCTGGGCACGATCAACTCCAACACCTTCCAGGACGACGACTACCGGCTCGGCAGCATCTGCCACCCGGACGCGGTGGTGCGCCGCAAGGCCCTTGATCATTTGTACGAGTGCGTCGACATCATGGACGCGACGGGTTCGAAGGACCTGAAGCTGTGGTTCGCCGACGGCACCAATTACCCGGGCCAGGACGACATCCGCGAGCGCCAGGACCGTCTCGCCGAAGGCCTGGCCAAGGTCTACGAGCGGATCGGCGACGAGCAGCGGCTGCTCCTCGAGTACAAGCTGTTCGAGCCCGCCTTCTACACGACGGACGTCCCCGACTGGGGCACGGCGTACGCGCACTGCCTCAAGCTCGGCCCCAAGGCACAGGTCGTGGTCGACACCGGTCACCACGCGCCCGGCACCAACATCGAGTTCATCGTCGCCACGCTGCTGCGCGAGGGGAAGCTCGGCGGTTTCGACTTCAACTCCCGCTTCTACGCCGACGACGACCTGATGGTGGGCGCCGCCGACCCCTTCCAGCTGTTCCGGATCATGTACGAGGTGATCCGCGGCGGTGGCTTCACGCCGGACATCGCCTTCATGCTCGACCAGTGCCACAACATCGAGGCGAAGATCCCGGCGATCATCCGGTCGGTGATGAATGTGCAGGAGGCCACGGCCAAGGCACTCCTCGTCGACCGCTCTGCGCTCGGCGAGGCCCAGCGGGGTGGGGATGTGCTGGCTGCGAATGCGGTGTTGATGGATGCGTACAACACGGACGTGCGTCCGTTGCTTGCCTCCTTGCGGGAGGAGCTTGGGCTCGACCCCGACCCGGTCGCCGCGTACGGCCGGTCCGGCTGGCAGCAGAAGATCGCCGCGGAGCGGGTGGGTGGGGAGCCGGCCGGCTGGGGGGCGTAGGCGCTGCGCTGCGTCTGCCGGGTTACGCCCGGTGGCAGGCTGCGGGCCCGTTGTGGCTGGTCGCGCAGTTCCCCGCGCCCCTGGAGGGGCGCTCCCGTGCACGTATTTTTCCCTGCGAAGGACTGATCATGGCAATCCATCCCCAGGCCGCTGCTCTGCTCGCCCGGTCCCGTCGGCTTGGTGCCGACCCCCGTAACACCAACTACGCGGGGGGCAACACCTCCGCGAAGGGGACTGACACCGACCCCGTCACCGGTGGTGATGTCGAGTTGATGTGGGTCAAGGGGTCGGGGGGTGATCTCGGGACGCTGAGCGAGGGTGGGCTCGCGGTGTTGCGGCTGGATCGGCTGCATGCGTTGAAGGGGGTCTATCCGGGGGTGGAGCGCGAGGACGAGATGGTTGCCGCGTTCGACTACTGCCTGCATGGCAAGGGTGGGGCGGCTCCGTCCATCGACACCGCGATGCATGGCCTGGTGGACGCGCCGCACGTCGACCACCTCCACCCCGACTCCGGGATCGCGCTCGCCTGCGCGGCCGATGGGGAGAAGCTGACCGCCGAGTGCTTCGGGGACAGCGTGGTGTGGGTGCCGTGGCGTCGGCCCGGTTTTCAGCTCGGTCTGGACATCGCGGCGGTCAAGGAGGCCAATCCGCAGGCGCTCGGGTGTGTTCTCGGCGGTCACGGCATCACGGCGTGGGGCGCCACGGCCGAGGAGTGCGAGAGCAACTCGCTGCACATCATCCGCACCGCCGAGGCCTTCCTCGCCGAGCGCGGGAACGCGGAGCCCTTCGGCCCGGTGCTCGAGGGGTACGAGGCCCTCGACGCTTCGGAGCGTCGTGCGCGGGCCGCCGCCCTGGCCCCGTACGTCAGGGCGATCGCCTCCCAGGACAAACCGCAGGTCGGCCACTTCAACGACTCGGACGAGGTGCTGGACTTCGTCTCCCGCGCCGAGCACCCGCGGCTCGCCGCCCTCGGTACCTCCTGCCCGGACCACTTTCTCCGTACGAAGGTCAGGCCGCTGGTGCTCGACCTGCCGCCGGCCGCTTCGGTCGAGGACGCGGTCGCCCGGCTCGGCGAGCTGCACGCCGAGTACCGCGAGGAGTACGCCGCCTACTACCAGCGGCACGCCCTGCCCGACTCCCCCGCGATGCGCGGGGCCGACCCGGCGATCGTGCTCGTCCCCGGCGTCGGCATGTTCAGCTTCGGCAAAGACAAGCAGACCTCGCGCGTGGCCGGCGAGTTCTACGTCAACGCGATCAATGTGATGCGCGGGGCGGAGGCCGTGTCGACGTACGCGCCGATCGAGGAGTCGGAGAAGTTCCGCATCGAGTACTGGGCCCTGGAGGAGGCAAAGCTCCAGCGGATGCCGAAGCCCAAGCCGCTGGCGACGCGGGTTGCGCTGGTGACCGGTGCCGGCAGCGGCATCGGCAAGGCGATCGCCCAAAGGCTGGTGGCCGAGGGGGCGTGCGTGGTGGTCGCGGACCTCAACGCGGAGAATGCGGCCGACGTCGCGTCGGCGCTGGGCGGTCCCGACAAGGCCGTCGCCGTCACGGTCGACGTGACCTCCGAGGAGCAGATCGCCGCGGCCTTCGACTCGGCGGTACTCGCCTTCGGCGGCGTCGACCTCGTCGTCAACAACGCCGGTATCTCCATCTCCAAGCCGCTCCTGGAGACCACCGCGAAGGACTGGGACCTCCAGCACGACATCATGGCCCGCGGTTCCTTCCTCGTCTCGCGCGAGGCGGCCCGGGTGATGAGCAGGCAGGGCCTGGGCGGCGACATCATCTACATCGCCTCCAAGAACGCCGTCTTCGCGGGTCCCAACAACATCGCGTACTCCGCCACCAAGGCCGACCAGGCCCATCAAGTACGGCTGCTGGCCGCCGAGTTGGGTGAGCACGGGATCCGGGTCAACGGGGTCAACCCGGACGGAGTCGTGCGCGGTTCCGGGATCTTCGCGGGCGGCTGGGGCGCCCAGCGGGCGGCGACGTACGGCATCGAGGAGGAGAAGCTCGGCGAGTTCTACGCCCAGCGGACGATCCTCAAGCGCGAGGTGCTCCCGGAGCATGTCGCGAACGCTGTCTTCGCCCTGACGGCCGGGGACTTGACGCACACCACGGGACTGCACATCCCGGTCGACGCCGGCGTCGCCGCCGCCTTCCTGCGATGACCGCCTCCTTCGCCGCGGTCGACCTCGGCGCGTCCAGCGGACGCGTCATGGTCGGCCGCGTCGGCCCCGACTCGCTGGACCTCACCGAGGCGCACCGCTTCCCGAACCGGCCGGTCCGGGTTCCGGAAGGGCTGCGCTGGGACATCCTCGCGCTGTACGCGGGAGTCCTGGACGGTCTGCGCGCGGCGGGGCAGGTCGACTCCGTGGGCATCGACAGCTGGGCGGTGGACTACGGCCTGCTGGACGCGGACGGGGCGCTGCTCGGCAACCCGGTGCACTACCGCGACGCCCGCACCGAGGGCATCGCGGAGAAGGTGTGGGCGTCGGTGCCCCCGGCGGACCTGTACGCGGCGACCGGGCTCCAGTACGCGCCCTTCAACACCCTGTACCAGTTGACGGCGGCCCGCTCCTCCGCTCAACTCGCCTCAGCCGAGCGCCTGTTGCTCATCCCCGACCTGCTGGCGTACTGGCTCACGGGCGAGGCCGGCACCGAGCTCACCAACGCCTCGACCACCCAGCTGATCGACCCCCGGACGCGCGACTGGTCGTACGACCTCGCGGCGAAGCTGGGCATCGACCTCAAGCTCTTCGCCCCCTTGCGCAGCCCCGGAGACCCGGCAGGGTTCCTGCGGCCCGAAGTGCTGGAGGAGACCGGGCTGACCGGCCCGGTCCCGGTGACCACGGTCGGCTCGCACGACACCGCCTCCGCAGTGGCCGCCGTCCCGGCCACCGGCGAGCGCTTCGCGTACATCTGCACCGGCACCTGGTCCCTCGCGGGCCTGGAACTGGACGCTCCCGTGCTCACCGAGGCGAGCCGGGCGGCCAACTTCACCAATGAGCTGGGCCTCGACGGCACGGTCCGCTATCTGCGGAACATCATGGGGCTGTGGCTGCTCCAGGAGTGCCTGCGGGAGTGGGGGGACCCGGACCTCACCGCACTGTTGAGGGAAGCCGCCGAAGTAACGCCGCTGCGCTCCCTCGTGGACGCGGGCGACGCCGCGTTCCTGGCACCGGGCCGGATGCCGTCCCGAATCGCCGACGCCTGCCGGGAGTCGGGCCAGCCGGTCCCCGGATCCCCCGCCGAGGTCACCCGCTGCATCCTCGACTCCCTCGCACTCGCCCACCGCCGGGCGGTCACCGAGGCCCAGGCCCTCGCCGACCATCCGGTCGACGTCGTACACATCGTCGGCGGCGGCGCCCGCAACGACCTGCTGTGCCAACTCACCGCCGACGCCTGCGGCCTGCCGGTCGTGGCGGGCCCGGCGGAGGCGGCGGCCCTGGGCAACGTCCTCGTACAGGCCCGGGCGCACGGCCTCGTCGGTGACCGTTCGTCGATGCGGCGGCTCCTCGCTCGTACGCAGCCGTTGCGGCGGTACGAGCCCCGGGGCGACGCCGGCGTCTGGCGCGCGGCGGAGGACCGGCTGCTCAGCCGCCGGTGAGAGGGGGCTCCCGTGTCGCGCGCCCGCCGCGTACTCTGCACTCATCCGATGATCGAACCCGAGGAGCCGCGATGCGTGTCGCCCTGTTCCTGACCTGTGTCAACGACACGCTCTATCCGGACACCGGCCGCGCCGTGGTGAAACTGCTGACCAGGCTGGGTGTCGAGGTCGACTTCCCGTTGGCCCAGACCTGCTGCGGGCAGGCGCACTACAACACCGGGTACCGACACGAGGCAGAGCCACTGGCCCGGCATTTCTCCGATGTATTCGGTGAGTACGAGGCGATCGTGACGCCTTCCGGGTCCTGCGGCGCGATGGTGCGGGAGTTGTACCCGCGGATGGGCGAGCGGGCGCGCGCCGAGGGACGCGGGGACACACTCGCGGCGACGCTCGCGCCGGTCGTGCCCAAGACGTACGAGCTCACCGAGTTCCTCGTGGACGTACTCGGCGTGACCGACGTCGGCGCGTACTACCCGCACACCGTGACCTACCACCCCACCTGTCACGGTCTGCGCAGCCTCGGCCTCGGCGACCGGCCGCGCCGACTCCTCCAGTCCGTCAGGGGACTTGAGCTCCGCGAGCTGCCCGGAGCGGACGAGTGCTGTGGCTTCGGCGGCACCTTCGCCGTCAAGAACTCCGATGTCTCCGCGGCGATGGGCGCCGACAAGGTGCGCAACGCCGAATCGACGGGCGCCGATGTGCTGTGCGCCGCCGACAACTCCTGCCTGATGCACATCGGCGGCACCATGTCCCGCCTCAACACGGGTATGCGGCCCGTCCACATCGCGGAGATCCTGGCGAGCACGGAAGCAGAACCGAGCACGGGCACGGGCGTGGTACCGAGCACGGTCACCGCAAAGGAGCCGAGCGCATGAGCGGGACCTTCGTCGGCATGCCGGCTTTCCCCAAGGCCGCGCATGAAGCCGTGAACAACGCGACCCTGCGCGGCAATCTGCGCCACGCCACCCACACGATCCGCACCAAGCGCGCCAAGGCGGTCGCGGAGCTGGAGGACTGGGAGGCGCTGCGCGAGGCGGGCAAACAGATCAAGGACCACACCCTCCGCCATCTCGACCGGTACCTGGTGCAGTTGGAGGAGTCGGTCACGGCCGCCGGAGGCACCGTGCACTGGGCCGCCGACGCCGACGAGGCCAACCGGATCGTCACCGAGCTCGTGAAGGCGACCGGCGAGACCGAGGTCGTCAAGGTCAAGTCGATGGCCACGCAGGAGATCGCTCTCAACGAGGCGCTCGAAGCGGAGGGCATCCACGCCTACGAGACCGATCTCGCCGAACTCATCGTGCAGTTGGGCAAGGACCGCCCCTCGCACATCCTCGTGCCGGCCATCCACCGCAACCGCGGCGAGATCCGGGACATCTTCGTCCGCGAGATGAGCGAGTGGGGCCGCCCGGCGCCCGAGGGCCTGACCGACACACCCGCCGAACTCGCCGAGGCCGCCCGCCTCCACCTCCGCGAGAAGTTCCTGCGCGCCAAGGTCGGCGTCTCCGGCGCCAACTTCATGATCGCCGAGACCGGCACGCTGGTCGTGGTCGAGTCGGAGGGCAACGGCCGGATGTGCCTCACCCTCCCCGAGACGCTGATCTCGGTCGTCGGCATCGAGAAGATCCTCCCTACCTGGCAGGACCTGGAGGTCTTCCTCCAGACCCTCCCCCGCTCCTCGACCGCCGAGCGCATGAACCCGTACACCAGCACCTGGACCGGCACCACCGACGGGGACGGCCCCCAGACCTTCCACCTGGTCCTCCTCGACAACGGCCGCACCGACACGCTCGCCGACGAGGTCGGCCGCCAGGCCCTGCGCTGCATCCGCTGCTCGGCGTGTCTCAACGTCTGCCCGGTGTACGAGCGGGCCGGCGGCCACGCGTACGGCTCGGTGTACCCCGGCCCGATCGGCGCCATCCTCAGCCCCCAACTCCGGGGCACCGCAAGCGAGATCGATGCCTCGCTCCCGTACGCGTCCTCGCTGTGCGGCGCCTGCTACGAAGTGTGCCCGGTCGCCATCGACATCCCGGAAGTCCTCGTCCATCTGCGCGAGCGGATCGCCGAGGGCGGTCAGGCCACCAGCCAGGGCAACAAGGTCGTCCTCAAGCCCGCCAAGGGGCACGCGGCCGAGCGGGCGGCGATGCGCGCGGCACGCTGGGCGTTCAGCCACCCCGGCGCGCTGCGCACCGGCCAGCGGCTCGCCTCCCGCACGCGCCGCTTCCATCCACGGACGCTGCCGGGTCCCGGCAGGGCGTGGAGCGAGAGCCGTGATCTGCCCGCGGTTCCCGCGGAGCCGTTCCGGGACTGGTGGCAGCGTACGAACGGTGGGAAGGAGACGGCGAAGTGAGCAGCAAGGAACTGATCCTGGGCCGGGTGCGGCGCGCGATCGCGGACGTACAACAGGACGACACGCCTTACGAGCAGGACATTGACCGGAGCTATCTGCGCGAGCACGGTTCTCGGAGTGTCGCGGAGACGGTGGATCTGCTCGCGGAAAATCTGGCGGACTATCGGGCTCTCGTGCACCGGACGGACACGGAGGAGCTGCCGGATCTGATCATGAGGCTGCTCGCGCAGCGGGGCCCGCAGTACGTACTCGTGCCGCCGTGGTTGCCGCCCGAGTGGATGTCGGCCGCCGATCCCACCCGGGTGCACGACCGTGGAGTGAGCACCCCTCAGGAGCTGGACAAGGTGGAGAGCGTCGTCACCGGTTGCGCGCTCGCCATCGCCGAGACCGGCACCATCGTGCTCGACGGCTCCCCCGACCAGGGCCGCCGCCGCATCACCCTGGTCCCCGACCACCACATCTGCGTCGTACGCGTCCCGGACCAGGTCGTCTCCTCGGTCCCGCAGGCCCTGGAACGCCTCGACCCGACACGCCCGCTGACTTGGATCTCCGGCCCGTCCGCGACCAGCGACATCGAACTCGACCGGGTCGAGGGGGTGCACGGTCCGCGCACCCTTGAGGTGGTGCTGGTGAGCGGAGAGTGACGGGCGCGGTTAGCGTGAGGGAATGATCCGGTTCGAACAGGTCACCAAGCGGTATCCGGACGGTACGACCGCGGTGGACGGCCTCTCCTTCGAGGTCGCCGAGGGCGAACTCGTCACGCTCGTCGGCCCGTCCGGCTGCGGGAAGACGACGACCATGATGATGGTGAACCGCCTCATCGAGCCGACGTCCGGACAGATCTTCGTGAACGACGAGGACATCGCCAAGGTCGACCCGGTGCGGCTGCGGCGCCGGATCGGATACGTCATCCAGCAGGTCGGCCTCTTCCCGCACCGGACGATCCTCGACAACACGGCGACCGTGCCGTCGCTCGTCGGCTGGAAGAAGGCGAAGGCGCGGGCGCGCGCCGCCGAGCTGCTCGATCTGGTGGGCCTGGACCCGAAGACGTACGGAGCGCGTTATCCGGACCAGTTGTCGGGCGGTCAGCGCCAGCGGGTCGGCGTTGCGCGGGCGCTGGCCGCCGACCCGCCGGTGCTGCTCATGGACGAGCCGTTCGGGGCGGTCGACCCGGTGGTGCGGGAGCAGTTGCAGGACGAGTTCCTGCGGATGCAGCAGGCCGTGCGCAAGACGGTGCTGCTGGTCACGCACGACATCGAGGAAGCCGTGCGGCTCGGCGACCGGATCGCGGTGTACGGGCAGGGGCGCATCGAGCAGTTCGACACGCCGGGCGCGGTGCTCGGCACGCCCGCCACGCCGTACGTCGCCGAGTTCGTGGGCGCCGACCGCGGACTGAAACGGCTGTCGGTGACGGAGATCGAGCCGAGCGACCTCGAACAGCCGCCGATCGCCCGGCTGGACGAGCCCGCCGAGCAGGCGGCGGCCCGGATGCGGGCGGAGGGCGCGCGCTGGGCCGTGGTCCTGGACTCCGAGGGTGATCTGCACGGCTGGGTCGGCGTGGACGAACTCGGGGCGGGCGGCTCCGTCCGCGACCTCGCCCACCGGATGAACTCCTGGGTGGCCGTGGGCGCCCCGCTGAAGCAGGCCTTCGGCGTGATGCTCCAGCACGACGCGGGCTGGGTCGCCGTACTGGACGGAGCGCGCTTCCTCGGCGTACTGACCCCGGCGAAGCTGCACGAGGCGCTGCGCCGGTCGGTGGACGCGGACGCGCTGGGCGTGCCGCGGGGTCAGGTGGCGTTCGATTCGGTGGCCGATGCCTAGCAGTGTGTCTGCCGTGTGGTGACCTCACGCCCGACCAGGCCGTAGGCCCATCGCTCGTTGAATCCCGCCAGGAAGCCCACGGCGCCCCAGAATCCCCAGAAAAGGGTGCCGTTCGCCGTGGATTCCGCAGAACAGACGTCAGTGACAGCGGCGGGAATCTCGATCGCCGCGACGAGACCGGTGCTGAGCAGCAAATAGACGGCGATCGCGAGCAGCCAGCCGAGGAAGATCCGGTGGACACCGCCGCGTCGCATGCTGCGGGACAGCTGGCCGGGCGCGACAGCCGCTTTTCCCCCGTTGGCGGGTCGGCGTGTCACGTCGTCGTTGTTGCGCAGCCGCGTCAGAACGCTGAGCACCGCCCCGAACGCTCCGGCGCCCCCGCACACGAAGGCACCGAGCAGGCCCCACCGGTCGGTGCAGTTCAACGAGACGTCGCAGAGTCCGAGCAGCTTCTCCCCTGCCAGCAACGGCACGAACAGCAGGAACACACCGGCGACGAATCCGATGTTGAGACCGCGGTTGACGGCCAGCTCCCCGTCCTGGTCGATGCGGACCCGGATACGGAGGATCTCCCGTTCCAGGTAGGCGGCCAGGTGTTTGTCGGGCTGCGGATCTCCCAGTCGCTGATCGCGCAGGACGTTGCTCAGCACGTGGTGAACCGTGGTCTTCAGCGACTCCCTGGTCTTCTCCTCGAAGGCTCGCTGCGAGTCGCCGTAGAGCAACTGCAGTTCCAATTGCTGCTCGGGAAACGCGACACCGAACTGCCTGTACGCGTCCTGGAATTCGGACCCCACCAAGTCCATCAGCCCTTGGGGCCTGAGATCGGTGGTCGCCCCTTCGACCGTCTCACACACTTTCTGCCACCGAGACCGGTGGCCTTCCCCGTTGTCCCCCATGAAGTACGTGTACCGGCGCCCGCCCCCGGCGAATACCCGCCCCACCGCTCCAGTCCGGTAACCGACGTCACGGTCCTGTCACTTCAGCAGGCCATTCTCCTTCAGATAGGCCCGCGCCACGTCCTCCGGCAGCCGCCGCCAGCTGTCCACCTGTTCGTTTATGGACGCCAAGTCGGCAGTCGTGAGTACGTCGTTGAGCTTGCCGAGCGCCTTGGTGACGCCCGCGCTGCCCGCACGGGAGCGGTTGACGACGGGCACGATGTAGTCGGCGTTCTGCAGATGCTTGTCGTCGGTGAGCAGGACGAGCCCGAAGTCGCCCAGGGTCGCGTCCGTCGTGGTGGTCAGCACCATCTGGTCCTGGCCGTTCTGCACGGCGAGCTTCGCCGGTGTGGTGCCGACGCCCTTCGGGTCGACGGCGGTGATGTCGATGCCGTACGTCTTCTTCAACCCCGGTGCGCAGTACGGCCGTTGCACGCACTCGTCGCCCGCCGCGAGCCGCACCTCCAGTCCCGACTTCCCGAGGTCGCTGAGCGTCTTGAGGCGGTGCTGAGCGGCGTACGCCTCGGTGACCGCGAAGGCGTTCTGGTCGACGGCCCTGCCCGCGTCGAGGGCGGTGAGACCGCGTGGCGTGGCCAGCTCGCGCAGGGCGGCCATGGTGGCGTCGAGGTCGGGCGAGCCGACGGGCGGTGCGTCGGCGCCGTTGGTCTTGGCGTTCAGCCAGTCGGCGAAGGTGGCCGCGTATTCGGCGACGACGTCGATCTGGCCCGATTCCAGGGCGGGTTCGTACAGTTCGCGGTTGGCGACGGTGAGCATCGACGTCTGGTAGCCCGCCTGGTTCAGGAGCAGCGCGTACATCTGGGCGAGCAGGTCGCTCTCGGTGAATCCGGCCGAGCCGATGGTCAGGTGTTTGCTGTCGCCGGGCGGGGCGGTGATCGCGCCCTGGTTCTCCAGGGACGGGCCGGTGGTGCAGCCGCTCAGCAGGACCAGGGTCGCCAGTGCGATGCGGCGGCGGCGAGGCGCGCGCGGTGGCCGCGACGATCGCGTACGTCTCATCGCGAACCCCGCGCCCAGCTCGGCGCCAGCCGCTCCGCGACCTCGAAGATCCCCTCGACGATCAGCGCGAACACCGCCACCAGAACGGCACCGGCGACGACCTGGGGCGTACTCGCCAGGTTGAAGCCCGCAGTGATGATCCGGCCGAGCCCGCCGCCACCCGCCAGCGCGGCGATGGTGGCGGTCGCGACGAGCTGTACGGCGGCGATCCGGACCCCGTTCATCACCATGGGGAGCGCCAGGGGCAGTTCCACGCGGAACAGCATCTGCCGCCCGGTCATCCCCATCCCGCGCGCGGCCCGCACCACGCTGCGATCGACCTCGCGCATCCCCACGTACGCGTTGGTGAGCAGCGGCGGTACGGCGAACAGGACGAGGGCGACGACGGTGGGGCCCTCGCCCCAGTCCCCGATCGGCGTGAGGAGCAGGAGCACCAGCACGGCGAAGGTGGGGACGGCTCGCCCGACGTTGGAGATGTTGACGGCGAGCGCGCCGCCCTTGCCGAGATGGCCGAGGACGAGGGCGATGGGCAGCGCGATCAGGCAGCTGATGACCAGGCAGACGACGGTCAGGACGAGATGCTGGGCGAGCCGGTGCCAGATGCCGTCGGAGCCGGACCAGTGCGCGGAGTCGGTGAGCCAGTCCCAGGCGTCGGTCAGCGTGTTCATGCGCGGGCCGCCCTGGTCCAGGGGGTGATGAGCCACTGCACGCCGAGGAGCAGCAGATCTGCGGCGACGGCGATGATGACGCACAGCACGGACGCGGTGAGGACTTGGGCCTTGAAGTAGGTGTTCATGCCGGCGTAGATGAGGTTGCCGAGCCCTCCGAAGCCGACGATCGCGCCGACCGTCACCAGGGACACGGCTGAGACCATGGCGATCCGGAGGCCGGCCATGGCGGCGGGCAGGGCCAGCGGGAGTTCCACGGTGAGCAGCAGACGGATCGGCCCGTAGCCCATGCCGCGCGCGGCCTGCCGGGTCTCTTCCGGGACCGCGCGCAGTCCGGCGAGGATGTTCCGGACGAGCAGGGTCAGCGAGTAGAGGACGAGGCCCGCGACGACCAGGGCCGCCGAGAGTCCGTACACCGGCAGGAGCAGCGAGAACATCGCCAGCGACGGAATCGTGTAGAGGATCGTCGTCGCGGCGAGAACCGGCCCGGCGGCCCAGCCCCAGCGGCGCGCGAGGACGGCCAGCGGGACCGCGACGACGACGGCGATGAGCACCGCGATCGAGGTCAGCTGGAGGTGCTGGACCACCGCGTCGAGGAGGATCTGGCTGCGGGTGCTCAGATACTCCCCGCAGATCCACTCGTTGCGCGCGAGGCAGTCGTCCGGGGGCGCGGTCACCTGTCCATTGCACCCGTCCCGTAGGAGGGTCGGCGCGTTCTGGTGGCCCGTACGGGGTGTCACTGAGTACACCCCCGGATACGGGTTCTGCGCCCAATGTGGCTGGCCCCCGTTCTCCGTAGCGTCGTTGGCGAGGCACAGGGCGTGCCGGACGGAGTAGTGATGACGATGTTTCGCAGCACCGCGCGACGTACGAACGACTCGGGACCCGCCTCGGAGGCTCTGCGCCTGGTCAAGGTCACCAAGACCTATGGGGCCGAGGAGAACGCGGTGACCGCTCTGGACGGGGTGACGCTCTCGCTGGGGCGTGGCACGTTCACCGCGGTCATGGGGCCCTCGGGGTCCGGCAAGTCCACGCTGTTGCAGTGCGCGGCCGGGCTCGACCGGCCCGACTCCGGCATCGTGATGGTCGACGGCGCCGAGATGACGGGGGGCGGCGAGGCCGAGCTGACGAAGTTCCGGCGCTGCCGGATCGGCTTCGTCTTCCAGCAGTACAACCTGCTGCCGACGCTGACCGTCGCCCAGAACACGGTGCTGCCGCTGAAGCTCGCCGGGCGGCGCGTGGACCGTGCCCGGGCCCGCCAGACCCTGACGGCCGTCGGTCTCGGCGACCGGCTCGGCCACCTGCCCGACCAGCTCTCCGGGGGCCAGCGGCAGCGCGTGGCGATCGCCCGCGCGCTGGTCACGGAGCCCCGGGTGATCTTCGCGGACGAGCCGACCGGGGCGCTGGACACCCGTAGCGCGCGGGATGTGCTGCGGCTGCTCCAGGAGGCGGTGCGGGTGCACGGCAGGACCGTCGTCATGGTGACGCACGACCCGGTCGCCGCCTCGTACGCCGACTCCGTCGTGTTCCTCGCGGACGGGCGGCTGGCGGGCGACATGCGGGCACCGACGGCCGATGCCGTGGCCGAGCGTCTCGCGCACCTGGGTGACGACACCACGGTGGGGGTGTGAGCCATGTTCACTCTGGCCTTGCGTTCCATCCGGCAGCGCCCCGGGCGCTTCACGTCGACGCTGCTGTCCGCCTTCCTGGGCGCGGCGATCATCATGACCTTCAACGCGATGCACGACACCGCCGGGCAGCCGGGTGTCGACTCCGTGAGCGCGGAGTCGCTGACCACGTCGGCGAGCGTCGTCGGCGGCTACGGTTCCCTCCTTGTGTTCTTCGCGGTCGCCTCGACGCTGACGGTGAATGTCCGTCAACGCGCCGCTGAGATCGAGCTGTTGCGGTGCTCGGGGGCGACTCCGGCGCAGATCAAGCGGATGGTCGTCGGGGAGTCGGTGGTGGTCGCCCTGGTGGGCGCGGTGCTGGCGATCGGTCCGGCGATGCTCGGCGGCATGGCCCTGCTCGACGTGTTCCAGGACAGCGGTCAGGTCGCCCGGTCGGTGGACTACTCCTTCGGTTCCGTCGCACTCATGTCGGGCCTGTGGATCACGGTGCTCGCGGCGGCGGGAGCGGCGTTCCTCGCGGTGCGGCGGGCGACCCACCGGCGTCAACCTCGGGGCGGCGTAAGGAAGTTCCTCGCTTACGCGGCACTGGCCGCCGGCGGCCTCGCGGTCTGCTCGACCTTCGGGTTCTCCGCGACGGACGCCGCGCTGATGGCGCCTGCCGCGTACGGGGCGATCCTGCTGTCCGTGGGGTTCGCGCTGCTCTCGCCGCGGCTGCTCAAAGGTCTGCTCGACCGGCTTTCGCTGACGAGCCCGAGCGGCTACCTCGCCGTACGGAACATGCGCCGCCGGGCCGTCGAACTGTCGGGGGTCCTGATGCCGCTGATCCTCTTCACCGGCATGGCGACGGCGACGCTCTACATGCAGGCGGTCGAGAGCGACGCGATCGAGGCCTCGGGCGTCCCGAAGTCCATCGACGCGAAGAACCTCGAAACCCTCAACCTCGTGGTCGTCGGCATCATCGTGGTCTTCTCCTGCATCATGCTGGTCAACTCCCTGTACGCGGCGACGACTTACCGCAGCCGGGAGTTCGGCCAGCAGCGGCTGGCCGGTGCGACGCCGGGCCAGGTGCTCGGAATGGTCGGCGTCGAGGGCCTTGTCGTGACGGTCACCGGCGTCCTCCTCGGCACCGTGGCCGCGCTCGCCGGACTCATCCCCTTCACCATCGTCCGCACGGACGCGATCTGGCCGGACCAGGGCCTCGGCATCTGGCTCACCATCGTCGCGGTCGCGGCGACGGTCACACTGGGGACCAGCCTGTTCACGGCCCGGCGGACCTTGCGTACCCCTGCGGTGGCGGCGGTGACGATTGCCGCGTGACCACGGAGTACGGGGGCGGCCGGGCGTATTCGCCCGGCCGCCCTCATGTGCTGGGCCTCATCGGTGCAAACCTGCTCACACAGCTTGGCGATCCGGGCATGACTGAGAGCTATGGTGGGCAGAGACGTCCCAGACCCTGGCGGCATGTTGTTGCTCAGCACAGATTGCTGCAGGGTACGGACACTTCGTCCGGTGACCCGGCGCATCGCCCTGGAGGGAACCGGGCCGGTCTCGTGTCCGGCACAGAGACTGCCGGACCGGCCACCGCTCTGCCTCCGCCGAACGTACACCCGACCGTACCGAGAGCGTGCCAAGAGGGGCCGGGAGCCCGGCTCAACCACTGGCTTCGCTGCCCGGACGGTCTCCTGAACCGAGGCGTCATGCCCCTGCCCCAGTTGAATGTCTACCGGCACGACAACAAGAAACGGGCACTGATCACCCTCACCGGTGAGATCGACCTGCAGTCGGCGCCTCTGGTACGCGAGGCGTTGGAGCGGTGTCTGCGTGACGGCGTCCGCACCATCGACGTCGACCTCACCCCTGTCACCTTCTGCGACTGCAGCGGTCTGAACACCTTCGTCGAGGCCTCACAACGCACCGCCGAGGCCGGCGGGTCCCTCCAACTCCACTACCCGCCCTACACGCTGGCACTACTCGTGAAGCTCACCGGCACGGGCTTCCTACTCGCGGGCCTTCCGCCCGTCCAAGGGGAGTCACCGCTCATTTCCGACCCCACGGCGACCGACCCGGCCCCGGCGCCCTTGGTCTGCTCCGAGGCACACCGGAGCGAGTTGGTGCGGCCCGGCTGATGCCCGGCAACCGTTCGACCCGTATCCAGCTACTGGTCGCCGAGCAGGCAGCTCTGCGTGGTGCCCGGGTGGGTGTGGTGGATGTGTGCACCGCCGCGGTGGTCGCGCTGCCGGTCGGCGGGGCCGGGCTGTCGGCGATGTCCAGGACCGCGGCGAGCCATCCGCTGTGCAGCACCGACGACATCAGCGAGCAACTGGAGGAGCTGCAGCTCACGCTGGGCGAAGGGCCCTGCGTGGACGCCTTCGCCCACGGCTCGGCCGTCCTGACGTCAGATCTGCGCAGGGGTGAACTGCAGGACCGCTGGCCGGTGTTCGTCGATGCGGCCCTGGCCGCCGGAGCACTCGCCGTCTTCGCGTTGCCTCTTCAGGTGGGGGCGATCAGCCCCGGAGTGCTGGACCTGTACGCCCATGTTCCCGTGCGGTTGAGCCCGGAGGAGCTGGCCGACGCGCTGGCGTTCGCCGATCTCGCGACTCTGGTACTGCTCGACTCCCGGATCGACGAGACGGGCGGGCCACGCGGTGGCGGCAGGGAGGACCTGGGTGCGTACCGGGCGGAGATCGACCAGGCCACCGGGATGCTCACCGTCCAGCTCGGCGTCGGCATCGAAGAAGCCTTCGTCCGCCTCCGTGCGCACGCCTACGCCCATGAACGCCGGCTTGCCGACGTGGCCGCCGACCTGGTGGCCCGGCGCCTCCGCTTCTCCGCCGGCACGGACCCGGTTGGGGACGACGACACCTATGACTGCACTTGACACCCTCACCCGCTCAGACGGACCGAATGCGCACTTCCCGCCCCGTCCCGGCGGGAATAGTCTCAACAGAGGGTGCCACGATGAATCAGCAGCTTCTCGCCAAAACCTTCGTCGAGCTGGCGGACAACCTGGTCGCCGACTTCGACCTGATCGACTTCCTGCGCCTGCTGACCGACCGCTGCGTGGGACTGCTCGGCGCGAGCGCGGCAGGGGTACTGCTCGCCGACCGGGACGGCGAACTGCGCGTGGTGGCCGCCTCCGACGAACAAGTACGCCTGCTCGAGCTCTTCCAGCTCCAGAACGACGAAGGTCCCTGTCTCGACTGCTTCCGCACCGGCGCCCCCGTGGCAGTCGCCGACCTGGGCGCCGCCACCACTCGCTGGCCGCGGTTCGCCGTACAGGCCCGACACAGCGGGTTCGGGGCGGTGCAGGCCCTGCCGATGCGCCTGCGGGACGAGGTCGTGGGTGCCCTGAACCTCTTCCGCGCCACTCCGGGCCCCTTCGACCCGGCCGCCACACCACTTGCCCAGGCCCTGGCCGACGTCGCCACCATCAGCCTGCTGCAACAGCGCTCCGCGCTCCGCAGCACCGTCCTCAACGAGCAACTCCAGACGGCGTTGAACAGCCGAGTGCTGATCGAACAGGCCAAGGGAAAGCTGGCCGAACGCCAAGGCATCGACATGGAGCGGGCCTTCACCGCGCTGCGCGGCTACGCCCGCGCCCACAACCGCCGCCTGTCCGACGTGGCCCGCGCCTTCATCGACGACTCCGAACCCCTCCCGGGCCTGGTCTCCTGACCGCCGTCGGCGGCGCCCGTCGGCCCAACCGGCCCCGATACCAGGCCGATCCGGAGCTATGCTGAACGCACGTCCCGGATCCAGGCGCAGCACGACCCATCGGCCACGATGGCTGTCCCGCACGTCTCCCGGTCTCCTGAACCGAGGCGCCCCATGCGCACTCCCCCGCAACCGTACGAACCCGAAGGCGCGGAACCGTCCGCCATGGACACGGTGCGTCTGCGCCGGCTGAACCGCTGGCAGGCCGAGGGCCTGCGGGAGGACCTGGCGGATCTGTACGTGGAGTCCTCCGCCCCCGCGCCGGGTGAGGAGTTCGCCGGCCGGCAGAAGTTCCTGGGGCGCCTGGCGGACGACGTACAACTGCCGGGGTTCGACATGCTGGTCGCCGAGGCGGCGGCCCTGACCGGCTGTGTCTTCGGATTCCCCGTACCGCGCGACGGCTCGTGGTGGCAGGGGTTCGACGGACCGCTGCCGCAGAACCTGGAGCAGCTGACCGCGTCCGGGCATGTCTTCGCGATTCTCGAAACTCTCGTCCATCCGCACCGGCACGCTCCCGGACTCGCCCGACGGATGCAGGAGCGGCTGCTCTCCGATCACCAGGCTTCGCTCGGGGTCACTCTCGTGGATGGGTCCGACCGTTCGGTCTCTGCCGCCTTCAAGGACTGGGGCTGGCAGGAAGTGGGACAGGTCCTTCGGCGGCCCGGCCCAACAGCCCTACGGCTACTGGTTCTTCCCCTTGGAGAGCGCACGGCCGAGCATCCGGACGGCCTCGCCCACAACGACCGGACCCAACGGCCCGAATAGCCGCTCGCCACTGACGAGTCGGGGCGTCGAGGTTTGGGGTCGACAGGCAGGGCTACTCCAGAGGGGCGTCCGGCGGTCGGCCCGAACGAAGGCACCGGAGAGTTGAGATCACAGCTCCCGGTGCCGCCGGGCATACAGGTCGTCACCGCCGGTCCACCGCGTGGAGACGCCGCATCGCCCCGCGCAGCTCCCGGCGTATCTGCTCCGGGAGTGTCACGCCGTTCGGCGAGGCGACCAGAGCCGCGGCCACGTCCCGGAGTTTGACGTTGCAGTGCTGCGACACGTCCACCAACAGATCCCAGGCCCTCTCACTGGAACACGGTGCCAGGGCCATCACCATGCCGCGCGCCTGGTCGATCACCGCACGGCTCGCCAGCGCCTGCACCAACTGCTCGTTCTCCACACGTAGTTCGAGTATCTCCGCGATCAGGAGCGCATCCGCCGGCAGAGGTGCAGCCTGCAGGATCCCCTTGGCCACGTGGGGCGTTTTCGCCTGATACATGATGCCTACCTCACAGCGCAGTCGCGGTGTCCAGCCTGGGTGGAGCCGCCCTGGAGGAGAGCCGTCAGCGGCCGGCGAGTCACTGCTCGCCGGCCGCGCCGGGCTGGTAGGCCAAGCCGTGGTACTTGAAGTTCGTGTCCCCGAATTCGTTTCCCCGATTTCGCGTCCCCGATTTCGCGTCCTCGACAGGGACGACGACCAGACGATCCCGCGTGGCCGGTCCGTATGGCCGGTCCGAGCGTCCGCGCATCCACGGCCGGTGAGCATCACAGCCGGTCTGCCGCACTCGGGCTCCGCGCCCACGACTCAGTGGCCGCAGCGACGGACCCGGCGGGCCTCACCCACAGCGTAGCCCTGCCCAAAGGTTGCAGATACCGTCCGACGTAAGCGCGTACTGTCCGAGGTTGACATGGGAAGTGGCCGGGCGTTCACTGACGGCACGGCGTAGGGCCATGCCACTCCGGATCATTCGGGCGACGCATTCCACCTTCGCGCAACGCCCGGACCCCGCGGAACTCAGGAAACCCGCGATCTGGAGGTCCCGCGATGGTATGGATTCTTTTGCTTCTGCCGGCCCTCTGGATCGTCGGCTTGACCAGCCCGGGGCGGAGCAGCGGCAGACGCCGCTCCGGCCGCAGCCGCAGGTGGTCCACCTTCAACGACGAGGCCGACCATGAGCGTTGGACGAACGGTCAAGAACAAGACGCAGGAAGTGAAGGGAAGGATCATGGAAGCTTTCGGCCGGGCCGGCCGCAACAGGAAGCTGGAGCGGCACGGCAAGGCCGAACGGGTCTCCGGCAACCTGAGGCAGGCGGGCGAGAAGGCCCGGCAGGCTCTCAGGCGGTGACCATGACAGCCCCGGGTGGTGCCCACGTCGCGTGAGCGCCACCCGGCAGGCTCAACACGCAAGGTCCCACAAGGAGTTGGGGAGTGGCAGCCGCGTCCCGCCGTCGTGATCGACATCGCGACGCCAGCCGTACTCATGGACGGATGCAGCGCCAGGTCCGGCCGGCACGACGCACAGGAGAGCGACACACGATGATGTACGACCAGACACGCGCCCAACAGCCCCCCGACAATCGGCCCGGCTCCACCGGGCGTCACATCTCCGGCCCGGAGTCACTGCTCCCGCCGGACGCACGGGCCAAACTCGCCAAGCGCCTCCACCTGGCCCTCAACACCTTCGCCGACAGCCCGCGCCAGGCGCTGGAGGACTCCGACGCAGCCCTCGACGAGATCACCACCCAGCTCGTGAACGCCCTCGCGGAACGCCGGCGCGTCCTTCGCGCGGGCTGGCAGGACCAGGACCCCGAAGCGCAGTCGACCGAGTACCGGCTCGCCCTGAGGCAGTACCGGGAGCTCACGGAGCGCCTGCTGCGCCTGTAAGCACTCGCGCGGGTGGCCGCTTCGGAGCACCACGAGTGGTGTTGCCGCGGCATCCCCGGTGCCGGAAGAGCATTCCGGTCATACGATGAAAAGTGGGCCGGTGCACTCTCACGTGCGGCGACCCGGAAGGGCGGCCCCGGTGCGTAGACGCCGGGGCCGTTGTGCCATGGTCGGCGGGCAGACAGGGAGCAGGGGCATGATCCGTTCAGCGGACATCCGCGAGTGGCGCAACCATGACGTGGTCGACCCGAAGCAGCGCAGGATCGGCACCCTCGAAGCGATCTATGTGGACACCGCGACCGACGAACCCGCCATGGCCACCGTCCGGACGGGGCTGCTCAGCCGCCAGCGACTGGTCTTCGTCCCCCTCGACGAGGCTGTGCTCGGGCCGGACTATGTCAAGGTCCCCTACGACAAGGGACAGGCGCGGAAGGCCCCGTCGATCGGCACGGACGACGTACTGCCCGCCGAGCAGGAGGAAGCGATCTTCCAGTACTACGGCATGACGTACAAACCGGGTGCCAACGGCGAACGCAAACTCGCGCGGCGCTGACCGCCCACACGCAGTACAAGGAGGTGTTCGGCTGATGGCGCTCTTCCTGCTGCTCGTCCTGGTGGCCGTCGTACTGGGAATCATCGGTGCGGCCGCGGACGGCCTGGGCTATCTGCTGGTCATCGGCATCGTGCTCTTCGTGGCCGATGTGGCCTTCTTCGCCGTACGAGGATCCCGGCGTGCCGGACGGCGTCCCATCCGCTGACGACGGCAGCCGTGCCCGGATTCCTCGGCCGGTGCCCTCGCACCCGTCCTTCGGGCCCTGGCCGGGAGCAGCCTGGAACCACCGAGGACAATTCGTGCACCGGCTTGTGCCTGTGCCGTTTCGGCGATTCACGACACCGGGCCGGTTCAGGTCGGCCTGAGGGCTGAGGGCTGAGGGCATGTCATGACCGCGACCATGTTGGACGGACCGGCGGTAGTCGACCGGCCCCCTCCCTCGTCACCGCTCCGTCCGGCCGTCTCGGCCCACCCGCGATGACAGGACCACCGCAGCCCCGGCGGCGCACGGAAACGGCCGACGGCACTTGTACAACCGCCCTGCAGAAGTGCGGCCGCTTACTCACCGAAGGCATGAGGGGCGCGCTCCGAACCCGCGCCTCGCCGGGGTCCGTTCGACCTTCCGGGGGAGTAGCGTGGGGGCATCGAGAGTATTTCGCACATCGGCCTCCACGCCGGTGTCGTTCTCGGCGAGTGACGACACCGGGCCGCTGCCCAAGAGCAGCGGCTGGGAGACAGGTTCGCGAGATGTCCGCGACCACCGACCGTCCGCCGCTGCGGATCGTGCCCTTCAGGCCCCCGACCGCCCGTCTCGCATTGAAGCCCGTGAGCACCACCCGAGGACTTCTGGACGGCGCCTGGTGGCCCCGCTCCCGGGACCTGTCACATGAACTCTCCACCCTGGCCGACATGCTGGACCCACTGTGGGGACGGATCACCCGGATCGCCGTCAACCCGACGTACTGGCCCGGTCTCCCGGACATGGTGCCCGTCAACGGCCATATGGTGAAGGTCGGTTGGTTCACACGGGAGCTGGACCCTCACAAGATCCTGCTGCTGTCGTACACCGCCGGCCGCTGGGACTTGCTGGTGATCCCGCCGGAGACCAGCACCGCGGCAGCCGCACGCCTGATGGCCGCCGCGAGCGAGAGCGGCGGCACTGCGACCACCGCGAGCGCGCTCATGGCGGCGGAGCAAGCCGTCCACGGCAGCTCCGTGGCCGACCCGGACCGGGATTCCCCGGAGACCTCCGGCGACGAGGGCGGCGCCTCGCCCTACCCGGCCGTTGCGTCGGTCGGGCCGAGCCGCCTGCTCATAGGGATGTGAGCCTCGTGGTCACCGCCATGGCCTTCAGTGCCCTGCTGATCCTGTCCGTCGCGGCGGCACGCGTGATCCACCGGATCGACGCTGAGAGAGCGGAGCGCACCGCTGTCCAGTCGTACGACGGCCCGTCGACGGACCGGAAGCACCCCGCACCGACCGCCGGGCAGCCATTTCCCGGAATCGTCGCGCAACCCGCCGCGGTCCGTCCCCGGCGCGACAACCGGGACGGCGGCCGGGGCCGACTGCGCCCCCGACGCCGGAACACCGGCGTCTGAGGTCCCGCCACCGAACCGACGTGGTCCGCCCGAAGGACCGCCGGCCGCGCCCGCCGCCCGGTCAGACACCGCCACCCGCGGCGGCGGCCATGAGCTGCTCGGCGGTGTCCTGCGGGGTGTCGGGCGGTACGACGAGCAGGTCCCATCGCCCCCGGTTGGGGGCAAGCAGACAGACCGTGTGCGGGGCGGACGCTGCCGTGGATCTGCGCAGGCGCACGACCTCGTCGAGGACGAGCATCCGGCCGGGTGTCGCGGGCCATGTCGCCCCGTTGACCGTGACACCGGCGATGTGACCCCAGGTGCGGGGCAACCCGGCGAGCAGTCGCGGAAGTTCCGCGAGCAGGTCGTACGAGTGGGGCCACCACGCACCGTCGATGTGGTGCGGCAGGCCGCCGTGGGGCGCGAGGCTCAGGCGGAGCAGGGGATGCGGGGTGAGCGGGGGCTGCAGTACGGCGGTCATGCGGGCTCCTGTCGACTGCCGTGCGGAAAGGGCGGAAAGGATGGACCGGATGCGGCCGGACGGTCCGGGCTCACAGGCGGCGGGCGGCCACGCGGTCCGGGGCCGGCCAGCGCACCTCGCTCACCCAGCCGAGGCGTTCGAGAAGCCGGATGACGGCGGCGGAGGGGTCCACCTGGCCGCGGTCGACGCCGTGGCGGGCACACGTGGGGTCGGCGTGGTGGAGGTTGTGCCAGCTCTCGCCGAAGGAGAGCAGGGCCAGCGGCCACAGGTTGGTGGCCCGGTCGTGGCGACGGGTGCGGAACGGGCGCTCGCCGATCATGTGGCACAGGGAGTTCACGCTCCAGGTCACATGCTGGAGCAGTGCGATACGCACAAGTCCCGCCCACAGCAGGGCGGTCAGCGCGTGCACCCAGGATCCTCCGATGGCCCAGCCCGCCGCGAACGGCAGCGCGAGCGTGAGGACGCACAGGGCCGGGAAGGCGCGGGAGACGGCGTGGATGTCGCGGTCGGCGACCAGGTCGGGGGCGTAACGGTCCGCGGGCGTACCGTCGTTGCGGAACAGCCATCCGACGTGCGCGTGCAGCAGTCCGCGCAACTGGCCGCGCAGATGCGTGCCGTAGCGGTACGGCGAGTGCGGGTCTCCCGGCCGGTCGGTGAAGGCGTGGTGGCGGCGGTGCGTGGCGACCCAGCCGATGACATCACCCTGGAAACTCATCGAACCGGCCACCGCCAGCGCTATGCGCACGGGACGCACCGCACGGTAACTGCCGTGGGTGAGCCCGCGATGGAAGCCGACCGTGACGCCGAGGCCGGTGACCGTGTAGAGGACGACGGCGAGCAGGATGTCGGCGGGATGAATGAGACTCCCCCACAGCAACCAGCCGGCGAGGCCGAGTGCCACGAACGGCAGGACGACGATCGCCGCGGTCACAGCGACGTACAGCCGCTCGCCGCTGTTCCGTGGCGGAGTCGGAACCTCCTCGGGGAAGGGGCCCGTTCCGTCGTATCCCCCGGGCGGCTCGACAGCGTTCGTCGGCGCAACCGCTGAAGGGGGTTCGGCCGCGGACGTGGTGGAACTGAGTGACATGCGGAACTCCTTGACCTCGGTGCGGGTGGCGCGGCCGGGGTCACGGGCTGCTCCTGCAGGGACACGTGGTGGGCCTCGAAGCGGCGGTCTGGCGACTTCGTCCGGATCCGTACGGTCCGCCGACTGCCTGCTGGTATCTGCCCAGGAAGAGTCCTCAGTTCCTACACGGTACTCGCGCCCGCCCCGAAACGACGCGGCCCGGCTTGTCCGGGGTTGGCACCGCTATCGACGGGGCACCCGTCCGGTCGTCGAACCTAAAGGCAAATCATGACGAATCGATTGACGCCAGACGTGAGCCCTCCGGGTGCGTCAGACCTCGCAGAAGCCGAGCCCCTTGAGGGCGGCGTTGATCTGCCTGCCCTGTGCCTCGGTGGTGGTGACGTCCTTGTACGTGAAGCGCTGCGCGGCGAGGTAAGCGGCCTTGTCGCTGTCGACGGCGCTGCACTGATTGCGTGCGGCGTCGATGGCCTTGTCCTCGTACTTCACGGTGTCAGCGTTGGCGGCGGCGAGAGCCCTGAGCAGTACCTCGCGGTCGGCGCCTGTCGGCTCGGGCGGGATGCCGACGGAGGCGGCGGCACTGGCGCTCTGCTCGGGCGTGACCTCGGACTCGGTGACGCTGGGCGTCGCTTTCGCTGCATCATCGCCGGTCTCGTCGCTGCTGCAGCCGACGAGGGCGACGGCGAGCGTGGCTGTGACGGCCGCGATGGTGATGCGGGTGCGCATGATCCCCCCTGGGATTGGTGTGCCTGAGGAGGCATCATCCGTCACATGCGGGGTGAGCGAAGGTTCTGTGACTGCGCTGTGACACGACGAGGCCCTGGCACGCGATGATTCACCTGTGAATTCCCCGAGAAACGGCGAGATTCACACAGGTGATTCAGATAGTCCCTGGCCACCCACATTCATACGCCACGCGCAACCTTAGGTTCCTCTCCCAGCTCGTTGACCCTTCAAACTTTCCGGTGCAACGATCCCGCTACAGCGATTCCTTATGGATTTCACCGAAGCGTGGAATTCCACGGACCGGCAAGTGAATATGTGGAGGATAAGTAAATGGCAGGAGAAAATGCTGATGCCCGTTCTGGTGGCTCCTTGCGTCGGCGGGCGTTCCTCAGCAGCTCCGTGGCCGCAGCGGTGACGGCGGCGTCCCTGTCGACGGCTCTCGAGGCGCAGGCGTCGGACGCGAAACCGGCCGCCGACGCCTCCACGACGAGCCGGTCGGCGAGAACCGGGCTGAAGGTGGGCGCCGGGCGGGCGGCGATCGGCATTCCGTCGTCCCTTCTGCCGCTCGACAACTTCACCACCGTCCACGACGACCTCTACGTGCGGATCCTCCTGCTGGAAAACGAGTCGCGCCGCGTCGCCCTCACCGTGCTGGACCTGACGTCGATCAGCGCGGAGGCGATCGGCGCGATCAGGACGATCATCACCAAGGCGGCCGGCGTGGCGACGGCCGACATCGTGGTGACGGTGACGCACACGTTCTCCGCCCCGCACGTGCAGGCCGCGAGCAGCGGTACGGGGGCCGCGCAGTACGTCGAGCAGATCAAGCAGGCCGCCTCCACCGCCGTCACCGCCGCGGTCAAGGGCCTCAAGGCCGCGCGCGTCGGGTACGGGACGGGCAAGTCCGACGTGAACGTGAACCGGGACGTACTCACGGCCGACGGCTGGTGGCTCGGCACCGGTGAGGCGGGGGCGTCCGACAAGAGCGTCGGCGTCACCCGCTTCGACGACTTGGACGGCAACCCGATCGCCGTCCTCGCCAACTACAACGTCCAGTCCTCGGTCATGATGGAGTCGGTCATGGCCAACGGAGACCTGCCGATCACGGCCGACCTGGCGGGCGCCGCGGTGCAGCACGTCGAGAAGCAGTACGGCGGCGACGTCGTCGGCTTCTTCCTGGTCGGCTCCTGCGGAGACCAGTCACCCGCCTTCCGGTCCAAGCGGTACACCATCGACAAGGACAAGAAGTGGTCCCAGGTCGACGCCCAGGACGCCGGCTGGCTGCTGCTGACGGTGCAGGGCGAGCGGCTGGGCACGGAGATCGTCAGGGTCAGCGAGACCATCAAGACCGCCAACGGCGGGGCGAGTTCACCCCTGGCTCTGGTCAGGGACTCCGTCACGGTCGGCACGACGGCCTCGGGACATCCGACGGGGCCGACGAAGACGTACGACTTCACCCCCACCGGCACGGCGGACGTGCCGATCTGGGTCCTCCAGGTCGGTGACGGCGCGTTCGTCGGCGTGGCTCCGGAGCTTTCGACCGACACCGCGCTGAGCATCAAGAAGCACTCGCCCTTCCCGCACACCGCCGTCATGTCGATGCTGGAGGGCGGGTCGAAGAACATGGCCGAGGCCCGCAGTTACGCCCGGATCACGTACGAGGCGATGGACTCCTCCTACGCCCAGGGCGCGGCCGAGACCGTCGCCGCGAAAATCGGCGACCTGCTCGAAGCCCTGCGCGGCTGAGCCACGGCACACGGCGCCCGCCCGACGAATCCTGACGCGACCACGCCCTGGCAACCCTTGTCAACAATATCGTTCACAGCAATTTCCGATCTTGCTCTCGTACGGTCGCAGTCGCCCGACCCCGCGGTCGGCGCCCGACAGCTGTGGTCCGCACTCATCACCCCACTGAGGAGTCTGCATTCATGAAGAGGCGCACGTTCATCGCCGGAGCCGCGACGGCCGGGTCAATGGCCGCCGTCGGCAGCGTGGCCTACGGCGCGGCCGCCGACCCTGACAGCACGGCTTCACAGGCCGGTCACATCAAAGGCGCCACCGCGATCACGAAGGTGTTCGGCGACGGTCAGAAGCTCATAGCGGTAGCGGTCGAGTACGACCAGGAGATCGACACCTCGACGCTTTCGACGTCGACGTTCGCAGTCACCGACAGGACGGTCACCAAGGTCTACGCGAACCGGACGGCAGCTCTCGCCGAGCGGGACAGGGACGGCCGATACGTCATCGTCGAGCTCTCGTCCGACGACACGGCGGCGGCGCTGTGGGTGACCGGTCAGGGTTCCGGCACCCCGACGAGCACGCCCAGCAGCACCTCGACGGCCACCGCCAGCCCCAGCCCCAGCAGTTCCAGCGGATCCGGCGGTGCTCCCGGTGGAGGCGGGCCGGTGGTCGGCGACGACACACCGGGCGGGACCATCGTGGCGGCGAAGGCCACGCTGGTCCAGAAGGGCACCGTCACCAGCACCCACGGCACCCGCTACGCGGCGAACGACACGACGCTGACCACCAGTTCCGTGGTGAACCTGATCGTCGACGACTTCAAGCAGTTCACGTTCGACGACCCGGCGACCGGCCAGACCCTGAGGTACAACCTCTTCGTCCCGGAGAACTACGACCCCCGCAAGAGCTATCCGCTGGTGCTGTTCATGCACGATGCGAGCGTCGTCAACGTCGCCACCGAGGGTCCGCTGGTCCAGGGTCTGGGCGCCGTGTGCTGGGCGAGCCCCGCGGACCAGGCGAAGCACGAGTCCTTCGTCCTCGCGCCCGAGTACGGTTCGGTGGTCGTCGACGACAACTACGAGCCGTCGACGCTGTTCGACGCCACGGCCAATCTCGTCGAGTCCGTGACGAAGCGGTACAGCATCGACGAGGACCGGCGGTACACGACCGGACAGTCGATGGGCGCGATGATGTCCCTCGGTCTGAACATCAAGTACCCGGACCTCTTCACGGCGGCGTTCATCGTCGCCGGCCAGTGGCCCTCCGACGTGGCGGCCCCGCTCGCCGACAAGAAGCTGTGGATCCTCGTCTCCCAGGACGACGACAAGTCCTACTCCGGCGAGAACGCCATCACCACGGTCATCAAGGAGCAGGGCACCGCGGTCGCCACCGCGACGTGGGACGGACAGTCCACCGCCGCGCAGTTCGCCGCCGACGTCCGGGGCCTCAAGGCCCAGAAGGCGCCGGTCAACTACGCCTCGTTCCAGACCGGTACGACCGTCGAATCCGGCTCCGGAACCAGTGCGCACATGGGTACCTGGCAAACCGCCTACACCATCCCCGGTATTCGGGACTGGATCATGCAGCAGTCCCGGTAAAATCTCCTGTTCGGACCGACAGGGCGAGCCTCGAATTCACTCGCGAATTCGAGGCTCGCCCTATTCGCATTTTCGAGGGTATTTCCTCCCGGCTTTTCCTCGACCGTCGATTTCCGGACATTCTCAGTCCGCGGCTCGACCCGAGAGCCGTTCGACGCCGCGCAGCAGGGCGGAGTGATCCAGCGCGCCGTCACCGTTGGCGCGGGCGGAGGCCATCAGCTGGGCGGTGAGGGAGCAGAGGGGAAGGACGGCCCCAATGGCGCGGGCGGCGTCGGTGACGATGCCCATGTCCTTGTGGTGCAGGTCGATGCGGAAGCCGGGCTTGAAGTCCCGGTTCAGCATGGCGTCCTTCTTCCGGGCCAGGACGGTCGAGCCCGCCAGGCCGCCGCCGAGGACCTCCAGGGCGGAGGGGAGGTCGGCACCCGCCTTCTCCAGGAACACGACCGCCTCTGCCAGAGCCTGGATGTTGGCCGCGACGATGAGCTGGTTGGCGGCCTTGACGGTCTGACCCGCGCCGTGCGGGCCCACATGCACGACGGTCGTCCCGAGGACACGGAAGAGCGGGGCGGCCGCGGCGAAGTCGTCGGCGTCACCTCCGACCATGACGGACAGCACGGCATCGACGGCGCCGGCCTCACCACCGGACACGGGGGCGTCCAGGACGCGGACTCCCTTGTCGAGGCCCGCCTCGGCGATCGTGACGGCCGTCTGCGGGCTGACGCTGCTCATGTCGATGAGGAGGGTGCCGGTGCGGGCGTGCGCCAGGACGCCGTCCGGACCGAGCACGACCTCGGCGACCTGCGGATCCGCGGGGAGCATCGTGATGATCACGTCCGCGTCGGTGACCGCCGCCGCGACGCTGTCCGCCCCTTGTCCTCCCGCCCGGACGAGGCGGTCCACCGCCGGACGGCTCCGGTTGTATCCGATCACGGTGTGCCCGGCCCGGACGAGGTTGGCTGCCATGGGAGACCCCATGATGCCGAGGCCGATGAAGGCGATGGTGCGGGTCTGGACGGCTGTCGTGGCCATGTGGTCTGCGCTTCCTTCTGCTCGTCGAGGTGCGGCTGGAGAGGGTTGTTACGACAGCGTGCATGTCCGCCCGGGCGAGCGCACCGGCCGTCACGGATGATGGGGAAAAGATGCATCCAATGACGGAATAATGATGGATTCCACCCCTTCAGTATTGCCCTGCGGGCCACCTACCGTTGCGCCCATGTAAACGGCCTGGCCGTCGGCTGATCAGTAGGCCTTGACGGTTTCTGGAGGGAGAAGGCAATGAAGCCTGCGGAACTGCTCATCGGAAGCCGGTGGCAAGCGTCGGCAGGGTCGGGACGGACCCGGGACGTGACCTCGCCCTTCGACGGCAAGACCGTCGGTACCGTGGCGGTGGCCGGCCCCGAGGACGTCGAGTTGGCCCTGGCTGCGGCGGAGCGGGGTGCCGCGGTATGGAGGCGTACCCCCGCTCACGAGCGCATGACGATCCTGCTGCGTGCGGCGGAGCTCGCCGACCAGCGAGCCAACACGATCGCGCAGACCATCAGCGCGGAGTCGGGCAAGACCATCACCGAGGCCACCGGCGAGGCGTCGCGCTCCGGGGACCTGATCCGCCTCGCGGCCTTCGAGGGCACCCAGCTCTACGGCGAGACCCTGCCGTTGGACGCCAACCGCGGCACCGGACAGGACAAGGTGGGCTTCACGCTGCGCCAGCCCTGCGGAGTCGTGGTGGCCATCACGCCGTTCAACTACCCCGCCCTGCTCGTGCTGCACAAACTGGCGCCCGCGCTCGCGGCGGGCAACGCGGTCGTCCTCAAGCCGGCCACTTCGACGCCGCTGACCGCGCTGGCGCTCGCCGAGTGCTTCGTGGACGCGGGGCTTCCCGAGGGCGTGCTCTCGGTGCTCGTCGGATCCGGCGGGGTGCTGGGGGACGCCCTCGTGACCGACCCCCGCGTACGCAAGATCTCCTTCACCGGCTCCACCGGCGTGGGCGAGCACATCGCACGCGTCGCCGGGGTGAAGAAGCTCTCCCTCGAACTGGGCGCCTCCTGCCCGGTCGTCGTCCTGCCCGACGCCGATCTCGAACTCGCCGCGAGTGCCGTCGCGTTGGGCGGTTACGTCAACGCCGGACAGGTGTGCATCTCCGTCCAGCGAGTGATCACCCACCCCGACATCACCGGCGACTTCCTCGACGCCCTCGTCCCCAAGGTCAAGGCCATCCGGACCGGCGACCCGTCGTCCCCCGACACCACCATGGGTTCCCTGATCACGACCGCCGAGGCGGAACGCGTGGAGCGTGCCATCGCACAGGCAGGGGCCGACGGCGCCCGCGTCCTGACCGGCGGCGAGCGCGACGGGACCGTGGTGAGCCCGGCCGTCGTGGCCGATGTCGATCCCAACTCCCCGTTCAGCCAACAGGAGTTGTTCGGACCAGCGGTCGCCGTCAGCTCGGCCGCCGACTGGGAGTCCGCCATCGCCCAGGCCAACGGCACCGCCTACGGCCTCGGTGCGGGGATCTTCACCTCCGACATCGCAGGCGCGGTCCGTGCCATCCGGGAGATCGACGCCGGATCCGTCCACATCAACTGGACGCCTCTGTGGCGTGCCGACCTCATGCCGTACGGCGGTCTGAAGGGCAGCGGTTACGGCAAGGAAGGCCCCCGCGCCGCGGTCAGCGAGATGACCGAGGTCAAGACCATCGTCCTGCACGGCCGCCCCTGGTGACGCGGCCGCGTCCCCGTACACATCCCCGATCAGGAGCCGACTCATGACCGACCGGACGCAACAGGGCACGGTGCGCCTCACCGTCGCCCAGGCCGTCGTCACCTACCTCTCCCGCCAGTACTCCGTGGCCGACGGCCGACGCCGTCGGCTCATACCGGCCGCGCTGGGCATCTTCGGCCACGGCAACGTGGCGGGCCTCGGCCAGGCGCTAGACCAGCTCAGCGACCAACTCCCCTTCGTGCAGGGCCGCAACGAGCAGGCGCTGGTCCACATCGCGACCGCCTACGCCAAGGCGACCAAGCGGCACTCCACCCTCGCCGTGACCGCCTCCATCGGCCCGGGCGCCCTCAACATGGTGACCGGCGCGGGCCTCGCCACCGTCAACCGGCTGCCCGTCCTGCTGCTGCCCGGCGACACCTACGCGACCCGCCACCAGGGCCCCGTGCTCCAGCAGTTGCAGCACCCCATCGAGGCCGACGCCTCGGTGAACGACGCCTTCCGGCCCGTCTCCCGCTTCTTCGACCGCATCACCCGGCCCGAGCAGCTGCTGACCGCGCTGCCCGCGGCGATGCGGGCCCTCACCGACGTCGACACCGGCGCGGTCGTCCTCTCCCTCCCGCAGGACATCCAGTCCCACGCGTACGACTACCCGGTCGCGTTCTTCGCCGAGCACGACTGGGCGATCCGCCGTCCGGCGCCGGACGCCGACGAGGTCGCGGTGGTCGCGCGGATGCTCGCCGAGGCGGAGAAGCCGCTGATCATCGCCGGTGGCGGGGTCGTGTACTCCGGTGCCACCGAGGAGCTGGAGGCCCTCGCCGACACGGCGGGCATCCCGGTCTCGGAGACGTTCGCGGGCAAGGGCGCCATCCAGCGCCGCGCCTGGTGGCAGCTCGGCGGTATCGGTCTGGAGGGCACTCCGGCGGTCAACGTCCTTGCCCGGGAGGCCGACTTCGTCCTCACCGTGGGCTCCCGCCTGACGGACTTCGCCACCGCCTCGCACTCCATCTTCGAGAACCCGGGCGTGCGCTTCGCGAGCATCAACGTCAGCGTGCGCGACGCCGACCGCCTGGGCGCGACCGGCATCGTGGCCGACGCCAAGCGAGCCCTCGCCGCGCTGACGGAGGTCGTACGGGCGAACGGCACCACCACGTCGGCCAGTTGGCAGGACAAGGTGCGCACCCTGGACGAGCAGTGGCAGGAGCAACGTACCGCCGCACTCGACCCGGACACCCCCTTCGACTTCGCGTCGCTGGCCGACGACTCCGACGTCGTACGCGACACCGAAGCGGCCCTCACCCAGGGCCAGTTGATAGGCCTGCTGCAGGAGCACGCGCGGTCCGGTGACACGATCATCGCCGCCGCCGGTGGTCCGCCCGGGGACCTGCAGAAGGTGTGGGACGCCACCGAAGGCCGGTTCGCCCACCTGGAGTTCGGCTTCTCCTGCATGGGGTACGAGCTGCCCGCCGCGATCGGCGTCCGCTTCGCCGAGCCGGACCCGTCGAAGCGGGTGCTGTCCCTGCTGGGCGACGGAACCTTCCTCATGGCGCCGACCGAGCTGGTCACGGCCGCCCAGGAGAGGCTCCCGATCACGATCGTGATCCCGGAGAACCACGGCTACCAGGTCATCCATCGACTCCAAATGGGCCGCAACGGACGGGAGTTCGGCAACGAGTTCCGCTACCGCGACGGCAGCCTGGAGATCGGCTCCGGCAAGCCCGCCCGCCTGGAGGGCGACTACCTCCAGGTCGACCTCGTCAAGGTCGCGGAAGGCCTCGGCGCCCGCGCCCTCCGCGCCACGACCGCCGATGAGGTACGCGCCGCGCTGGCCGAGACCCGCGACCACAACGGACCGGTCGTCCTGGTCGTCCCCGTGATCCCGCACGCCGACCTTCCCGGCGCGGGTGTGTGGTGGGACGTGGCCCCGGCCGAGGTCTCCGAGCAGGAACTCGTCGCGCAGCTGCGCGACGAGTACGAAGAGGGTCTCGCGTCCCAGAGGTGGTACGGATGAATCGCTCTCCCTTGGATCACGGCCGCCTGCGCGCCCGGCTCGCCGCCGGCGAGGCCACCCTGGGCACCTTTGTCGGCCTCGCCTCCCCGGTCTCGGCCGAGGTCTGCGCCGCCGCCGGAGCCGACTGGGTGCTGCTCGACCTCGAACACGGCGCCGGCGGCGAGGAGCAGGTCCGTACGACCGTTCCCGCCGCGGCGGCCTACGGAGTGCCGACCGTCGTACGTGTCGAGTCCGTGGCCCGGATCCGCATCGGCCGCGTCCTCGATCTCGGCGTCGCCGGAGTCATGCTGCCGCGCCTCGACACGGCGGCCGAAGTCCAGGAAGCGGTACGGCACTTGAGGTACCCGCCCGCGGGGGATCGGGGCGTGGCCACCTACAACAGGGCCTGCCGTTTCGGACTCGACCCCGAAGCCCTGGACCGCGAGGGGGAGATCCTCGGCGTGATCCAGATCGAGTCGGCGAGCGCGCTGGACGAGGTCGAGGCCATCGCGGCCCTCGACGGCGTCGACGTGCTGTTCGTCGGCCCCCGCGACCTCAGCCATGACCTCGGCGTGCCGGGCGAGTTCGGCGCGCCGGTCTACCAGGAGGCGTTGGAACGTGTCCGCAAGGCGGCCGCCGACCATGGCAAGGCGTGCGGGCTCCTCGTCTCCGACGGTGCGGCCGCGGCCGCCAAGCGGGCCGAGGGGTGGACGTTCATCGGTATCGGATCCGACTCGACCTTGCTTGCCGCGGCGTTGTCCGCAGCGTTGTCCGCTGCGCGGGCCTGACCGTTTTTGTCCGCGGCGCCGTCGTGGCTGGTCGCGCAGTTCCCCGCGCCCCTGCGGGGCGCTGCCGACTTCACCCGAACTGCTCAGCACCCCCAGGAGACATCAATGACCCCCAACACCCCGGGCGCCGCCCGCGAGATCGGCGTCGGACTGATCAGCGTCGGCTGGATGGGCAAGCTCCACAGTCGCGCCTACCAGGCCCTGCCCTCCGTCTATCCCGAACTCGGCATCAAGCCCCGCCTCGTCCACGCCGCCGACACCGCCGAGGACCGCGCGGCCTACGCCCGTGACGTCCTCGGCTACGAGAAGGCCGGCACCGACTACCGCGCCGTCCTGGACGACCCGGACGTCGAGGTCGTCTCGATCTGCGCGCCCAACCTCCTCCACCACGAGATCGGCATCGCCGCCGCCAAGGCCGGCAAGCCGTTCTGGATCGAGAAGCCCGTCGGGCGCGGTGCCGAGGAGACCGCCGAGGTCGCCGCCGCGGCCCGCGCCGCCGGGGTCGTCACCTCCATCGGCTACAACTACCGGCACGCCCCCGCCGTGGAGCGGGCCCGCGAACTGATCGCCGAGGGCCGACTCGGCCGTATCACCAACGTCCGCGCCACCTTCTTCTCCGGCTACGCCTCCGAACCCAAGGGCGCCCTGTCCTGGCGCTTCAAGCGGGACCTGGCCGGACACGGCGCGCTCGGCGACCTGCTGAGCCACGTCGTGGATCTGGTCAGCTACGTCGTCGCCCCGATCGACGAGGTCTCCGCCCTCACCAGCACCGTCTACACCGAGCGTCCGATCCTCCCCATGGGCTCGGGCACGCACTTCGCGGTGATCGAGGACGGTGAGATGGCGGCCGTGGAGAACGACGACTACAGCGCAGCCCTCGTCCGCTTCCACGGCGGAGCCGTCGGCACCCTGGAGGCGTCCCGCATCATCGTCGGCCCGCAGTGCGGCATCGGCTTCGAGATCTACGGCACCGACGGCTCGGTCACCTGGAACTTCGAGCGCATGAACGAGCTGCGCGTCGCCCTCGACCGCAGCGGACCCCACCAGGGCTACACCACCGTGCTCGGCAACGGTCACATGGGCGACTACGCCAGCTTCCAGCCCGGCCCCGGCAACAGCATGGGCTACGACGACCTCAAGGTGATCGAGGCCAAGAAGTTCCTGGCCGCCGTGGCCGGCATCGAGCACCACAACTCGACGATCGAGGACGCGCACGCTGTCGCCGAGGTGATCGCGGCCGCGGCGGCCTCCGCGGAGAGCGGCTCCTGGCAGTCGGTGCTCGAGGTGCCGGGGGCCAACTTCGGCCATCCGGTGCGGAGTTGATCGTATGACCGAGCATGTCGTAGTGGCCCTCGGTCCCGTCGACGCCGACACCGTGGGTCCCGTCCTCGGGAAGCGGGTCACGTTCGTCACCGACCCCACCCCCGCGGACCTCGCGGTCGCCGAAGGCGCCATCGTCCGCGCCGACCGGCACATCGACGAGGACTTCCTCCGGCGGACCCCACGGCTGCGGGTCATCGCCCGTACCGGCGTCGGCGTCGACCTGGTCGACGTGGCAGCGGCCTCCGACCGCGGCATCGCCGTGGTGATCACCCCCAACAGCGGCAGCAGGGCCGTGGCAGAGGGTGTCTTCGCCATGGCCCTGCACCTGACCAAGCGGCTCAAGCCGCTGACCGAGCTGGTACGGGACGGCCGCTGGGCCGAGCGGAACGCCGTACCGGTCGGCGATCTGGACGGCGCCACCCTGGGGATCGTCGGTTACGGCCGCATCGGCCGCCGGGTGGGCGAACTCGCCGCCGCCTTCGGGATGCGGACGCTCGCCCACGACCCGTTCAGCCCTCCCCCGCCGGAGCTCGCCTGCGCCGACCTCGGTGCGCTGGCCGAGTCGAGCGACGTGCTCACCCTGCACGCACCGCTCGTCGAGGGCACCCGGCACCTCGTGGACGAGCGGCTGCTGTCCCGCGTCAAGCCGGGAGCGATCCTGATCAATTGCGGCCGTGGTGGCCTGCTCGATCCGGACGCCACCCTGGCCGCCCTGGAGTCGGGCCGGCTGTCGGGGGTAGGACTGGACGTGTTCGACCCCGAACCCGCCCTCCACCACCCGCTGTTCGACCACCCCGACGTCGTCCTGACCCCGCACCTGATGGGCATGACGCGCCGGGCGATGACCCTCACCTTTGTCGACGCCGCCCGCGGTGTCGTGGACGTTCTCGCGGGCCGCCCGCCGGCCGCGGTCGCCAACCCCGACTGGAACCACCGAAAGGCCACGGCATGACCACCTCACCCCTGAACAGGATCGCCGGCGCGCCCATCTCCTGGGGCGTGTGCGAAGTCCCCGGCTGGGGCTACCAGTTGACGCCCGAACGAGTGCTGAACGAGATGCGCGAGGTCGGCCTGGCAGCCACCGAGATCGGCCCCGAGGGCTTCCTGCCCGGCGAGCCGGACGCCATGGCCCGAACCCTCGCCGACCACGACCTGCACGCGGTCGGCGGCTTCACCCCGCTCCTGCTGCACGTGCCCGGACACGACCCGCTGCCCGAGGTCGAACAGCTCCTGGAGAGCTACGCCGCTTCGAAGGCGGAGGTGCTCGTCCTGTCGGCCGTCACCGGCCAGGACGGCTACGACTCCCGCCCCGACCTCGACGCCGACGGCTGGAAGCTGCTGCTGTCCAACCTCGACCGGCTCGCCAAACTGGCCGCCGAACGCGGTGTGCGCGCCGTCCTGCACCCGCACGTCGGCACGATGATCGAGAACGGCGACGAGGTCCAGCGCGTCCTGGAGCACTCGGCGATCTCGCTCTGCCTCGACACCGGGCACCTGCTCATAGGCGGCACCGACCCGGCCGAGCTCACCCGCCAGGCGCCCGAGCGCATCGCCCACACCCATATGAAGGACGTGGACGCCTCCCTCGCCGCCAAGGTCCAGTCCGGACACCTCAGCTACACCGAGGCCGTGAGCAAGGGCATGTACCGCCCGCTGGGTGCGGGAGACGTGGACGTAGAGGCCATCGTCACCCACCTCAGCGCACGCGGCTACGACGGCTGGTACGTCCTGGAACAGGACACCATCCTGACCGAGGAGCCCAAGGCGAAGGGTCCGGTCGAGGACGTGTGGGCCAGCGCCGAGCACCTGCGCACCGTGCTGCGCGGCGTCGCATAGTCGTATACAAGGCCTGATGTGTTTTTGATGCCTCCTGAGGGATTGACCGGCCGCGTGGGGCACCCAAGAATGCGGGGCGACTTGCTGCCTGTTCTTGGAATTGTCAGTCGTTGCGTGCCGGCGCCTTTTCCGAACATGAGGAATTCAGGAAAAAGAAATGACCGCTGACGAATTTCTGGCCACTTGTTGGACCACCGCGGGCAACGCCGCTCCCGACCAGGAAGACCAGCGCAGTCCGCTGAACCTGCGGGAACGGGTGGAAGCGGCGGCCGACGCCGGTTTCACGGCCTTCGGGCTGCTGTACGCGGACCTGGTGGAAGCCGAGCGCGAGTACGGGATCGCCGGCATCCGGTCGCTCTTCGCGGACAACGGGATCAACCACATCGAGTTGGAGCTGCTGACCGACTGGTGGACCGACGGACCCCGGCGGGCCGCGTCGGACACCGTCCGCGTCGGAATGCTGCGGGCCATCGAGGCCCTCGGCGCACGCACCTTCAAGATCGGCCCCGATGTGGCGGACGAACCCTGGGACCTGGACGTCTGGGCCAAGGAGTTCGCCACTCTGGCGGCGCAGGCCGACGGTGTGGGCGCCCGGCTCGGGGTCGAGCCCCTGCCCTGGTCCAACCTCAAGACCGTGCACGACGGCCTCCGGCTCGTCGAGACCGCCGGTCACCCGGCGGGCGGCCTCATCATCGACGTCTGGCACACCGAGCGCGCCCACACCCCGCCTGCCGACCTGGCAGACGTACCCGGGTCGCGGATCGTGGGCGTCGAGCTCAACGACGCCGACAGCCAGGTCATCGGCACTCTCTTCGAGGACACCGTTCATCGCCGTCGTCTGTGCGGAGAGGGCTCCTTCGACCTCCCGGGGATCATCGCCGCGCTCCGTACGGCCGGCTTCCGCGGCCCCTGGGGCGTGGAGATCCTCTCCGACACACACCGCACGCTGCCCGTGCGGGAGGCCGCCGCAGCGGCGTACCGGACCGCCGCGGCGCTGGTGAAGTAGAAGCCGCAGGGGTGGTGGGGACGAAACCACGGTCGTCCCCACCACCCCTGTTTCCATCCGCCGGTGCGAATCGACGGAGCAAGGCCCTATTGCCGCATGAGCAGCTGGAGCTCGAACACGTAGCGCGCCGCGTTGTAGAGATGCGTGCCGTACTCCACGGCCTCCCCGGCGGCGTCGTACGCCGTGCGCCGCAGGGTGAGCAGGGGCGCGCCCTCGGGCTCCCCGAGGTGTTCGCCGTCCTCGGCGGTGGCCGCGCGAGCGCCGATCGTCTGATGCCCGCTGTGCAGGCTGATGCCGGCCGCGTGCAGGAGCCGGTACAGCCCCGTGGCCTCCAGCATGTCCGTGCCCAGGTCGGGCAGCAGGCCGGTCGGCAGGTGGTTGCGCAGGACGGCCACGGGGAGTCCGTTCGCGTACCGGATCCGCTCCAAATAGACAACGTTGTCGCCCGTTCCGATGCCCAGAGCCGCGGCGGCCTCGGCCGACGCGGGTACGACATCGTTGCGTACCACCCGTGTGCTCGGTTCCTGCCCGGCCTCTGCCAGGTCGTCGTAGAGGCTGGTGAGTTCCAGTGAGCGCTTGACCGTGTTGTGCACGACCCGGGTGCCGACGCCCCGGCTCCGTACCAGCAGCCCCTTCTCGACCAGGGCCTTGATGCCCTGCCGGACGGTCGGACGTGACAGGCCGAGTCGTCCGGCGAGGTCGATCTCGTTGCCGAGCAGGGTGCCCGGGAGGAGCAGGCCGTGCTCGATGGCCTGCTCCAACTGCTGGGCGAACTGGTGGTACAGCGGTACCGGGCTCATACGGTCGATGGCGATGCCGAGCCGAGTGGTGGCGTCGGCCGTCTTCTGGCGCCCGGTTTTCATCAGTGGTTGCGCGGGAACCCGAGGTCGACGCCGGTGGGGGCGTCGGCCGGGTCCGGCCAGCGGGTCGTGACGACCTTGCCCCGGGTGTAGAAGTGGGTGCCGTCGTTGCCGTAGACGTGATGGTCGCCGAAGAGCGAGTCCTTCCAGCCACCGAAGGAGTGGTAGCCGACCGGGACCGGGATCGGCACGTTCACACCGACCATGCCCGCCTCGATCTCCAACTGGAAGCGACGGGCCGCGCCGCCGTCCCGGGTGAAGATCGCGGTGCCGTTGCCGAACGGCGAAGCGTTGATCAGCGCCACGCCCTCCTCGTACGTCTCCACCCGCAGCACACACAGCACCGGGCCGAAGATCTCGTCCTGGTAGGCCTTCGCGGACGTGGGCACCTTGTCCAGGAGCGAGAGGCCGATCCAGTGACCCTCCTCGAAACCCTCCACCGTGTAGCCGGTGCCGTCCAGGACGACCTCCGCACCCTCCGCCGCCGCGCCATGGACGTACGAGGCGACCTTGTCGCGGTGAACGGCCGTGATCAGCGGGCCCATCTCGGACGCCGGGTCGTTCCCGGGACCGATCTTGATCTTCTCGGCGCGCTCACGGATCTTCTCCACCAGCTCGTCACCGATCGCACCGACGGCCACGACCGCCGAGATCGCCATGCAGCGCTCACCCGCCGAACCGTACGCCGCCGAGACCGCCGCGTCGGCCGCCGCGTCCAGGTCGGCGTCCGGGAGGACCAGCATGTGGTTCTTCGCACCGCCCAGCGCCTGCACCCGCTTGTGGTTCGCGGCCGCGGTGGTGTGGATGTAGCGGGCGATCGGCGTCGAGCCGACGAACGAGACCGCCTTCACGTCCGGGTGCTCAAGCAGCCGGTCCACGGCCACCCTGTCCCCGTGCACGACATTGAAGACACCATCCGGCAGACCCGCCTCCGCCAGCAACTCGGCGATCTTCATCGCGGCCGACGGGTCCTTCTCCGACGGCTTCAGCACGAACGTGTTGCCGCACGCGATGGCGAGGGGGAACATCCACATCGGCACCATCGCCGGGAAGTTGAACGGCGTGATCCCGGCCACGACGCCCAGCGGCTGCCGGATCGAGGACACGTCGACCCGGCTGGCCACCTCCGTCGACAGCTCACCCTTCAGCTGCACCGTGATCCCACACGCCAGGTCCACGATCTCCAGACCACGCGCCACCTCACCCAGCGCGTCCGAATGCACCTTGCCGTGCTCCGCCGTGATCAGCTCCGCGATCGCATCCCGGTTCGCATCCAGCAGCGCACGGAACTTGAACAAGACCGTCGTCCGCTTCGCCAGCGACGACAGACCCCACGTCGCATACGCATCCTTCGCCGCAGCCACCGCGGCATCCACCTCCTCGACCGAGGCGAGGGGGACCTGCTTCTCCTGGTTGCCCGTGGCCGGGTTGTAGACGGGGCCGTAGCGCGCGGACGAACCCTCGCTGGGCTTGCCGTTGATCCAGTGGTGGAGGTTCTTCATGGGTGCGGGTTTCCTTTCGGGGGGCCGGACTCAGGCGTGGTCGCGGCGGGTGTTGAGGGCGGTGCGGAGAGGCAGACGAGGGTCGACCGGCCGTTGCCGGAGGGAGAGATCCGCTGGTAGCCGATGCCGTCGTCACCGGCGATCTCGAAGTAGTGGATCTCCCCCCACTCCGACTCCTCGCCGGGCCGGGTCTCGTCGTGCTTGCGCGGCGGGAAGGAGGACCAGTTGGGGCAAAGATCTCGCAGAAGGTGACGGGTGTCGGACGGCCGGCCACGGGCGACACCCAGCGGTCGTCGACCCCGAATCCTTTGGTGGCGGAGCCGCCCAGGAACTTGCCGGAACTCTCGACTCTTTCCAGGGGAACGCCGGTCTGCAGGGGATATATGCCGACGCCCGTTCGACCCATGGCTATTACATCAAAAGAAGCGTTCATTCACGGATCTCCTGCATGCGGGCACGCGTCCCCCTGCCGCGATCAGGAAGGCGAAGGGAAAGGGTCGGGGTCTCCCGGCCATTTCAGGTGTAGAGGTCACGCACAACCAGCGTCAAGTAATTGTTCTGACATCTTGCCGTGATGGATAAATGATGTCATTACAAACGTTGACCTCAGGGTGGCGTGACGGTTCTATCTCGTCATAGGCAACAGCCGTGTTAACGGCATGTGATCCGCAGTGTTCACGCGGTCAGCCGTTTCTCCCTTTCCCCTGCAGCACAGTGAGGTGCCGGAAAGATGGACCGTTCGTCATACCCCCGCTCCCGCAGAATCGTCCCCGTCGTCGCAGCGGCGGCAGCCGCCGCACTGCTTGCGGCCGGATGCTCCAGCAGCTCCGGAGGGAAGCAGGCCGAAGAGAGCGGCAGCGATGTCTCGGCCGGCAAGGCCGGCACGCCCCGCATGACGGTCGCGATGATCACGCACGCGGCCCCTGGTGACACCTTCTGGGACACGATTCGCAAGGGTGCCGAGGCTGCCGCCGCCAAGGACAACGTCAAGCTGGTTTACTCCAGCGACCCCAGTGGCCCCAACCAGTCGAACCTGGTCCAGAACGCCATCGACCAGAAGGTCGACGGCATCGCCGTCACCCTCGCCAAGCCCGACGCCATGAAGTCCGTGGTCGCCCAGGCCGAGAAGGCCGGCATCCCGGTCGTCGGCTTCAACACCGGCGTGCAGGACTGGAAGGAGCAGGGTCTGCTCGAGTACTTCGGCCAGGACGAGAGCATCGCCGGCGAGGCGTTCGGCCGCAGGCTCAACGAGGCCGGCGCCAAGCACACTGTCTGCGTGATCATGGAGCAGGGGCAGGTGGCCCTGGAGGCCCGCTGCGCCGGCGTGAAGAAGACGTTCGAGGGCAAGACCGAGATCCTCTACGTCAACGGCACCGACATGCCGTCGGTGAAGTCGACGATCACCGCCAAGCTCAAGACGGACTCCTCCATCGACTACGTCACCACGCTCGGCGCCCCGTTCGCGATGACTGCCATCCAGTCCATCGCCGACGCCGGCACCGACACCAAACTCGCCACCTTCGACCTCAACAAGGACGCGGTCGGCGCCATCAAGTCCGGCAAGATCCAGTGGGCCATCGACCAGCAGCCCTACCTCCAGGGCTACCTGTCGGTCGACTCCCTGTGGCTCTACAAGACGAACGGCAACTACAGCGGCGGTGGCGAGGCACCCGTGCTGACCGGGCCGGCCTTCGTCGACAAGACCAACGTCGACAAGATCGCCGAGTTCGCCGCGAAGGGCACCCGGTGATGACTATGACCCAGACCACGGTTCCGGCGACGGGCTCCCCGTCGCCGGCTCCGTCGGCCCACAAGAAGGACGGGCGGACCGCGGAACGGCCGCTGGCGATACGGCTGTTGGCCCGCCCCGAGGTGGGTGTCTTCCTGGGTGCCGCCGCGGTCTACGTGTTCTTCCTGATCTCGGCGCCGCCGGTGCGCGAGGCCAGCTCGATGGCGAACGTCCTCTACCAGTCCTCGACCATCGGCATCATGGCCCTCCCGGTCGCCCTGCTCATGATCGGCGGCGAGTTCGACCTCTCCGCCGGTGTCGCGGTGATCACCTCGGCGCTCACCGCGAGCATGCTCGCGTATCAGCTGAGCATGAACGTGTGGGTGGGTGTGATCGCCGCCCTGGCGGTGTCGCTGGGGATCGGGTTCCTCAACGGCTGGCTGGTGGTCAAGACCGGGTTGCCGAGCTTCCTGGTCACGCTGGGCAGCTTCCTGATCCTGCAGGGCGTGAACCTGGCGGTGACCAAGCTGGTCACCGGCAACGTGGCCACCGACGACATCAGCACCATGGACGGCTTCGGCCAGGCCAAGAAGATCTTCGCCTCGACCTTCGAGGTCGGCGGCGTCCAGATCAAGATCACCATCGTGTGGTGGCTGGTCTTCGCGGCCATCGCCACCTGGGTACTGCTGCGCACCAAGTACGGCAACTGGATCTTCGCGGTCGGCGGCAACAAGGACTCCGCCCGCGCGGTGGGTGTCCCGGTCGCCTTCACCAAGATCTCGCTGTTCATGCTGGTCGGTTTCGGTGCCTGGTTCATCGGTATGCACCAGCTGTTCTCCTTCAACACCGTGCAGTCCGGCGAGGGTGTGGGCCAGGAGCTGATCTACATCTCCGCGGCCGTGATCGGCGGCTGCCTGCTCACCGGCGGCGCCGGCAGTGCGATCGGCCCGGTCTTCGGCGCCTTCATGTTCGGCATGGTGCAGCAGGGCATCGTCTACGCCGGCTGGAACCCCGACTGGTTCAAGGCCTTCCTCGGCGTGATGCTGCTGGGCGCCGTCCTCATCAACTTGTGGGTCCAGCGCACCGCGACCCGGAGGTAACCACCATGACGAACACAGGCGGATCCGGCACGCACGGCGCCATCCTCACCGACCGCGCCCCCCAGGGCGAGGACGCTCCCCTCGTGGAGCTGCGCAACGCCGGCAAGTCCTACGGCAACGTCCGCGCCCTGCACGGGGTGGACCTCACCGTCCGCCCCAGCCAGGTCACTTGCGTGCTGGGTGACAACGGGGCCGGCAAGTCCACCCTCATCAAAATCATTTCCGGGCTGCACCAGCACACCGAGGGCGAGTTCCTCGTCGACGGCGAACCGGTCCACTTCACCACCCCCCGCCAGGCCCTCGACAAGGGCATCGCCACCGTCTACCAGGACCTCGCCACCGTCCCGCTGATGCCGGTGTGGCGGAACTTCTTCCTCGGCTCCGAAATGACCAAAGGCCCCTGGCCCGTCCGCCGCCTCGACATCGAGAAGATGAAGAAGACCGCGGACGAGGAACTGCGCAACATGGGCATCCTCCTGGACAACCTGGAACAGCCCATCGGCACCCTCTCCGGCGGCCAGCGCCAGTGCGTCGCCATCGCCCGCGCCGTCTACTTCGGCGCCCGCGTCCTCATCCTCGACGAGCCCACCGCCGCCCTCGGCGTCAAGCAGTCCGGCGTGGTCCTGAAATACGTCGCCGCCGCCCGCGACCGCGGCCTCGGCGTCATCTTCATCACCCACAACCCCCACCACGCCTACATGGTCGGCGACCACTTCAGCGTGCTGCGCCTGGGCACCATGGAACTCTCCGCCGAACGCAGCGAGATCACCCTCGAAGAACTCACCAACCACATGGCAGGCGGCACCGAACTCGCCGCACTCAAGCACGAGTTGGCCCAGGTCCGCGGCGTCGACGTCGAGAAGCTGCCGGATGCGGAAGCCCTTCAGGTGGGCGCCCCGCAGACCAACTGACCCTCACAAGCACCGGAGACATCACGAACATGCCACCTCAGCGAGCACTGGGTGTTGCCGTCATCGGCACCGGCAAGATGGGCGCCGACCATGTGCGCAGGCTGCACGACGTGGTCAGCGGGGCACGCGTGACAGCCGTCGTCGACATCGATGCGGAGCGCGCCAAGACGCTCGCGGACGCCATCGAGGGCTGCACGGCGTACACCGAACCCGATGCGGCGATGGCGGCTCAGGACGTGGACGCCGTACTCATCGCCTCCCCGGGGCCCGCCCACGAAGCGGCCCTGCTCGAAGCCCTCGGCCGTGACCTGCCCGTGCTGTGCGAGAAGCCGCTCACCCCCGACGCGGCCTCGGCCCTGCGTGTCCTGGAGACGGAGCAGCGGCTCGGGCACCGGCGTATCCAGGTGGGCTTCATGCGGCGGTACGACGCCGAGTACATGAAGCTGAAGCGGCTCCTCGACGGCGGAGAGCTGGGCAGGGCGCTGATGCTGCACCATCGGCACCGGAACCTGTCCATGCCGCCGTGGTTCACCAACGAGATGCTCATCAACGACTCGGTGGTGCACGAGATGGACGTGACCCGCTGGCTCCTCGATCAGGAGATCACAGCGGTCACCGTGCACAAGCCGGCCCCGACGTCACATGCTCCGGCCGGTATGAACGACCCTCAATTCGTCCTCTTCGAAACCGAGTTGGGCGCCTTGGTCGACGTCGAGATCTTCGGCCACTGCGGCTACGGCTACCAGGTGCAGGCCGAAGCGGTCTGCGAGCGGGGCACCGTACGCATCGGTGACGAGCAGGGGCCACGGCTGAGCGCCGACGGCCATTGGGGCGGACGTATCACCCCGGACTACGTGGAGCGTTTCGAGGACGCCTACGACCGCGAGGTCCAGGGCTGGGTGGACGCCACCCGACGCGGCGAGATCACCGGCCCCAGCGTCTGGGACGGCTACGCGGCCGCGGCCGTGTGCGAGGCGGGCGTGCTGTCCCAGCGGGAGGGGCGGCGCGTCGAGGTCGAGCTGATCGAGCGGCCGTCTTTCTACCGATAGGCGGCGCACAACGGAAGAGGGCGGTACCCGTCGGGTACCGCCCTCTTCCGTTGTGTCTCAGCTGCCGGCGTCCGGCAGGACCGTACGCGGCCGGAGCGGGAACCCGGCCGCCCGGTAGCAGTCGTCGATGAGCCGCATCGTGGTCAGCGCGTCATCTGCATCGAGCACCAGCGGTGCGCCGTGCCGCAAGTGGGCGGCGAAGGCCTCCAGTTGGTAGGTGTACGAGGAACGGCGGCCGAGTTCCTCGGTGCGCTCACCGGCGGCCGTACGCACGACGACGCGGTCGTCCAGGTGGGGCTGCACAAAGTTCACCACCGTGGCTTCGCCGCGCGAGCCCACGACGCGGCAGCTCATCTGCCAGCTGTCGTGGGCCATGTGGCAGCGGGCGCTGCCGGTGGCGCCGCCCGGGAACTCCAGATCCGCGTCCAGCCACTCGTCGACTCCCCCGGAGTCGGCCTTCTCACCGCCGCGCGCGGCGACGAGCCGGGGCGCCCCGCCCGCCCAGGGCGCGAGCATGCGCTGGGCGTGCAGGCTGTAGCACCCGAGGTCCATCAGCGCGCCGCCCGCCAGCGGGAGCGACCACCGTACGTCGCTGTCCGGCGGCGCGGGCATGGCGACCATGGTCTCCACTTGCCGCAGGTCGCCCAACTCCCCGCTGTCCAGCAGCTCGTGGAGGCGCAGGATGACCGAGTGGAACAGGTAGTGGAAGCCCTCCATGAACACCGTGCCCGCCTTGGCGACGGCCTCGTGGACCTCGACCGCCTCCGCCGCGTTGCTCGCGGACGGCTTCTCGGTGAGGACGTGCTTGCCGGCTTGGAGGGCGGCCAGGTTCCACGGCCCGTGCAAGCTGTTCGCAAGGGGGTTGTAGACGACCTCGATCTCCGGGTCGGCGATGAGCTCGGCATAGGAGCCGGCCACGCGTTCCACGCCGTGCGTGGCGGCGAAGCCCGCGGCCCGGTCGCGGTCGCGGGCCGCCACCGCGACGAGGCGGTGGCCGGTCGACCGGGCCGGTCCGACGATCGACAGTTCGGCGATCCGGGCCGCGCCCAGGATCCCGATCCGCAGGGGCTCGTCCGTTGTCACTTGCGCACCTCTTCGAGTCGTACGGGCCGGTGTTCATGGAGCGAGAGGGTGCATGCGTCGGCGATCCGGCTCGCCTCGACGGCGTCCGCGACTGTGCAGGGAGAGGTACGGGTACCGGCCACGACCTCGGTGAACGCGGTGAGTTCGGCGCGGTAGGCGGCGGCGAACCGGTCCATGAAGAAGGTGTGCGGGGTTCCGGCCGGGAAGGTGGCGCCGGGTTCGACGGAGCGCAGCGGCAGCTTGTCCTCCAGGCCGACCGCGATGCTGTCCTTCATGCCGTGCAGTTCCAGGCGTACGTCGTGACCGCGGGCGTTGTGGCGGGAGTTGGAGACGACGGCGATGGCACCGTCGTCGAGGGTGAGCAGGGCGGACGCGGTGTCGACGTCACCCGCCTCACGGATGTACCGCGCACCCCGGTTGCCGCCGGTCGCGTACACCTCGACCACCTCGCGGCCGGTCACCCAGCGCACGATGTCGAAGTCGTGCACGGAGCAGTCGCGGAAGATGCCGCCCGAGACGGCCACGTAGGCGGTCGGCGGCGGGGCGGGGTCGAGGGTGGTGGACCGTACGGTGTGCAGGTCGCCGAGTTCACCGCTCAGCACGGCCCTGCGTGCGGCCATACAGCCCGCGTCGAAGCGTCTGTTGTAGCCGATGTGCACCTCGACGCCGCTGCCCTCCACCGCGCGCAGCACCTCCAGGCTCTCCTCGACCCCGCGTGCCACGGGTTTCTCGCAGAAGACGGGGATGCCCGCCTTCACGGCGGCCAGGATGAGCTGGGGGTGGGCGTCGGTCGCGGCGGCGATCACGACGCCGTCGACTCCGGCGGCGAGCAGGGCCTCGGGAGAGTCGGTGGCGGTGGCCCCGAAGCGTTCGGTGGCGGTGGCGACGGCCGCGGCCACCGGGTCGGTGACCACCAGGGAGTCCACCGCGTCAAGGCCGGCGAGGGTCTCCGCGTGGAAGGCGCCGATGCGGCCAAGACCCATGATGCCTATACGCATGCCAGTCGTGCTCCTTCTGCTGAAGTGCGGCTCATTGATTGCTCCTTCAGCTCTGACGGCGCTTGGCGGCCGCCTCGAGTTCCTGGCGCAGCTCCTCGGGGTCCCAGCCCTCGGCGACTGCCTGCCAGACGGTGTCCGCCTGGGAGGGCGGGGCCAGACCGTCGACCGGCGGGTCGAGGTCGAGGTTGGTGGGGAAGGGGTAGCCCTCGGCGGTGGCCGCGATCACACGGCGCAGCCAGTCCTCCGAGACGCCCTCGGACTTGCGGCGCAGCAGCACCGGGAACAGGGCGTTCGCCATCGACTCCCGGTCCACCGTCTCCATCGCGCGGCCGAAGGCGGAGGAGACCTGCAGCAGATTGGCCATGCGCCTGATGTCGGCCGATCGGTTGTGTCCGGCGGCGTGGAAGAGCGCCGGGTTGAAGAAGACGGCATCGCCCTTCTCCAGGGGGAGTTGGACGCGGTGGGCGTCGAAGTACTCGACGAACCGCGGCAGTCGCCAGGCGAGATAGCCGGGCTCGAACTTCTGCGAGTGCGGCAGGTAGAGGGTTGGCCCGGACTCGACGGACATGTCGCAGTGGGCCACCGCGCCTTGCAGGGTGAGCACCGGCGACAGGCGGTGGACGTGTGCCGGGTAGGCGGCGGCGCGCTCCTGGGAGAGGAACCCGAGGTGGTAGTCGCGGTGGACGTTCTGCGCGGCTCCACCCGGGTTGACCACGTTGACCTGGGAGGTCACCTGGTAGGCGGGGCCGAGCCAGGCCTCGGAGATCAGCTCCAGGATGTCGTTGGCGTAGTAGTCGGCGAACGCCTCCGGCGCCCGTACGGCCACCTTGTCCAGCGCGTTCCAGACGCGGTCGTTGGCGCCCGGCTTGGCGAAGTGGTCGCCCCGGGCCGCGCCGCTCGAGCGCTCCTCCTCGATCAGTGCGTGGAAGGCCTCGGACGCCCGGTCCACGACGGCCGCGTCCGGGAAGGCGCCCTTCAGGACCACGATGCCGGGCCCGTCCAGCAGAGCCTGGGCCAACTCGTCCTGCACCTGCCGACGGCCCTCCGGGGAGGTCGTCCGGGAGCGGAGCCGATCGCTGTCGTAGAGCGGGACGTTCTGTTCGACCCGCTCGGCCGAGGGGTGGTCGGCGGGGTCGGTGCGCTGCTCCACGAGTGAGCGGAACGCGTCGAGATCGCAGTCCGCCTCGGTGAACCGAGTCCGCGTTCCCGCGGCGATGGGAGACATCCGGGTCCTTTCGCAGTCCGTGTATTTCTGCCAGTCTTGAGAACCCGAACACATCATTCAATGCTTATCAGTGCATCAAAAATCAATCATCGGCTTTTGGGATCAGTCATGCGACACCGCTACCCGATCAGGGAAATCGCCCGTCAGGCCGGACTGAGCACGGCCACGGTCGACCGCGTCCTCAATGAGCGGGGCAACGTGACCGACAGCACCATCAAAGAGGTACACGAAGCCATCAACGACCTGGACCGCCAGCAGAGCCAGGTCCGGCTCGGGGGCCGCACCTTCATGATCGACATCGTGATGCAGACCCCGGAGCGGTTCTCCACCGCCGTCCGGGAGGCGCTCGAAGCCGAACTGCCCTCGCTGCATCCCGCTCACGTGCGCTCGCGCTTCCACTTCCGGGAGGTCTGCCCTCCCGAGGAGCTGAGCGGCACCCTGGACAAGATCGCGAAGCGTGGTACGCAGGGCGTGATCCTCAAGGCCCCCGACGAGCCGGAGATCGCCGCCGCGGTGGGCCGGCTGATCGCGGCAGGCGTCCCCGTCGTCACCCTGGTGACCGACCTGCCCCACAGCGCACGCCTGGCATACGTCGGCATCGACAACCGCGCGGCCGGCGCCACCGCCGCCTACCTCCTCGGACAGTGGCTGGGCAAGCGGCCCGGCAATGTGCTCACCACCATCAGCCGGGGCTCCTTCCGGGGCGAGGAGGAACGCGAGATGGGATTCCGCAGCGCGATGCGCCTCGCCGACCCCAGGCGATCCCTGGTGGAGGTCACCGACAGCGACGGCCTGGACGCCACCCAGCGCGATCTCGTCCTGGAGGCCCTCAAGCGGGACGAGGACATCATCGCCGTCTACTCCGCGGGCGGGGGCAACCTCGCCACCCTCGACGCCTTCGACGCGCTCGGGCGGGAGTGCTCGGTGTTCATCGCGCACGACCTCGACCACGACAACACCCGCCTGCTCCGCGAGCGCCGCCTGTCCGCGGTCCTCCACCACGACCTGCGCCAGGACATGCGCCGCGCCTGCCAGATCATCATGCGAGCCCACAAGGCACTCCCCGACGACGGCCCCTCACTGTCCTCGGCGATCCAGGTGGTCACGCCGTTCAACATGCCACCAGGGGCTCCGTCCTCCGTGCCGGTCGTCGACTGAAATCCGCTGCAACCCGTCGCTCGGGCACGTGCGTTCCGCGCGGGCTCCGGGTCCGGCGGGCTACAGAGGGGCGAATGCCGGGACGCCTGCGGACTCGTTCAGCTCCGCCCAGACCGTCTTGCCGTGCCGGGCGTGGCGGGTGCCCCAGCGCTCGGCGAGTTGGGCGACCAGGAGCAGGCCGCGGCCGCCCTCGTCGTAGACGCGGGCGCGGCGCTGGTGCGGGGTGGTGCTGCTGTCGTCGGAGACCTCGCACAGGAGGGTGCGGTCACGGATCAGGCGCAGCCGGATCGGGGGTCGGCCGTAGCGGATGGCGTTGGTGACCAGCTCGCTGACCACCAGCTCGGCGGTGAAGGCCAGGTCCTCAAGTCCCCAGGTGCGCAGCTGCTCGGAAACGCTCGATCGGGCCCGCGGAACTGCGGCCGGGTCGGAGTCCAGGTCCCAGTCGGCGACCTGCAGGTCTCCCAGGGCGCGGGGGCGGGCCAGGAGCAGGGCGACATCGTCGTCCGGGCGACTTGGCAGCAGGGTTTCGAGCACCTTGTCGCAGGACGCCTCCAGAGAAGGGGCGGGCTGGCCGAGGGCCCGGCGGAGCAGGGTGAGGCCCGACTCGACGTCGTGGTCGCGGGCTTCGATCAGACCGTCGGTGTAGAGGGCGAGGAGGCTGCCTTCGGGAAGCTCGACCTCCGCCGCTTCGAACGGCTGACCGCCCAGGCCCAGCGGCGGACCCGGCGGCAGGTCGAGGATGTCGGCGCTGCCGTCCCGGGGCACCAGGACGGGCGGCACGTGGCCTGCGCGTGCGAGGGTGCAGCACCTGCTCACGGGGTCGTAGACCGCGTACAGGCAGGTGGCGCCCAAGTCAGTGGCTTCTGTGACGCTGTCCGGGTCGCTGGACGCTTCGGCGGACAGGCGGATGACGACGTCGTCGAGGTGCGTGAGGAGCTCGTCGGGCGGCAGGTCGATGTCGGCCAGGGTGCGTACGGCCGTCCGCAGCCGGCCCATGGTCGCGGCGGCGTGGATGCCGTGGCCGACGACGTCGCCCACCACGAGGGCGACGCGGGCGCCGGACAGCGGGATGACGTCGTACCAGTCGCCGCCCACCCCGGCCTGGGCGCCGGCGGGCAGGTAGCGGCAGGCGACCTCCACGGCGGACTGCGGTGGCGTACGCGACGGGAGCAGGCTGCGCTGGAGGCTGAGGGCGGTGGTGCGGGCGTGTGTGTAGCGGCGGGCGTTGTCGACGGCTACGGCTGCCCTGGCGGCGATCTCCTGGGCCAGGAGCAGGTCCTCGTCGTCGTAGCGGTCGGGGTTGCGGTGGCGGGAGAACTGGGCGACGCCCAGGGTGCTGCCGCGGGCGCGCAGGGGGACGACCAGCGTCGAGTGGACCGGGGCTGGCTCCGCCGTGCGGCTTCCGTCGGGGTGGTGGCGTGCGGGGCGGCCGGTGGTGAGGGCGCGGTCGGGTGGTGATCCGTCCGGGTAGGTGTGGAGTTGCTGTGGCGTGATCGTCGGTTCCGGGCGGTCGTCCGTCACTGACCGCAGGGCGAGTCTGCGTAGTACGAGCGGTTTCTCCGCCGGGGTTTCGGGTCCATGGAGCGCGGAGTCGAGCAGGTCGACGATTGCGAGGTCGGCGAAGTGCTCGGTGGCCAGGTCCGCCAGTTCCTGGGTGGTGCGGGCGATGTCCAGGGTGGTGCCGATGCGCAGGCCGGCCTCGTTCACCATCGACAGCCGCCACCGCAGCCGACGGTCCCGCTCTTCCTGGTACGCGATGACGCCCTGCTCCGATGCGCGGTCCACGTATCCGGTCGTCGTCGCGACCAGTTTGCGCGTCGCCGCGCTGATCAGCTCGGGGTCACTGGTCAGCCGGGACAGCACTTCGAGCAGCCGGTCGAGAGCGATGCCCTGTGCAAGCCGGTAGCCCCGCAGCATCACCGTGACGGGTATGCCGTGGCGGGCCAGCCGACGGGCGCGCTCGACATCGGCGGCGGGCGGATCGATCCGGCTCGGCTCGACGCCGTGCTCGAGGCCGGTCAGCGCGCCGAGGATGTGCTCGGCGATGTTCTCGGACGTCAGGCGGGCCATTCCCGGGTCGTCCCACAGTTCCGGGACTTCGCTCCGCAGGCACCTCTCCACGTCGGCGATCAGCCTGTCCGCGCTCCGGCTGAGCTCATGATGCGCGGCACGGGCGATGAGGCTGTCCGCGGTGACGTCCACAGTGTCGACGCTACGCCGTACGGGCGCGTCCGCATCGTCGGCGGCGGACCGGGTGCGCCCGTGCTGCGGGCCGACGCCCGCCGTCCGGCCTCGACAGTGCGAGGTCGGACAGAGGTCTCAGAGGTGCTGACCGGTTCACTGGACCGAGTCGACGTACTCCTCGTCCCGGCCCGCGTCGGCCGCCCCGGCTCCCCCTCGCGGTTCTCGCCGGACGCCCTGCGGCCGGGCAGGACCAACAGGACGACCACGGTTCCGGCGGCCATGATGATGCCGCCGATGAGGCTGGTGTGGGCGATGGCGTGGGCGAAGGACTCGTGGACCGCGTCGACCAGGATCTGGGCCTGCTGGGGGCCGCCGTCGGGGTTCTTCGCGACCTGCCCGGCGACGGCGAGGCCGCCACCCACCGAGTCCTTGGCGGTGTCCATCGCGGCGCCACACACAGCTCACCCGGGCCCGCATCCTGGAAGCGGCACGGCAGGAACTCGGCCGTGATCCCGACAGCAGCCTCGGGGACATCGCCGAGGCCGCGGGCGTCGTGCGCCGCACCGTCTACGACCACTTCGCCGGTCGGTCCGCGCTGATCGAAGGCCTTGTCGCGGAGGCCGCAGAGGCGCTGCGACACGCGTTGGCCGCCATGCCGAACCCCGCCCCTGACGCCGTCACCGCGATGACACGCTTCGTCGCGGCCCTGTGGCCCGTCGGCGACCGGTATCGCACACTGCTGAGACTCTCGCCCCAGGACCTGGGGGCGGAACGGGTGGACGAAGTCCTCGCCCCCGCCCGCGACATGGCGGCGTCGATCATCGCCCAGGGCCAGCAGCAGGGTGTCTTCCGGACCAACGTTCCGCCCGAGCCGAAGGGCTTCTGCTGGCACTCCTGGAGTGCGTGAACGCCGGCACCTGGAGCGACGACGGCACGTGCGCCGCGACCGCCGCCCTGATCGCGGTGGGGACGGACGCCGACCTCGCCCTCGCGCGGCTCCGCAAGCCCAGCCGCCCTGAGCACATCGCCTAGAAACCCCGTCCAAGTCCGGCTCCGGCAGCTCGTGCCCACGACCGGAGATCACTTCCCGAACCTCCCGACCCTCCCCGACTTCCTGAGAGGAAAGCCATGTACCAGTCCCGGCATGACGAGGAGCCTGTGGGCGAGCCGTTCTACGGAGACGGCGCCCTGTATGTGAGCTCCCCGGCCCCGGCGAGGCGGCTCAGGATCCTCGCCGCCGCGTCTCTGGCAGCGTTGCTGGTCGGGGCTGTCGTCGTCGACCGGGTTGCCGCGGCCCGTGCCGAGAGCCGTACGGCCGAGGCGTTCCAGGAGGGCATGGGTACGCCGGAGCGGCCTTCGGTGCACGTCAGCGGCTTCCCCGTACTGACGCAACTGGCCCGGGGCAGCCTGCGGCACGTCGACATCACCGCCCATGACATACCGGCCCGCGGAACGACGCGTCTCCTGCCGGTGACGCAACTGACAGTCGGCATCGACGGTTTGAAGACCTCGGAGAGCGCCGACGAAGCCCATGCGCGCAGTGTCGAGGCGACCGCCTTCCTGTCGTACGAGGACGTCTCGGAGGCCCTCGGCCTGGACGTCTCACAGGGCGACGAGCCGGGCCGGGTCGACGCGACGGTCGGCCTGCCGCTCGCCGGTGACGTGACCGTGAGCGCGGGCGTCTCGGTGGCCGACGGCAACCGCATCGCCTTCTCGGACTTCCGCATCGCCGAGGGCGAGCCGATCCCTCCCGTGAAGGCGCTGCTCGACAAGACCCTGGAAGAGCCCGTCCCCCTCCGGAGCATCCCCGAGGGCCTACACCTGCGGTCGGTCACCACCACGGAGAAGGGGATCAGCACCCGCTTCACCGGCAAGTCGGTCACCTTCCGCCCGAGTTCGACGTCCGCGTGATCCCTCCGCGGGTGTCCGGCACGGCTGCGGGCAGGCGGCCATGGAACACGCCTGCACGCTGGCCCCGCTCGATCCTCGAAGTCCCCGTCAGGCGGCTCCTCCAGGGCGCTCCGGCGGAGCAGGCCGTCAACCCTGCCGTGGTGGACGCCCCCGACCTCATCGACTACCACGCCCGCTTGGCGCCGACCGCCGCGGGCGGAGGAACACCGCGGCATGAGGCCGGCACAGATCACCGGACGAAGGCGCCTGTACGACGGCTCAGTCGTCGGCCGCGGCCACTGTCGGTGCGACAGCCTCGGCCACGGCCTGCGCCCGTTCCTGGGGCACCCCGGCCGCGATGAGGGTGGAGATGGTGACCTGGAGCCCGTCGTCCGCCAGCGCGCCGGTGTTGACCGACTCCAGGAACGCGACCGACATCGCTTCCAGCCCGGCGCTCAGCACGGCGGCCGGCAGATGCGTGTGGAAGACGCCGTCCCGCTGTCCTCGTTCCAGAATGGCCGTGACCTTCTCGCGGGCCGGCGCGAGCACCTCGGTCACGCGTTCCGCGCCCAGGTCGCGCTGGGCCAGCGCCAGGAGCAGGCGGTAGCGGTCCCCCACGGGCCACATCGAGAGCAAGAGGTGGGCGAGCGCCCGATCGGCAGGCTCCGATTCCGCGAGCTGCGCACGTTCCAGCGCGCTCCGAAGGGCCTCGGAGGCTTCCTCGGCGAGCGCCTCCAGCAACGCCGCTCGTCCCGGAAAGTGACCGAAGAGAGTACGTCGTACGACGCCTGCGGCCTGTGCGAGTTCCTCCAGCGTGACGTCCGGGTTCCGCCCGAGTTCCCGGCGGGCCGTGGCCAGGATGCGCTCGCGGTTGGCCCGCGAATTGCGTCGCAACGGCTCGCGGACAACGGGCTTGGCGGCCACGGAAACCTCGATGGATCAGTGCGGGGAGCGGAGGACGGGGCTGGACGAAGAGCGCGTCCATTCTCGCACGGAGAGTATGTGTCCGATTTGGTCAGTCGCTCGGCTGTCAGAGGGTGAGCAGTTCCTCGTGGAAACCGCCGAACCCCCGCTCGCGATCGACCAGATGAATCTCCAGGATCCAGTGGCAGCGGTGCCCGGCCTTGTCGGTGCGGCGCAGCGGGGTGTCGTTGGCCGGGGTGATGTACGACTCGGTGTCCGCGCCGTCGATCCATTCGTGCGGGAACTCGCCGACCAGATGGCCGGCGTGCCAGCCGCCCAGCTCCCAACCCGCCTTGTCGGCCAGGCGGGAGACCTCGGTGTGCAGGCGTTCGCCTGTGATGTCCGGGGCGTTCTCGAAGAAGCGCTTGCCTGCCGCGAACACCTCGGGGAGGTCGTCGCGCAGCCGGTGCTTGACCGGGTCGTCGCCCAGGACGAAGGTCCGGCCGAAGTCGGCCTCGTACTCCTCGAAGATCGGCCCGAAGTCGGCGAACACGATGTCGTCAGCGCCGATCACCCGGTCCGGCGCATTCTCCCTGTACGGCATCAGCGTGTTCGGCCCCGAACGCACGATCCGCTTGTGCCAGTGCCGAGTCGTGCCGAACAACTCGTTCGCCAGGTCCCGGATCCGGTCACTGACCGCCCGCTCCCCCTCGCCGGGCGCCACCATCCCGCGCACCTCGATCTCCGTGAAGAGCCGTGCGGCCTTGGCCTGGGCATCCAACAAGCGCGCGGCTCGCGTGGGTTCGTCATCCGCCATGGGCCGAAGCTAGCCAGCCGTATCGCTCCCGGCAACGGAATTCCTGACGGCTCAGTCGCGCAGGAACCGGGCCTCACGCCCGTCGAGAGCGGCGAGTACCTCGGCGCAGACGGCAAGCGCCGTCTCGGCCGGTGTGCGGGCGCCCAGGTCGAGGCCGATCGGGCCGTGAATGCGCGCGATGTGTGCCTCGTCGAGGCCGGCCTCGGCAAGGGCTTGGGCGCGACGGGCCTGGGTGCGCCGTGAACCGAGCGCGCCGACATAGGCGATGCCGGTGGTCAGCGCGGTGTGCAGAGCCGGGATGTCGACGTCCGGTTCATGACTGAGGACGATCAGGCAGGCGGCGGCCGGACGGTCGGCGATCAGCTTGACGGCGTCCTGGGCGGCGAGCGCCACGGTGGCCTGCCAGCCCAGCAGATGGGCCTGCGCGACGAGGAGCTCGGCGAGTTCGCCCCCTCCGGCGATGACCAGTTGGGGTACGGCCGGGAAGGACTCGATGAGGACGAGTCCGTCGTCCGTGACGCGGGTGTCGCGGCCCGCCCGGCGGCGGGCGAGCAGATCCCGGGCACGTTCGACGGCCTGGACGGGCCCCTCCGCGCCGACGCCGCCCGACTGCTCCGGTGTCGCTACGGTGCTGACCGCCTGCGTCCGGTCCTCGTCCAGCCGGGTGATCAATGCCGCGTCGGCCCCCTCGCCCAGCAGGGCCCACCAACGGGCGGGAATGGTGTCGAGCCGTTGCAGCAGGACCTCGGCCTGCCCTCCGCAGGTCAGACCCGCCTGCTTCACCTCGTCGTTGTGGACGGACACCTCGCAGACGCGCGCCGTGCGCTCCGCCGCGGTCAGAGCAGCGGCTTCCACCGCGAGGTGCTCGTCGAACACCCCGCGGTACAGGGTGCCGTGGCAGCGCCCGTCCTCGTCGATCAGAACCGCGTCGGTGGGATGCCGGGGACCGAAGCCCTGCTCGGTGACGGGGCGGGCGAGTACACCCGTACGGCCCTGGGCCGCCCACTGCCGTGCCGTGTCCGCCAGTTCGCGCATGAGCGCGGCCCTCCTCATTCCGAGCGTCGGCGCCGGGAACCTGCCTGGTCGGCGGACGGCACCGTGACCGGAATTCTAGTGAGAAGCGGCCCCTGGAGTTCAGGAGCGGGCGGCGGAGAACCGTCGTAGCCCACCACCTCGCCGAACCCGCATGCGGAACTTGGGCACAGTGGAGGGTTCTACCGGGTGTGCCCAACGCCCTCGCGGTAGAGGACAAGGTGTTCGTGGAAGAGGACGCCGTCGCGGACGTCGCCGGTGGCGGTGAAGCCGGTGTCGTCGGCGTAGTCGATGTGGTTGCCGGTGACGGTGTAGCTGCCGGTGTAGGCGCTGCGGCGGTTGCCGCGGGCCTCGTCGTAGCGGCCGTTGGGCAGCAGTTCCTGGCGGATGAATCCGTCGGCGGTCACCCACATTCCGACGTACGAGTGCGGGTCACGGGGCGTGTCGTTGCTGGTCATGGCTCTACGATCGGCCCGGCGGCCGGGAGTAACCAGGCCGCCGTCTCCCCAGGTGAGAGCATCCTGGGTTCCGCGCACCCAGCATCGTGAGGGATGGCACCCTTTACCGAGAGATGAAGCAGTCCTGCATCAAATGAGGTAATACTGCTCCAGAGGGCGAGGTGATGTGCCGGTGCGCACGGACATGGATGCGGTGCTGGAGCGGGCGATCAGGGTGATCGCGCAGGACCGGGGTGCATCGATGGGAGACATCGCCGCCCGGGTGGGGGTGTCGCGGGCGACGCTGACGCGACTGTTCTCGACCCGCGAGGGGATGATCGACACGATGGGCCGCAGGATCCTCGCCCACTGCGAGGAGGTCCTCGACGAGGCCCGCCTGGACGAGGCGCCGGTCGATGAGGCCCTGGCCGTGCTGGTGCGGAACTACGACGTGCTCGCCCAGCTGTGGAACGTCGTCTACGTGGAAGCGGATGTGCTCGGCGTCCCCGAGCTGAGTGATGCCGCGGACGTGGTCGTGGAACGGATCACCGCCTTCGTCGTCCGAGGTCAGGGCGACGGCCTGTTCCGCACGGACATGCCCGCGACCTGGCTCGCCTCCACCCTGTGCTCCCTGGCCGAGTGCGCGTGGGAACTCGTCGGCGAGGGCGACATGGGTGAGCGCCAGGCCCCGGACTACCTCACCAAGCTGCTCCTCGACGGCGCACGCCCCTGACCGCCTGCCGGGCGGCCTGTCGACGTACTTCATCACCCATGGGCAACCCCGGCCAGGGCATGCCGATGTTCGGCGCAGGTTGGGGCTGGCGGGGTTCGGGACCCGAGACGGAACCACAGGGCCGCCAGGCGTCGCCAAGGTGTTGAACCGGGCCCTAAACAGCCCTAGCGGTCTTCGTCGAAACCGAGGCCGGGGCGTCGGCAGGGCACTGGCGCCTACCCGTGAAACGCTCGCGAAGATGCATACATGCCTCTACTGAGGCAGAATTGCGTCATAGGTGTCGTGGTGCGAACGGGCGCGGACGAGGTCGAGTGAGCGGCAGGTCCGCGGCTTCATCGCCACGATGCCGCTGCATGGCACGGTGCCTGCCCCGGCTGTGCGCCTTTCCATCGAGCGAAAGAGCGACCATGACGAAGCGTGTATTTGAAGGCTTGAGCCGTCGCGGCCTTCTGGCAGCGGCGGCGGGATCCGTGGTGTCGCTGGCGGGCTGCGCCGGCACTGAACCCCGGAGCCGAGCCGGCGGGCGCGGTGTCCCCGATCCGGTGTCGTTCCTGCGCACCTCGTGGTCCACCGATCCCTTGGCGCTGTGCTCGTACTCCTTCCTCGCGCCGAGCCCGCTGGGCGTCGACGTCCGTACCCGGCTGGCCTCATCGGTCGGCGGGCGACTGCACTTCGCGGGCGAGGCGACGTCCAGCGAGGCTCCGGCCACCACCACGGGCGCCCTGATCAGCGGGCGCCGCGCGGCGCGAGACATCCTCAAAACCGCCCGCCCGGGCCATTCGGTCACCGTCGTCGGAGCCGGGTTCGCGGGACTGGGGTGCGCTCGCGCGCTGACGGACGCCGGGGTGCGGGTGACGGTGCTGGAGGGGCGTGACCGGACCGGCGGGCGCGCGTGGACCAAGCAGATCGCGGGCGTGCCCGCGGAGATGGGCGCGTCGTGGATCCACGACTGGCGCGGCGGCAATCCGGTCGGCCGGCTCCTCAAGCAGAGCGGCGGGCGATCCTCGACCTTCGACTACGAGAGTGTCGACGGAGAGGACAAGGCCGCGATGGCGGAGCTGCAGCCGTACACCCGCAAGGTGAACGATGCCGCCGACCCCGACACCACGGCGATCGGTGACCTCCTGCCCGACAAGCCGTCGGCCGCGCTGCGGTGGGCGGCCAACGAGACTTACACCCAGGAGTACGCCGCCGAACCGGACCAGATCGCGGTCAGCGCATTGGAGGAGGGCACCGGCGGCAGTGGAGGCGACGTCCTGCTCCCCGACGGCTACGACAAACTGATCGCCGAAGTCCAGGGCGACATCAAGGTGCGTACCGGTGCCACGGTCACAGGCGTCCGCCACGACAGCACCGGGACCACCCTCACCCTGGACGGCGGCGAGGAGATCGAAGCCGACCACACCGTGATCACGGTGCCCATCGGCGTACTCAAAGCCGGCCGTATCGCCTTCGACCCGCCCCTGCCCGACGAGAAGCAGCAGGCCATCGATGCATTGGGGGCCGGGCTCCTGGACAAGCTCTGGCTGGAGTTCGACGAGGTCTTCTGGGACCGCGACGCCAGCGTCATCGAATGGTTCGACCACGACGACCCCGGCCTGTGGGCCTATTGGATCAACGGCCACAAGGCCTTCGGCAAGCCCGTCCTGCTCGGCTTCAACGCCGGCGCCTACGCCCACCGCCTCGCCGAGCACACCGACCAACAGGTCGTCACCAGCGCGCTGACCGCACTGCGGGGCATGTACCCCTGACCCGGTGTGCGTCATGCCACCAGCAGGCCAAGAACCTACTGACCGCCGTTCCCCGTTCTGAGGCAGAGTCTGGCTTGCCGACAGCTGCTTCCAAGACCCGTCGCTACAGCGCTCCAACGGTGTCCTCGACGGGACACCAACCCCGACCTGGCCGACGACAGCGCCGCACGAGCCGACAGGCCGACTGACCGAGAACCGACCGTCACCCCGGCCGCCCCGGAGCCGTGGTCGAACTGCGCACCACCAGCCGGGACCCGACCCGGATGAGCCGACCGGCACCCTCCGGGCCGCCGGGTCCGCCGTTGTCGGGTCGGCCGTCGATGCGGCGCAGCAGTTGCTCCGCGGCGAGCTCGCCGAGATCGCGGGCGCCGTTGTCGACGACGGTGATCGGCGGGTGCCAGTACGAGAACCAGGGGGCCTCCTCGTGGCACACGAGGGAGAGCTGCTCCGGCACCCGCACCCCGAGCTGGACCAACGCCCCGAGCGTCCCGAACGTCGCCTCGTGGTTGGCGCTGTACAGCGCGGTCGGCGGACGCTCCGCGGCCATCACCCGCCGGGCCGCCTCCGCACCGAACGCCATGGTGTACGGCCCCCGCGCGCACAGGTCGGGATCCGGTTCGAGCCCGGCGGCACCGAGGGCGGCGGCGAACCCGGCGTACCGGTCGCGTCCGGAGTCGATGTGCGCGGGCCCGCCGATGAAGGCGATGCGCCGGTGGCCGAGCCCGAGCAGATGCCGGACGGCCAGCTCGGCGCCCTCCCGGTCGGCAGCCATCACGGAGTCGCCGGGCACGTCCTCGGGTGTGCGCATCAGGTTGACCACCGGGATGCCGGCCGCGCCGACCTGCCGGACCATCTCGGTGTTGTCCCCGGTGCCCACGATGATCAGCCCGTCGACCCGGTGGTCGAGCAGCATGTCCAGGTAGCGGGCCTCGCGGGCCGGATCCGCGTCCGTGACGCACAGCAGCACCTGGTAGCCGCGCTCGTCCAGGCGCTGCTGGAGCACCTCGGTGATGACGTGGAACGAGGCGTTCACCAGGTTGGTTATCACCAGCCCGATCAGGTTGCTGCGCCGCGTGCGCAGCCCGCTGGCGATCCGGTTCGGCCGGTAGCCGAGCCGCTCCGCCGCGGACTGCACCGCCCGCTTCGTCCGGTCACTGACCCGGCTCGATCCACTGAGCACCCGCGAGGCCGTGCTCTTGGAGACCCCTGCGGCCTCGGCCACCTCGTCCAAGGTGACTGCCACCCGCCCACCCCCGATCCGATCTGATCCGATCATGAAATCGATCCCATACAACCCTGCTCACACGCGGAGTCGAGATCGCCATGATGGCAGATCCGGTGAAGTCAGTGGCGTAAACAATGCGTTTCACAAGCAGTTTCCAGCCAGAACGGCATTGACCCCCGCCCCGACCCGCTGCCACCGTGCTGTGCAATCGATCCCACACGGAGCACAGCATGACCTCTTCGAGTGCCGTCCCCTGGCGAGGCTACTGGCCCGCCGCCCCCACCCCCTTCGCCGCCGACGGCTCCCTCGACGAGGACGCCTGGCGCGCACTGCTCGGGCTGTACGCCGAGCACGGCGTCCACGGGGTCCTGGTGAATGGCACGACCGGCGAGTGGTTCACCCAGACCCCCGAGGAGCGCCGCCGGGTCGCCGAGATCGCGGTCGCCGAACTCTCCGGGCAGATACCGGTGGTGATCGGCTGCGGCGCGTACACGGCCGCCGAGTCCGCGCGCTACGGCGAGCACGCCCGCTCGATCGGCGCGGACGGCATCCTCACCACCCCGCCGCCCTACGTCCATCCCAGCCAGGACGAGATCCACTCCTTCTACGCCACCCTCGCCGGGGCGGTCGACCTGCCGCTCATGGTCTACAACTGGCCGCGCGGCACCGCCGTCGACATCAGCGTCGACACCCTGGCCAGGCTGGCCGAACTGGACACCGTGGTGGCCGTCAAGGACAGCTCCGGCGACGAGTTGAAGGTCGCGGACACCTGCGCCGCCCTGTCCGGCAAGGTCCAGGTCTTCGGCCGCTTCATCCACCGCCGCGGCATGGCCGTAATGGCCGAGTTCGGCGGCGCCGGAAACATCGACGGCGGCGGCCTCGGCGCCCCCTTCGCCGTCCCCTTCTACGAGGCCTACTGGGCAGGCGACTTGCCGCTCGCCCGGGAATGGTCCGCACGTTACGAACGGCTTGTGAACCTGCTCGTCAACGACGACTACAGCTCACGGTTCGCCTCACCCACCTCGCAGCTCAAAGCCGCCATGCGGCTGCTCGGGCAGCCCGGAGGGCATGTACGCCCCCCGCTGCTCCCCCTGGAGGACCCGTCCGCGCTGCTCGGCCTGTCCGAGGCGCTCGACGAGGCCGGGCTGCACCCCTGTTCCACCAGCACCGGAAAAAGGTGAACCGACCGTGCGCAGACTTCTCATCGCGGCCTCCTCCGCCGCCGCCCTGCTCCTGACCGTGACGGCCTGCGGCAGCGAGGACTCCTCGTCGTCCGCCGCCGCGGCCCCGACCGGCTGCACGCCCAAGGTGGCCAAGTCGGACCTGGTCAAGGCGGGCACGCTGACGATCTCGACCAACGCGACCCTGCCGCCCATGCAATACCTGGACGCCTCCAACAAGATCGTCGGCATGCGGGTGGACCTCGGCAACGAGATAGCCAAACTCCTCTGTCTCACCCCGAAGTTCGTCAACATCCCCTTCGACGCGCAGATCCCCGGCGTGCAGTCGGGCCGCTGGGACATGATCGACACCGGCATGTTCTACACACCGGAGCGCGCCGAGACCATCAAGCTCGTCCCGTACGAGATCCAGGGCGTCTCCGTATCCGTCGCCAAGGGCAACCCGAAGAAGATCACCTCCGAGGACGACCTGTCCGGCAAGACCATCGCCGTGGAGGCCCCGGGCTACGAGTTCGACACCCTCACCGCGCTCAACAAGGAACTGAAGGCCGCCGGGAAGTCGCAGATCACCATCCGCTCCTTCACCACCACCGCCGACGCCTACCAGGCGCTGTCCGCGGGCCAGGTCGAGGGCGTGGCCATCGTCGAGTCGGTGACGAGCTACTACCAGAAGGACGGCCGCTTCGAGACGGCCGTCGCGGGCATGAACCCCGCCCCTCTCGCCCTGGGCTTCGGCAAGGACAAGCCCGCCGAGGCGGTGGCGGAGGCGCTCAACACCCTTCGGGACAACGGCTACTTGGCGAAGTTGTTCAAGGAGTACGGCGTCACGTCCTACACCGGCGACCTCAAGGTGACCACCGGCGCGATCAGCGCGAAGTAGCGATCGAAGGGCGAGAGCCATGTGGTCCTGGGATGCCTTCTTCTCCTTCCTGACCAATCCCCAGCTCATTCAGGGAGCTTGGACGACGATCTGGCTGACCACGGTCAGCATGGTGCTCGCCCTTCCGCTCGCCGTGCTCGTGGCGCTCGGCAGAGCGTCCCGCATCGCACCGGTCCGGGCGGTCACCGGCTTCTACGTGTGGCTGATGCGCGGCACCCCGCTGCTGGTCCAACTGGTCATCATCTACACGGGGTTGCCCCAGCTGGGCCTGCGCCTCGGCGTGATCAGCGCGGCCCTGACCGGCCTGGTCCTCAACGAGGCGGCGTACCTCTCGGAGATCGTCCGCGCCGGGGTCATGTCGGTCCCGCGCGGCCAGTCCGAGGCCGCCCGCGCGCTGGGCATGCCGCCCTGGAAGGTGTTCCGGGTGGTGGTCATGCCGCAGGCGCTGCGGGTGATGGTCCCGCCGCTCGGCAACAGCTTCAACGGCCTGCTCAAGACGACCACGCTCGTCTCGGTGATCTCCGTCGAAGAGCTGCTGCGCCGCACCCAGTTCGCCGTCCAGACCAACTTCCGCGTCCTGGAGGGCCTCACCGCGGCGGCCCTGTACTACCTGGCGATGACCACCCTGTGGGGCCTGGTCCAGCGCTGGCTGGAGGCCCGGGTGGGCCGCGGTCACGAGAACAGGCCGACCAGTGGCCGCCGCATGAAGAGCGCGGTCCTCGAATTGGAGACCCGATGAGCACCGAGACGGTCGTCGAAGCGCGCCAGGTCCGCAAGTCGTACGGCGACGTCGAGGTCCTCAAGGGCATCGACCTGACCGTCCGGCGCGGTGAAGTCGCCCTCGTCCTGGGCCCGTCGGGCGGCGGCAAGAGTACGTTCCTGCGCACCCTGAACCACCTGGAGAACCCCGACTCGGGCACCGTCACCATCTGCGGCGAGCGGATCGGCTACGGCGAGAAGGGCGCCCTGCGGGAACGGCGGATCGCCGTCCAACGGCGGCGTACCGGCATGGTGTTCCAGCAGTTCAACCTGTTCCCGAACATGACCGCCCTGGACAACGTGGCGTCCGGTCCGGTGCATGTGAACGGCGTCTCCAAGGCCGAAGCCCGCGGTGCGGCAAGGGAGTTGCTGGCGATGGTCGGCCTGGCCGACAAGACCGGCTCCTACCCCGCCCAGCTCTCCGGCGGCCAGCAGCAGCGGGTGGCCATCGCCCGTGCCCTGGCGATGCGCCCGGAGCTGCTGCTCTTCGACGAGCCCACCTCGGCGCTCGACCCGGAGATGGTCGGAGAGGTCCTCGACGTCATGGTCCGGCTCCGCGAGGAGGGCATGACCATGATCGTCGTCAGCCATGAGATGGGCTTCGCCCGTGCGGCGGCCGACCGGGTCGTGTTCATCAGCGACGGGCAGGTCGTGGAGGACAAGGCCCCTGATCTCTTCTTCTCCGCCCCGGAGCACGAGCGCACCCGCCAGTTCCTGGACCGGATCCTTTGAACCCCCCGCCCCTCTTGAGCCCTGTGAGCACCACCATGAGCACACGCCCCCTGCCGGAGACCGTCACCGTCACCATCGACGGCACCCCCAGCCAGGCCTGGGCGGGCCAGTCCGTGACCGCCGCCCTGGTCACGGCCGGCATCTGGCCCCTGCGCCGCAACGCGGTCAACGGCCAGTTGCGCGGCCCGTTCTGCGGGATGGGCGTCTGCATGGAGTGCGAGGTGACCATCAACGGCCGCCCGGATTCCCGTAGTTGCACCGCGCACGTCACCGACGGCATGGACATCCGGACGGCGGCACATGGCTGATGTCATCGAGGAGTCGCAGGCGGACGTGGCGGTGGTCGGCGGCGGCCCCGCCGGACTGCACGCGGCGCTGGTGCTGGCCCGGGGCGGCCTGAACGTCGTCCTGCTCGACGAGTCCGACACCCTCGGCGGTCAGTACTACAAGCGCCGGCCCGCCCAACTCGCCGCTTCCTTCGGCGACTTCCGCCCGCGCGGCACCGAACTGATCCGCGAGGTACGGGAGGCGGGCGTGGACTGCCGCACCGGCACCCTGGTCTGGGGCGCCGAGGACGACGGCCGCACCCTCTTCACCTCCGACGTCCGCACGGGCGCCCTCGGTCGCGTCAACACCCGGGCCACACTGGCCGCCACGGGCGCGTACGAACGCTCCCTGCCCTTTCCCGGCTGGACACTGCCGGGCGTGGTCACCCCCGGGTTCGCCCTGCACCTGGCCACTATGGACCGGGTTCCCGTGGGCAGCCGGGTCGTGCTGGCCGGGACCGGCCCGTTCCTGCTCCCGGTCGCGTGCGCGCTCCTTGAGGTGGGCGCCGGGATCGAGGCGCTGGTCGAGCTGAACCACCCCTACCGGCCCGGGGTTTCCTCGATCGGCGGCGCACTGCGGCAGCCCGCCCGACTCGCGGAGGCGGCCCGCTACCTGCTGACCCTCGCCCGGCACGGCGTGCGCGTCGAACAGGGCGCCCGCGTGGTGGCCGCGCACGGCGACACCCAGGTCACCGCGGTGGACATAGCGGGCGCGGACGGTGGCGTCCGCCGGGTGGAGACCGACGCGCTGTGCGTGGGCTTCGGCTTCCGCCCCAGCACCGAACTGCCCCGGCTGCTGGGCTGCCGTACCGAGCCGGACCCGACGGGCACGGAGCAACTCCCGGTGGTGGACGCGGACGGCGCGACCTCGGTGGACGGGCTGTACGTCGCCGGGGACTGCGCCGGTATCGCGGGCGTGCACGCGGCGGGCGTACGAGGAGAGCTCGCCGCCCACGCGATCCTGCGCCGCCTGGCACCCGAGCGCGCGCCCGTGCAGGTGCCCGACCTCCGCCGCAGGGCCCGCGCCCTGGACCGTTTCGCGGCACTGGCCGACCGCCTCTACCCGATGCCAGCCACGGCCGACATCCCCGACACCACCCAGGTCTGCCGCTGCGAGGGCGTCACCGCCGGAGAGATCCGTGCGGCCGTCGACACCGGCTGGAACGACCTGCACGGCACCAAGGCCGCCACCCGCGCCGGCATGGGCCCCTGCCAGGGGCGCGAATGCGGCCACATCGTCGCGGCGCTGACCGCGCGGGGCTCCGGGCCGGGACGGGCGGCGGAGTGCTTCGCGGCCCGTATGCCACTGCGGCCGCTGCCAATGGCCACGATGGTCGAGGCAGTCGAGGCGCAGGAGGTGGCGGACCGGTGACCCAGCCCGACGTCATCGTCATAGGCGCCGGCATCCTCGGCGCCAGTGCCGCCTTCCATCTCGCCGAACGCGGTTACCGCGTCGTCGTGTTGGAGCGCGGCGCCCCCAACAGGGAAGGCTCCGGCACCACCGCGGGCAACCTCCACATCCAGGCCATCCACACCCGCCGCCCCGGTCAGGAGGTCCCGGTCGACAGTGCCCGCCTGCTGCCGCTGCAGCGCCGGGCGTCGGACCACTGGGCGCAGATCGAGGAACGACTCGACGCGGACGTGGAGTTGCGGCGCGGCGGCGGCTTCATGGTCGCCGAAACCGCCGTACAGGAAGAGGAGTTGAGGGAGAAGCACGAGTGGGAGCGCCGGGCGGGCATCCCCACCGAGGTACTCACCGGCGACGAGGCCCGCAAACAGCTGCCGTTGCTCTCCGACCGTGTACGCGCCGCCAGTTGGTGCTCGCTCGACGGTTACGCCAACCCGCTGCTGATCACCCCCGCCTATCTGGCCGCGGCCCGCCGCCTCGGCGCCGAACTGCACACCTTCACCCCGGTGACCGGCATCGAGCGGATCGGCGACGACTACAAGGTGCTCTCGGGCGACCGGAGTTGGACGGCACCCGTGGTCGTCAACGTGGCCGGACCGTGGATCACCGAGATCTCCGCACTCGCGGGGGTGGGGATACAGATGTCCCCGGTCGCGATCCAGATGCATGTGACCGTGCGGGTCCCGCCGGTCATGCACCACCTGGTCCAGCACATCGGCGAGGGCATGTCGGTCAAGCAGGTCAGCGCGGGCAATCTGCTGATCGGCGGCGGCTGGCCCGCGGCGAGGCTCGACATGGAAGGCCGCAGCACCGTCAGCGTGCCCAGCATGACCGGCAACCTCGCCCAGGCCGGGCGCATCCTGCCGTTCCTCGGCGACCTGCGGCTGCTGCGCATGTGGGCGGGACCGCTGGCCGCGACCCCCGACGAGATGCCGGTGGTCGGCGAAGTCCCCGGCCACCCGGGCTTCTTCGTCGCGGGCGGCACCTACGCCTTCACCCTCGCCCCGGTGTGGGGCGACACGCTGGCCCGCCAGATCGCCGGGGAGCCCTCGGCCGACCCGGTGGACGACCTGGGCCCCGGGCGCCTGCTGCACAAGGTCACCATCCCCACTCCCCGAAAGGCCACCGCACCATGACCACTCTGAGGATGTTCGTCAACGGCCAGGCGATGTCCGGAGGCACCCTCAACCACGCACTGCGCGAGGCCCGCCTCCTCGGCCCCACCCGCACGGCACCCGCGTACCGATTCTTCTCCGTACGCGACGAGTTCCCCGGTCTGCACCCGGTCGCGGAGGGCGGCGCCGCGATCAACGGCGAGGTGTACGAGGTCAGTTACGAGGTACTGCGCGAGCAACTGCTGCCCGAGGAACCCGCGGAACTCGAACTGGGTGTGATCGCCCTGGCGGACGGCTCGGGCTCCTTCTCGATGCGCATGCGCGCCTCCGCGCTGACGGCACCCGGCGTCGTGGACATCACCGCCCACGGCGGCTGGCACGCCTACCTCGCCACCCTCTGACAACTCGTCCTCGCTGGAGGTCTGCCATGTCCCACCCCTCATCGATCGAACCCGTCGACCTCGTCGTCCGAGGCGGCACCGTGGTCAACGCCGACTGGCAGGGCGCCGCGGACGTCCTGGTGGGCGGCGGCAAGGTGCTCGGGGTGGTGGAGCCGGGCGCGTACCGCACCGCACAGGCCCCCGGCATCACCGAGATAGACGCCTCCGGACGCCTCGTGCTGCCCGGCGGCGTGGACCCGCACTGCCATGTCGGCTTCACCTCGGGGGACTTCACCTCCCTCGACGACTACCGCCAGGCCACCACCGCGGCCGTGTTCGGCGGTACGACCACGATCGTGGACTTCGCCATCCCGCGACCCGGCGAGAACCCGGCCGATGTCGCGGCGGCCCAACGCGCCAAGGCGGCACAGGGCTTGTGCGACAGCGCACTGCACGCGTGCGTGGTCGAGTGGGACGACTCCGTGCCGGAACAGCTGCGGTCGCTGGCCTCCGACGGCATCGTCACGGTGAAGATGTTCACCACGTATCGCGGCGAGACCATGGCCGACGAGAAGACCATCCTCAACGTGATGACCACGCTGCGTGACCTCGGTGGCATGGTGGTCATCCACTGCGAGGCCGACCACATCATCGCGGACACGCAGGAGCGCGGCGAGGCGGCCGGGTCGATCAGCGCGTCCCATCACGCCGGTACGCGACCGGAGTTGGCCGAGAATGCCTCGGTCGCCGAGATCCTCGCCATCGCGGAGTCGGTGTCGGCCCCGGTGTACTTCGTCCACCAGTCGACACCCGAGGCAGTCGACCTGGTGGCTCGTGCCCGCGGCCGGGGAGTGCGGGCGTTCACGGAGACGGTTGCCCACCACCTGGTTCTGGACGACACGGCGTACGCGGGTCCGCACCCCGAACGCTTCGTGTGCTGCCCGCCGTTGCGGGACGCAGGCACGGTCGCCGGACTGCGCTCACGGCTGCTCATGGGCCAGGTCGCGACGATCGGCAGCGACCACTGCTGCTACGACACGGCGCAGAAGGAGTCGGTGAGCCACGACGTACGGGCGATGCCGAACGGTCTGCCGGGAGTGGAGACCCGCATGCCGGTGATCTTCAGCGAGCTGGTGGTCAAGGGCGGCCTGCCCATGGGCCGCTTCGTCGAATTGATGTGCGCCAACCCGGCCAGGCTCAACGGCCTGTACCCCCGCAAGGGAGTCATCGCGCCCGGCTCGGACGCGGACCTGGCGATCTGGGTCCCCACGGCCACCCGGACCGTCCGCAGCACCGGTCTGCACATGGCCACGGACTACACGCCGTACGAGGGCATGCCGGTCACCGGCTGGCCGCAGACCGTCGTGGTGGGCGGTCGTCCCGTCATTGAGGCGGGCCGGCTGACGGACACCGCGCCCCGGGGCCGTCACCTGCGCTCAGGCCCACTGAGCCGGTCCCTGGTCTGCTGATCCCGCAGCTCTCCTTGCCGCGACCATTACCTTGCGCTCGGTCCGGGGGCCGTCGCCGCCGGGAGACGGGAGGGCAAGACCCCCGGGCCGATCACGGAGTGCTGCGCTCAAAACCCTGCCACCCACCGAAACCGGAAAGGTCCGCAAGTCCGTGTTGCGCGAACGCGCGGTGACGACCCGTACCTGGGACCGCGTCGGTGGTCGCTCCGTATGCCCCGGGGAGCGACCACCGACGGCCCGCAACTCGCAGTCAAGACGCTTCGGAGATCACGCCCTGACGCTCCTTCAGCCAGGCCACGCTTTCCGCCACCAGGTCGAAGATGTCCGCCCCTTCGGCGATCCCGTCCGCCTCGATTATGTGCGCGCGGATCGAGTCCCGGCCGGCGTCGAGCGCGTCCGCCAGGGCCACCGAGCCCTGCCCGGCCGCGACCTGCGGTTCGCCGCGTACCGCCGGGCCGTCCTTCACATGGACCAGCTCGACCCGCTCGCCGAGCCTGGCGACCACCTCGGCGGGCACCTGGCCCGCGGTCTGGGCCCAGTAGAGGTCGACCTCGGCGACGACCGCCGGGTCGAGGGCGTCCCACAGCACGTCGTAGCCGTATCGGCCGTCGTCGAGCGGGGTCCACTCCCAGTAGTGATTGTGGTAGCCGACCCGCAGGCCGTGGGCGGCAGCCGCCTTGGCCAGGGCGTTGAGCCGGTCGGCGTAGCGGCGCACCCCGTCGGCCGAGACCAGGGCGTCGCGAGTGAATCCGGGGAGCGCTTCGGGGGTGGAGGCGATGGCGATGGGCGCGCCCGCCTCGGCCATCTCCTCGAAGAACCAGCCGGGATCCTCCGCGTCGGGCAGGCGGGCGTGGGTCGAGGAGACCGTGAGGCCGGCGGCGTCGATGTCGTCCTTGAGCGAGCGCGCCTCTGCCAAGCGCGCGGCACGGTTCAGGTCGCTGCGGCCCAGGCGGAAGGGCTCCACCGAGGTCACCCCGAGGCCGGCGATCCTGGCGAGCGTGGCGGGACGGTCCGCCAGGACGTCCATCAAGGTATAGAGCTGCAAGCCTATGGTCGGCATTCCAAGTTCCAATCTGTCGGGGACACTTGGTCACTTCACGGCGCCGGCGGTGAATCCGGTGATGAGGAAGCGCTGGAGAAGCAGGAATCCGGCGACGACCGGGACGGACACGACCAGCGAAGCGGCCATGACCTGGTTCCAGTAGACGTTCGCCTCGGTGGAGTAGGCCTGTAGGCCCACGGCCAGGGTGCGGGTCTGTTCGGTGGTGAGGACCGAGGCGAAGAGCACTTCGCCCCAGGCGGTCATGAAGGCGTAGATGCACACGGCGACGATTCCCGGCGTCGCGGCGGGCACGATGATCTGCAGCAGGGTGCGCAGCGGCCCGGCGCCGTCCATCTTCGCCGCCTCGTCGAGGTCGCGCGGAACGGTGTCGAAGTAACCGACCAGCATCCACACCGCGAACGGCAGGGAGAAGGTCAGGTACGTGACGATGAGCCCGGTACGGGTGCCCACGAGGTTGGTGCCGAGGTTCTGGTCGGCGTAGACGAACAGCAGGTACAGCGGCAGCAGGAAGAGGATCCCGGGGAACATCTGGGTGGCGAGCACCGCTGACTTGAAGCTTCCGCTGCCGGGGAACTTCCAGCGGCTCAGCGCGTAGGAGGCGAAGATCGCCACCAGTACCGACAGCACCGTGGCGGACACGGCCACGATCGTCGAGTTGACGAAGTACTGGGCGAGCGGCACGGTGCGCCAGATGTCGATGAAGGACTGGATCGTCGGCGACGACGGGATCCAGGTGAACTCGCCCTGCACGTCGGGGAGCGTCTTCAGCGACGAGGCCAGCATGACGTACAGCGGGGCTATGACGAACACCGACAGCAGCGTCAGGGTGACGTACCGGAATAGCCGGTAGCCCGGGGTGTCATGATTCATGGCCGGTCCTCCGGGTGAAGGCGAGATAGCAGGCGCTGACCAGCGTCAGGAACAGCAGGAGCAGCACGCTCATGGCCGATCCGAGGCCGAAGTTCCAGGTGGCGAACGAGCTCTGGTAGATGTGCACCGAGATCAGGTCCCCCGCGGGCGGGGCCGAGCCGCCGAACAGGATGTACGGGGTGCTGAAGTCGTTGAAGGTGTGCAGGAACATCACGAGGACCAGCACCTTGTTGACCGACGAGAGCAACGGCAGGGTGATCATCTGCAGTTGCCGCCACGGCCCTGCTCCGTCGATGCTCGACGCCTCGTAGACCTCGCCCGGAATCGCCTGCATGCCGGCCATGAGGATCAGAAAGGCGAAGGGCCACATCCGCCAGATCCCGACGACGCACTCGGCCCAGAAGGCGTTCTGGCCTATCAGCCAGAACGGGTTGTCGTCGATCAACCCGAGCTGGCCCAGCAGGTGGTTGAGCATGCCGTTGTCGCGCTGGAAGATGAAACGCCAGGTGATGACCGCGGCGTACGCGGGCAGCGCGTAGGGCACGAGGAACAGCGTCCGCAGCAGACCCCGGCCACGGAAGCCGCGTTGCAGCGCGAGCGCCGCCGCCATGCCGACGATCCAGGCCCCGGTCAGGACGACGGCCGTGAAGCCGAGGGTGACCAGGAACGACTGGGCCAGAGCCTTGCCGGTGGGGCCGTCGAAGTCCAGGGCGATCCTGAAGTTCCCGAGGCCGGTGAAGGGCGCCTCCCACCAGTGGCTGATCTGATACTGCGTCACACGCAGGCCGCTCATCGCCATGCCGAGCACGATGGGCACGAAGTGGATGAGCAGTTCTAGGGCCAGGGCGGGGAGCAGGAAGGCGTACGGGATCCAGCGGCGCCCGCGCGCCCGGGAGCGGCCGCCTGGGGACTGCTTCGGTATGTCCGGTGTCCCGGGACTCTCGCGTGTCCCGGAAGGACTGATGACTGCCATCGTCCCGCTCCTAGCTGCCCGCTTCGAGCTTCTGGTTCGCCGCGGCCATCTCGCTCTTGATCTCGGCCTTGCCGGGCTGCTTTCCGGTCGCGGTCTGTGCGGCGAAGGAGCTCATCGCCTGGCCGACCAGGGTCTCGAACTGCGCTTCCTCGGCGATCTGCGGAAGCGGTACGGACCGGGAGGTGAGGGTTTCGCGGGCCACGGCCAACGTCGGGGTGTCGAACGCCGGGTCCTTGGCGTCCGTGACCGAGGGCAGCGTCCCGTAGACCTTGTTGAGGATCACCTGCTCCTTGGCGCTGGTCAGGAACTTCACGAACTGGGTGGCCCCGTCGAGGTTCCCGGTGTTCTTGAAGATCGCCACGTTGATCCCGCCGACGAACGAACCGATGTCCTTGGCGCCCGCGGCCGGCGAGTCCTGGGCCGGCACCGGGACGACTCCGTAGTCGCCCGTCGTCATCTTGTACTGGCCCAGAGTCAGGCCGGTCGACGACTGGGCGAGGATCATCCCGGCCTTGCCGGAGGCGAAGTTCTTCAGGAGAGCGACTTTGTCGGTGGTCTCGGCGTCGGACGGGTTGACGATGCCGTCCTTGCCGATCCAGGACAGCCACTGGTCGATTCCGTCGACCATGCCCGCGTCGTCGAACTTCGGGGTGTGGCCGTCGAAGACCTTGGCTCCGTGCTGGGTGCCGAGAATGAACGCGAAGTGCGCGGCGAACGAGGACGATGCGCCCTGCAGGCCAAGGCCCCACTGGTCGGTCTTGCCGTCGCTGTCGGTGTCCTTGGTGAGCTTGCGCGCGTCGGAGACGAACTCGCTCCAGGTCTTCGGCGGCGAGCTGATGTTCGCCGCCTTGAACAGCTTCTTGTTGTAGAAGAGCTCGTACGCACTGGTGTAGAGCGGCAGACTCGCCGGGTCCTGGCCGGTGGCGCCGGTGGACTTCAACGCCGTTGGCAGGAACCGGGATTCGCCGCCGACCTTGGCCATCAGCTCCTTGTCCCAGCCGACGAAGGCGCCGGTCGCCTGGAGTGACGCGGACCAGGTATTGCCGATGTTCAGTACGTCAGGGCCCTTGCCGCTGGTCGTCGCCGCGAGGATGCGATTGAGCAGGTCCGCCGAGGGGATAACCTCCAACTTGACCTTTACACCGGTCTGTTGAGTGAACTTGTCGATCTCCGGCTGGAGGATCTTCTTGTCCGCGTCGAGGCTGGTGCTCTGGTTGGTCGCCCAGTAGGTGATGGTCTTGTCACCGGAGGCGGAGCCTGAGCCGCCGCCGCACGCTGTGACACCTGCGCCTGCCAGCATCGCGGCAGCCGCGAGCGCGACTGCACGGGTTCTGCGCTGCATGGGGATTCCTTTCACGTCACGCACGATTGGTTCAGAGGGTTTTGCGGGATCGGTGCCGGCGTGCGGGGCCGGAGGGGACTCAGACGGAGACGGACTGCGGGAGGGCCGCGGCCGCGGGCCGCACGGCCTGGCTGGTGATCGCCCGGACTCCGCCGGCGAACGTCGACTGCTCGATCGCCTCCAGCACTTCAAGGACGTGCAGCGCGAACTCGCCCGGGACGCGCAGCGGTGCACCGCGCAGGGACTCGACGAGGTCGTTCACGCCGTGGCCGCGGAAGGGGCCTGCTTCGGCGGCGCGGGTGGGCGGGATGACCGAGGGGAGTTCGGACCAGTCCGCGTCCGTACGGCGCTTGATGAGAACCGGGGCGTCGTGGCGGTTCGGGTCGGGGATGTTCAGGGTGCCCTCGGTGCCGTACACCTCGATGTGGGGCAGTGTCATGTCCCAGATGTCGAAGCTGTAGAGGGTGGTGACGATCGCGCCGGAGACCGTGCGCAGGATCGAGGCGGTGGTCGTGGGGACGGTGACCTCGACCTCGTCGACGACGCGGTCCGGGGCGGTCACGGTGATCCGGGGGCTCGGGATCGTGCTGGTCCCGACTACCTCGGCGACGGGCCCGAGCAGGTTGACCAGGGCCGCCACATGGTAGGGGCCCCAGTCGAGCGTCGGTCCGCCACCGGGCTGGAAGAAGAAGCCGGGGTTGGGATGCTTGGCCTCGACCTTGGACGAGCGGACGAAAGAGGTCGCGGCGAAGGGCGTGCCGATCAGGCCGCTGTCGAGGGCCGCGCGTGCCGTCTGGCCGGCCGTGCCGAGGAACGTGTCGGGCGCACCGGCGAGGACGCGACCGGCGGCACGTGCCTGTGCCAGGTTCTCGCCGGCCAGTGCGACCGTCGCGGCGAGGGGCTTCTCGCTGTACACGTGCTTGCCCGCGGCGAGCGCGTCCCGTGTCACCTCCCAATGGGCAGTAGGTGGCGTGATGTTGACGACGACGTCGACGTCCGGGTCCGCGTAGAGCTCCCCGGGCGTGCCGTAGGCGGGGATGCCGTGGAGTTCGGCCTTGGCGCGGGCTTTGCCGACGTCGATGTCGGCAATCCTGGTGATGGGCAGATCGCCGTACCAGGCGAGGCCCCGGGCGTAGGCGTCGAAGACCATGCCGGCACCGACGACGCCGATGCGTGCACGAGGGGTGGGTTTGTTCACCGTGTCTCCCAAGTCTCGGTCGAGCGGAGCGAGTCCGCCGGTGGATGAGACCGGACGTGCGAGACGCGATGGAAATTAGCGGCGGCGGTGGGAGGCGGTAAAGAACGCTGGTCCGCTGAACGGACCGCCCTGCCGTCACCTCACTTCATGAAGTAACGCGCGGCCCCAGGAAGCGCCCGATCCCGGTCGGCGAGAGCAGCTGCTCGATGCCGAGCACCATCGCCCCCACCACCGACGCGTCCCGCCCCAAGTCGCTGCGGGTGATGGACAGTTCGCGGGTGGCCAGCGGTAGGGCGTGCCGGTACACCACGGCGCGCACCGCGGACAGCAGGTCGTCGCTGGCTTCGACGACCTCGCCGCCGACGACGACATGACGCGGGTTCAGCATGTGGATGCACAGGGCGATCACCTCGCCCAGCGCGGCCCCGGCAGCCCGCACCGCGTGCAGTGCGTCCGGCAGGCCGTCGCGCAGCTGTGCCACGAAGTCCCGCATCGCGGCACCGTCCTCCGCCATGCCGAGGGGCGGTTCACCGGTCGGCGTGAGGCCTCGTGCGAGTGCCGCGGTGGACGCCACCGCCTCGACGCAGCCGGCCTTTCCGCACCGGCACACCACCTCATCGGCGCCGGGGACACGGATGTGCCCGATGTCTCCGGCCGCGCCGTCGGCGCCCCGGTGCAGCGTCCCGTCGGCGAGGACGAACCCGGCGCCGATACCGGCGCCGACGGTCACGAACAGCAGGGGCAACTGCTCGGGCGGCACCGTCCGTGCCTCACCGAGCGCCATGAGGTTGACGTCGTTGTCCACCAGGACGGGGCAGTTGAGCAGGCCCGCGAGCCGATCAGCCACCGGGAAGCCGTCCCAGCCCGGCATGATCGGCGGGCGGACGGCCATGCCCCGTGCCACGTCCACCGGGCCCGGTAGTCCGACGACCAGGACGCGGGGCCGGTCCGCCGGCACCTTCGCCAGTTCGAGCAGGTCGGCGAACTGCTCCACCAGAAGGGCCACGGTGGGCTCCGGACCTTCGGACAGTTGCCAGGGGGAGTCCACGTCGGCGAGCACCTGCTGGGTCAGGTCGGTCACCACGCAGCGTGTCGAGAAGGGGGCGAGGTCGGCGATGAGCACGACGCCCGCGTCACCCGCGAGGCTGAGCCGCAGCGCCGGCCGGCCTCTTCCTCCGCCGCCGGCGTCCTCTCCGTGCAACAGGCCCGCGTCCACCAGATCCTGTACGTGGGTGTGGATCGAGGACCGTGAGAGTCCGGTGAGCCGGGACAGGTCGAGGCGGTGGGACGCCTCGCCCGCCGCGACCAGCCGGGCGATCTGGCTGCGGACCGCGTCGGAGTGACGGCGCGAGCCGGTGCCCGGTGCGCCCAGTCGTGCTGCCACATTCGCTCCCCTGGTGAGGCCGACGACACCAACGGACGATTAATATTCCAGAAACGACAATAATCAAAGGGCTTTCCCGAAAGAAGTCGAGCTCTTATTGTTGGCCGCGGATGAGGCCGGAACAGCGAGTTCCCGTACGGCAATTGCCGAAAGGATCTTGCATGGCTGCCCCGACTGGGCATACGCACACCCCACGCGTCACCGAAACTCACGCACGACGTCCACGTATCCCGCGTCCACGGGTCGCCGTGCTCGGCGCGGGAATGATCGCCGGAGTCCATGTCCGCAGCGCACGCGCGGCCGGCGCCGACGTGGTCGGCGTCCTGGCCTCCTCACCCGAGCGGAGCCGGGCGGCGGCCCGCGACTGGCAGGTCGACGTCGCCTATCCGGACGTCGACGCCGTCCTGAACGACGACCGTGTCGACGTGGTCCACATCTGCACGCCCAACCACCTCCATGTCGCCCAGGCCCGCGACGCGCTGATCGCCGGCAAGCACGTCATCTGCGAGAAGCCGATCGCCACCTCGGCGGCCGACGCCCAACTGCTCGCCGACACCGCCGTGGCCTCGGGCAGGATCGCCACCGTGCCGTTCGTCTACCGCTATCACCCCATGGTCCGTGAGTTGCGGGCCCGGGTCTCGGCCGGCGACTTCGGCCCCTGGCAGCTGCTGCACGGTTCGTACCTCCAGGACTGGCTGCTCTCCCCCGGGAGCACCAGCTGGCGGGTGGACCCCACGGTCGGCGGCCCGTCGCGGGCCTTCGCCGATATCGGCTCGCACTGGTTCGACCTGGTGGAGTGGGTGGCCGGGGTCCGGATCGCCGAGGTGCTCGCCGAGACCGCGACGACGGTGGCCGAACGGCCCGATGTCGGGGGCCCGACGTTCTCCGGCGGGTCGCTCACCGACGCCGTACGCGTTCCGGTCACCACGGAGGACGCGGTCGGAGTGCTCGGGCGGACGACGGACGGGGTCCTGGTGTCCGCGACCGTCTCGCAGGTCTCGGCCGGCCGGAAGAACCGGCTGTGGTTCGAACTCGACGGCGCGGACGCCAGCGCCGTCTTCGACCAGGAGCTGCCCGAGTCCCTGTGGCTCGGCTACGGGAACCGTACCGAGACAGTGGTCCGCGATCCGGCGTCCAACTCCCGTGAGGCGGCCCGGCTCTCGCTCGTACCCGCCGGACACGCCCAGGGCTACCTGGAGTGCTTCGAGAACTTCGTCAGGGACACCTACGCGGCCCTGCGCGGCGAGTCCCCGGAGGGCCTGCCCACCGTGATCGACGGTGTACGGTCCGCCCGCCTCGTCGACGCCGTCCTGGCCTCGGCGGACCGGCGCGCGTGGACCACGGTCCCCGGCTGACCCCCATCCCTCTCACTCACCGAAGCGAAGGACCCGCGCCATGAAGCTCGGTTTCTTGACAGCCTGCCTCCCTTCCCTGTCGCTCGACGAGATCGCCGACTGGGCCGCCGCCGAGGGCTACCAGACCCTCGAAGTCGCGGTGTGGCCGAACACCGGCGGCCGCGACTTCGAGGCCTCACACCTCCCCGTGGCGACCTTCTCGGAGGCCGACGAGGACGCGACCCGCGAACTCCTGCGCCGCACCGGCCTGGAGATCAGCTCCCTGGCCTACTACGAGAACAACCTGCACCCCGACCCCGCGACCCGGGAGGCGATCAGGGCCCATCTCCGGCATGTGATCGACGTGGCGGCACGGCTGGGCGTGGAGTCGGTCGGCACGTTCATCGGACGCGATCCGGGGCTCTCCGTCGTGGAGAACCTGCGCGAGGGCGAGAAGATCCTCCCCGAGCTGGTCTCCTACGCGGCGGATCGCGGCGTCAAGATCGTGATCGAGAACTGTGTGATGGAGGGCTGGCATCCGGACGGCTATCCGGGCAACCTCGCCTACTCCCCCGAGCTGTGGGAGTGGATGTTCGGGCTCGGCTTCTACCTCAACTGGGATCCCTCGCACCTGACATGGATCGGCGTCGACCCGCTCACGACTATCGAGCCGTACATCGACCGGATCGTCCACACCCAGGCCAAGGACGTGGAACTCTTCCCCGGCAAGCGCGACCGTTTCGGCTTCTTCGGCACCGTCCACAAAGGCAACAACCCCTGGGAGACGGGCTGGTGGCGCTACCGGGTACCCGGCCTGGGCGAGGTGGACTGGCGCCGTGTCGTCGACCGCTTCCACGAGCTCGGCTACACCGGCACCGTCTCCGTGGAACACGAGGACCCCGTCTGGTCCGGCACCGAGGACAAGGTGAAGCAGGGGCTGCGCATCGCCCACCGGACACTGCGACCGCTCATCGGTGAGTAGGCGACCGCGCGACGCACCGACAGGACAGGGCCGCGTGAAGGAGGATGGCCTCCGTGAACGGGGAGAGCAAGCGCGAGGCCGTCGTCAGCCGTCTGTGGCAGGAGCACCTGGACGCGGAGTTCCCCGCCGGACTGCGCGGTGCGGAACTGGCGGGCATCGACATGGTGTTGCTCGACGCGGACATCGCCGGCTGCGTGACGACGTGGCGCGGCAACGGAGGCTTCCTCACGGACCGACCCGTGGCTCACCGAATGACACCCTTTCCAGGCGATGCGCGCTGAGGGCCAGGACCACCAGGGCCGCGTCCTCGGGGCGTCTGGGGTCCCGTCCGGTGAGTTCGGCGAAGCGGTTGAGGCGTTGCTGGATCGTGTTGCGGTGGCAGTACAGGACGGCGGCCGTGTCGGCGACGGAGCCGCTGCCCGACAGGTGAACCTGGACCGTCTCCAGCAGCCGGTCCGCCTCCGCCGCGGGAGCCCCGGCGTGCAGCCCGCCGAACACGTCGGCCGCGAGATCCCGGCCGAGGTCCCCGGCCCGGTGGACCAGGACGTCGAGCCAGCTGTCCTCCAGGCGGTGGGGTTCGCCGGCGTCGGGCGGCAGCACGCGGGCCGTCGCCGTCGCCAGGGTCACCGCGCGGGGCAGCTCGGTCAGCCCTGTCACCTCGGAGGAGACACCGCACGGCGTTCCCTGAAGCTGGGTCAGCACCGCGTCCCGGGTCAGTCGGGGACTCAATTGGACGACCAGGACCATGTCCGAGGCGACCGCCTGCTGTTGCAGCGGGGCACCGAGGCCACGAAGCGCGTTCGCGACTCCGCGCAGCGACGCTTCGCCGCCTCCGGGTGTGACCGCACACAGGAAACGCCCGGACACCTGAAACCCGAGCGCCCGCGCGGCGTCCTGCACCACGGTGGGATTACGGCCGTCGCTGTCGAGGAGCCGGCTGAACCACAGCCGCCGCTCGTCCTCCGTCCGCCGGCCCATCTCCAGCACGGTGCGCTGATAGGCGGTCATGATGCCGGTGACGTGGTGCTCGACCGCCTCCCACACGTAGTAGGCGGAGTTGACCAACTGCGCCTTGCCCTCGTCACCCGCGCGCCGCACCAGGGCGGCCCACACGACCCGAAAGTCCACGCGAGCGGCCTGCAGCAGCGCGTCCAGTGGAACGCCCTGCCGGGCGCGCTGTTCGCCGACCCGTTCGGAGACGTCGGCGATGTGTTCCGGCACCGGCAGTCGGGCGACGGTGCGCAGCAGGACCTCGAACGCCTGCCAGGCACTGTCACGGAACTCCTGCGGGGAGACCAGGTCCGAGTAGGAGGCACGCAGCGGCCCCACGTACTCGGCCCACTCGTCGACCAGGCTGTCGATCTCCTCCAGGCACTGGCGTGCCAGAGCCACGACATGAGGGTCCGGCGGAGGCAGGGCCGAGGGTGAAGGCGGAGTGTGCATGTGGTCCATCCTGGCCTTGTCCGCCCCGCCCGGCATCAACGGGCTCATCCCCGTACGCGGATGACCTTCCGGTTGACGAACTCGCTCATGCCGTACGCGCCCAGCTCCCGCCCCACACCGGAGAGCTTGATCCCGCCGAAGGGAAGGTCCTCCTGGGTGCCGGAGGGGCCGTTGATCGAGACCATGCCGACATCGAGCGCGTCGGCGACCGCCTTCGCCGCGTCGAGGTCGCGGCCGAACACGACACTGCCCAGGCCGTACGGCGTGTCGTTGGCGAGGCGGATCGCGGCTGCGGTGTCGGGGACGCGGTGCACGACCGCGACCGGGCCGAAGATCTCCTCCCGGTACGCGCGCATGCCGGGGGTGACAGCGGTGAGGATGGTCGGTTCGACGAAGGCGCCCTCGCGGGCGGGCCGCTTGCCGCCGGTCATCACTGTCGCGCCCTTGGCCACCGCGTCGTCCACCTGTCCGATCAGCGTCCGGGCGGCCTCCTCGGAGGAGAGGGGACCGAAGGAGACGCCGTCGGCGGTGGGGTCCCCGACGGTCAGGGCCCGCACGGCGTCGGTGAAGGCGCCCAGGAAACGGTCGTAGGCGGAGTCGACCACGATGAACCGCTTCGAGGCGGTGCACGCCTGGCCCGCGTTGCCCATCCGGCCCTCGACGGCCGCAGCGACAGCGGCGTTCAGGTCGGCGTCGGGCAGGACGACGAAGGGGTCGGAACCGCCGAGCTCGAGGACGTACTTCTTGAGGTGGCGGCCCGCGACCTCGCCCACCGCCCGCCCAGCACGCTCCGAGCCCGTGAGCGAGACGCCCTGGACCCGAGGGTCCGCAATCACGCGGGCGACCTGTTCGTTGGTGGCGTACACGTTGACGTACGCACCGGCCGGCAGTCCGGCCGCCCGCATCATGTCCTCGATCGCCTGGGCCGACTCGGGGCAGTTCGGGGCGTGCTTGAGGACGACGGTGTTGCCGAGGACGAGGTTGGGCGCCGCGAAGCGGGCGACTTGGTAGTACGGGTAGTTCCACGGCATGACGCCGAGGAGCACGCCGAGTGGTTCGGACCGTACGACCACGTCGTCGCCGCCGCGGACGTCGAGCCGCTGGTCCGCGGCGAAGCCGGGGCCGTGCTCCGCGTAGTACGCGAAGATCGCCGCCGACAGGTCCACCTCGCCCAGTGCCTCACGGGTGGTCTTGCCCATCTCACGAGTGATGATCGCGGCCAGTTCCTCGCGCCGCTTCTCGAACTCCCGCGACACGGCGAGGACGAGATCGGCACGCTCCTTGATCGGGCGTCGGCGCCAGGCAGCGAACTCCGCTGCTGCTGCCTCGACCGCGCGGTCGACCGTGGCGTCGTCCGACGTCGGATACCGCCGCACGAGGGTGTTCGTGGCCGGGTCGACGATCTTGTATTCCGTCACGTGCTTCTTCCCTTGGTGGGGTCTGGTTCTCGGTCAGCCGAGGTGGAGCAGCGTCCGAAGGTCTTCGCCCGCCCGGATCCGCGCGAGGAGTTCCGGTTCGGCCGCGTCCGACAGCTCCGCCTGCCGTACTACGGCGGCCAGCGCGACCGGCGGCAGGGCGATCACGCCATTGGCGTCGCCGAGAACGATGTCCCCCGGCGCGACACGGACACCGCCGATGTCCACGGGCACCTGGTGCCGCCCTCCGCCGCCGTCCAGTCGCTTGGTGGTCAGGCAGGTGGTGCCGCGGGCGTGGACCGGCAGGCCGAAGTGCGGATCCATGAGCGCGTCCACGTCGGTCACCACTCCGTCGACGAGGATGCCCGCGGCCCCACGCGCTCGTGCCGCCGCGACCGTGACGGCGCCGATCGGCGCGTGGGTGTGGTCGCCGCGCATGTCGACGACGAGTACGTCACCGGGGCGAAGTGCGAGGAGTGCGCGGTTCACCGCCGTGGCGTCCGGAACGTCGAGGGCGAGCGTCGCGGCCGTACCGGCCATCCGGCGCGGTTGCCCCAGTCGCCGTACGGCCGGGTCGACGAAGCCGTCTTCGAGCAGATGGCCGAGGGTCGGGAGGTCGACGTGCTGGAGGCGCTCCAGCAACTCCGCCTGCCCGAGGGCCACTTGGCCCTGGACCGTGACGCTCACCGGTCCGCTTCCGTCCGGACCACCGCGACGCAGTCGATCTCCAGGGACACACCCCACAGCCCCACGCACACCGTTGTCCGCGCCGCCCGGCGGCCGGCGAAGAACGTCTCGTAGACCTGGTTGTAGGGCGCGAGTTGGTCCGGTGAGCTGAGGAAGGTGTTGACCTTGAGGACGTGGTCGAGGTCGGAACCGGCCGCGTGGAGCACGGCTTCGAGGTTGCACAGCGTCGCGTGCACGTCGTCCTCGAAGGTTCCGGTCGACCGGCCCGGGGCGGCGGGTATCTGGCCGGTGGTGAAGACGAAGCCGCCGGCGGACGTCGCCTGGACATAGGGGCCTACGGCGGCGGGGACGCCCGGCGCCGACTCGATCCGCGTGATACTCATGCGACCGCCCCGATCGGGCTCGCGGCGGGCCGGGAGGACTCCGCTCCCACCTCGTCGATGTCCCCGAACCGGGTCTCGGCGAGCAGGAACAGGGCCAGCAGGGACAAGGTCGCCGCACCGAGCACGTACCAGGCGATCGAGGAACTGTTCCCGGTGGCCGTCAGCAGCCACGCGGTGATGGCGGGCGTCGCCGCGGATCCCAGCAGGCCCGACAGCATGTAGGCGACCGAGAGACCCGAGTACCGCACCCGGGTGCCGAACAGCTCGGCGAGGAAGGTCGCGATCGGGCCGTAGTTGGCGGAGAACGCGAGCATCATCAGCGCGTAAGCCACAAAGACCAGAGGCGCCGACCCGGTGTCGAGGAGCCAGAAGAACGGGAACGCGAGTACGGCCTCCGCCGCGATGCCCGCGTAGATGACGGGCTTGCGGCCGACCCGGTCGGACAGCCGGCCGAAGTACGGGATCGCCAGGAACGCGACACCGCAGGACACCATGACCGCCCACAGCATCAGGTTCTTCGAGTGCCCGAGGTCGTTGGTGCCGTAGCTGACGCCGGAGGCCACCATCAGGGTGAAGGTTGACCCGGTGGACAGCGTCGCGACACCGCCGAGCAGCACCTGGCGCCAGTACCGGCGCATCAGCGCGACGAACGGGATCTTCGCCTTGGCGCCCTCGTCCCGGACCGCCTGGAAGGACGGCGTCTCCTCGATGTGGAGGCGGATGTACACACCGATCCCGACGAGGAGCGCCGAGGCCAGGAAGGGGATCCGCCAGCCCCACGAGTACAGCGCGTCGGTGCTCGTGGTGGAGGCGACCAGCAGGAACGCCCCGTTGGCGAGCAGCGTCCCGATCGGCACGCCGATCTGGACCATGGAACCGAAGAATCCACGCCGGTGATCTGGTGCGTGCTCGACGGTCATCAGTACGGCACCACCCCACTCACCGCCGAGCGCGAGGCCCTGGACCACGCGGAGGCCGAGCAGCAGGAGGGGCGCGGCCACACCGAGCGTGTCGTAGCCGGGGACGAGGCCGATGCAGAAGGTGGCCACGCCCATCGCCGTCAGGGAGATCAACAGCATGGACTTGCGGCCGAGACGGTCTCCGAAGTGACCGAAGAACACGGCGCCCACCATGCGCGCCAGGTAGGCGGAGGCGAACGTCAGGAACGACAGGATCGTGCCGACGGCCCCGTCGAACTCGGGGAAGAACACCTCGCCGAACACCAGCGCGGAGGCGGTGCCGAACAGGAACAGGTCGTACCACTCGACCGTGGTGCCGACCATGCTGGCGAGGGAGATCCTGCGCATCTTCGTCGCGTCGAGCCGGCTGTCGGGGGTCGGCGGGAAAGCGTGAGCGGTCATGGGGACTCCGGTCTGAGGTCTGAGCGGTTGGCCAACCGTGCATCGACGACTTCTCCGACGACAAGAAGCAGAAGCACACCGGAGAGAGCCGGCGACTGTGCACATGACCAATGCGCCACGTCGCGCCACGAAGACTGGATGAAAACTTCGTGTTACGGACCCGGTCCCCGCACCCACCCCTGTTCATCTGCACATCGCGGCGCCCGTATCCGGGGTCCTTTGCCCCGTGCCCGCGACCGCCCCCGAAAGCAACACTGGCCGGGCACCCGCGGCCTCAAGAGAAGGAACAGACCTCCGATGGCGAACGTCGCACCCGAACCCCCCGCCTCCCCCGAGCGCCCCCTCTCCGCCGGCCATCTGATCGTCGCGCAGCTGGAGCGCGAAGGCGTTCGGCGGGTGTACGGCGTTCCCGGCGAGTCCTTCCTCGACGTGCTCGACGGCCTGCACGACTCGTCGATCTCGACGGTGGTGACCCGGCACGAGGGCGGCGCGGGCTTCATGGCGCTGGCGGAGGGCAGGCTGACGGGGCTGCCCGGGGTGGCGATGGTCACCCGGGGGCCGGGCGCCGCGAACGCCTTCATCGCCGTGCACACCGCGTACCAGGACGCGACGCCGTTGCTCCTCTTCGTCGGGCTCGTCCCGGTGTCCGACCGCGGCCGGGAGGCGTTCCAGGAGTTCGACCTCGCGGGGTGGTTCGGCAGCACGGCGAAGAAGGTCGTGATGCTCGACGACCCGACCGCCACCGCCCGCGTCGTGGCCGAGAGCATCCACGTGGCGCGGAGCGGTCGGCCGGGTCCCGTGGTGATCGGCCTCCCCGAGGATGTCCTCACCCGGCCCGCGGGTCCCTCACGCCCGGTCCGGCCGCTCGCGGTGCCCCGGCCCCGCGCCGCCGAGGCCGAACTCAAGGAACTGGTACGCCGGTTCGAGCACGCGCGCCGCCCGCTGATCGTCGTGGGAGGCGAGGGCTGGACCGCCGAGAGCGGCCAGGAACTCATGCGCTGGGCAACCCGGCACTCGATCCCCGTCCTCGCCGACTTCCGCACCTACGACGCGGTCCCCCACGACCTCGAAGGCACCGGCGCCTACGCGGGCTCGCTCGGCTACGGCCGCGGCGACCACGCGGCCCGACTGCTGGACGAGGCGGACCTCACGGTCTTCCTCGGCGCCCCGCGCGGCGATGTACTCAGCGACGGATACACCCGGGGCCTCGACTCGGAGACGGTGCTCGTCCTCCCCGGCGACGCACAGGGCCACTGCGGCCGCATCGACCAGTTCGTCTCGGCCCACGCACCGTCCTTCGTCCTCGACCTCGTCACCACGCCCGCGTCACCGGACGCCGACGTGGCGTGGTTCGGGGCCGCCAGGGAGGCCCACGCCCGCTTCGCCGCTCCCGCCCCCGAGCCGACCACCTCGGACGACGACGCCTACGTCGACCTCACCGCGGTCATGGCCGTACTGCGGGAGGAACTCACCCCCGACGCGGTCATCACCTACGGCGCCGGAAACCACGCCCTCTGGCCGGCCCGGCACCTTCCGCACCGCACCCCGGCCTCCCTCGTCGCCCCCCGCAACGGCGCCATGGGCATGGGCATACCGGCCGCCGTCGCCGCGTCTCTGGTCTTCCCCGGGCGCGAGGTCGTGTCCGTCGCGGGCGACGGCTGCTTCCTGATGAACGGCCAGGAGCTGGCCACCGCGGTGGGCCACGGCGCCGTCTTCGTCGCCCTGGTCGTCGACAACGGCTGCTACGCGACGATCCGCGAGCACCAGGAGGGCGCCTACCCTGGCCGCCCGTCGGGCACCCGGCTCACGAACCCGGACTTCGCGGCGTGGGCCCGCTCGTACGGGGCGTACGGCGAGACCGTGACCTCGCACCGCGACTTCCGCGAGGCGTTCCGGCGCGCACGCGCGAGCGGACTCCCGGCCGTACTGCACCTGATCCAGGACCCGGCGGTCCGCGCACCGGCGACTGCCGCGTAAGCCCCGAAGCCGCCCGTACACGTAAACCCGACCGACAGGACGTGATCATGAGCACCCCCGACAACACCCTGCTGACGGACTTCGCCACCCTCTCCTCCTTCGGCGCCACCCCCGCCGGCGGCGTCGACCGTCAGGCCGCCACCCCCGCCGACGGGGAACAGCGAGCCTGGCTCCACCAGTGGCTCACCGCCCGCGGCGCCGAGGTCCTCTACGACGGCGTCGGCAACCAGTTCGGGCTCTTCACCGTCACGCCCGGTGCCCCGTACGTCCTCACCGGCTCCCACCTGGACAGCCAGCCTCTCGGCGGCCGATACGACGGGGCGTACGGCGTCCTGGCCTCGGCGCACGCCGCGCACCGGGCCGTGCGGCGGTACAACCACTCGGACGCCGTACCGAAGTACAACGTGGCGGTGGTGAACTGGTTCAACGAGGAGGGCTCCCGCTTCAAGCCGAGCATGATGGGCAGCGCGGTGTTCACGGGGAAGCTGCCGGCCCGCACCGCCCTCACCACAACCGATCCTGCCGGTACGACGGTCGAGGCCGCCCTCCGCGAGATCGGCACGATCGGCGACTACCCCGGACCGGAAGTGGCGGCGTACGCCGAGATCCACATCGAGCAGGGCCGCGACCTGGAGAACAAGGGGATCACCATCGGCCTGGTGGACGCCACCTGGGCGGCACGCAAGTACCAGGTCGTGGTCCGCGGCGAGCAGTCGCACACTGGATCCACGGTTATGGCGGACCGACGCGACGCCCTGCTCGGTGCCTCGCTCCTCGTCGTGGCGGTGCGCGAACTGGCCGAGCAGAGCACGGACGTGCCGTTGCACACCTCGGTCAGCGAGATGACCATCGAACCCAACTCGCCCGTCGTGGTCGCGCGCGAGGTCCGCGTACACGTCGATCTGCGCTCGCCCGACGAAGGCCTTCTCGACGCGGCGGCCAAGAACCTGGCCGAGTCGATCCCCGGCATCGAGGAGCGCGCCTCGGTCACCATCGAGCAGGTCCAGACCCACGGTTGGGGCGTGGCTCCGTTCCCTGCGGCCGGCGTCGAACTCGCCGCCCGGACAGCCGACAAGCTGGGCCTCAGCCACCAGACCATGATGACCATCGCCGGCCACGACTCGGTCAACATGAAGGACATCGCACCGTCGATCATGCTGTTCGTGCCCAGCATCGATGGAATCTCCCACAACGAGGGCGAGTTCACGAACGACCAGGACATCAGCGCGGGCACCGATCTGCTGACCGAGGTGGTCCACCGACTCATGTCGGGCGCCCTGGACGACACACGATGAACCAAGAGACAGAAACGGATTGAGCCTCTCCCTGAGGACGGGGAGGGCGATCAAGCGGCTTGGTCCGTGGTCACAACAGGGATGGCCTGCTCGGCCCAGATGGTCTTGCCGGTGCGGTTGTAGCGCGTTCCCCATCGCTCGGTGAGCTGAGCGACGAGGAACAAGCCGCGGCCTCCTTCGTCGAAGACGCGGGCGCGGCGCAGGTGTGGGGCGGTGCTGCTGCTGTCCGAGACCTCGCAGATGAGGTTGTTGTCACGGATGAGCCGAAGTTGGATGGGCGGCTGACCGTAGCGCATGGCGTTGGTGACGAGTTCACTGACGACCAGTTCGGTGGTGAACGCCTCCTCCTCCAGGCTCCACACAGCGAGTTGGTCGTGGACCCGCTTGCGTGTCTCGGCAACCGTGGCTGGATCACTGGGTAGGTCCCAGAAGACGACATGGTGCCGGTCGAGGACCCGTGTGCGGGCGAGCAGCAGGGTGATGTCGTCACCACGATTTTTGGGGCTCAGCGTTTCCAGGATGTCGTCGGCGAGTGCGTCGAGCGAGGTGGCGGGCTGCTCCAGGGCATGGCACAGGTCGCGGAGTCCTTCGTCGATGTCGTGCACACGGGTCTCAAGGAGCCCGTCGGTGAACAACGCGAGCAAGCTCCCATCGGGAAGGGTGAGTTCGGTCGCCTCGAAGGGCAGCTTGCCCAGGCCGAGCGGGGGGCCGACGGGCAGGTCTATGACACTGCTGGCACCGTCCCGGGAGAGCAGCACCGGAGCGGGGTGGCCGGCCGTCGCCATGGAACAGGTGCTGGAGACTGGGTCGTAGACGGCGTACAGGCAAGTGGCACCGACGTCACCGGGGATCTCTCCGGTGGCGTCGGGGTCCTGGTCGTCCGCCGCATGGGTCACGATGTCGTCGAGATGCGTGAGGAGTTCGTCGGGCGGCAGGTCGATGTCGGCAAGGGTACGCACCGCCGTGCGGAGTCGGCCCATGGTCGCCGACGCGTTGATGCCGTGACCGACGACATCACCGACGGCGAGGCCTACCCGCGCCCCTGGCAGAGGAATCACGTCGAACCAGTCGCCGGCCGCCTGGCTGCCTCCCCCCGCAGGCAGATAGCGGGCGGCCGTGTCGACGGCCGGGTGCACGATGGGCCCTTGCGGCAGCAGGTTCCGCTGGAGGGCGAGCGCGATTCCGCGTTCGCGGGTGAACCGGCGGGCGTTGTCCAGGCAAACCGCGGCCCGCGCAACCAGATCTTCGGTGATGGCGAGATCGTCGAGGCCGAAAGGTTCGCGAGAGGTGGCAGTCCTGATGAAGAGCACCGCCCCGAGGATCGTGCTCCGGGCGCGGATCGGCACTGCGATCAGTGAGTGCGTCCCGAGTGACTCGGCAAGCGCCGCTGGAAAGTGTTCGTCGGCCGGCCAAGGAGCGATCTCAACGTCTTTGACGTAGTGCAGCACTGCGCTGCCGTTGGCAAGGCACTGGGCGACCGGTGAAGACGGGCCATGGCTGTGTGCTTTTCCGGGGCTCGGTTCGGTCTCAGGCGGCCACGACGACACCGACCGATGGGCCGCACGGCGCAGCACAATGGGATTGAGCGGGATGGTGGGCGCGGGCAACTCACCGCCAAAGACGGATTCCACTAGATCGACGCTGACGTGGTCCGCGAAGCGCGGGACAGCAACTTCCGCTAGTTCCCGGGCAGTTGTCACCACGTCCAGGCTGGAGCCGATACAGGTCCGGGCCTCGCTCACCAGGGCGAGTCGCTCCCGAGAGGCGTACTGCTGGGAGTAGTCGGATGCCGCCCAGCCCACTGCGCGGATCCGGCCTGCCGCGTCATTGAGTGGAAAGATATCGACGGCCCAGGCGTGCGGCTTGGGCTCTCCTGGGAGCCTGACGAAAGGCTCGGTGAACTCCGGCTCCCCTGTTCGGGCCACCCGGAGGATCCGCCGCTCCACATCCTCGGACACGCTGTCGTCGACGAGTTCGGTCGGTCGTCGACCACGGGCTTCGCCCTCCGAAGTGCCGATCGTCCTCAGCATCATCGCGTTTCCGTGCAGCACCCTTGCGTCGCGGTCGTACACGACGAGGGGGGCGGGGTGCTGCTCGAACATCCACCGCATGAGTGAACTGTCCGGGGACGCACCCGACAGCTGACCGGGGTAGACCGTCACCAGGTATGCCGCCTCCCGATCGGTGTCGAGCAAGGGGCTCAGGTGCACTCGCGTGTCCAGGTGCCGCCCGTCACGGTGCAGCGTCGCGCCATCAGCAGTGACCAGGTCGGCCACCGACCTGCCGATGATCTCTGCAGGTGTGTATCCCAGCAGGGATTCCGCCCCGCTGCTCCAGTACGTCACCCGGCCGTCCCGGTCCGTCACCGCGATGGCGACGGACGTGTCGACACGAGCGCCGGTGAGCGAGCCGATCTCCTGGCCGGATCCGTCCATGGCGTTCCTGACCTTTCTGCCGCATAAGCAGACAATACCCACCATGGGCTTGGGGTCTCCGGATGGCAAGGCGGCCCGCACTTTCAGGGAGCCTGGTGTCCGATGGGTGGCCAGACAACCGAAGAGCACATCCGACCAGCAAGAACGAAGATTCTCAAGATCTTCCCCTATTCCAGGGAAATGATCACGGCAGCCGCGTCATAGGGCCGCTGCACATCGAGCCCGGTGTACTTCTCGAAGGCGTTGAGCCGGTTCAGCACGGTGTTGCGATGGCAGTTCAGGGCACGGCCGGTGTCTCCAAGACTGCCCGTTTCGAGATATTTTCGGACCGTTTCGAGAATCTTCGCCCTTTCCAGCTTCGTGCATGTGTCCAGATACGGAAAGACGATCTGCCCGAGTTCACAACCGACGCCGGCCAGCAGATGCCGTGTCACGGATCTCCAGCGGTCGGACAGTGTCGCGACACCCGTGCTGTCCATCGGCAGGTCGGTCATGATCTCCCTGGCCGCCGCGGCAGCTTCCCGGACCCGGACGAGTCCTCGGGCCACCGGTGCGACGGCGACCGCCATGTCGGTGAACAACTCCTTGGCCGTGGGCGGGAGTCCGGCCAGGGCGGTCTGCGCCGCCGGCCAGATGAAGAGTGTGTGGTGTCCCATGTCGTAGGTGAGGAAGCTGTCGTCCCGGCGGGTCATGGCCCGCAGTCTTCTGCGGGTGGTGACTCCGTCGTCCCTGGACGTGGCCGCCACACAGAAACGTCCCGTCCTGGGAATGCGGAGCGCTCCCGCGATGCGGTCCAGCGCGGCCCCGGTCGGCCGGATCGGTCCGAACAGCTGGGACAGGTACTGCCGTTGGAGGTCGGCGTCGGCCTGTTCGATCGCCACCTGTTCCGCGAGGTAGTGCTCCTGCACATGGGCCGCGAAGGCGTCCACCGTGGCCCACACCCGTCCGGCGTTGCGCACCAGGAGGGCCGGATCGGCGCCGCAGGAGGGGTCCGCCAGGTTGTCCCACAGGACGGTGAAGTCGAGCCGGACGGCACGCAGCAGGCTGTCCAGGGGGACGGCCTGCCGGGCGCGCCGGGTGCCGATCGGCTCGGCGATGGAGGTCAGCACGTCCGCGGTCCCGTCGGAGCGCAGGCTGTCGAGGATGGCCGTGAAGGACTGGACGCTGGTCCGGCGCAGATCCTCCGCTGTCAGGGCCGAGTCGGCGTACGCGGGGTCCACCATGGTCCGGGCCAGGAATTGCTCGACCATCGCGTCCAGTCGGCCGCGCGTGCGCTCGATGACGTCGTCCCATCGCTCCGTGTCGTGGTCGGACACGCGCGTCTCCTTTCCACCGCTGCCACATGCCACGCGGTCCCGTGATGTTACGTAGCGGTGGCCGCCGACGGAAATCGCCCGACCCCCATTGTGCAGAGGCCAAATTTTTGGCGCCGTGCACGGTGCACATTTTCATTGTCCGCCCCAACCGCCGCTGACACTCTTCCGGTGCGCACCCTTCGGTGCAGTGAAAAGGAGGAGCTCGTGGCTGTCGAAACAGGCCCACAGTCAACCCGTCCCGCTGACTCCAGCGGCGACTCGTCGGGCTACCAGCAGCAGCTTTCCAACCGGCAGATCCAGATGATCGGCATCGGCGGGGCAATCGGCACCGGTCTCTTTCTTGGCGCCGGGGGCCGACTGGCATCGGCCGGTCCGGCGCTGGCTATCGTCTACGCTTTCTGCGGAATCTTCGCGTTCTTCATTCTGCGCGCGCTCGGCGAACTGGTGCTGCACCGCCCGAACTCGGGGTCTTTCGTCTCGTACGCCCGCGAGTTCTTCGGGGAAAAGGCCGCCTTCGTCTCCGGCTGGGTGTATTCGATTTCCTGGGCTCTCACCGGAATCGTCGACATCACCGCGGTCGCCACGTACTTCCATTACTGGCCGGCCCTGCACAGCGTCCCCCAGTGGCTTCTGGCGCTCACCGCGCTGCTCGTCGTGACCTGCGCGAACCTCGTGTCCGTCCGCTTCTTCGGCGAGCTCGAATTCTGGTTCGCCCTCGTCAAAGTCGCCGCGATCGTGGTCTTCCTCGTGACCGGAGCCGTGTTCCTCGCCGCCGGGTTCCCGGTCGACGGACATGACGCCGGACTTTCTACGGTGGCCAACCACGGAGGGATCCTGCCGAACGGGCTCCTGCCCGCGGTGATCATCGTCCAGGGCGTCGTGTTCGCCTACGCCGGCATCGACCTGATCGGCGTCGCGGCCGGCGAGGCCGAGAACCCCGCCAAGGTGATGCCACGTGCGGTCAACGCCGTCATCTGGCGCATCGCCGTGTTCTACGTCGGCTCCACGACCCTGCTCGCGCTCCTGCTGCCGTACAACTCCTACCGGGCCGGCCAGTCGCCGTTCGTGACGTTCTTCAACGGCATCGGTGTGCCCGGCGCGGGCGGCGTGATGAACCTGGTGGTGCTCACGGCGGCGCTGTCGAGCCTCAACGCCGGTCTGTACTCGACCGGCCGTATCTACCGCTCGATGTCCCGCTCCGGCACCGCTCCCCGGTTCATGGGCCGGCTCAGCGGGCAGGGCGTGCCATATGGGGGCGTCCTCTTCACCGCGGTACTGGCCCTGCTCGGTGTCGGCCTCAACGCCTTCGTCCCGGAGCGGGCGTTCGAGATAGCGATCAACGCGACCGCCCTGGCGATCCTGTGCACCTGGGCGACCATCGTGCTGTGTCAACTGCGGCTGTACCGCTGGTCACAGCAGGGCAGGGTGAACCGCCCCGCGTTCCGTCTCTTCGGCGCCCCCTGGACCTCGTACCTGACGCTGCTGTTCCTGTTCGGGGTCCTCGTGCTGATGCTGTTCGACTACCCGGTAGGGACGTTCACGGTCGGAACGCTCCTCGTCATCGTCCCCGCGCTGATCGCCGGCTGGTTCGGGGTGCGCGGCCGGGCCCTCGCCCTCGCGGCCGACCGTCGCCCCGCCGGGTCCGAGACCGGTCCAACTCGCCAGTGACATCACCTCCTTCACCCACCGTCCCCTCCCGAGGAGAACTCCCCCATGACCACTGAGCGAACCGACGCCCGCACCACATTGGGCTCCGCCACCGACTCCGAACTGTTCCTGCGCGACTTCCGCTCGCTGAGCCGTATCGGCGAGACGCCCGGCGGCGGTGTCGACCGCCAGGCCGCGACCACCGCCGACGCCCAGTCGCGAGCGTGGTTCACCGCTCTGCTCAGCCAGTACGGGTTCACGGTCGAGACCGACGCGATCGGCAACGTCTTCGGGCTGCTGGAGTGGAATCCGGGAGCGTCGTACGTCCTGGTCGGCTCGCACCTGGACAGTCAGCCCCTGGCCGGCAAGTTCGACGGGGCCTACGGTGTCGCGGCGGCGCTGCACGCGGGGCGGCGGCTCGCCTCGGGCCGCGCCCCCGGGCACCTGCCGAAGTACAACCTGGCGGTGGTGGACTGGTTCAACGAGGAGGGGTCGCGGTTCGCCCCGTCCATGATGGGCAGCTCCGTCTATACCGGGAAGTTGACGGCCGCGGACGCCCTGGCCATCCGGGACACGGAAGGAGTGACGGTCGCGGACGCACTCTCCGCCATCGGGCACACCGGTACCGGAACCGGGCCGGTGCCCGCCGCGTGCGCCGAGATCCACATCGAGCAGGGCCGTTCCCTGGAGGACTCCGGCACCACGATCGGGCTCGTCGACTCCTGCTGGGCCGCCGAGAAGTTCACCGTCACCGTGCACGGCGAGCAGGCGCACACCGGGTCCACCGTCATCGCCGACCGCCGGGACGCCGTACTCGGCGCCTCCCGCCTGGTGGTTCTGCTGCGCGAGCTGGCCGACCGCTACCCCGCCGGCGTCCTGCACACCTCCGTCGGCCAGTTCACGGTGCTGCCCAACTCCCCCGTCGTGGTCGCCCGCCGGGTCGACCTGACGATGGACCTGCGCTCGGCGGACGAGGAGGTCCTCGCGGAGGCCAAGCAGCTGCTGGAGAACGGCATCAAGCTGATCGAGGACGAGGTCGACGTCCGTATCGAGGTGCGCGGTTCGCACGCCTGGGGTGTCCGGCCGTACCCGGCCGCCGGTGTGGACCTGGCGCGCGAGTGCGCCGACGCCCTCGGCCTCACCAGCAGGCCCGTCCACACGCTGGCCGGGCACGACTCCATCAACATGAACGACGTCGTCCCGACGGTGATGCTGTTCGTCCCGAGTGTCGAGGGCGTCAGCCACAACGAGGGCGAGTTCACGAACGACGCCGACCTGTGCGCCGGAGTCGACGTGCTGACCGAGGTCGTACGGCGGCTGTGCGAAGGCGCTCTCGATGACACCCGCTGAGCCCGCGCGCCTGCGGGTGGGAATCCTGCAGGCCACCGGCATCGTCGGAGACCCGCACCACAACCTCACGGCTCTGGAGAGGGCGGCGCACGCTGCCCGGTCGCGGAACGTGCAACTCCTGGTGACCCCGGAGCTGTTCGTCAGCGGTTACGACCCGGTGGCCGTCACCGACGTCGACGGCCACGAGCAGCGGCGGTCGCTCGCGGACATCGCGCGGTCGGCCGGGCTGGCCCTGGTCGCCTCGACCGTCGACGACCGGCACGGCGAACGCTTCGTCAGCGCGTCGCTGTTCGACGGCGACGGGCTGGAACTGACCAGGTACCACAAGACGCACCTGTTCGGCCCGGCGGAGAACGCGGTGTTCACGCCCGGCAGGGAGCAGCCCCGGGTCGTCCCCCTGCACGGCGTGAACATCGCGCTCGGCATCTGCTTCGACGTGGAGTTCCCCGAGTTCACGCGTGCGGTCGCGCGTTCCGGCGCCGACCTGCTGTGCGTGCCCACCGCCGTACCGCTGCGTCCGTCTGCCGACGGGCGGCCGGCACCGTTCGACACCCGGCTCGTGCCCGGCATGGTCGTCCCCACCCGGGCGTTGGAGAGCCAGCTCTTCATCGCCTACGCCAACCACGCCGGGCCCGGCTTCGCAGGGCTCAGCGGTCTCAGCGACCCCTACGGGCGGCGCGTCGCCGCCGGCGAGAGCGACGAGGAGCTGGTGGTGGCCGACGTGGACCGCCGCATCCTGCTCGACGCCCGCCGCGACACCGACTACCTCTCCTCCTCGCTCATATGACCCGCGCCGGATCCCACCCCGGCACGAGCCCTTCAGGACACCAAGTGAACACGCCCTCGCGCGAAGTCAGCATGCTGATCCCCGACTTCCCCTTCCCCTACGACGAGTACCTGGCCCACCCCGACGGCCTGGGCTCGGTCCCGGCCGAGCAGCACGGGACGGAGGTCGCCGTCGTCGGCGCCGGCATGTCCGGTCTGGTCGCCGCGTACGAACTGATGAAACTGGGCCTGAAGCCGGTGGTGTACGAGTCCGCCCAGCTCGGCGGCAGGCTGCGCGGTGCCCGCCAGCCCGGTTCCGACCACCCCGTCGCCGACCTCGGCGGGATGCGGTTCCCCCGCTCGGCACGTGCGTTCTTCCACTACGTCGACCTGCTCGGCCTCGACACCAAGCCGTTCCCCAACCCGCTCACCGCGGCCTCCGACAGCACCGTGATCGAGATGGCCGGCCGGCGGCACTACGCGGAGTCCCCGGCCGACCTGCCGCAGATGTTCCACGACGTGGGCGCCGCGTGGCGGGACTGCCTGGAGGAGCGCGCCCACTTCGGCGCGATGCAGCGGGCCATCGCGGACCGCGACTACGCCACGGTCAAGAAGCTCTGGAACGAGTTGGTCCCGCTCTTCGACGACGTGTCCTTCTCGCACTACCTGGCCACGTCGAAGTCCTTCTCGGCGCTGCCGTTCGAGTACCGGGAGGCCTTCGGGCTCGTCGGATTCGGCACGGGCGGCTGGGACACCAATTTCCCCGACTCGATGCTGGAGATCCTGCGGGTGGTGTACGTCAACGCCGAGGACGACCAGCAGCGCATCCTCGGCGGCGCGCAGCTCCTGCCCCAGAGCCTGTGGCAGCGCGCACCCGATCAGCTCGCGCATTGGCCGCCCGGTACCAGCCTGGCCTCCTTGCACAGGGGCGCGCCCCGCGGAGCGGTCAAACGAATCCGGCGCATCGACGGGCCCGGCAACAGCATCGAGATCACCGACCGATGGGGCCGCACCTCGGCCTACCCTGCGGTCATCGCCACCTGCCAGTCCTGGCTGCTGTCCGCGCGGATCGACACCGACGAATCACTGTTCAGCCACCCGTTGTGGACGGCGATCGAGCGCACCCACTACATGCAGTCCTCGAAGACGTTCGTGGTCGTCGACCGCCCCTTCTGGAAGGACGTCGACCTGGAGACCGGGCAGCACGTGATGAGCACGACGCTGACGGACCGACTGACCCGCGGCACGTACCTCCTCGACGACGGCCCGGACCGGCCCGCGCTGATCTGTCTGTCGTACACCTGGAACGACGACGCACTGAAGTGGCTGCCGCTGGACGTCGAGGAGCGCGTACGGCTGATGCTGCACTCCCTCAAGCAGATCTACCCGAACGTCGACATCGCCTCGCACATCATCGGCGACCCCGTCACCATCTCGTGGGAGGACGACCCCAACTTCATGGGCGCCTTCAGCGACAACCTGCCCGGTCACTACCGCTACCAGGAACGTCTCTACACCCACTTCATGCAGGACGGTTTCGACCCGGCCCACCGCGGCATCTACCTCGCCGGCGACGACGTGTCATGGACCGGCGGCTGGGCCGAGGGCGCCGTCACGACAGGGCTCAACGCGGTGTGGGGCGTGCTGACGCAGCTCGGCGGCAAGACCACGGCCGGCAATCCCGGACCGGGCGACCGCTTCGAGGAACTCAGGCCGATCAGGCTGCCGTAGGCCGAGTATCCATCAGGTTCCGGGGGCCTCCGGATGGGAGGCTCCCGGGCAAACGGAGGCCACGGAGTGGAGATTCTCTCCTCAGGGCGCCGCACTCTCCTCACGGTCCAACTGCTTGAGCTGCTGGATGCGGAACCGGCGGGCGCGGATGCGCAGCGCCCACGCGGACAGCGCCACCGCGAGGATCAGTGCCGCGCCATTGACCAGTGGCGACGCCCACAGTGGTGCACCCAGCAGCACCAGGCCCGAGGAGACGAAGGCCAGGAACAGCACGGCCACGAACAGGCCGAGCACGTTCTGCCTGCCGGGTGTGAAGGCCGTGGAACCCAGGAACACCGCGGCGAAGATCGGTAGGAGCAGGCTGTTCGCCGCGCCCGAGGCTGTCGCCGAGCCGAGTTGGCCGGTGAGTACGACGCCTGCGACGCCCGCCAGGGTGCCCCCGAAGGTGAAGGCAGCCACCCGGAACAGGCCCGGTCGGATGCCGGTGAGTGCCGCGGCCCGTGGGTTGGCACCGACCGCGCGGAGCTTCCGCCCGACGGGGAGGTAACGGAGCACCAGAGCCGTGACCAGCATGCAGACGATGCCGTAGTAGACGGAGAGCGGCAGCCCGAGCGTCTCGGTACGGGCCATCGACGTGACGGCGTCCGGGACGGTCAGGATGTCCGCGCTGTCGCTGTAGGCCAGGCCGACCCCGCTCAGCAGGGTCGCCATGCCGAGCGTGGCGACGAACGAGGTCACCTGCAGTCGCTCGACGATCAGGCCGTTGATCAGGCCGACGACGGTGCTGGCCAGGATCGCGGCCACGACCGCGAGCGGGGTCGCCAACCCTTCGTTCGTGGTGAGGCCTGCCACCAGGATGTTCGCCATCGAGATGTTGGCCGCGACCGAGAGGTCTATGGAGTCGGTCAGCAGCGGGATCATCACGGCGAGACCACCGATGATCACGGGCGTCTGCTGGTCGAGGGTGGATTTCACGTTGTCCCAGGTCGCGAACTCCTCGGGACGGGCCAGGCTGAAGGCAACCAGCGTCAACACGAGCAGCATGAGCAGGCCGTACCTGCCGAGGCGGTGCGACAGGACGCCGACGCTCCCGGAGCTCGGCTGGTGACGTCGCGGAGCGGCGCTCGGCGCGCTCGCTCGGATCGGGGCGGTCATAGCGTTCCTCCGTATGCCATCTCGGTCAGCAGGTCGGCGTGGAGTCGGGACGCGTCGAGTTCACCGACGACCTGCCCTCGACGCATGATCAGGGCGCGGTCGCACAGGTCGACCATCTCCTGGAAGTCGGTGGTGATGACCAGGGCCGCGGTGCCCTTGGTCTCGCACTCCGAGCGGATCTCCTCGTGGATGTCCGCCTTGGCACCGACGTCGACGCCCGCTGACGGTTCATTCAGGATGATCAGACGGCGGTCGAAGCCCAGCCATTTGGCCAGCAGGATCTTCTGTTGGTTTCCGCCGCTGAAGGTGGAGACGTCGCGGTCGGCCAGGGGCGGCGACACCCGGAACGTTTCGAGCAGTCGGCGGCAGGTCGATTCGTCGGCTTTCCCGCGCACCCGGCGCCACCACGGTCCGGGCGGGCTCATCAGCATGTTCTCCGCCGCGGTGAGGGAGGCGGCGAGGCCCTCCGCCCTTCGGTCGGCCGGGACGAATCCGATCCCGGCCGCCAGCGCCGCACGCACGCCGCTCGGGTGGTAGGGGCGCCCGCCGAGGGTGAGGGTGCCTGCGCCGAGAGGCATGTCCCCTACAAGAGTCCGGCCGACCGCGAACTGGCCCGCGTCGGCCAGTCCGCACAGCCCGAGCACCTCACCTTCGTGGAGGGTGAGCGAGACCGGTCCGAAGCCCCGGCCGCGCAGACCTTCGGCGGTCAGCCTCGCGGATCGGTTCGAGCGCATCCCTTCCCGTCGTACCGCCTTTGCCGAGGCGTCGCCTCTGCCGGTGATCAGGCGGATGAGCTCCGTCTCGGACAGCTCCTCCGCGGTACGCACCGCGACGGTTCGTCCGTCACGGAGGACGGTCACCCGGTCGCAGACACGGAGGACGTCCTCGCTGCGGTGGGTGATGAGGACGCAGGCCACCCCGTCGGCTCGCAATCCGGCCAGGAGGTCGAACAGTTTCCTGGCCTGGCGGGCTTCGAGGTATGCCGTCGGTTCGTCGAGCACGATGAGCCGGGCACCGTGGGCCAACGCCCGGCACACCGCGACCAGGGTCTGGTCGGCGAGCGGCAGTTCGCCCACGGGCCTGGTCACGTCGCAGTCGAACCCGAGGCGGTCGACCACGGCCTGCGCCGCCGCCACCGAGGCCGACTCGTCGATCAGCCCGGCGCGCCGGACGTACCCACTGGACAGAGCGATCGTGTCCGCGACCGAGAACTCCGGGAAGAGTCCGAGATCCTGATGAATGAAGGCGAGACCCGCTCCCCGGCGTTCGCCGGGGCCTCCTGAGGCGAGCTCTCCGAAGAAGCGCAGCTCTCCGTCGTCGGGTCGTTCGACGCCGGCCAGGAGCCGTACCAGCGTCGACTTGCCCGCGCCGTTCTCTCCCAGCAGGCCGTGGATCTCACCGGCGCGGACCTGGAAGTCCACTCCGGCGAGTGCCGTGGTCGGGCCGTACACCTTGCGCAGGCCCACCGCGTCGACCGCCGGCTCGGCGACGGAACTGCCGCTGGGCGAAGCGCTGTTGAGCGGGTGCTCACTGGTCATCTCAGTTCCTGACCCCGAGGACCGTGTCCTTGAGAGAGACGTTCCAGGCCTTCTCGTACGAGGACAGCCAGTCGTTCGCCTTCAGCTCGGCCGCCGTGATCGAGGCGTAGTCCGGAGCCGAGGTGTCTTCCTTCGTCCAGTACGTGATCGGAAGCCTCAGCGCGTCCTCCGCCAAGGGCTTCTCTCCCTGGGCGAGCCGGCTGACCTGGTCGATCGCGGCAAGGGCCAGCAAGGCCTCGGGATGGTGCACGACCACGGGGAGCTTGCCGTCCTTGAGCAGCTGGATGCTGCCGGGCCCCGCGGTGTTGACGATGAGCTTGGCGTCCCGGTTCCGGGAGGCGCTGATGCCGTTCAGAGCACCCGGCAGCGGCGCGGACCCGTTCGGCCACAGCACGTAGTCCACGTCGGGGTCCGCGGCCAGGGCCGCGGCGACGCTGCTCTGCGTCTTCGTCGGGTCGATGAAGACGTCGGGGTTGAACTGGATGCTCTTCGTCGAGCAACCGGAGCAGCCCTTGAGGTACTTCTCCGCCGCCGGGACATTGGCGTCGCTGAAACCGGGTGCGCTGACCACCAGGGTCTTCGCCTTGCCGTTGCTCTGCGCGACCGCCCAGGCCGCGAGGAGCGCCTTCTGGACTCCTTCGGCCGCGGGAACGTACGCGTCGAATCCGCCACCACCCGACGTGTCCTGGTGGATGCCGACGGTGTGGATGCCCTGGGCATGGGCCTTGGTCAGCGCGGGGGCGATCCAGGTGGCCGGGACGACGGGGGCGACGATGGCGGCGGGCTTGTAGAGGATCGCCTGCTGCATCGCCGCCAGCGCGCCCTGCTGAGTGGGGGTCGCGGCCTGGAAGACCTTCACGTCCCAGCCGAGCTTCGGGCCGATCTTCTCGATCAGATGTGTCTGGTACACCGGGCTGCCCACCGGGAACGCGTACACCACTGCCACCTTGATCTTCTTGCCGGTGGGCAGCGCGCTGGGGGTGGGCATGTCCTGCGCTTTCCATGCCACGAGCTTGTCGGCGGCGACCGTCCCGAACGAGGGACCCGTCACCGCGCCCTGGGCCGCCTTGTCGAGCAGCGCTCGCGACTGCGACACGTAGTCGCCGCCCCCGGTGGTCGCGCCGGCGGCCGCGGTATCGGCCTTGCCGGACGAACATGCGGCCAGCGTGGCCAGCGCCAGCGCGCCGACCAGGGAACTTGTCAGAGTGATGCAGCGAGACGCCCGTCGATTGCGGGCCATTGGCTGTACAGCGACCTTCATGTACCTCTCCTGCCTCGTCGCAGGTGGAATGAGCCTGACTGGGATGCCGTCTCCATGGAGGCCACGTGTCGTCGGTGAGGGACCACGTGACGCGGATGACGATAGGGGCAGCTCAGCCAAAGAACAACACTTTTACGTCGCCATAGCGTTATTTGTTTTAGATTCGCCGATGCCTTGGCGGCCCTACGACACGGCGCGACCAAGAAGTCGATCACCCAACTGGGCACCGGTCAGAGGGAATAGGACAACGGCACCCGGGACAGGAAGCGCAATGAGACCAGAAATGATCAATAACAAGATTGCGTCAGTCGTTCAGAAAACACGGACTCTGGATCCGGGGCGTTCCAGAAACGGTCGGGCCACCGGGTTCGACACCGTCCGCGCTGTCATCGCGACACGGAGGAACCCAGCGGCCCGCCTTACCTGTCACCCCGCCCCCGGCTCAGCCGTGCGGGCCGCCCGCGACGTACAGGACCTGTCCGGACACATAACCGGCGGCCTCGCCGGCGAAGAAGGACACCGCGTGGGCGATGTCCGCCGGTGTGCCGCCGCGGGACACCGGGATGGTGCTGACGACAGCCTTCTTGAAGTCCTCGAACTCGATGCCCAGCCGCGCCGCGGTGGCCACCGTCATCTCCGTCTCGATGAAACCCGGGGCGATGGCGTTGGCGGTGACGCCGAACTTGCCCAGCTCGATCGCGAGGGTCTTGGTGAACCCCTGGAGGCCGGCTTTGGCGGCGGAGTAGTTCACCTGGCCTCGGCTGCCCAGGGCCGAGACGCTGGAGATGTTGACGATCCGGCCCCACCTCGCCTCGGTCATGTACCGCTGGGTCGCGCGGGTCATGAGGAAGGAGCCGCGCAGATGGACGTCCATCACCGCGTCCCAGTCCTGTGTGCTCATCTTGAACAGCAGGTTGTCCCGGGTGACACCGGCATTGTTGACCAGCACGGTCGGCGCACCCAACTGTTCGGCCACCCGCTCCACACCCGACTGCACCGCCTGCTCGTCGGCGACGTCCACTCCCACCGCGAGGGCCCGGCCGCCGGACTGCTCGATCTCGGTCACCACCGGCTTGCAGGCGGCCTCGTCGAGGTCCAGTACGGCGACCGCGAAACCGTCCTGCGCCAGACGCCGGGCCACAGCGGCGCCGATTCCGCGGGCCGCGCCGGTCACGATGGCGACGCGTTCGTTGTGGGTGCTCATGTCGGCTCTCCTGCCGGATCGAAAATCAGGTGGACGCCGGGCTCCGAGTCCCGAGCCCGGTGCTTCGGTCGGGTTCAGTCCCCGATGCGCGCGACCAGACGCGCGTCCAGTCCGCCCTTCGACAGCCGGGCGAGGCCCGTGGCGGTCTCCTCGAAGGCGATCGTCTCGGTGACCGGGCTCAGCTCGCCGGTGGCCATCAGCTCGTACACACCCCGCTGCGCGTCCGGCGAGGCGCCCAGCGCGCCGACCAGGGTGACCTGCTTCATGATCAGCGACTTGGTGCTGATCGTGGTCTCCAGCGCTGCCATTCCAGGGAGGACGACCCGTCCGCCGCGGCGGACCGTGTCCACGGCGGCCGCCGTCGTCGTGCCGGCGCCCGCGAAGTCCACGATCACGTCGAGTTGCTCGTCGGCCAGTTCCCGGATGTCGCTGACGACCCGCTTGGCGCCGACCTCCCTCGCCAGCGGCCAGACGTTCTGGTTGCGCGTGGCGACGTAGACCTCGTAGCCCTTGAGGACCGCGATCCGCGCGGCGATCTGTCCCAGACCGCCGAAGCCGATGATGGCCACCTTGTCGCCGGGCTTGGCCTGACCGACGCCGACCAGGGCGTGGTAGGAGCATGCACCCGCGTCTGCGCCCACGGCCGCGTGCTCCCAGGAGACACCTGCGGGAACACGGATCAGGTCCTGGGCGCGGGCGAGCATCTTGGGGGCGTAGCCGCCGTCCCGTTCGTGGCCGGGCATGGACGCGTAGGTGAGGAAGACACTGACCGAGTCACCGGTCTTCCATTCGGTGACGCCCTCGCCCACCTCGCCGATCACACCGGCGATCTCGTGGCCGAGGGTGATCGGGTTCTTGCTCCCGTGACGGGGCCAGTTCTCGTCCTCCAGCATGCCGATGTCGGAGTGACACAGACCGGCGGCTTTGACGTCGATCACTACTTCGCCGGGGACGGCGACGGGTTCCGCCACCTCGTTCAGGACGAGGGGCTCATGGACCGCGGTGAACTGCCATGCCTTCATGCGCGCAGCGCTCCTTGTACGAGTACGAATCACGAGTACGAACAGGGGTGAACGAGTGCAGACGAATGCCGAGTCGCTCGGTCAGCGCGGCAACCCCATGCCCCGCGCGACGAGGTTGCGTTGGATGTCGCCGGTGCCGCCGGCGATCACGCCCATGATCGAGGCGCGGAGACCTTCCTCGAAGTACCCGTCGCCGACCGCGCCTTCGGCCCCGTGGTGGTAGAGGGCGTCCGGGCCGAGCAGTGCGACGGCGGTGGCGTTCAGGTTCTCGGCCAGCTCGGTCGCAGAGATCTTGGCCATCGGCGCCTCCTTTCGTGCACCGTCTCCTGAGGCCATTGCCTCGACCGCGGCGTTGACCAGGGCGCGCGCCGCCTGCAGTCGCACGGCCAGGCGGCCGATCTCCGGCCGCAGGTCAGCCCTGCGCTTCGGCGGCACCAGCTCCGGGTGCTCGGACACCAGCCGTACGAGCCGGTCGAACGCCCGGTGGGCCTTCATGACACTGGCACCGATCAGGACCCGCTCGGCCGCGAGCGCGACGCTCAGGGCCGCCCACCCCTGGTTCTCCTCGCCGATGAGCCGGTCCTCGGGGACGAAGACGTCGTCCCAGAAGGTCGTCGCCGACACGTCGCCGCCGAGCGAGTGGTGCCGCTGGACGGTGATGCCCGGGGAGTCCAGGTCGACCAGGAACAGGCTGATCCCCGCGTGCGGCGGGGCGGCCTCCGGTGCGGTCCGGGCGGCGAGCACGATCAAACGGGAGTCCGGCACGCAAGTGCCCCACAGCTTCTGGCCGTTGACCCGCCAGCCGCCCGGCACCCGCTCCGCGCGAGTGCGCAGCGATGCCAGGTCGGAGCCCGCGCCGGGCTCGGAGTAGCCGAGCGCGACGGACAGGTCGCCGCGCCGGATCTCCTCCAGCAGCAGGTCCCGCAGCCCGGGCGATCCGGCCTTGATCAGCATCGGCGCGATGGAGTTGATGCCCATCCAGATGTTGCCGACCGGGGGGTCGCTGTAGGCGATCGCCTCGGAGAAGGCTGCCGCCTCGGCCGTGCCGAACCCGCCGCCGCCCACCTCGTGGGGCCAGCCGACACCTATCCAGCCACGGTCTCGTAGGACGGCGCGCGCCGCGTCGTCCCATGAACTCAGGCCGGCCGGGGGCCCGTTCGTCCAGGGCGCGAACGCGTCGAGGACCTCCCGGCGTATCCGCTCCGCTTCCGGCCCCAGGTCGAAGTCCGGCAACCGCGCGCCCTCGTCGAGGAGTTGGTCCCCCACACCCGTCGTTCCAGCCGTTGCCGACAGTACGGCCAGATCGGCGTGGGCCCGGCGGAACAGCCAGGGCGCCTCGTGTTCCTCGAAGTAGCCCACGGCCGCCAGCGTGTGGTGTCCGTCGAACTGGAGTTCTGCAAGGGTTCCGGTGACGAACTCCAGGTGGATCTCCGCCGCCGTCCGCCACTGCTCATCGCCCTTGCCGAGCAGGACCATGGCGTGGTCCAGGAGCCGCCGGGCCGCGGTCAGCGCGGTCTCCACGTCGACGAGCCGGTGGGACACCGCTTGGAAGGTGCCGATCGGCTTGCCGAACTGCTCGCGCTGACAGGCGTGTTCGACCGCCAGCTCGTGGGTGCGTCGTACGGCCGCGACGGCGCGGGCGGCCAGGCCGGTGCGCCGTAGCAGGAGCAGGTCGGGGTGGTCCTCCAGTTTGGCGGTCCATTCCGGCGGCCCGGACAGCCGTACCTCGGACCAGGCCGGAACGGCCAGCCCGGGCAGTGGAGTTACGACGGCATCTTCCAGGGCGTGCCAGGCCAGCAGGCCCGCCTCCTGGTCGACGGCCAGGACGTGCGTGGCGGCGGTCCCGGCCTCCAGATGCCGTGCGACGGTCTCGCCGCCCTCCCGGCCCCGCGTCACATGGGCCAGGACCGGGCGGAGGGAGCCCCGCGCGATCTCGCGGACGGCGGAGCCGTGACCCCGGTCCTCCAACACGCCCGCTGCCAGCGCGGTGTCGACGACGGGCAACGGACAGGCGACGCGGCCCAGTTCCTCCTGTACGGCGATCGCGGCGGGGGTGAGTTCGCGGCCGGCGAGATCCGTCCAGCCCTGTCTGGCGGCCACCGCCCACAGCGCGGTGACGTCACCGCCCTCGGCAGCCGTGGCCGTCGGCCAGTGACGGGAGCACTCTCCACGTACGGACTCGCGCAGGGCGTCCAGGTCCGCGGCGTCCATGCCGCCCCAGGAAGCGCCGGATGTCTTCGCCGGCGTCTTCCCGTCCGGTCGTTGTCGGTTCATGGTTCTCCTCGTTCCGGCACGGTCGGGCCGACCGGATGGTCCCGGTGCTGTCAGGCCCTCCGGATGGTTCCGGTGCGGTCAGGCCTGCCGGATGTCGAGCCGTCCGGCCTCGCGGTCGGACCTCAGCTGGGTCTTGAGCACCTTGCCGCTCGGGTTGCGCGGCAGGAGCGGCACCACGGCGATGTGGCGCGGGTGCTTGTAGCGGGCGAGGCGCTCCGCGCACCACGCGACGAGTTCGGCGGGCGTGGGCGGGTCGTCCTCGGTCCCCGCGACGACCACCGCGAGCGGCGTCTCGCCCCACTTCTCGTCGGGTACCGCGATCAGCGCGACCTCGCGGACCTTCGGGTGGGCGGCGAGAACGTTCTCCACCTCCGCGCAGTAGATGTTCTCGCCGCCGGAGATGATCATGTCCTTCTTGCGGTCGACCACGTAGAAGTAGCCGTCCTCGTCCTGCCGCCCCAGGTCGCCGGAGTGCAGCCAGCCGCCCCGGAACGCCTCCGCCGTCTCGGCCGGCTTGTTCCAGTAGCCCGTCATCACCGCCGGCCCCCGGTAGACGATCTCGCCGATCTCACCGCGCGGTACGTCGTTCATCTCGTCGTCGACGACGCGGACTTCGACGTTGGCCAGCGGGGTGCCGACCGAGCCGATCCTGCTCAGGGCCTCGTCGCCGCGGAGCATGGTGACGATGGCGCTGGACTCCGTCTGCCCGAACGCCGTCTCCACCGAGGCCGTGGGAAACGCGCCGATGAGCTTGCGCAGGAACGTGGTCGTGGCGGGAGCCGCGCCCCAGGCGACGCGGCGCAGCGCCGACAGATCGCGTCCGGCGATGCCGGGTACGGCGCAGATCAGCTCCCACTGGGCGGGGACGAAGAAGCAGGACGACACGCGTTCCCGCTCCAGCAGGTCGACCACGCCGACCGGGTCGAACCCGCCGGACGGGAGGACGACGATGCGCCCGCCGCGCATGAGCGTGGGCAGCATCCCGGACAGTCCGGCGATGTGGAACAACGGGGTCGCGGCCAGCCACACCTTGTCGTCCGGCGGAAGGCCGAGGTGCGTCATGACACTGAACGCGTGCATCAGCAGGTTGTGGTGGGTGAGCACGGCGCCCTTGGGACGGCCGGTCGTGCCCGAGGTGTACATGATGAAGGCGGGGGCCTGCTCGTCGACCGGCGCACCCTCGTAGTGCGGGGAGGCCGTGCGCAGCGCCACCTCGTAGTCCTCATCGGAACCGTCGTGTTCGCCTCCGAACACCAGGCAGGGACCGGTGTGCCCTGCCTCCTTGCGGGCCTGGGCCATCGTCTGCGCCAGCGCGTCCTGTACGACCACGGCGGCGGCCCCGCTGTCCTGGAGGACGTAGGCGATCTCGTGGGCGACCAGCCGGAAGTTCACCGGGACGCAGATCGCGCCGAGCCGGCAGGTGGCGAAGTAGGCCTCCAGGACCTCAAGGGTGTTGAACCCGAGCACGACCACACGGTCGCCGGGGCCCACCCCACGGTCGCGCAGAGCGTTCGCGAGGCGGCTGACCCGTTCGTCGATCTCACCGTACGTCCGCTGTGTCCCCGCGCAGCAGAAGGCGATCTCGTCGCCGACCGTGCGGGCGTGCCGGGCCAGTTGGTCGGCCAGGGTCATGCCGCGGCCCGGCAGCTGTGGTGTCGAGTCGGTCGTGCTGTCGGACATCGTCGTGCTCTCCCTGTCGGACATCGTCGTCCCTTCCGGAGCGTGAGCGCCGGAGCCGGTCACAGAGCGGTCATGCCGCCGTCGATGAGAAGGTCCACACCCGTGAGATAGCCCGCCTCGTCGGAGGCCGCGAACACGGCCAGCGACGCCACGTCCTCGGGGGTGCCCATCCGGGTCGCGATCAGCGAACGGTCGATCAACTCCTGCTCCGCACCGGGGTGCTTGGAGAGGTAGTTGCGGTCGACGACGGGGGTCTTGATGGCGCCGGGGCTGATCGAGAGGGCGCGGATCCCGTGCGGGGCGCCGTCGGACGCGACCTGGCGGGTGAAGGCCAGCACCCCGCCCTTGGCCGCGCAGTGGGCGGCGAAGCCCTGGCCAGGGGTGGCGACGTACGCCGACGTCGACGCGGTGTTGATGACGACTCCGCCGCGCTCGGCGAGGTGGGGCCAGGCGAACTTCGTCACGTAGAAGACGAGGTCGAGTTCGTTGCGCATGGCGTATCGCCAGTCCTCCACCGAGAGGTCCGGCAGGGGCGCGAAGCGGGGTGAGGAGGCGTTGTTGAAGACCACGTCGATGCGTCCGTGGACGGCGGCCGACTCCTCGACCCAGGTACGCGCGGCCTCCGGGTCGCCGAGGTCCACCGGCGCCATGCCGGTCATCTTGGCGCCGGTCTCCGCCACCAGCTCGACCGTCTCGCGGTTGCCGTCCTCGGAGAGGTCGCAGCCGATGACCAGCGCGCCCTCCTGGGCGAACCGGACGGCTGCGGCGCGGCCCATGCCGCTCGCGGTGCCGGTGATGAGGGCGACCTTGCCCTCAAGGCGTCCGGTCATCGGCCGGCCTCCTGACTTGTGTCGGCCACGGCGGCCGGGAGGAGCTCCGGGTCCTCGCGGAAGAGCAGGTGTCCGCGGCCGGGGAAGGTGCGCAGCTCGGCCTGCGGAATCGCCTTCTGCCATGCGGCGGCGTGCGGCATGGGACTCACCCTGTCCTCCTCGCCCCACAGCAGCAGTGTCGGCGCGGTGATCCGGGCGAGGGTGTCCGTCAGCTCGGGGTCATGGGGGCCGGGCATGATCCGGGTGCGCGACACGTGCTCGCGCTCGCGGGCCGCCCGGAACTCGGGGTCCGGCCCGCTGGGGTAGCGCCCCTCGTAGATCCGCGGGTCGGTGGTCATCACGGCGAGGCGTTCCGCGGGGCTCATCGACGCCAGGTCCGGCCCCGGGCACTCGGGAACGTGCATGCCCCAGGGCGCCCCCAGGACCAGCCGGCTCACCCGCTCCGGGTACAGGGCCGCGACGTACGCCGCCCGCCATCCGCCCAGCGAGTGGCCCACCAGGACCGTCCGCTCGATGCCGAGTGCGTCGAGCACGTCCAGCGTGTGCCGTGCCACGTCCTCCCGGCTGCTGATGGGAGGGTCGAGTTCGGTGGATCCGTATCCCGGCAGGAGGGGTGCCACGACCCGGAAGCGGCCGGACAGGGCCGTCAGGAAGTCGAGGCCCTCCACGATGCCGCCGCCGTGCAGGTAGACGAGTGGTTCGCCGGTGCCGTCCACGCGTACCTCCGTGGATCGCCCCCGTACGTCGATGGTGATGCCGGCGAGGGTCATTCGTCCACCGCCTCGCGGACCGCCGGGATGACGTGCTCGGCGAAGGCGTCCAGCGTGCGGGTACCTTCCTCGGCCGTCATGTCTCCGAACGGGATCATGAGGACGAAGTAGTTCGCGTGTCCGCGCCGCGCCTGCTCGACGTAGTAGTCACGCACCTGCTCGACGGTGCCGGCGACCGCCATGCCCGATTCCAGGGGGTCCTGGTCGAGGACGGCCTGGGCGACCGGGTTGTCCATGGCGGGCAGCTCGGTCTGCAGGTGCGGCGGAACGTTGCCGCGGGCCCGCGTGATCGACTCCTGGTAGTAGGACCACGCACGGCGGAGGGTCGCCTTGGCCTCCGCCTCGGTCTCCGCGATGACGACCGACTGGGTCTGGCCGATCAGCGGGTCCTTGACGTGCGGGTTCTGGTGACCGGGCGCTTCCCGGCTGGCCGCGCGCAGCTCGTCGTAGCGCGCCCGCGCCGCGGCCGTGACGGGGCCGGTGGTCACGAAGTTGTGCCCGCCGCGCCCCGCGACCTCGATGTTGCCGGCCGTCCACAGCGGCGGGTACGGGTGCTGGACGGGCTCGAAGGGGAGCTTCATCTCCATGAAGTCGTAGAAGGTGGAGTCCTCGCTGGAGATGATGCCGGTCTCCCACGCCTGCAGCAGCATGGCGGAGATCTCCTTGGCGCGTGCCGAGGCCTCCTCCGGGTCGTGGCCGAACTGCCGGTGTTCGAACTTGGTGATGCCCTTGCCGAGCCCGAGTTCGAGCCGGCCGTGGGACAGCACGTCGAGCATCGCCATGTCCTCGTAGACACGGACCGGATGGTGCAGCGGAAGACAGACGACCGTGGGGATCAGCTTCAGCCGTGTCGTCTCACGGGCGAGTGCGGCCAGGAACACCGAGGCGGACGGGGAGGCCGAGAGTCGGTGGCCGTGGTGCTCGGCGAGGTGGAATCCGTAGAAGCCGGCCTCCTCGGCCCGCTTCAGGAAGGCGATGCGCTCTTCGTAGAGGGCCTGGACGCCCTGGTCACCGCTCATCTCGATGTGATCGAAGATCCCGAACTGAATGGGCACGGGTTGCTCCTTGGTCAACCCCACCGGAAGAGCGGTGGGAGGGGGTGCGAGGGGAGGTGGCGGGTACCGGCTTACGAGGCGGTACCCGCCGTGCGGCTGCGGCCGAACCGGAGGCTCAGCCCCGGCCGGTCACTGGCGGAAGGACTTCGGCCAGATCCCCTGCTTGCCGGGGGACAGGATCCCGTTCGGGTCGACGGCGTCCTTGATCCTCTCCACGAAGCGGAGATAGGCGTTGTCGCCGAAGCTGTACTGCGCCTGCGCCAGGTCCATGTTGGCCAGGTGGGCGCGGTACTCACCGAAGCCCTCGCGTCCCGCGTCCTCCACCACGCGCCGGCACACCTCGTAGCCGCGCTCGCTGTCGGACGCGTTGAGGACGTCGAAGATCACTCCGAACACGTGGATGTAACTGCGGGAGTTGATCAGGACGGGGTTGGCGAAGTAGTCAAGGCCCATCTCCCGCTCGATGAAGTTCTTCAGCAGGGTGTGTAGCCGGAATGCCTCGTTGCCCTCCAGCGGCGAGACCAGCCCCGTGCCGGTGTGAGCGCCCGCGTCGGTCCCGTACCAGCGCAGGAAGCTGAGCCACTCCAGGCTCGGCGCCCCGCCGAGCACCCGGTCCGGGAAGCTCTCCAGTCCGGCGATGTCCTCCGGGGCGTGCTTGGTGAAGAGCACCCGCCCGCCCTCGATCTGTCCGATGGCGGCGGTGATCTTCTCGATCTTGTGGTCGGTGACCGCGTTGTCGTCCCACAGCGCGCCGTGCACCGTCCACCGGCCGATCCCCAGGTCGCCCGCGATCTGGTCCACGACGTGGTCCGGGGTCGGCCCGTCACCCTCGTACCAGCGCGACCGCTCTCCGGTGATCGACGCGAGGGTGAGGGTGTTGTACATGACGGGGACGCCCTCGATCGTCCGGTCCATGCGCAGCCGGCGCATGGTGTCCATCAGCGGGACCAGGTCCGCCTCGCGCGGGACGTGCATCCAGAACGGCGCGTACACCTCGGGCTTCGGCATCAGCCATACGCCCATCTTCACCACGACGCCGAAGTTGGACTGCATGAACAGCGGGTCCAGGGTCGGGCCGAGGCCGCGCCGGTAGAGGTGCCAGGCCTTGCTGCCGGGCAGGGCTCCCATGCCTGTGCGCAGCACCTCGCCGTTGGCCAGGACCACTTCCATGCCGCAGGGGGCCTGGAAGTCGGCGCCGTAGGGCAGGTAGGTCGTGCCGTGCTCCAGGGAGTTGCCGATCACGCTCCCCCAGCCCAGGTCCGTAGTCGAGACCATCAGTTTGTGTCCGCCGGCCTCGATGGCCTCGTACAGCTGGGACCAGGTCACGCCGGGTTCGACGACGGCGTATCCCATCTCCTCGTTGATCTCCAGGACCCGGTTCATCCGGCGCAGGTTCACGACCACGGAACCCTGCACCCGGGGCGAGCTGCCGCCGAGGCCGTTATTGCGTCCGGTGGAGGTGGTCCAGATCGGTACGCGCTGCTCATTCGCGATGCGCAGGATGGCCTGGATCTCCTCGACCGACCCCGGCTGGACGACCCCCGAGGACTCGAACTGGGGCCAGTCCCGGTGCCAGAACGGGTCGCGGAACTCCAGGGCGTCCTCACCGGTGAGCACATGTGCGTCACCCACTACGGCTCGGAATGCGTCAAGGGCCTTCTCGAGCTCTGCTCTCGACAGACCTGCGGGGACTACGGTGGTGTTCAACTTGCCTCCGTCCCGCGCGTCACCGGCTCTGTCGCGGAGGTGCGACATCAGCCAGGCGGCTCTGCGCGTACACGTCGTTGTGATGGAAAAGGCCCCTGAACAGGACCGTAACTTCTTCGAATGACAATGTCACGACTGTCGTCGCAGATTTGTTTAGCTTTTCTGCGGTTCCGGACCAGGTGTACGGACCACGTGGGCGCGCAGTTGCGTGCCGGTGTCGTCGACCCAGCCCTTGGACGCTGCGAATGCCACCATCGCGTCGAAATCCCGCGCCCAGGCCGGGTCGCCCTCGCGGGCGCAGGCGGCGCGCAGTTCCCGGACGGACACCCACGCGTGCGTGGGTGACTGCAGCCGCACCAGCGGTGCCGCGATCCGGTCGATCTCCTCGTCGGGGGCCTCGCCTGCCACCTCGACGCTCAATCGTTTGAGGTCGTCGGCATCGCGCACTTCGCAGTGCCGGCGGCCGACCTCCACATGGACAATCATGCGACTCTCCTTGCCGTGCGGGCGACCGGAGTTTTCCCGTCGCCTCCGGGCCTTTTCCGGCTCAGCCGACGCCGGTCAGCGTCACGCCGCCGTCGACGACGAGCTGCTGTCCGGTCAGCCAGCCGGCGTCCTCCGACAGCAGGAACGCGACGACGCTGCCGATGTCCTCGGGGACGCCCAGCCGCTTGAGCGGGTAGGCGGCGGCCACCTCCTCCTCGCGCCCCTCGTACAGGGGAGCCGCGAACCGGGTCTTCACCACGGCGGGGGCCACCTCGTTGACGCGGACGGACGGGCCGAGCTCCACCGCGAGCTCCCGGGTGAGATAGGTGAGCAGCGCCTTGCTGGAGCCGTAGACGCCCATCCCGGGTGCGGGGCGAAGTGACGTACCGGAGCCCACGTTCACGACGGCGCCGCCGTGCTCGCCCATCCAGGCCTGGTGCGCCTGCTGCACCCAGGACAGGGCGGCGACGCAGTTGACCTCAATGATCTTCCGTACGGCGGCGAGGTCCACCTCGACGAGCGGCCCGAAGATCGGGTTGATGCCCGCGTTGTTGACCAGGAAGTCCAGGCTGCCGAAGGCCTCGACCGCGCGCTTCACGGTCTCCGCCTGATGGTCGGGGTCGTCGGCCTTGCCTGCGACGCCGAGAGCGTGTTCGGGGCCTCCGAGCGATGCGACGGCCTCGTCGAGCGCCTCCTGTTTCCTGGCAGTGACGACGACCTTGGCGCCCTCGTCCACCAGGCGCTGGGCGATACCCAGCCCGATCCCGCGGCTCGCTCCGGTGACGACGGCCGTCCTGCCCGTGAAGCGTCCTGTCATGTCTTCCTCCTCATTTCCCTTCCCATCTCTTCCCGCAGGTCAGCAAGGGTCCTAGCTCAGGCGCTCGACGATCATCGCCATGCCCTGTCCGCCGCCGACGCACATGGTCTCCAGGCCCACCTGCTTGTCGTGGTGCTGAAGGGAGTTGATCAGCGTGCTGGTGATCCGAGCCCCGGTCATGCCGAAGGGGTGCCCGATCGCGATGGCGCCGCCGTTGACGTTGAGCCTGTCCTCGTCGATGCCCAGCTCACGGGCAGAGGGGATGACCTGCGCCGCGAAGGCCTCGTTGATCTCGACGAGGTCGATGTCGCCGATACCCATCCCCGCGTGGGCGAGTGCCTGACGGGTGGCCTCCACCGGGCCGAGGCCCATGATCTCGGGCGACAGGCCGGTCAGTCCGGTGCTGACGATGCGGGCGAGCGGGGTGATGCCGAGCTGCCGCGCCTTCGTGTCGGACATGATCACTACGGCGGCCGCTCCGTCGTTGAGGGGGCAGCAGTTGCCCGCGGTCACGGTGCCGTCCGGCCGGAAGACGGGCTTCAGTTCACTGACCGCTTCCACGGTGACCCCGGGACGGGGGCCGTCGTCCCGGCTCACCACCGTGCCGTCGGGGAGGGTGACCGGCGTGATGTCCTTGGCCCAGAAGCCGTCCGCGATCGCCTTCTCGGTGCGGTTCTGGCTGCGTACCGCGAACGCGTCCTGCTCCTCGCGTCCGATTCCGTGCAGCGCCGCGACGTTCTCGGCGGTGTGCCCCATCGCGATGTATACGTCCGGCAGGACCCCCTCGTCGCGCGGGTCCGTCCAGGTCCGGCCGCCCGAGGCGATCTCGTCCGTCCGCGCCCTCGCGTCGACGAAGGCCGGGTTGAGGGCGTCGGGACGCAGGTCGGAGTACTCGGGGCCGCCGTAGCGGCTGACGGTCTCGACGCCCGCGGAGATGAAGACGTCGCCCTCGCCCGCCCTGATCGCGTGCAGTGCCATCCGGGTGGTCTGCAGGCTGGAGGAACAGAAGCGGTTGACAGTGGTGCCGGGCACCTGGTCGAGGCCGGCGAGCACCGCCACGATCCGGGCCATGTTGAACCCCGAGACACCGGACTGCTGACCGCACCCCAGCATGAGGTCGTTGATGTCGCCCGGGCCGAGCTGCGGAACCTGGGCGAGAGCCGCGCGCACCATCTGCACGGTCAGGTCGTCGGGGCGTATGTCCCTGAGCGACCCCTTGAAGGCTCGGCCTATGGGAGAACGGGCGGTGGCGACGATGACGGCTTCGGTCACGGAGACTCCTAGAGAGGCGAAACGCTGCGGCTGGAGACTCGGCCCACAAGGCCGCTCCAGATCCGAGGCACGGCCGGCAACCGCGACCGCGCTGTGCATCCGGTGAGCACCATACTCTTCACGAAACACATTTGGAACGCCACGCGCAATTTCGTTAAACATGGATCCTCGGCCCCCGCGATTCCCCAAGCCCAGCCCCTCCACCACCTCCATCGCTTACACCTCAGACCGAACGGATCCTCGAAAGCACCGACGATGATCTGTTACACGTTCCAGGGAGTCCCCTAAGATGGGACCCATGGTGGACACCGAGAACTCACCCAAGCCGACCTCCCTGGCCATGGACCTGCTGGGCGACTTCGACCGCACAGGCGGCCGGGAGATCCGATTGAAGGCCCTCGTCGCGCTGGGCGAGGAGCTCGACATCTCCGGCCCGGTGATGCGGGTCACCCTGGCCCGGCTGCGCGAGCGCGGCTGGTTCGACGTACGACGCGAGGGCCGGGAGTCGATCTACCGCTTCACGCCGACCGCCCTCCAGGCACTCGACGAAGGACGCCGGAAGATCTTCCGCGATCCGACCGCTCCCTGGAACGGCGAGTGGTCGATGGTCATCTACACGGTGCCGGAGAACGATCGCCAGACCCGCGACGACTTGCGCAAGAAGCTGGCCTGGCTCGGCTTCGGCTCGCTCGCCGCCGCCACCTGGGTCTGCCCCCATCCCCGCCTGGACGAGGTCGCCAACGCCGCGGCACTCCTGCCCACCGCCCGGCTGACCCTCCTCACCACCCGCACCACGGGCCTGTCGGCCGACCGCGCCATGGCCGCCCAGTGCTGGGAGCTGGACGAGATCGCCGCGGACTACGCCGAGTTCGTACGACGGCTCCGCACCGGCCACGGAGACTTCCGAGCCCGCACACTCGACGCCGGCGCGGCACTCGCCGAGCGCGTCCGGCTCGTCAACGCCTACCGCCACGTCGTACAGCGGGACCCGCAGCTCCCGACCGAGCTCCAGCCACCCGGCTGGACCGGCGACGAGGCACACCGGCTCTTCACGCAGGCCCACGAGGCGCTCGCCGCCACGTCGACCGATCTCTACGCGAAGGCCTCCGCCCAGTAATAAATAACACTCCTATGGTGGCAGCCGTATTGTTGTTATACATTGCTCCTCGAAGCCTAGTGGTCGAGGAGCTACGACATGCCCCACTACGAGTGCATATCTGTTGAGACCGAGGACCGCGTCACCACGGTCACCCTCAACAGGCCGCACAAGCGCAACGCGATGAGTCCGCAGCTCAATGACGAGATGCTGGACGCTCTGACCCGCCTGTCCACGGACGGCGGGACGGACGTCCTGGTCCTCACGGGCGCGGGGGAATCCTTCAGTGCCGGAATGGACCTCAAGGAGTACTTCCGGGAGACCGATCACGACCCGGTCCTCGCCGACAAGGCGCGGTGGACCATGCGGGAGTGGTCCTACAACCGGCTGCGTTTCTTTCCCCGGGTGACCATCGCCGCCGTCAACGGCTGGTGCTTCGGCGGCGCCTTCATGCCCCTCATCTCGTGCGACCTCGCGATCGCCGCGGACGAGGCCCGGTTCGGGCTGTCCGAGGTGAACTGGGGCATCCTGCCCGGCGGCCTGGTCACCCGGGACATCGCGATGGCGCTGGGCTACCGGGACGCGCTCTTCTACGCGCTCACCGGGGACACCTTCGACGGTCGGCGCGCTCAGGAGATCGGGCTCGTCAACAGCTCAGTCCCGAGGGAGCAGTTGAGCGAGGCCGTTCGTGAACTCACGGCCAAGCTGCGCAAGCTCAACCCCGAGGTGCTCCGCTCCACGAAGGAGACGTTCCGGCACGCGGCGACGATGAACTACGAGCAGGCCACCGACTACATGGCGGCCAAGTCGGCCCAGCTGCTGACGCGCGACCAGGAGGACGGCCGGCAGAAGGGCCTGTCACAGTTCCTGGACACGAAGGAGATCAAGCCGGGGCTGGCGCCGTACCAGCGAACGGACTCCGACGCCTGAGGCGAGAAGGCCGGCGGGGTACCCGCACACCCGCCGGCACGCCCGGCCGCAGAAGATAAACGCGAAGGGGAGAGCAACCGTCGGACTGTTGCATTTCCCGCCGCTCACGTGGACGGCGTGTGCCCGAACGTCGACTCGTAGTCGCGCCGGAACTCGGTCGGCAGGAACTCGTCCTCCAGCTGCCGCACTCGCTCGGTACCGGTGAGGGAAGGCAGCGGAGCCGCGCCCCAAGGGCTCTCGGCGACCTTCCGCGCCCAGGCGTCGAGAGCCGGTGTCCCCTCGTGCCGGAAGGCGTGCAGCAGATCCCATGCGGCCTGCAGCCCGGACTTCGAGGCCAGCACCGGGAAGAGCGCGATCCGCAGGCCCAGCCGCTCGTACTCGTCGAGGGTGGGCCCCGGGCCCTCGCCACCCCATACGGTCATCACCGGGGCCGGAATGCGCTCGCACGCCTCCGCGATCTGCTCCCGCGTCTGGAGCGAGTTCAGCCAGACGAAGTCCGCTCCCCCGTCCTCGACGTAACGGACGCAGCGTTGGACGGCTTCCTCGAAGCCGCCGCCCTCGGCGCCGATGGCGTCGCACCGCGCGCAGATCGTGAACAGCGGGTCGATTTCGTCGCGGGCGCGTACGGCGGCCCGGTATTTGCCGACGGCCTCCTCCACCGACACGAGACGGCGTCCCGCGTCGGTGCCGGACTTCTTCGGTGCTTCCTGGTCCTCGATCTGCACCGCCGCCGCGCCCGACCGGACCAACTGCTGCACCGCGAAATACACGTTCACCGCGTTGCCGTAGCCGGTGTCCCCGTCCACGAGGACGGGGATGTCGGCGTGACCGGCGACGCGTCCGGCGTGGACCGCCATGTCGTTCAGGCCGAGGACACCGACGTCGGGCGCACCGTAGAGGAACGCCGCTGCCTGGGAGCCGGCGAGGAAGAAGGCGCCGTAGCCCGCGCGTTCGGTGATGGCGGCGTCCATGGGACTGAATCCGCCGGGTACGACGGTCACGCCCTCGCGGGCCAGCACGGACCGGAACAACTCGCGCTTCTGTGTCGCCGATCGCACCGTCGGCTCCTTTCGTCCGGGTGGAGCCCGGGGTTCAGATCGGGTAGGTGGGGGCCGTCGGGCTCGCCGTCACCCACTGCCAGTGGGTGAACTCGTCGAGGTTCCAGTGGCCGCCGTGCCGGCCGCCGTTGCCCGAGCCGCCCAGGCCTCCCATGGGAATGTGCGCGGCGTCGTTGATCGTCTGTCCGTTGACGTGGACCATCCCGGCCCTGATCCGGTCCGCCACGGCGAGGCCGCGCGCGAAGTCCCTGGTGTGCACGGCGGCGGAGAGGCCGTACTCGCTGGAATTGGCGAGTGCCACCGCGTGGTCGTCGTCCGTGAACGGGGTGACCGCGATGACGGGGCCGAAGATCTCCTCGGTGAACGCGGGAGATGTGGGGTCCACGTCGGCCAGCACGGTGGGGGTGAAGAAGGTGCCGGTGCGGACGCCGCCCGAGACCAGCCGCGCGCCGGCCGACACCGCCTCGTTCACGATCTTCTCGACGCGGGCGGCCTGCTCCTCGGTGATGAGCGGGCCGATGTTCACGGTCGGGTCCGCCGGATCTCCGACGCGCAGGGCCTCGGCCTTGGCGGTGATCTTCTCGACGTAGGCGTCGGCGAGGCTCTCGTGGACCAGGTGACGGCCGGTGGCCATGCAGATCTGGCCCTGGTGGAGGAAGGATCCCCAGGCAGCGTTGTTGACCGCGGCGTCGAGGTCGGCGTCGTCGAGCACCAACACCGGGTTGTTCCCGCCGAGTTCGAGCACCGCGCGCTTGATGAGGGCCCCGGCCGCGGCGCCGACGCGGCGGCCGGCGGCCGAGGAACCGGTGAAGGAGATCACCGGCACGCGCGGGTCCGTGACCAGCGCCTCGCCGGTCTCCGGCCCGCCGGGAACGACGTGCAGCACCCCCGAAGGCAGCCCCGCCCGTTCGAAGATCCGGGCGATCACCCAGCCGCCCGAGAGCGCTGCCTTCGGGTCGGGCTTGAGCACCACGGCGTTGCCGAGCGCCAGAGCGGGCGCGACGGAACGCATCGCAAGCAGGAGCGGGGCGTTCCAGGGCGAGATCACGCCCACGACGCCGACCGGGATGCGGCGCGCCATGCTGAGCGTTCCCGGTGAATCATGCGGGAGCAGCTCCCCCGTCGGGTGCTCGGTGAGCGATGCCGCCGCCGTCAGTTCGTCGAGCGACTTCGTGATCTCCTGCTCGGCCTTCCCCCTGGTGCTGCCCGTCTCCGTGATCAGCGTCGACACCACCTCGGCGCGCGCCTCGGCGAGGGCCGCGGCCGCGGCCAGGAGCACCTGCTTGCGGTGCGTGGCAGGGCTGAGCCCCCACTGCCGCTGTGCATCCAGGGCTACGGCGCACGCGCGGTCGACGTCCGTGGGGTCACCGAGGCCGATCGTGCCGACCCGCGACCCGTCCGCCGGGTTGAGCACCTCCCGCTCACCGCCGGATGGGACGCGCCACCCGTCGGAGAAGATCAATCCCTGGAGCGAGATCAGGTTCAGGGCGGACATGTGGGCTCCCCTCTCGGCGTACGGCCCCACGCTAAGATCCACCGCGCCCCGCCGCCTTGGGCCCACTGCGCCAATCTGTTCCCTCTGTTTCCTACACGGTGTCGGATGCGATCATGGAGCGGGGCCCATTTACAGGCGAGGGCGGGCGGGCCGTCCCAGGCCGGACCCAGGGCAAGGAGGCCGCTCATGGACATCGACGCGACGGTGGAACACCTCGCCGAGCTGCTCGAACGCCCGCTGGTGCTGTACGACGTCGATCTCAACGTGGCCGCCTACAGCGCCCACGACGCGGACGTCGACGAGGCCCGTCGGCTGACGATCCTGTCCCGGCGCGGCAGCACCACGGTCCGGGACATGCTGCGCGCCTCCGGTGCGGCCCACGCGTCCGCTCCGGTGCGGCTGCCGGCGGCGGACGGGTTTCCCGAGCGGGTGGCGGTGGCGGTGCGCCACGACGGCCAGCTGTTCGGCTATCTGGTGTGGGTCGAGCCCGGTGCCCCGAGCGAAGTACCGGGCGCGGTACGCGAGTTGGTCGACCGGTTCGGACCGGACCTCGGACGGCTGCTCGCGGTACGGGCGCTGGACAACCAGGAGACCCGGCTGCGGCTGCGCATGCTCGTCTCGGACCTGGTGTCCGACGACGCGGCACGGCACGCCGAGGCCGCCCGTCTCCTGGTGGCCGACGGCGTCCTGCCCGCGGCGGCGGAGTACACGGGGCTCGTGATCGTCGCTCCCGGTGCCGGCGGCTCGTCGGCCGCGCAGCGGCGCACCGCGCTGGAGGCGGCGCTGGGGGGCCTCGCCCGGTCCATGCGCGAGGCGGTCGCGGGTGCGGTGATCGGCGACCGGGCCGTGGCCGTCCTCGCTCACGGACCGGGCCGGTCCCCGACGCCCGGTCGGCCGCCCGCCCGTGACGGGGTGCTGCTCGGCATGGGGGCCCCGGTGCACGAACTGTCCGACGCCGTGTCGTCGGTACGGCAGGCCCGACTCGCCGTACGGGGAGGGGAACTGGACCCCGGCCGTTACGGCCCGGTCGTCTCGTGGGACGACCTCGGTCTGGACCGGCTCCTGCTGCAACTGCCGTTGGAGCGGCTGACGGTGGAGGATCTCCCCGCCTCGGTCGGCGCGCTGGTCGACCCGGCGTCCGGGCCCGATCTCGCCACCACACTGGAGGTCTACCTGGACTGCGGCGCGGACGGCCAGGAGACCGCGCGACGCCTGATGATCCACCGCAGCACGCTGTACTACCGGCTCGACCGCGCCCGCAAGGTCACGGGAGCCGACCTCCACGACGGCGCCGTCCGCAGGGAGCTGCACACAGGACTGCGCGTCGCACGGCTGGCGGGGATCCTGCCGCCTGCGCCCGCCCTCTGAAGGACCACGCGGTCCGGAGCGCATGGTCCTCCAGAGGGCGGGCGGTGCCGGGACCGAGCGCCCGCGCTCCCCCGGGCCGACCAGCCACTCCCCCGCTCCCTCGCGTACCCGCGCCCCACGTTCCCCCGGCCCACGCGGGCCTCCCTCGCTCCCGCGCTCTCCGACACGGTGTCGGAAATCCCGCGCCCCATGTGGTCCACCGCATCCGATGTGCCCGCCCCGGTGCCTGGCATTGACTCCGAGACACACAGATCTCGCAGGGTCCAGGTCCGTAGGAGCACACATGACCACCTCAGTACCGGCCGACACTCCCGATGCCCTCGCCGGGGCGAGCGGCGCCATCGCCGACATCGGCGGCGCCACCGGCATCCTGACCGGCGACCAGTACCGCGCGAGCCTCGACGACGGCCGCGACGTGTGGCTGTCGGGCAAGCGCGTGGACAACGTGGCCACGCATCCGGCCTTCCGCGGCGTCGTCGACGAGTTCGCGAGGCTGCTGGACCTGCGCCACTCCCCCGAGCACATCGAGCTGTCCACGTATCGGTCGCCGGAAACGGGCAACCGCGTCAGCCAGGCGTACTCGATGCCGTCCACCCCCGAGGAACTGCGCGCCAAGTTCGCGGCCAGCGAGTGGTGGATGCGCGAGAGCCTCGGCCAGCTCGGCCGCTCTCCCGACTTCATGTCGAACGTCGTCGTCGGTCTGCGCGACTACGCGCCCGAACTCGACGCCGCCCGGGAGGGGTTCGGGCAGCACGCCGTCGCCTACCACCGCTACGCCAGTGAGCACGACCTCGTGCTCACCCATGCCCTGGGCGACCCCCAGATCGACCGCAGCGCGGACCCGCTCGTGGACGACACCCTGTCGCTCCACATCGTCGAGGAGAGAGCGGACGGCGTGGTCGTGCGCGGCGCCAAGCAGCTCGCCACACTCGCCCCCTTCTCGCACGAGGTCCTCGTCTACCTCAACGGCGTGACCGCCGCGCGCGGAGCCGAGAAGTTCGTGCTCTGGTTCGCGCTGCCGATGAACGCTCCCGGCCTGAAGATCCTGTGCCGTGAGCCGTACAGCCTGGACGCCGAGGGCCACACGCACCCGCTCGGACGTCGCTTCGACGAACAGGACGCGATGCTGTTCTTCGACGACGTGCTCATCCCCTGGGACCGGTTGTTCCTGCGCGGCGACAGCATGACCGCGATCAAGGGGCTCGTCCGCATCAACGCGTGGAGCCTGCAGAGCACCCACATCCGGTTCCTGCAGCGGCTGCGCGTGTTCGTCTCCGTCGCGAAGATGGTGGCCCACTCGATCGGCGTGGACACCTTCCGCGGCGTCCAGGAGCAGCTCGGCGAACTGATCTCGTACGCCGAGACCCTGGAGCTGGGCATCATCGGCGCCGAGGCGGCAGCCGAGCGCACGCCCGGCGGGCTGCTCGCCCCGCGCGTCAGCTACGGCCTCGGTTTCTGGTCGGCCGGCGTCTCGGCGCGGGTGGCCGAGATCCTGCGCCAGATCGGCTCCTCGGGGCTGATCATGCAGCCCAGCGAGGCCGACCTCACCTCTGAATTGCGCCCGACCCTTGAGACGTACATGCGCGGCCACGACATCGGCGTGGACGAGAAGTCCCGGCTGTTCCGCATCGCCTGGGACCTGGTGGGTTCCGGATTCGGCTCACGGCAGGAGCTGTACGAGTACCTGCACCGCGGCGAGCCGGGCGCCGGCCGCACCCGGCTGTGGCGCTCGTACGACAGCTCGGCCGTCGACGCACAGATCCGCGACCTGATCTCCCGCCCCTGAAACCCCTTGTAAGGAGCCCCCGTTGATCATCGACGTCCACGGGCATGTCACCGCGCCCGACTCGCTCTACGTGTGGAAGTCCGGCCTGCTGTCGCACCGCGGTGCGCACGGCGTACGACCGCCGTCCGTCAGCGACGACCAGGTTCGCGAGGCCTGGCAGGCCCCGAACCCGAGCTTCGGCCACGTCTCCCACCTCGACCACCTCGACGAGGCCGGGATCGACATCCAGCTGATCTCGCCGCGGCCGTACCAGATGATGCACAGCGAGCAACCCGCCCGCATCGTCACGGCGTTCACCGAGGCGGTCAACGACGCGATCCACCAGTCCGTGCAGCTGTTCCCGGACCGGCTGCGCGGCATCGCCGGCCTGCCGCAGACCCCGGAGACGGACGTGGCCGCGTGGACGAAGGAGCTGCGCCGGACCGTCACGGACCTCGGATTCGTCGGGGCGCTGCTCAATCCCGACCCGTACGAGGGCACCCGGACGCCCCCCGCGCTGGGCGACCGCTACTGGTACCCGCTGTACGAGGCGCTGTGCGAGCTCGACGTGCCCGCGGTCATCCACTCAGCCGGGTGCCGTCCGCCGACCCGCGAGCCCTACAGCCTGCACTTCATCCAGGAGGAGACGGTCGCCGTCTGGAGCCTGCTCTCCTCCTCCGTGCTGACCGACTTCCCGGACCTGAAGATCGTGGTCTCGCACGGCGGTGGCGCGATCCCGTACCAAGTCGGGCGCTTTCAGCCGGACTTGGTCCGCTCCGGCGGCGGGTCCTACGTCGACCGGCTGCGGCGGCTGTGGTTCGACACCTGCCTGTACACGCAGGACGCCATCGAGCTGCTGATCCGCACGGTGGGCGTGGACCGCTGTCTGTTCGGCACGGAGAAGCCCGGAACCGGCTCGCAGATCAACCCCGCCACCGGCGGCTGGTTCGACGACATCCACACCCTGGTCAACGGTATCGAGTGGCTCAGCGACGGGGACCGCCAGGCGCTCTACGAGAAGAACGCCGTCTCGCTGTTCCGGATCTGACGGAGGATCACATGGCTCGCATTGTCACGGGGATCGGCTCCTCGCACGGCCCCCAGCTGAAGATGGCACCGGATTTGTGGCACGTGCGCGGCACCGCCGACCGCCGCAGCGACTCCCTCGCCTTCCGGGGCGGGACGTACACGTTCGCCGAACTGGCCGCACTGCGCGAGGACTTCACGGACCAGTGCACGGTCGAGGTCCAGACGCAGCGCTCGGCCTCGTGCCAGAGCGCCCTGGACGACCTCGGCCGGCATCTGGAGAAGGCCGACGTGGACGTGCTGGTCATCGTCTCCAGTGACCACAAGGAGGTCTACGACGACGAGTTGCTCCCGGCGTTCTCCGTCTACTGGGGCGACGAGGTGGCCCATGTGCCGTTCACCCAGGCGCAGTTGGACGCGATGCCGCCCGGCCTGGCGGAGGCCGCCTTCGGGGATGTGCCCGACCACCTGATCACCCGGCCCACGGCCTCGGCGCTTGCCCGCCACCTCATCGAGGAGACCGTCGGCACCGGCTTCGACACGGCTGCCTCCAAGCGGTTGCCCGCGGGCGACTACGCCAACCACAGCATTCCGCACGGCTTCGGCTTCATCTACCAGCGGATCCTGGGCGAGACCTCGACGGTGCCGTTCGTGCCGGTGTTCGTGAACACCTTCTACGAGCCCAACCCGCCGACGGCCCGGCGGTGCGTCGCCTTCGGTGAGGCGCTCGCCGCCGCCATCGCCTCCTTCCCCGAGGATCTGCGGGTCGGGCTTGTCGCCTCCGGAGGCCTGTCGCACTTCGTCGTGGACGAGGAACTCGACCAGCGCTTCCTGGCGGCCCTGCGGGACGGAGACACCGCCGCCCTGACGGAGTTCACGCCCGAGGAGATGCGGTCGGGCAGCTCCGAACTGCGCAACTGGATCACCGTCGCGGCGGCACTGAACACCACCGGGCTGGCCGTGGACTCCGTGCGCTACGAGCCCTGTTACCGCACCGAGGCCGGCACCGGCAACGCGATGGGCTTCGTCACCTGGAGCCAGGCATGACGACGAACTCGCTTACGGACACCGCTGATCCCCTGGTGCTCAAGCAGCTGCGCGAGCTGGACGCCTGCGCCGTCTCCGACGCGCTGGACTCCCTGGGCCTGCCCGGTGCCGTCATCGGCATCGCTCCCATGTGGGCGGCACCGGGCGTCACCGTGGGTCGGGTCCGCACGGTCAAGGCGGTCCCGGTCGGCACCGACGGCCCCACCACGCACATCGCGTCGCCCCTGGTGGCCGTCGCGGGAGCCGGTGACGTGGTGGTCGTCGACAACGGCGGCCGGACGGACGTCTCCTGCTGGGGCGGACTGCTGGCCGAGGCCGCGACCGTCCGCGGCGTCACGGGCGTCATCGTCGACGGCGCCTGCCGCGACGTGCAGGAGTGCGAGCAGCTCGGCCTGCCGCTCTTCGCCCGCGCCGCCGTACCGGTCAGCGCCCGTGGCCGGATCGTCCAACAGGCCATGGATGTCCCCGTGTTGATCGGCGGCGTGACCGTCGAGCCCGGGGACTGGCTGGTCGCCGACCGCAACGGGCTCGCCTTCATCCCCCGCAGCCGCCTCGACGACGTCGTCGCCGCCGGCCTACGGATCGTGCGACGCGAACGCCTCATGGGCAAGGCGGTACGGGCCGGGCGCTCGGTCGTCGACGTCATGCACGACTCGCAGTTCACCGCATCCCGCTTCCAGGAGCCGACCCCATGACCGACCTCACCGACTGGTCCGGCCTCTCCACGGCCACCATCTCCGACGCCCTCGACCGTCTCTCGCTGCCCGGCTCGCTGCACGGTCTTGCGCCCCTCGGCGCCGGGCAACGACTGGTCGGCCGCGCCTTCACCGTGCGCTACCAGGCCGCGGGGTCCCCTCCGGGCACGGTGGGCGACTACCTCGACGACGTGACGCCCGGTCAGGTCGTCGTCCTCGACAACTCCGGCCGTACGGACGCCACCGTGTGGGGCGACATCCTCACCGCCGTCGCCCACCAGCGCGGGGTGGCGGGAACCGTCATCGACGGCGTCTGCCGCGACACCCACCGGGCACTCGGGCTCGGCTACCCCGTGTACAGCCGGGGCCGGTTCATGCGCACTGGCAAGGACCGCGTGGAGGTGGCCGACGTCCAAGGGCCGGTCACGGTCGGCGGCGTGCAGGTGCGGCCGGGCGATCTGCTGATCGGTGACGAGGACGGTGTGGTCGCCGTGCCCTGGGACCGCGCCGAGGAAATCCTCGGTGTGGCACGCGAGATCGAGCAGCGGGAGGCCGGCATCCTGGCCGCCGCGCTGGAGGGCGCCACCATCGCTGAGGCGCGGGCCCGCTACGGCTACCACCTCCTGCAAAGGAGGTCGTCATGAGCGCCCTCCAAGCCCTCGACGCCGGTGAGCTGAAGGAACTGCTGGACCTCGGCTCGGCCACCGCCTACGAGGCATCCGGACTGCCGTGCGCCCTCCCGCCGGTGTTCCGGCCGGCCTGGGCGGGCGCACGGTGCGTGGGCACCGCCCTGCCCGTCGCCGCGGCACCGGGCGACAACCTGCCGCTGCACTGGGCTCTTGAGGCGGCGGTTCCGGGCGAGGTGCTCGTCGTGGACGCCGGCGGCAGCGAGCACGGCTACTGGGGCGAGGTCCTCGCCGCCTCCGCCCTCGCCCGTGGTGTCGTCGGGCTGGTCATCGACGGTGGCGTGCGCGACACCGACCGGCTGCGCGAGCTCGGCTTCCCCGCGTTCTCGACGTCCGTCTCCATCCTGGGCACCGGCAAGTCCTGGCCCGGCCGCGTCGGCAGCCCCGTTCAACTGCGGGGCCACCGCGTGGCACGGGGCGACCTGGTCGTCGCGGACGCGGACGGCATCGCGGTGCTGCCCGCCGCCGAGATACGGCGCGTCCGGGACGCGGCCCTGGCCCGCGCCGCCAAGGAGGACCAATACATGGCACGGCTGCGCGACGGCGCCCTCACCCTCGACCTCTACGGCTTCCGCGAACTGGGACAACCGGAGGACCACCGATGACGACCACACCATCCACCACCACCTCACCTCCTCCGGCGCAGAGTCTGACGGACCTTGAGGACGCCTTCCGCGGCGCCGCCGGCCGCTTCGCCTCCGGCGTGACCGTCGTGGCCCTGAGCGGACCCAGCGGCCTCTACGGCCTCACCGCGACCTCGTTCGTCTCGCTGTCACTGCGCCCGCTGCTCGTATCGGTGTCGGTGAACACCGGCAGCGCCCTGCTGGACGAGGTGCGTGCCGCCGGTTCGTTCTCCGTGAACGTGCTGGGCCAGGATCAACAAGCCGTGTCGAAGTACTTCGCGACGCGCGGCCGAGGGTTCAGCCAGGACGCGTTCCCCGGCATCCCGAGCCGCACCGAGGTCACCGGCGCACCCGTCCTCGACGGCAGTCTCGCCTGGTTCGACGCGACGGTGGAGGCGATCCTTCCCGCCGGCGACCACGAGACCCTGGTCGGGACCGTCAAGGCCGCGGGCCGCCGAGACGGCGAGCCCCTCGTCTACTGGTCCGGCGGCTACCGGCGCCTGGATCCGACGGATCCCGGTTCCCCGGACGACCGCATCGCCCCCCTCTCGGCCGCCCTGTCCGAGCAGTTGAGCGCCTCGGGCCTGTCGCCCGCGGACCTCATCGACGCCCAACTCGCCCTGGAGCCGGTGGCCGCCGAACTCGCCGCGTTCCGCCACGACCCGGAGACTCTCGCCGCGTTGCGCGAGACCATGCGCCGCGCCCACGCGGCGACCGGTGACCCGGAGGCGTTCACGGCCGAGGCCGTCGCCTTCCACACCGCTCTGGGCCGGGCCAGCGGCAACCCCGCCATCCGCGCGGCGCTCGACACCCTGGTCCACGCCCGGCACCGGCACTACGCGGCCGGCACCGACAAAGCGGCCACCGCCCACACCAACACCGCGCATCAGGTGATCTACGACGCCATCGCCCGGGGCGACGCCGAGGCGGCCCGCGTGGCCATGACGGACCACCTGGCCGTCGTACGCACCGGTCTGCGCCAGGCCCGGCCCACGACCGGCGACTGACCGGATCACCCATCCGCCACCAGGAAGCAGCAGGAGGTTCTCCGCATGAGCGGTACCGAGACGCCGGTCCGGCTGGAAGCCGTCGAGGCGGCCGGCCAGCCCGAGGTCACCCCAGGACTCCAGTCCCTCTACCGCGGGTTCGAGCAGGAGTTGCTGGTCCCGCTGTGGACCGAGATCGGCGACCTGATGCCCGCGCACCCGAGGTCCAGGGCCGTACCGCACCTGTGGCGCTGGGACCGGCTGCGCGAACTGGCGGGCCGGGCCGGGGAGTTGGTCCCGGTGGGCCGCGGCGGCGAACGCCGGGCCATCGCCCTCGCCAACCCGGCGCTGGGCGGGCGTCCCTTCGCAACTCCCACCCTGTGGGCGGCGATTCAGTATCTGATGCCAGGTGAGGACGCCCCCGAGCACCGCCACACGCAGCATGCCTTCCGCTTCGTCGTCGAGGGCGAGGGCGTGTGGACGGTCGTGGACGGCGACCCCGTGCCCATGCGACGGGGCGACTTCCTGCCCCAGGCGGGCTGGAACTGGCACGCCCACCACAACGCCACCACCGAGCCGATGGCCTGGATAGACGGCCTGGACATCCCCTTGCAGTACGTCACGGAGGCGCAGTTCTTCGAGTTCGGCCGCGACCGGATCAGTGACGCGGAGCGGACCACTCCCGACCGCTCGCGGTCGGAACGCCTGTGGGGACACCCCGGACTCCGCCCCGTCTCGGCCGGTACGACGGCTCCCGGCTCCCCGCTGCTGGCGTACCGCTGGGAACACACGGACCGGGCCCTGGCCGACCAACTCGCCCTCGCAGCAGAGGGATTCGGGGGAACAGTCGAGCCCGGCCACGCGGCGGTCCGCTTCACCAATCCGGCGACCGGAACCGACGTACTGCCCACCATCCGGGCCGAGATGCACCGGGTCGTGCGCGGCGCGGAGACCACCCCCGTACGCGAGACCGGCTCCTCGGTCTACCAGGTCTTCGACGGCTCCGGCACGGTCACCGTGGGCGAGCAGACCTGGACGGTCACGCGGGGCGACCTGTTCGTCGTCCCCTCCTGGCAACCCTTCTCGGCGCGTTCCGAGGCGGGAGCCACCGACTCCGACGCAGGGTCCCTCGACCTGTTCCGCTTCAGCGACGCGCCCGTCTTCGAGGCGCTCCGCCTCAACCGCGTACAGACCGAAGGAGCCGCCCGATGAAACTCGCCACCCTCCGCACCGACAGCACGACCAGGGCCGTCCGGCTCGACGGCGACGTCCTGATCGACCTCGGGGACTCCGACCTCGGCACGTTCCTGGCCCGGCCGGACTGGTACGAGCGCGCCGAGGGCGCCACCACGGCCGGTGCGGCGACGTATCCGGTGGCCGGCGCGGACTTCGCACCCGTGGTGCCCCGCCCCTCCAAGGTGGTGTGCGTGGGTCTCAACTACCGCAACCACATACAGGAGATGGGCCGCGACCTGCCCGAACACCCCACGCTCTTCGCGAAGTTCGGCGACAGTCTGATCGGAGCCGGTGACGACATCGCACGACCGGAGGAGACGACTCAGTTCGACTGGGAAGTGGAACTCGCGGTCGTCATCGGCAAACCCGTCCGCCGGGCCACACCCGACGCGGCCGCGGGAGCGATCGCGGGCTTCACCGCGCTCAACGACATCACCTGCCGCGATTGGCAGTTCCGCACCCGCGAATGGCTCCAGGGCAAGATGTGGGACTCCTCGACGCCCGTCGGCCCCTACCTGGTGACGCCGGACGAACTGCCCGGCGGCGTACGCCCGGTACTCGACGTACGCCTGGAGGTGGACGGCGAGATCATGCAGTCCGACTCCACCGGCGACCTGCTCTTCGACCCCGTCGCCCTCGTCGAGTACGTCTCCACGATCGTGCGGCTCAACCCCGGAGACATCATCGCCACCGGCACTCCGGGCGGGGTCGGACACGCCCGCAAGCCCCCGCGTTTCCTGCTGGGCGGCGAGACCGTGGTGGCGGAGGTCGCGGGGATCGGCCGGCTCGACAACCGGGTCGTCAAGGAGGGCGGGGCCCGATGAACCGATCCCTCGCGGACACGCGCCGCTGGATGCGGGAAGGTACCGAACTCCTCATCCACGCCACGGCCCGACTCGACGAGGCGGCCTACGCCGCGCCCTCGCTCCTCCCCGGCTGGTCCCGCAAGCACGTGGTGGCACACGTCGCCGCCAACGCGGACGCCCTGGCCAACCTGGTCCACTGGGCCTCGACCGGCACGCCGACCCCGATGTACGCCTCCCCCGAGGAACGCGCGACCGGCATCAGGGAAGGCGCCCGACAGCCCGGCACACGCCTGACGGAATGGCTCCGCCTCTCCTCCGACGCCTTGGAGAAGGCGATGGACGAGCTGGACGACAACCAGTGGGCGTCGCGCGTCCTCACCGCACAGGGCCGTACCGTCGCGGCCACCGAGATCCCGTGGCTGCGCTCGCGCGAGGTGTGGGTGCACGCCGTCGACCTCGGCAGCGGAATCGACTTCGCCGCCCTGCCCACCGACTTCCTCACCGCGCTGTGCGACGACATCGTGATCAGACGCAGAGGCGCCCCAGGGCCTGAGGTCGTTCTGCGGCCGACCGACCTACCCGCTCGCTGGTATCTGCCCGGCGCACCGGACACGGCCGAGGATGCGACTACGGTCACGGGCCCGCTCACCGAGATCACCGCCTATCTCGCCGGCCGACCGAACGGTGCGACGGCGGTGGGATCGGCGGCAGTACCGGTATTGCCCGCCTGGTTGTGAACACCAGGCGGGCAGTACCGAGTCGTCCGGCTCCGGAATCGATCTATGAACCGCTCCCCGTGACAGGAGGCATCGGAAATCCGCCGACCGCCTGTTCATAGGTGTGCGCGACGCGGAGCACTGTGGCGTCGTCGAAGCGCCTGCCGGTGATCATCAGACCTGCCGGAAGGCCGTCGACCAGGCCGGTCGGCACGCTGCAGGACGGATGGCCGGTCACGTCGAAGGGCGCGGTGTTGCCGACCATCGACAACGCGGTGTGCAGGTAGTCGGCCAGGGAGACATCGGCGGGCGGGATCTCCTTGGCTGTGTACGGGACGGTGGGCATGACCAGCACGTCGTACCGGGCCAGTGCCGCGTCGTAGGCCGCGCGGACCTCCGGAAGGAGGCGGCGGGCCATGCCGTAGTACTTCCCGCCCCCGGCCTCGAAGGTGTAACGGCCGGACAGGCCGACGAGTTTGACGGTCCTGGAGAGAGTGGCGCCGCGGTCGACACGCCCCTGCGCGTAGTGGGCGATCAGCTCCGGGTCGTAGAAGTCCTCGGTGTTCATGCCGTAGGCGTTGCCGTCGAGCATCTGATAGGCGGCGCCCTCGGTCGCGATCACGTTCCATACGTGGAGGGCGTCCAGGTGCCAGGGGATCGACACCTTCTCCACGGTGAGTCCGGCCGAGCCCAGCACGTCGATCGCGGCGTGGACGGCATCGTCGACGCCCGGGTCCGACACCGGCGTACCGAAGCCCTCCGTGACGACTCCGACGCGCAGGCCGGAGGCCGGTTCGGCCAGGGCCGCCAGGTAGTCCACCGGCTCGATCACGTCGGGCTGGCGCGGGTCGAAGCCGTCCACGCCGGCCAGGACGCCCAGCATCGCGGCCGCGTCGGCGACGGTGCGGGTCATCGGGCCCACGTGGTCGATGGTCCGCTCGATGGGGAAGGCGCCGGTGTAGGGCACCAGTCCGTGGGTGGGCTTGTGTCCCACGATGCCGCAGAAGGCGGCCGGCAGGCGGATCGAGCCGCCCTGGTCGCCGCCGAGGGCGAGATCGACCTCCCCGGTCGCCACGAGCGCGCCGCTGCCACTGGACGAACCGCCCGTGTTCCGGCTCTCGTCCCACGGGTTGCGCACCGGCCCCGGGTGGGAGGTGAAACTGGCGCCGGAGAAACACAGGTCCTCGCACACCGACTTGCCCGCGATCGTCGCGCCGGCATCGAGCAACCGCCGTACGACGACGGCGTCCTGGCGCGGGATGAAGCCCTCGACGGTGCGCGAGCCGTTCATCATCGGCACGCCCGCGACGGCGATGTTGTCCTTCACCGCGACGGTACGACCGGCCAGTTGACCTTCGGCGGACTCGTTGACCGAGGTCTTCACATACCAGGCGCCCAGCCGGTTCTCGTCCGGAGCGGGCGATGTCCAGTGACGGTCGGGGGCGGTGGGAGCCGTGCGCTCGTAGAGCCGCTCGACCGCCTCCGAGGCCGCCAGGGTGCCCGCCACCGCGGGTGCGAACTCTTCGAGTTCCTCGACGGAGAGGCCGAAGTGGAAGTGCTGGTCGATCGCCGCGAGGCGAACGGCATCGGGCACGGGGAGTGAGGACAAGGGACGACTCCTTTCAACGGAACATGCGTCAACTTAGAACGTCGCGCCAATAGGTCAATACTTATTGACGTAACTTCGCGGTTAAGCGGACCGACGGAGCTACCCGGATCTACGGGGTTACAGCGAGACCGGTCGCAGTCCGGTGGCGGTCGCCTCGGCGACGAAGAGGTCCTGGGCGACCCGGCCGCCGTCGTCCAACGTGACGGTCCCGCGCGGGAGTTGGAACCTGCCGGGGCGCATCGCCTCGGCGATCAGCCGCGGTTCGTCCGCGCCGACCCGGCGCGCGGCGGACCACCAGATGTGCGCCGCCTCGAAGACCGACTCGCTCAGGGTCGACAGCGGCGGGGCCCAGCGGCCGTACGCCTCCCGGTAGCGGTGCAGCAGTACGGCGTTGCCGGCCGACCCCAGCTGCTCGACGTAGCCGGAGACGGCGTACAGGCCGGGCGCCGCGTCGGCTCCGACATGCTCCAGGGTGGACTCGTCCATGGCCGGTGCGAGCGTGACGCACCGCTCGCGCAGGCCCATCGCGTGGCACTGGCGCTCGAACGCGGCGGCGTCCGCGCCCACGAAGGTGGACAGCACGATGTCCGCGCCCGAAGCCGTCACCGAGTCGATGACCTGTGTGAAGTCGCGCGTGCCCAGTGAGGCGTACCGCTCCCCCACCACCCGTGCGCCCGATCGCGGCAGGATCCGTCGGGCGGCAGCGTGGGTGCTGCGCGGCCAGCAGTAGTCGTTGCCGGCCAGGAACCAGCGCTTGCCGTCGGCCGCCCGCATCAACGGTCGTACCGCCGTGGCCAGTTGGTCCTCGTTGTGCTCGCCGAGTTGGACGCGCAACGGACCGGAGCCGCCACCCTCGTTCATGTGGGGCTGTATCAGGAGTACTTCGGTGCCGGCGAGGGCCCGCGAGACCGCGAAGTAGGTGGCGGAGGTCGTGGCGACGAGGATCGTCCGGCAGCCGGCCCGGACCAGCCGCCGGGCCTCGGCGACGCCGACCATGGGATCCGTGGCATCGTCTCCGACAACCAGTTCCACCGGTCGGCCCTGCACCCCGCCCTCCGCGTTGATCTCCTCGACGGCGAGCGTGGCCATGTGGTCCGTCGCGGCTCCGAACATGCTCCCCAGGCCGGATTTGCTGTTCAGCAGACCGAGCCGCGCGTTCGGATTCGGCGAGGCACCCCGACCGGCAGGCAGGCCTCGGCGGCGCATCAGCCACTCCAGTCCGGCCTCGTCCAGTTCGGCGAACAGCCGGATCCTCGTCCCACCGCGGTCGGCGTCGAAACGCAGCCTGATCCGGCCCCGCCAGGGCTGATCGTGCACGATCTCGATACGGCCACCCCGTCCTGCGGTACTGCCGTACCCGCTCACGGACGACGGCGGCCGTACTTCGGTGATCCGGCCGATGATCTCCACCGCATCGGCCACCTGGCCGCCGAGCGGAGCCCCCATCCTCACCACCGCGCCCACCGCGACCCGGTCGCACACGGCGTCGAAGACCCAGCCCGCCCCCGTGCCCGCGCCGAACAGACCGAACGTCGTGGCCGGCGATGCGCCGGTCCATTCCTCGGCGGGCAGCAGGAGTGCGGCCATCACGTCACCCCATCAGGCAGACCGGCTGTCCTTGTGTTCCTGGCTGCCGGGGTCGGCCGCCGCGGCAGCACGCCCGGCGTCCGCAAGCGCTCCCTGGAACAGCGCCTGCAGCGTCGCGATGACCTCGCGTGCGGGGCCGGCCGGATCGATCGAGTAGTGCCGGAACCGGCCCGCTTTGCGCTCGGTCACCAGGCCGGAGGCACGCAGCACACGCAGATGGCTGGAGACTCCCGTACGGCCGATGCTGCTGATCTGCCCGGCGAGCTCACTCACGGTGCACTCCTCGCGTTCGGCCAGCACGCCCAGAATCTGACGGCGTACGGGGTCGGCGAGTGCGTCGAACGCCAGGTCTGCGGGCACCTGTGATCGCCCCCCTCCATCGGTCAGCGACGGTTGACGTATCACAGCGTAGTCCAGGGTGCCGGACCGCTCTGAGGAGCCGCTTCCCCCCAGCCCGCTCCCGTCCGTCGGGAGATCGGGTTCAGCCCTTGACCGCCGAACTTGCGACACCTTGTACGAACCACCGCTGGAAGAAGGCGAAGACGATCAGCACGGGCAGGACGAGCAGCACGCCGAACGCGAGGACCTGGCCCCAGTCCACGGGCATCTGGCCCTGGAAGACGCTGATCTCCAGGGGCAGGGGGCGCACCGAGGGGTCGGAGACCATCAGGACGGGCCAGAGGAAGGAACCCCACTGGGTGAGGAAGGTGAGGATCGCGACCGAGGCGAACACCGGCTTCGACATCGGAACGATGATCGCGAAGAAGGTACGCCAGGGTCCGGCGCCGTCGATGCGGGCGGCTTCCTCGATGCTGGGCGGGATCGCTCGGAAGAACGTGGCGAACTGGTAGATGGAGAAGGCGTTCGCGATGAAGGGGACGGCCTGGATGTAGATGGTGTTGCGCTGGTCGTTGAACATGTAGAAGAGCGGGACGGCCACCGCTTCGAACGGGACCAGCATCAGCAGCAGCACGAGGGCGAAGACGGCGCGTTGGCCTTTCCAGCGCAGCCGGGCCAGTCCGTAGGCGGCCATGGAGTTGACGATCAGCCCACCGAGGACCACGACCGTGGCCAGGAGCAGTGAGATGCCCATGAAGCGCCAGAAGTAGCCGGTGGCATCGGAGTTGAAGCTGTCCAGGACGGCGGCGTAGTTGTCGAGGGACAGGTGGGTGGGCAGGAAGCCGGTCAGGCCGTTCAGTACCTGGTCGGAGGGCTTGAAGCTGCCGAGGATCAGGTAGAGGACGGGCAGGACGAAGATGAAGGCCAGCACGCTCAGGACGGCGTAGTCGAGGAAGCGGCGCAGGGGTGTGCGGGCGAGGCCCGTGTGGGTGCTCATGGTCAGTCCTCGTTGCCGGTGCGGACGGCGCGGCGCTGGATGAGGGTCAGGGCGACGACGATCAGGAAGAAGACGACGGTGATCGCGGACGCCTGGCCGACGTTGTTCTGGTCGAAGGCGGTGGTGACCGCCTCGTACATCACCGTGCGGGTGGCGTCCTCGTTCAGGCCGCCGCCCTTGACCAGGACGTAGACCTGGTCGAAGACGCGGAAGGACAGCACCGAGGTGAGCATGACGACGAAGACGAGGGTGCCGCGGATGCCGGGCAGGGTGACGTGGCGGAACTGCTGCCACCGGGAGGCGCGGTCGAGTTCGGCGGCCTCGTAGAGCTCGCCCGGGATCTGCTGGAGGCCGGCCAGCAGGATGACCATCTGGAAGCCGACGCCCTGCCAGACGGACAGCGCGATGATCGAGGCCATGGCGGTGAGTCCGTCGCCGAGCCAGTCGAAGGCGCCCCAGTTGCCGAAACTCACCACGTGCAGGGCGGAGTTGAGCAGGCCGTCGCCGCTGCGGGCGAGGATCAGCCGCCAGATGACGGCGACCAGGGCCATGGGGAAGACGACCGGCAGGAAGAACAGGGACCTGAACAGGCCGATGGCCTTCAGTTTGCGGTTGAGGAGGATGGCCAGGGCCAGCGCCAGGCCGGTCTGTACGGGGACCACGACCACGGCGAAGGTCAGGTTGTTCAGCAGGGACCTGAGGAACGGCCCGGACATGTCGGGGTCGGTGAACAGCCGCCGGTACTGCTCCAGGCCGAAGAACGTGGGCGCCAGCGGGGAGCCGAGGCGCACGTTGTAGAAGGAGAGCACGACCGCGTAACCGAACGGGACGCCGACGAAGGCGATGAGCCCGGTGAGGGCGGGTGCGGACATCAGCAGTCCGTGCATCCGGTCACGGTTCTTGCGGGGCGGCCGCGGGGACCTGGTCCTGGCGGCGGGCCGGCTCTGGTCTCGGCCGGAGGGCGCGGCGGCCGCGGGTTCCACGGTTTTCACGAGTGGTCCTGTTCCCGGCGGGGCGGACAGCCTTCTCTCAAGGTGCCCGCCCCGGCCGCTGGGTCCGACGGAGTTACGGGATCTTGTAGCCGGCGTTGTCGGAGAAGTCCTGGTCGATGGCGCGGGCGGCCTTCTCCAGGGCGCCCTTCGGGTCGGCGCCGCCGTAGATCGAGGCGAGGGCCTCGCTGAACTTGGCGGTGACCGTGGGGTATCCGGCGGTGAGCGGGCGGGTCACGGCAACGCAGGACTTGGTGATGTCACTGTCGCCACAGGGCTTGGCGAGCTGGTCGGCGAAGAGCTGGAGCGGGCCGCCCTGCTTGTACAGGGGGCTCGCGGCGAGCGCTGACTTGGTGCCGGGAGGGGCGCCGTTGGCCGTGGTCATCGCGGTGACGTTGGTGTCGTCGAGGAGGGAGTCGAGGAAGGCGCCGGCGGCCTTGCCGTTCTTGGAGCCCGCGCCTATGCCCCAGGCCCAGGAGCCCTGACCGGTCTTGGGGCCGTTCCCGAAGTCGGGCAGCGGCAGGACTACGAGGTCGGAACCGAGAGCCTCGCTGTACGCGGGGTACATCCAGTGGCCGACCCAGCTCAGGGCGACGCGGCCCTTGGTGAAGGCGTTTCCGTCGGTGTTGGGGTCGGTGTACGCCTTCCAGGACTGGAAGGTCTTCAGCGCGGAGGCCACGGCCGGGGTGTCCAGTACGCCCTCTGCCTTGCCGTTCTTCAACAACGATCCGCCGGCCGACCAGACGATCGGGGCGAAGCCGTACGTGCCCCACTCGGTCGCGTAACCGTTGGCCTCCTGGAGGTCCAGGCTCTTCCCGTCGGAGTCCTTGGCGGCCAGCTTCTTCACGGCGTCGGTGAACTCGGCCGCGGTCCAGGCGTCGGACAGCCCCGTCGGGTACTTGACCCCGGCGGCGTCCAGCAGCTTCTTGTTGCCGTAGATGCCGAGCCCCGAGTCGTACATGCCCAGGCCGTAGTGCTTGCCGCCGATCTCGCCCTCGGCCTTGATGGCGTCCGTGGCGTTGGCCATGGTCTTGGCGGAGACGTAGTCGTCGATCGCGGCGAGCTTCTTGTTGTAGACGAAGTTCGCCATGGTCGGGCCGTCGAACTCCATCACGTCCGGCAGCTTGGAGGCGTCGGTCGCGGTGATCGTCTTGGTGTAGTCGGCGTCGGGGATCAGGGTCAGCTTGGCCTTGACCTTCTTCTGTGAGGAGTTGAAGGACTTCACCGCGTTCTGCAGTGCGGTGGACTCGGCCTTGACGCCTTGATGGGCCCAGACGGTGATGGTGCCCGTGCCGCTGCCCTGCTCGGCGGAGGTGTCGGTGGTGCTGCCCCCGCCGCAGGCGGCCAGTGCGGCCAGGGGAAGGACGAGGGCCAGAGCCGTACAGGCTGTCCGGCGGGATGTTCTGCTGCCGATGTTCATCGTGGGTTCCTCCGGTGTGCGGTGCGGGTGAGGGTGGATGGTGCGGAGGTGCATGGGGGGATTCGGGGTCGGCACGGGCCTTACGGCGGCGTGGGCGATGGCTCCGTCATATGGGCCGCCCTTGCGGCAGGTCGGTACCGGTGCTCGGCTCCTTGATCACGAGGGGCAGCAACTCCCAGGCGTCGACCGCGTAGTCCAGCCGGGCGTCCGGCGCGGTGTGGGCCTGCAGGCGCCAGGGTCCGGTGCCCGTCGGGTAGAAGCGCAGGGTGAGCACCTGGCCGGTGGCGGGCAGGAAGACCTCGGCGACGGAGTGGTCGACGACCACGCGCAGCTCGACCGGCTCACCGGTGGGACAGGGCATCCGGTAGGAGCCCCCGTGGGCCCGGTTGTCCGCCGAGGCGTGGTCGCGGTCGACGACCAGTTCGCCGGTGCCCGGATCGAAGCGGATGTCGAGGTACTCGGTTTCGTCCGGGCCGGTGAGCAGTCGTAGACCGGCTGCGGCGGTCGGCTCCAGACGGGCCGTCAGGTCGAAGGCGCGGCCCACGCTGCCGAGTTCCACCGGCCCGGGGCCGTTGGCCACGCCCTCGGTGTGCACGGTGTGCTCGCCTCGCAGGGCGAGCAGTTCCACGGCGGGCCGCTGACGCAGTGTTCCGTCTTCGCTCACGGAGATCTCGCGGGGCAGGGTGAGCACGCCGGCCCATCCGTCCGCGACCGCCCAGGAATCCTCGCGGGCCTCATTCGACCAGCCCCACAGCAGCCACCGGCCGTCCGGTGCGCGCAGCAGCGCGGGTGCGTAGCAGTCCGGGCCGTGGTCCACGAGTACGGGTGCGCCGGCCTGGAAGACGTCGCCGTGCTCCTCGCCGACCAGGGCCACGACACAGCGCGGGCCGCCGTGTTCGTGCCACGCGCTGAAGATGAGGACACCGGGGCGTCCGGACTGTGCCGGGAGGTACTGGGGACACTCCCAGCCCTCGCCGGTGCGCAGGTCGGTGCCGCCGACCTGCTCCTGCTCGCGGGCGGCGAAGGGACCCAGGCAGGTCCAGGTGTCCAGGTCCGTCGACTCGTACAGCAGGGCGGCGCCACGGCCGTCCGCGAGGGTGGCGCCGACCAGCATGCGCCAGCCGTCTCCGTCCCGCCAGACGTACGGGTCGCGGTACATCGTGCAGCCCTCGGGCAGTTCGGGGACGAGCAGTTCGCCGTACGGGGTGAAGGTCCGACCGCCGTCGAGCGAGGTGGCTCGGGTGACCGGCTGGTGCTGGGGCGAGCGGTCCCAACGGTTCGCGGAGTAGAAGGCGATCAGCCGGTCGCCGTCGGAGACGGCGTTGCCGGAGAAGCAGCCGTCGGCGTCCTCGCCGCCCGGGGTCGGGGACAGGGCTGTCGGCAGCGGCTCCCAGCTCAGCAGGTCGGGGCTGCGGAAGTGGCCCCAGTGCATGTTCGCGTGGGCCACGCCGTAGGGGTTGTACTGGTAGAAGACGTGGTACTGGCCGTCATGGAAGACCAGCCCGTTGGGGTCGTTGATCCAGTTGCGAGGCGGCCGCAGGTGCGCGACGGGCCGGTACGGATCAGGGGGCGCGGTGGACACACACGTGCCTTTCGGTATGCGTGGAGAGCATGCGGGGACTATCACCGGGCGCAGCCGGCCACGATCCCCCCGCGGAACTCGAAGCTCGTAGATCTCGAAGAAGGCAGAAGGCGGCTTCCGCCGGCACTCACTGCGGGCGCCCGGCGGCATGGCGACGGAAGCCGGGTCCGGCCGCGAGCTGCGGGGGCGGCTTGTCGGAGCGCCGACGTCCGGTCGGCGAGAAGCGTGCGGCTCAGTAACCTCGCGCCTGAGAGGCCGGGGTGTCGGAGGAGCGGGACGGACTCGCGCGGAACCGGCCGACCGTGTCTGCCGGCTGGGGCTCGGGCTCGGCGAAGGCAGGGCCGGAGTCGGAGTCGGAGTCGGAGTCGGAGTCGGATATCAGCGGGCGGCGGCTCGTCGGCTCGTGGAACGGCTCAGGGGACATGTGTGTACCCTCACTGTGTTCGAAGTACTGACAGGGATGTCGACCGTTTGCCGCGGTCGCCTGTCTTGGTGCGAAACGCTTTGCCGTCCCGAGGTCAGAGTCGGGGCGGCGAAGTGACCGATGCCCGCGCCACGAGCGGGCAAAGCAGCATCTCCTGGGTGTCCGGGCCCGGTGGCCGGCCCGGCGTCGCGGTGAGCGCGAGCAACTGGGCCACGGCCCGTGCTCCCATCTCGTAGTGCGGGAGCTGAACCGTGCTCAGTGCGGGGTGCACGGCCTCACAGATCAGCTCCTGGTTGTCGAACCCCATGACCGACAGATCGGCGGGGATGGACAGTCCCAACTCCGCGGCGGCCCGGTAGGCACCGGCGGCCATCGCGTCGTTGAAGCAGAACAACGCCGTGGGGCGCTGCTCCGCCGTCAGCAGACGCCGGGCGGCGCGGTAGCCCGCGTCCACGTCACTGGCCGCGCTGCCGATGGCCAGTGCCGTCTCTGCGGCGACCAGGGACGGGTCATAGGCGACCCCGACCTCGGCCAACGCCCTGCGGTAGCCCTCCAGTCGGCCCCGCCGGGCGGGCACGTCGACGGTCTGCACGGTCACGCCGATCCGGCGGTGCCCGTAGTCGGTCAGCTCGCGCACGGCCGTGTAGCCGCCTTGCACCTCGTCGGGCACCACGAAGGGGATGGCGGGGTCGTCGGCACGCGCGTCCAGCAGCACGGTGGGGGTCGAGCCCAGGCTCTCCGGCAGACGCACGTCGTGGTGGTACATCGCCGCGTACAGCACACCGTCCACCTGCCGCTGGAGCAGCATCTCGATGCTGGTGCGCTCCAGTTGAGCATCGCCACTGGTGTTGACCAGAAGGAGTACCAGGCCCTCGGCCGCTGCGGCCTCCTGGGCCCCCAGAATCATCCGGCCCGCGTGGGGGGTGGTGGCGATCTCGTCGCTGACGAAGCCGATGGTCTGCGACCGCTTCAGCCGCAGCCCCCGGGCGAGGCCGTTCGGCGCGTACCCGAGTTCCTCGGCGACCTGCAGGACGCGTCGCCGGGTCTCGGCGCCGGCCCGCTTGCCCTCGACGCCGTTCAGGATGTGGGACACCGTCGCGGTCGACACACCTGCCGCCGCGGCCACGTCCTTGATCCCGATCCGGCGCGCCATTGCCCCTGCCCAAAGTAGTGGATATCGGGTTGGCTAATCGTTTAGCCAACTGCGTGAACATGAGAGTGCCGACGGTCGGAGCTGCTGTCAATAGCGCGTTACAAACTCTTGGCCGCCGCATGTCCTCGGCCGCGGGATCAGTCTGTGCGGACGGTCCGGAGAACGGCCTGCGGGGCGGTTTCCAGGACGGTGCGGACCGCGTCGTCGCCGAGCCGGCGGCGCAGCCGGGGGACGAACTCGCGGCCGAGCACGTCCATGCCGGGGCCACCGCCGTACGAGGTCAGCATGTTGCTGCGGCCCACGTCGGTGCCGAGGCAGACGTGGTCGAGCCTGCCGTGGGTGGCGATGGTCTCCAGCAGGTCGAGTACGACGGAGTCGGGCCGGTACTTGATGCGTCCGATGGTGTCGTAGACGAGATGGGCGCCGTGCTCGATGAGATCGAGGTGGAGGTAGGGGTCGGGGTTGCGGTCGGTGTGCGCGAGCAGTACCCGTTCGGCGGGGATGCCGTGGTCGGCGAGGAGTTGGAGGACGGCGAACGCCGCGGTGCCCACCTCGGTGTGGACGGCGATGGGCACCCCGGTCTGGGCCGCGGCGGCTGCCCCTGCGGCGAACCAGCGCCGTTCCAGACCGCTGATCTTCTGGTAGGAGGCGCCGAGTTTGATGATGCCGGCCTTGTGCGGGGTGGGCTCCGGGCGCGGGAACGCCCAGTCGTGACGGTCGATGCCGACGGTCAGGTCGTCCATGAGAACGCTCAGGAGAGTCCGGTCGTCCGCGTGGCGCGCCCAGTGGCTGTCGGCATAGTGCGCGGCGCGGTGGTAGCCGGTCGCGGCGACCACGTGGACCCCGGTCTGCCGGGATGTCTCCGCCAGCTCCAGCGGCTGACGTCCAAGGCCGACAGGGGTGAGGTCCACGACCGTACGGATGCCGGACGCGGCGACGAGCGTCAGCTCGGCGACCGCTTTCGCGGGGTCGAGGAAGTCGTCGCCGGGGTTGACGGGCGTACGCAGGAACACGTGCTCGTGTGCGTCGACGGCGCCGAGTTCGCCGGGCCGGACCGGGCCGAGGATGGTTTCGACGGACACGGGTTGCTCCTTGCTGACGTGCGGATGCGCGCGGGCCCGTGGTGGGTGCGGGGCGCCCGGCCGGGGGTCCGCGTCAGGACAGTTCGATGTGGAAGACGAAACGCGAGCCGGCGTAGCGGGATTCGGTCTGCTCGATCGGCGTGCCGTCGTCGGTGGTGATCAGTCGCCGCTCGACGAAGAGCGGGGCGCCCGGCTCCAGGTCCAGCAGCGCGGCGTCGTCGGGTTCCGCGATGGCGGCGATCTGGGTACCGGTGGCCCGGGCCGGCGTGAAGCCGTGGTCGGTCAGGGCCTGGTGCAGCGACCCGTTGGCCAGGTCGACGTCGAGCAGCCACGTGCAGAAGGGCGGCAGTACGACGTCCTCGATCGCCATCGGTTCCTGGCCGGCCAGCCGGATGCGGCGCAGGTGCACGACGCTCGACTCGGGCGCCAGGCGCAGGCCGGCAACCTCCTCCTTGGTCCCCGGGCGTACTTCGGCGGCGAGCACTTTCGAGGACACGGTCCTGCCGCGCAGGGCCATCTCCTGGGTGAAGGAGCGCAGTTGTCCCATCTGGCGGTGGACCTGGGGTTCACCGACGAAGGTGCCGACGCCGGAGACCCGGTAGATGGCGCCTTCGGCGACCAGCCGCTGCGTCGCCTGGCGCACTGTCATGCGGCTGACGCGGAACAGGTCGCACAGCTCCGCGTCGGATTCGATCGGGTCTCCCGGGCTGAGACCTGCGATCCGGCTGCGGATGTGGCGCTCCACTGCCTCGTGCCGGGGCATCGCGCGTCGACTCACCGGGGACCCCCTTATGTCTAGACCGGTAATGCCGGTCAACAGCATAACCCAGGCCCCTTCCAGGATCGCCGCTGCGGACCTGCCACAGCCATTGGGGAAAAGTCGCTGACGGGAGGGTTGACCGGCCGCGGGACTGCCATTACGTTTCACCCGTATTACCTGTCTAGATAGGTAGGGGCTGGTGGCGACCACAGGGGCGTCGTGCACCTGCGCAGTCCCCCGACCAAGTTGGAAAGGCCGTGCCGTGACTTCCTGGATCCGCTCCGCTGTCGACATCGTCGAACAGCTCGCGCAGTCCCAAGCCGAGGCGATCGAAGCGGCGTCCCAGATCGCCGCGCGGTCCATCGCGGCGGACGGCGTCGTCTACACCTTCGGCACCGGCCATTCGCGGATGCCGGTCGAGGAGTTCTTCCCGCGTTACGGGTCCTATCCCGGGTTCCAGCCGATCGCGGAACTGTCGATGACCTTCCACACCCAGGTGGTCGGCGCGAACGGCCAACGCCAGGCCATGTACATCGAGCGCGTCGAGGGCCTGGCAGCCCAGATCCTGGCCAACTTCGAACTCCGGCCCGCCGACAGCATGTTCGTCTTCAGCGTCAGCGGTCTCAACGCCGTCCCGATCGAGATGGCGATCGGCGCCCGCAAGGCGGGGCTGTCGGTCATCGTCGCCACGTCGCTGGCCGAGACCAACGCGAGCGAACCTCGGCATCCCAGCGGCACTCGCCTGTCCGACCACGCCGATGTCGTCATCGACCTGGGCTCGCCGGTCGGCGACGCGATCTGCGCCGTACCCGGACTGGACGTGCCGGTCGGCCCGGTGAGCACGTTCACCGCGGTCGCGGTGGTCAACGAGATCAAGGTCCGGGTCGCCGAACTGCTCACCGAGCGGGGCGCCATGCCGTCGGTGATCACCAGCGCCCGCCTGGTCGGCGCCGAACGCAGCGAGGACCTGTTCGAGGGCGCCTACCTGGACTTCGCCCGCCGGTCCGCGGCCACCCTGCGCACCGAAAGGGCCCCGCGATGAAGCGCGTACTGGTCGCGGGTGCCAGCGGCGGCATCGGCGCGGCCTGCATGCGGGCGGCGCGGGCCGGCGGTGCCGAGGTGTTCGGCGTCGACCGGGACACCCACGACGTCACCACCCCGGCCGGGGCCGACGCCGCGGTGGCCGCCGCCGTCGAGACACTCGGCGGGCTGGACGGCATCGTGCACGCGGTGGGCATGTCGGGGCGCAGGCTGGGCGACGGCCCGATCACCGAGTGCACCGACGACGCCTGGCGCGAGGTGCACCGGGTCAACCTGGACTCGGTGTTCTATCTGCTGCGCGCCGGGGTGCGTGCGTTGTCCGGCACCGGCGGTTCGATCGTGGTGATCGGCTCCGCGCTGGCCAGCACCCTCGACCAGGACTTCCTGACCGCCGCCTACGCCTCCGCCAAGGGCGCGCTGGTACCGCTGGTGCGGTCGGCCGCGTTCACGGGCGCACCGCACGGGGTGCGGGTGAACATCGTCGCCGCAGGGCTGGTGGACACCCCCATGGCCGCGCGGGCCATGACGAACCCCGCCATCCAGGAACGCCTGCCCCAGCTCATGCCGCTGGGCGCACGAGCCTGCACGGCTGACGAGGTCGCGCAGGCCGTGACCTGGCTGCTCTCGGACGACTCGGCGCGCACCACCGGGACCGTGGTTCCCGTCGACGGAGGGTGGCAGCTGCGATGAACGCACCGGAGCCAGACCAGGTCCGGATCAGCCCGCTGGAAGCCGAGCGGTATCCGCTGCTGTGGGACGGTGACGTGGCCGTCGTCGGGGGCGGCTCCGCCGGCGCCTCGGCCGCGGTGGCCGCCGCCCGAACGGGCGCGACCACGCTGGTGGTGGAGAACGCCGCCCACCTCGGCGGAACCGGCGCCACCGTGCTGGACACCTTCTACGGCTTCTACGCCCCCGGCGGCAGCGACCGGGTCGTGGGCGGCGTCGGCTGGGAGGTCTGCCAGGCGCTGAGCGAGCGCGGTGCGGCCTTCGAACGGCCCAACACCTACGGCGCGGGCACCGGTGTCACCTACGACCCCGAGGCGTTGAAGGTCGTCTGGGACGACCTGACCCGCGCCGCGGGAGCCCAAGTCCTCTTCCACGCACGGGCCTCCCGGGTCGTCATGGAGGGCGACACCGTCCACGGCATCATCGTGGAGACCGTCGCCGGTCCCGGCCATGTCCGGGCCAAGGCGGTCATCGATGCCAGCGGCGACGCCGACATCGCCTGGCGGGCCGGCTGCGCGCTGGAGCGGCCGGCGCCGCAGCGGGTCGTACAGCCCCTCACCCTGACGTTCCGGCTCGCCGGCGTCGACCTCGGCGCCACCTCCACGGCCGAACTGCACCGGCTGATGCGCGAACACGGCGACAGCGGCGCCTACGACCTGCCACGCCGGGAAGGCTCCGCGCACCGCACGACCGAAGCCGGAGTCGTCCATACCAACCTGACCCGGGTCAGCGGAGTCGACCCGACCGACCCCTGGCAGCTGTCCCTCGCGGAGTCGGAAGGCCGCCGTCAGGCAGCGGAGTACATCCGTTTCCTCACCGAGCGAGTCCCCGGCTACGAGAACGCCTTCCTCGCCGGGGCCGCCGCCCGCATCGGGGTCCGCGAGAGCCGGCGGCTGATCGGGGAGTACGTGCTGACCCGCGAGGACGTCCTGGCCGGACGGCAGTTCGAGGACGCCATCGCGCGGTGCGGCGCACCGATCGAGGACCATGCCGCGGGGCAGGCGACGATCTGGCAGTACGTCGGCTCCGGCGACGAGACGCCGACCGGCCGTACCTACGGCGTGCCGTTCCGCTGTCTGGTGCCGGCCGACGTGAACGGGCTGCTGGTCGCGGGGCGGTGCCTGTCCGCCACGCACGACGCGCACGCCTCCGTCCGGTCGATCGGGCAGTGCACGGCCATGGGGCAGGCCGCCGGGACCGCCGCCGCACAGGCGGCCACCACCGGCAGCCGGCTGCGTTCGATCGACATCGCCAAGCTCCGCGAGCAGCTCACCGCCGACGGCGCTCTGCTCTGACCCCGCATGCCCCTACCGGAATCGACAGTGCCCCAGACCCAGGGACGGCTCCCGATGCACCAGACCACGTCCGCACAGCCGGACTCCGCAGACACGACCGGTGACATCCGGGAGGCACTCGGCGCCTACCGTGTCCTGCCCGTCGTCGTCACCGACGATCCGCACATCGCACAGCCGTTGGCCGAGGCGCTGCTGGCGGGTGGGCTGCCACTGCTGGAGATCACGCTGCGGACACGCAACGCGCTCCAGGTGCTCGCCGAACTGCGCGACGTTCCCGGCGTGAGCGTCGGCGCCGGGACGGTCCTCAACGCCCAGGGGGCCGAGGCGGCGATCGCCGCGGGAGCCCGCTTTCTGGTCACCCCCGGGTACAGCAGTGCGGTCAACGACGCGGCCCGGCAGGCCGGCATACCGGTCATCGCCGGTGTGGCGACCGCGACCGAGATGATGCGCGCCCTCGACGACGGCCACGACCTCGTGAAGTACTTCCCCGCCGGGGTGGTCGGCCCCTCCGCGCTGAAGGCGCTGGCCGCGCCGCTGCAGGGGCTGCGGTTCGTGCCCAGCGGCGGCATCACAGCACAGAGCGCGGCGGAGTGGCTCCGGTTGGAGTCCGTGGTCGCGGTCGGCGGAAGCTGGATGGTCACCCCGCGGTTGCTCGCCGAGCGGTCCTTCTCCACGGTCACCGCACTGGCCCGGGAAGCGGTCGCTCTGGCCAACCAGGCTATACAGCCTCACTAGTCCGATCCAGCTACACCAAATCGTTAGAGCAAAAGGCATTGCCGGGATGGTTTCCGACACGTAAATTCCAGCCAGTCTATACAGGTTGTACTAGACGGGAGCGGCAGATGACACTGACCCGCGAGAGGGACCGCGCCGGCGGCCCTGTGCTCGGTGTCGACATCGGAGGCACCAACATCAAGTGGGTGCTCTGGACCGACGGAGAGGCGGCGGACGCCGGCTCGCTGCCGACTCCCCGGGGCGGGCCCGACGCGGTCGTCGCCGCCCTCGGGGAACTGGCCGACCCCGACACCGTCACGGCGCTGGGAGTGGCGGTCCCCGGCCACCTGAGCAGGGACCGCCGGTCCACGACGGTCATCCCGAACCTCGCCGGCGACTGGGACGGCTACCCGATGGCCGATCGCTTGCAGAGTTCCACCGGGATCACCGCCGTCCTCCTCAACGACGCCCGGGCCTTCGCCCGCGCCGAACTGGCGCTCGGTGCCGCACGCGGCAGATCCGAGGCGGTATTCGTGACCATGGGCACCGGGATAGGGGGTGCCGTCGCCGTCAACGGTGAAGTGGTGTGCGGCCCAGGAGACACTCTCGGCGAGATCGGGCATGTAACGGCCGTCGCCGACGGCGCCCCCTGCGGTTGCGGAGCGCGCGGCTGCCTGGAGACGCTCGCCGGCGGCCGGGCCCTGGCGGATGCCTGGTCGGCGCGGACTTCTGCCGACGCCGCGGCCGGAGTGTTGCCTCTGGTCGAGGCGGCCCGGCTGGGCGACGCCGCTGCTCAGCGGATTCTGGATCGGGCGGGCCACGCGATGGGCACCGTACTGGGCAGCGTTCTGGCCCTGCTCGGACAACACACTGCTGTCGTCGGCGGCGGTGCCGCGCCGGCGTTCGCGTTCATGCGCTACGCCGTCGTGCAGGCCCTGTTGCCCCGCCACGGCCTGATCGGAAAGGTCGAACTGCTCTCCGCGGGGCTGGGTTCTCAAGCGGGCGCCATTGGTGCGGCCCTGCACGCGGCGGAGCACACCGGGCCACACCGAACCGACCACCAGCTCCTCCATACGGTGGCACCACTGCCCAGAGCGCCGTAACCCGTCGCCGCCGGCCTCACCGTCGTGCCTGCCGGTGCACCCCACAGGCAGCGCACCTCCACACCCGGAGCCCCGTCTCCCCTCTCCGCGCACTCCTCTGCCCGTGTCACCCGGCTTGCGGCACCACTCCATCCCGCAACCCGTACGGCAAGAACGTCACTCCTCACTTCCCTCCCGGCAGTCGCCCGGCCCTTCGCCATACCCGGAAACACACCCACCCGAAGGAATGACCATGTCCGAAGACAGCGCACCGCGCAGCAACAGATTCTCCCGGCGAGGGCTGCTGGCAGCCGCCGGCGCCATCGGGGCCGTCTCCGCCGTCTCCGCCTGCGACAGCAGCAAGGACACCGCCGACAGCTCCGCCTCCGGTGGATCCGGCGGGGTCTACTACTGGCTGTCGCACGGCACGCCCGGCGACCCGATCTGGGTGATCGCCAACAACGGCGCGACCCAGGCGGGCAAGGACCTGAAGGCCGATGTCCGTACCTCGTTCTTCAGCAACGACGTCGCCAAGCAGAAGGAGGCGTTCACCTCGGCGATCGCGGCCAAGCCGGCCGGGATCGCCACCTCGGCCCCGCAGCCGAAGGTGCTCGACGACCTGATCGCCCAGGCGACCAAGGCCGGAATCCCGGTCATCACCTTCAACTCCGACACACCCACCAGCAATCGACTGGCCTACGTCGGCGCCGACCTGCAGTTGGCGGGTGTCACCTGGGCGAACTACCTCGTGGACAACGACCTGGTGAAGTCCGGCGACAAGGTGTGGCTGCCCGTCGAGGCCGCCGGCGCCACCTACCAGGTACTGGAGACCACCGGCATCAAGTCCGTGTTCAGCAAGCACTCCATCACCGTCGACGTCTTCCAGGCCGGCTCCGACCCGGCGCAGTCCCTGTCCGCCATGCAGGACTACCTCACCGCGAACAAGTCGTCCGTCGCGGCCGTCATCGGACTCGGCGACCTCGTGATGGGCAACATCCAGAAGGCGTTCACCGCGGCCGGCATCGCACCGGGCAAGACCCCGGTGGTCGGATGGGGCAATACCAAGGACACCGCGACAGCCGTCAAGGCCGGATACGTCCAAGCGGCCCTGTGGCAGTACCCCGACTCTCAGGGATACCTGCCGATCGCCCTGCTGAAGATGCTCAAGGACGGCCTCGGCGCCGGCTACGACATCGCCACCACCGCGCTCTACACCAAGGACAACGTCGACGACTACGCGAGGTTCCTCAAGTGAGCAGCACCACCGAACAGGCCGCGGAAGAGGCCACCGCCGTTCCACCGGCACAGGTGCCCGCCTCGCCCTGGCGCTTCCTCCGCAACGCCGCCGCCGTCCCCGAAGCCCTGCCCGCGACGATGCTGGTCGTCGTGGTCGTGGTGTTCTGGACGTGGAACTCGGCGTTCGTGTCGTCCGAGAATCTCAGCGGCATCCTCGCATTCCTCCCCGAAGTCGGCCTCATCGCGCTCGGCATGACCATGCTGCTCACGGCCGGGCAGTTCGACCTGTCCGTCGGCGCGGTCTTCGGGTTCGTCCCCTTGCTGGTGTTCATCCTCGTCAACCAGAGCGGCCTGCCCCTGCTCGGAGCCATGGCGGTCGGCCTCGTCGCGTCAGCCGTCATCGGCCTGGTCAACGGCCTCATCGTCACCAAGGCCAACATCTCCTCGTTCCTGGTCACGCTGAGCACCCAGCTCATCATCGGCGGCGGCGCGCTGTACATGTCCAGCGGCTTCCCGCAGTCCACCCTCGACATGGGTTCGGCCGTCCGGTCCGCCCTCGTGGGCAAGACGACCATCGCCGGCATCACCGTCTACTCCAGCGTCCTGTGGTTCCTCGGCATCGCCCTGGTCCTCGGGTACTGCCTGTCCCAGACGCGTCTGGGCAACTGGATCTCGGCGACGGGCGGCAACCCGGATGCCGCCCGGGCCCGGGGCATCCGCACCGACCGCGTCACCATCGGCCTCTTCGTCCTCGCCTCGCTCCTGGCCGGCTTCGCCGGCATCATCTCCGACCTGCGGATCGGAACGGCTTTCCCAACGGCCGGACAGGGCTACGAACTTGAGGCCATAGCCATGGCGGTCGTCGGAGGCACCTCTCTGTTCGGAGGACGCGGCACCATCATCGGCACGATCCTCGGCGCGCTGCTGCTGCGCGTCATCCGCAACGGCGTCGTCCTGGTCGGCGTGCCCGGTCTCGCCTACACCATGTTCGTCGGCGGCATCATCCTGCTCGCGATGATGCTCCAGGGCGCCCTGCACAAGTTCGGCATCCTCACGAAGGGAGGCAGGCCATGACCGCCACCACACCCCCGCCCCAGCGGCTCGTGGAAATGACCGGCATCCGCAAGTCGTTCGGCGGAGTTGCCGCCCTGAACGGCATCGACCTCCACGTCGACACCGGTGAGATCGTCGCGCTCCTCGGCGACAACGGCGCCGGCAAGTCCACCCTGATCAAAATGCTCAGCGGCATCGGCCGACCGGACTCCGGCTCGATCCGGATCCGGGGCAAGGAGCTCGGGCTTCGCTCCGCCCGGGACGCGATCGACGCCGGGATCGAGACCATCTACCAGGGCTCCGCACTCGTCGACGAACTGAGCGTCTCCCGCAACCTCTTCCTCGGCCGCGAACCGCAGAAACGCCTCCTCGGATTCCTGCCACGCCTCGACAAGCAGACCATGGACAAGCAGTCCAAGGCACTGCTGAAGGAAATGGGCCTGCACCGCGACGTGGATCCCAGTTCCTCGATCGCCAAGATGTCCGGCGGCGAACGCCAGTCGATCGCCATCGCCCGCGCCATGCAGTTCGAAGCCGACCTCATCATCCTCGACGAACCGACCAACAACCTCGGCGTCGAAGAGACCTGGCGCGTCCTTCAGTTCATCCGCGACGCGAAAGCCGCCGGAAAATCCAGCATCTTCATCACTCACAACATCTTCCACGTGTTCCAGGTGGTCGACCGCGCCGTCATCCTGCGCCGTGGCGAAGTCGTGGCCGACCTGACCATCGCCGACACCACGATCGAGGAGGTCGAACGGCTGATCACGGGGACAACCACCCCGGTCTAGAACAAGCCCTGCCCGGACCGGTCCTCACCGTGACGAAGGGCGTCCCCGGCTCGTGCTCGACCACTTGCCCGGACGCCCTTCCGACAGCGCCCTGTCATCGTGTTCCTGCTTGCTCAGTGGCCGAACTCATTCGGCAGCACCTCGCACCCCATGTCCACACGGCCGGAGGGACGCCCGAGCCGTGGCCGGCTGGAGGACTTCATGGACCGCATGCTCCTGATGCGCAGCTTCGTCACCGTCACGCAACTCGGCAGTTTCAGCGGACCGCCCGAGCCCTGAGCTCGTCCGGCTCCCTTCGCCGAGGTCGAGGCGGAGAGCGGGAACCCCAGGTCAGCGCACCCTTCCGCGCGGTTTCAGTGGCACCGGCGGGATTTCGGGAGCAGGGAGTGGCGCCCCGTCGTACCCCACCACCTCACCGAACCGCGAGCCCGCCATCCAGTCCGAACGGGCCTGTGCGATGTCCTCGTTGGACCGTCCGATGAAGTTCCACCACATGATCAGCTCCTCCTCGAAGGGCTCGCCGCCCAGGAGCATGAGGCCCGCGTCGGACTCGGCCCGCAGGGGGAGTTCGGTGCGGCCGCAGCCGAGGTAGAGCATCGAGCCCGGAAGCAGCGGTACGCCGTCGACGTGGGCCTCGCCCGACATGGAGAGCACCGCGTACTCGAAGTCGGGATCCAGGGGCAGGCGTACGTCGGTGCCGCTCGACAGGGCGAGGTCGGCGCCGACGATCGGGGTGTACGTCGTGCCGGGTGAGGTCGTGCCGTCGACGGTGCCCAGGATGAGCGTGGCGCGGAGGCCGGGAGCCGTGACCAGGGGCAGTTCGGCGTGGTGCTCGAAGCTCGGGTCGGTGTGGCGGTGGCTGTCCGGGAGGGCGACCCAGAGCTGCGCGCCGTGCAGAAGGCGGGCGTGCGACTTGGGGCTCTCCTCGGAGTGGCTGATGGCCCGGCCCGAGGTCATGAGGCCCAGTTCGCGCAGGTGGATGGTCTGCAGGCTGCCCGTGGAGTCGCGGTGCAGCACCTCGCCCTCGTGCAGCCAGCTGACGGTCTGCAGGCCCATGTGCGGGTGCGGCGGAACCTGCATGCCGGGCTCGTCGGCGATGTCGTCGGGCCCGTAGTGATCGACGAAACACCACGCGCCGACCATACGGCGGCCCAGGTTGGGCAGCAGGCGGCGGACTTCGGTGGACTCGCCGAGCTTCACCCGGCGGGGGCTGAGGAGTTCGCGCACCGGCTCGGCCACCACGAAACCGCGGCCACCGCACAGCGCGGGAACTGCCTCGCGATCAAGATTGCTCATGCCCCACAACCTAGCCCCGTGGGGGACCCGCCGTCAGGCCATCGACCCGCCCATTGAGGGGCACTTGGCGCAGAACCGGCAGAGGGCTTAGGACCCGGGTCTCAGGCGTGTACGCCGTTGGTCGGACCAGAATCAAAAATAGTAGCCATGGACATAGTAGCCATGTACGGTTTCTTGCATGAGTTCGATCAAGTCGGTGACCTGGTGAGTTCGGTGCCCGAGAACGCGACGCCCGGTTTCCTCGTCTGGCGGCTGTCGATGAAGTTGCGGGTCTCCGTCGACCGGGCGCTCGCACCGTTGGGCCTGACCCACGCGCAGTACTCGCTATTGGGGTCGCTCTACGGCATGCACAGGGCCGGCCGCCGGCCGAGCCAGCGCGCGCTCGCCGACCACACCGGACTCGAACCGCTCTACGTCTCCAAGCTGGCCCGCGCCCTGGAGGCGGCCGGAATCGTCGACCGGACACGGGATCCGGCCGACCCCCGTGCGGTCCAGCTGTCCCTCACGAAGGAGGGGCACGAGGTCACCCGCCGCGCGATCGGGGTGGTCCAGGACCTTCTGGACCAGCTCTTCGAACCACTCGGCGGGCTCGACGGCGAGCGCACGAAGGTGTTCAGCCGCGAGTTGGCGACCCTGCTCGACGTACCACTCGATCCACGTCCCGAGACCGAGAAGGCACCACCCAAGAACGAACACCCCTAGAAGGAACCTACCGAGAAGGAGCAGTCATGACCACCGCCACTCCCCTCGTCAACGGCCAGACCATAGGCCTTGCCCACTACGCGAGCCGCGCCCTCCTCGAGCGCGTGCTCGCCCGGAGCGGAACCACGTTCAACCAGTCGGTGGCCCTTCGAGCCGTCTCGGACAACGGCGGCACGGTCGAGCGGGCCTGGCTCGTGGGCCGCCTGACCGGCGCACTGAAGATCGACGAGTCGGCCGCTCACAAGACGGTCGCCGGGATGACCGACGCGAAGCTGCTGGAGCCCGTGGCCGGGCAGGTGTCCCTCACGGACAGCGGCAGGGAGCTGTTCGAGGGGGTCCGCGTCGGCGGCAACGAGATCGCGGCCCGGCTGTACGCGGGCATTCCGGCCGAGGAGCTGGCGACCGCGGGGCGCGTACTGGCTCTGGTCACCGAGCGGGCCAACGCGGAGCTGGCCGACGCGTAGCCCCCTCGGGCCGAGGTCGTGGAATATTCAACCATCGACCGCAGTTGAGGCCGTCGAAGGAGGTCAGCAGTGAACACGACGTACTACGACCACGGGACGGCCGCGGAGCGCTGGGAGCGGGCGCGGATGTTCTTCGACGCCAAGGACTATGCCGCCGCTGCGCGGGTTCTGGGTGGCCTGGTCGAGGAGGTGCCGGAGCAGGTCGGACCCCGGCTGCTGCTGGCCCGCTCGTACTACCACTCGGCTCAACTTCGGCGTGCGGAGGCCGAGTTGCGCGTTCTTGTGGAGCTCGACCCGGTTGAGCACTACGCGCGGCTGATGTTGGGGCGCACGCTTCAGCGGCAGGGGCGGGGCGCCGAGGCGGAGTCGCATCTGCGGATCGCGTCTGCGCTTGCCGGTGATTTCTCGCAGGTGTAGCAGACCCCCGCGAAGAAGGCCGGTCACCTCGGTGACCGGCCTTTCGCATGACTCGCGGAGTTCCGCGGCGGCGGATCGGGGCTGGAGCGGATGGCGGCTGCGGGGCAACCTGCCGGTTGGGGTTGGGGGTTGGGGCGGTTTTTTCGCCCCCTCCGCCCCTACCCGTCCCGTACCTGGGGGCTGCCGCCCCCCCGAGACCCCCGCATCGCGCTGACGCGCTCGTCCTCAAACGCCGGACGGGCTGAAAGATCTCCCCCGGCCGGACCGAGGCTTCTCAGCCGCCGTACGCCCTCCTCCCCCGTCGGTGCGCGATCTCGCCGAGCAGTACGTCCACGGCGATGAACACCGCCAGTGGGATGCCGAGCAGCGGGACGAAGTAGCCGAGTACGGCGATGGTTGCCATGGCGGGGACCAGGATCTGCGGTGGGACCTGGGCCCAGGCGCCGCGTGGGATGGGGCGGCCGAACGCGGAGGCTCGGCCGCGTAGCCACCACATGCGGTAGCCCAGGACGATCAGGAGGATCAGTGAGCCTGTGAGGGCCATCAGCACGATTTGGTTGACGAGGCCGAAGAGGACGCCGGTGTGGGCGTCGATGCCCCAGCGGGTCAGCTTGGCCAGCAGGGGGTAGTCGGCGAAGCGGAGTTCGTCGGTGACCTCGGCGGTCGTCGGGTCCACGGCCACCGCGTCCTGCTTCTCGGGCCAGCTGCGCTGGACCTGCTTGACGACGTAGGTGGAGGAGGCGTCGGCGGGCGGGACGATCTCGACGGGATCGCCGAGGCCCTTGGCGCGGGCGGCGGCGAGGATCTCGTCGAGCCCCGCTCCGCTCTCCGTGTCGACCGTTCCGGCCGCGGCGTCGTGTTCCGCGTGCTCGCCGCCCGCCGAAGAGACCGAGGGGGTCGACTGGCCGAGCGAGGTCCTGAGGACGTCGATGTTCGCGCCGGCGTACGTCGACCAGGTCAGGCCGGTCCCCGAGAGGAAGATGAAACCGGCTGCCGCCCAGACGCCCACCGTGCCGTGCAGCCCCAGGGTGCGGCGGCGCCCGTTCGTGCCGCGCACCTTGCGCTGCGAGCGGCGGCGCGCGAACCACAGCCCGAGGCCGCCGCTCGCGATCACCCAGAGCCAGCTGGCGGCGAGTTCGCTGTAGAGGCGGCCGTTGTCACCGAGGTGCAGGTCGCGGTGGAACTCGTCGATCCAGGTGCGCACCGGGAGCGCGCCTGTGGAGCCGTACTGCTCCAGGGCGCCGCGCACCTTCGTGGTGTACGGGTCGACGAAGACCGCGAGGGTGTGGTCGGCGTCGATGCCCGGGGCTCCCGAGATCATCACCCGGGTCGTCGCATCCGCCTCGGGTGAGGGGCGTACCGCCGTGACCGTGCCCTCCGGGTGGGCCTTGCGGGCGGCGGCCACCTGGTCGGACAGTGCCAGCTTCTCGTCGCCGACCGGGACGGTCAGCTCGTGCGAGTAGATGATCTTCTCGGCCTGGAAGGAGGCGGCGTACAGGAAGCCGGTCGTGGCGGCTACCAGCAGGAAGGGGGCGACGAGCACGCCGGCGTAGAAGTGCAGGCGCAGTACCAGGGGTCGGAGCGAGGACCAGGTTTTTCGGGTGGGTGCCGGGGAGACGGACTGCGGGGACTCGTCCGTCGTGGTCGGGGGAGCGGTGGACATCGGCGGGGTTCTCCGGTCGTGCAGGGGACGGAAACGGGCCGTGGGCCGGGAGTGGGGTCCCTTCACCGGTGGCGGTCCAGTGGTCGGGGCCCGGGGGCGTCGAGTTCCCGGGCGAGGACGTGGCCTGAGTCACATTCGGGAAGGTGCGGCACTCCCCTGGCGCCGCCTCGCACCGCGCGACCCCGCTTGGCATCCTGGCGCGATGGCATCCGAACGTGACCCCAGCACCTCCCGTCGCCTGAGCGACCAGGTCGAGGAACTTCTCGCCCACGAAGGCCCTTTGCCGATCGTCGCCGCCGGTGACCCGGTGCTGCGTCGTGCCGCCGAGCCGTTCGACGGCCAGTTGGCTCCGGGACTGCTGGCCCGTTTCGTCGCCGCCCTGCGCGCGACGATGCACGCGGCGCCCGGCGTCGGCCTCGCGGCGCCGCAGGTCGGCGTACCGCTGCGGCTGGCGGTCATCGAGGACCCGGCGCCGGTGTCCGAGGAAGTGCGGCTGGTCCGCGGGCGGGTGCCGCAGCCGTTCCAGGTGCTGATCAATCCGGCGTACGAGGGGATCGGCGGGGAGCGGTCGGTGTTCTTCGAGGGCTGCCTGAGCGTGCCGGGCTGGCAGGCCGTGGTGCCCCGGCACACCCAGGTGCGACTGCGCGCACTGGACGAGGAGGGCCGCGCGGTCGACGAGGTGTTCACGGGCTGGCCCGCGCGGATCGTCCAGCACGAGACGGACCATCTGGACGGTGTGCTCTATCTCGACCGGGCGGAGACGCGCTCGCTTTCCTCAAACCAGGCGATGGCGGAGCGCTGGGGGCAGCCGACGCCGGAGGAGGCGGCCGCGGCCCTCGGCTTCACGCTGCCCGGCTGAGACGTGTCACCCGCAGCGAGGGTGTCCCACCGGTCCGGCGGAACACCCTCGCCAGGTCCGCGTCACGCGTCCCGGTACGCCTCCAGCAGCCGAAGCCACACCTCGCTCACCGTCGGATAGGACGGCACCGCGTGCCACAGGCGTCCGATGGGCACCTCGCCGGCGACGGCGACGGTCGCCGAGTGGATCAGTTCGCCGACGCCCGGGCCGACGAAGGTGACGCCAAGGAGGATCTCGCGCTCGATGTCGACGATCATGCGGGCCTTGCCCCGGTAGCCGTCGGCGTACAGGCCCGCGCCCGCCGCCGAGGACATCTCGACGTCCACGGCCCGGACCCGGTGGCCGGCCTGTTCGGCCTCGGCGAGGGAGAGGCCCACGGCGGCGGCCTCCGGGTCGGTGAAGACGACCTGGGGGACGGCCGCGTGGTCGGCGGTCGCGGCATGGGCGCCCCAGGGGTCCGTCTCCAGGAGCGGTACGCCGGCCGCGCGCGCGGCGATGGCGGCGCCCGCGATCCGGGCCTGGTACTTGCCCTGGTGGGTCAGGAGCGCGCGGTGGTTGACGTCGCCGACCGCGTACAGCCACTCGCTGCCGGTGACCCGGAGGCTGTCGTCGACGTCGAGCCAGGTGCCCGCTTCCAGGCCCACCGTGTCGAGGCCGATGTCGCCGGTGTGGGGCACGCGGCCGGTCGCGAAGAGGATCTCGTCGGCCTCCAGGCGGTCGCCGGTGTCCGTCAGGACCACCACGGTCGAGCCCTCGCGCGTCACCGCGGACACCGAGGTGCCGGTGCGCACGTCCGCGCCCGCCTCCGCCAGCCCCTCGGCCACCAGTTCTCCGGCGAAGGGTTCCATGCGGGGCAGCAGTCCCTTGCCGCGGACCAGGACGGTGACCTGGGAGCCGAGGGCCTGCCAGGCGGTGGCCATCTCGACGGCGACCACACCGCCGCCGACCACGACCAGCCGGCCGGGCACGGCCTGCGCGCTGGTGGCCTCGCGGCTGGTCCAGGGCTTGACCTGGGCGAGCCCCGGCAGGTCGGGAAGGAGGGCGCGGGTCCCGGTGCACACGGCGACCGCGTGCCGGGCGGTCAGCACGTGCCGCTCCCCCTCGGGCCCCTCGACCGTCACCCTGCGCGGTCCGTCGAGACGGCCATGGCCGCGGTACAGGTCGGCGCCGATGCCGTCCAGCCAGCCGACCTGGCCGTCGTCCTTCCAGTGGGAGGTGAAGTAGTCGCGGTGGGCGAGGACCGCGGCGGCGTCGAGGGGGCCCTGCACAGCCTGGCTGAGGCCGGGCACGCGGCGGGCGTCGGCGCGGGCGATGACCGGGCGCAGCAGGGCCTTGCTGGGCATGCAGGCCCAGTAGGAGCACTCGCCGCCGACCAGTTCGCTCTCCACGACCGCGGTGGAGAGGCCGGCCGCGCGAGCGCGGTCCGCGACGTTCTCCCCCACGGGCCCGGCACCGAGCACCACGACGTCGTACGCGATGGATTCCGTTTCCGTCATGGGGCCAGTCTGGTTCCTCGTGTGCGCCGTGGCCACACGGGTAGGCACGCGGAATACGGCACCGGCGGGCGGCGTTGTGCGAACCGGCACGACCCGGACACGAGAAATGAGGGAGACACGCATGAGCAGCACCGTGGAGCTCACCAAGGAGAACTTCGACCAGACGGTCACGGACAACGAGTTCGTCCTGATCGACTTCTGGGCGTCCTGGTGCGGGCCGTGCCGTCAGTTCGCGCCGGTCTACGAGAAGGCGGCCGAGGCCAACCCCGACCTGGTGTTCGCCAAGGTCGACACGGAGGCGCAGCCCGAGCTGGCCGCGGCCTTCGACATCCAGTCGATCCCGACGCTGATGATCGTCCGCGACCAGGTCGCGATCTTCGCCCAGCCCGGTGCGCTGCCGCAGGCCGCTCTGGACGACGTCATCGGCCAGGCCCGCAAGCTGGACATGGACGAGGTCCGCAAGTCCGTCGCCGAGCAGCAGGCCCAGGCCGGCCAGTAAGTCCCCCGCTCAGAACGGGTACGCCGCGACATCCCCGCGCACCGTCGTCCAGCGGACGTCGGTGAAGGCCTCCAGGTTGGCCTCACCGCCGAAGCGGGCGCCGGTGCCGGAGGACGCGATCCCGCCGAAGGGCGCGACGGCCTCGTCGTTGACGGTCTGGTCGTTGATGTGGGCGATGCCGGTGGGGATGCGCTCGGCGAGGTCGAGGCCGCGCGCGGTGTCCCTGGTGACGATGCCCAGGGAGAGGCCGTACGGTCCCGCCGAGGCGAGGGCGGCGGCCTCGTCGACGTCCGCGAAGGAACGTACCGGCGCGACCGGGCCGAAGACCTCCTCCACATACGCCGGGGTCGAGTCGTCGACTCCGGCAAGGACCGTCGGCCGGTAGAACAGCTTCTCGTGCGTGCCGCCCGCCGCCAGCTTCGCCCCGCGTGCCGTGCTGGACTCCACCAGCCCCTGGATCTTGGCGAGTTGGGCGCTGTCGATGATCGGCCCGAGGTGCACCTGCTCGCGGTGCGGGTCGCCGACGGCGAGCGAGTCGGCCTTGGCCGCCAGCCGCTCGACGTACTCCTCGTAGAGCGAGGCGTGGACGAGATGGCGGCCCGTCGTCATGCAGATCTGGCCCTGGTGGAAGAACGATCCCCAGGCCGCCGTGGAGATCACCGCGTCGATGTCGGCGTCCGCCAGCACGATCAGTGCGGAGTTTCCGCCCAACTCCAGGTGGACGCGCTTGAGTTGACGGCCGGCGGCCTCACCGACCGCCCGCCCGGCGGCAGTCGACCCCGTGAACGAGATCACCGGCACCTGAGGGTCGGCGACCAGCGCCTGGCCGGCCTCGGGGCCACCGGGCAGTACGTGCAGCAGGCCGTCCGGGAGGCCCGCCTCCGCGAAGACGGCGGCGAGCGCGAGGCCGCCGCAGACGGCGGTGCGCGGGTCCGGCTTCAGGACGACGCCGTTGCCGAGCGCGAGCGCCGGTGCCACCGAGCGGATCGAGAGGATCAGCGGGGCGTTGAAGGGGGCGATGACGCCTACGACACCGACCGGGACGCGCCGTGTGTACGACAGACGCGGGGCCTCCGAGGGCAGGATCTGGCCGGTCGGGCGCGAAGCGAGCGCGGCGGCCTCGTAGCACTCCTGGGCGGCGACGTGCAGTTCGAAGTCGGCCTTGCCGGGGATGGAGCCGGACTCGCGGACGATCCAGTCGCGCAGTTCGTCGGCGTGCGCGGCGAAGAGGTCGCCCGCCCTGCGCAGCACGGCGGCGCGGACGAAGTGCGGGACCCTGGCCCAGTCGGACTGGGCGGCGCGGGCGGTCCGGGCGGCCGTCGAGATGTCCTCGGCGGTGGCGAGCGTGACGGTACCGAGTCCCTCGCCGGTGGCGGGTTCGGTGACGGTGTGCTCACCGCCCGACAGCGTGCGGGACTGCCAGGTCTTGGGGTCGAGCAGCGGCATGACGGCTCTCCGATCGATCACTGATCACCAGCGGGGCACTCACAGTGAGAGGGGTAATCCCGTGTAGTTCGCGGCCAGTTCGGCCGCCGCGTGGCGCGATGCCGTGATCCGGCGCAGCCGTGCGAGCTGCACCCGGTGGTCGAAGACATCCGCGTCCGGTTGAGTGTGCAACATCCTGGTCATGTCGTACGAGAAACGCGTGGCCTGCCATACCCGGTCGAGGCACAATTCCGAGTAGCGGTCGAGGAGTTGGGACGATCCCGTGCGGTGCAGCGCCGCGAAGCCGCGTGCCAGCACCCGGACGTCGGACACCGCGAGGTTGAGCCCCTTGGCGCCGGTCGGCGGCACGATGTGGGCGGCGTCCCCGGCGAGGAACAGCCTTCCGTAGCGCATCGGCTCGTGGACGTAACTCCGCATCGTCGTCACGGACTTGGACGTGACCGGGCCGCGCTCCAGCCGCCAGTCGCCGTCGATCGCGAAGCGCGCGGCGAGCTCGTCCCAGATGCGCTCGTCGGGCCAGTCGGCGGCGTCGGTGCCGTTCGGGACCTGCAGATACAGCCGCGACACCGACGGCGAGCGCATGCTGTGCAGGGCGAAGCCCCCATCGCCGCGCGCGTAGATCAACTCCTCGCAGGAGGGCGGCACATCGGCGAGGATCCCCAGCCAGGAGTACGGGTAGTCGTGCGCGTACGTGCGACTCGCCCCGTCCGGGAACGCGTCGCGCGCGATGCCGTGGGAGCCGTCGCAGCCCACCACGTAGTCGCAGCTCAGCGTCTGCTCGCGCCCCTCGTGCACGAAGCGCACGACGGGTGAGTCGCTGTCCGGCTTCTCGATGGCGATCGCCTCGGCCTCGAACAACAGCGGCGGCCCGTCGGCGAGTTGAGAGGCGATGAGGTCCTTCACGATCTCCGTCTGGGCGTAGATCGTGACGGTGCGACCGCCGGTGAGAGTGGGGAAGTCGATGTGGTGGCGCTCGCGGTCGAAGCGCAGCTCGATGCCGTGGTGGATCAGACCCTCGGCGTCCAGGCGGTCGGCGGCGTCGCACTCGCGCAGCGCGTCGACCGTGCCCTGCTCCAGCATTCCGGCGCGCTGGCGCTGCTCGGCGTACTCCCGTGTCCTGCTCTCCAGGACGACACAGTCGACGCCCGCCCGGTGCAGCAGCCGGGCGAGCAGCAGCCCGGCGGGACCGCCGCCGATGATGCCGACCGTGGTCCGCATGACGCGCCTCCGTGTCCGGTCCGGCCGGGGAACACTCCCAGCCTCTCTCAGCTCGACTCGCGGTGCACGACCCTCGCTCCCAGCACCTCGTGCGTTTCGGGCGCCGCGCCGGGATCGCGCACCGCGCGGTCCACCAGTTCGGCGAGGTCACGCCCGGACGGCAGCTCGATGTGCACGGTGCTCAGCCGGGGCCGCAGGAGCCGGCCGAGCATCAGGTCGTCGGCGCCGACGACGGCCGTCTCGTCCGGGATCCCGATGCCCTCGTCCTGGAGGGCGCGCGTCAGCAGCATCGCGTACTCGTCGTTGTAGGCGAACACGGCGTCGAGATCGAGGGAGCGCCAGCGCGCCGCGAGCCGGGAGGCGGCCACCTCCTCGTACGCGAGCGGCAGCTCGGTCACCGTCGCGTCCGTGCCCCGCAGAGCACGCCGTACGCCTTCGAGGCGGGGCTTGGAGAAGATCTCCAGGCCCGCTTCCTGGGGCACCACGACGCCGATGCGGCGCCGGCCACGCGCCACGAGGTGGGCGCCCGCGCAGTGGCCGACCCGGTCGTGATTCATGAGCAGCGCGTGCGCGCCCTCGACCCGCTCGGGGCCCATCGTGACGACGGCCCGGGCTCCGGAGCGCTTGAGGACACCCACGCCCTCGGGGCCGAGCCCGCTGCCCGGTACGAGGACGGCGACCGGCCGCAGCTCGGCCCAGGCGCGGGCGGCCTCGTCGCCCTGCAGGCCGACGCTGCCGTACTGCACGACGGTGTAGTCGAGGCGGCCCAGAGCCCACTGGAGCTCGTTGAAGAACTGGCTGTAGAGCGGGCCCACGGGCACGGAGGGCGCCGGCATCAGGACCATGCGGCTGTGCCCGGCGCGCAGGCTGCGGGCGGCGGCGTGCGGGACGTACCCGAGTTCCTTGGCCGCCTCGTGGACGCGGCGGCGGGTGGGTTCGCTGATCCGGACGGCGCTGGTGTTGTTCAGGACGTACGAGACGGTCGCGCGGGAGACGCCCGCCAGGCGCGCCACATCGGCACTCGTCGGCACTGGTCGTTGTGCGGACGATGGAGGAGCGGACTGCTTCGGTATCTGCACCATGACGTGACGCATCCTTGCAGAAGCGCGGCGCGCCGCTTTGCGCCGGGGGAGCCCGGCGACCCCGGGTGGCCGGAACTGCCCCTTCCGCAAAGGATGTTCGATATCCCGTACCGAATGGCCCGTCCGGAGGTTACCGTGCGGTAGACGACCTGCTTCGGAGGTGCCCCTCTTGGCTCCCGACCGTGCCCATGGCCTGGCTGAAAGTACTCGCTCCCTCGCCGACGGCGAGGTGACCGCGCGCGAGATGACCGAGCGGACACTGGCCCGCATCGAGGCGACCCAGCCCTCGCTGAACGCCTTCCGCCTGGTGCGCGCCGAAGCGGCGCTCGCCGAGGCCGACGCGGCGGACAAGAAACTGGCCGCGGGCGTGCGGCTGCCGCTGCTCGGGGTGCCGGTGGCGGTGAAGGACGACATGGACGTGGCGGGCGAGCCCACCGCTTTCGGCTGCCGGGGGGAGTTCCCGGCCCAGACCGAGGACGGGGAGGCCGTACGCCGCCTGCGCGCGGCCGGCGCGATCGTCATCGGCAAGACCAACACCTGCGAGCTCGGGCAGTGGCCCTTCACCGAGGGGCCCGCCTTCGGTGCCACCCGCAACCCCTGGCACACCGACCACACGCCGGGCGGTTCCTCGGGAGGCTCGGCCGCGGCGGTGGCGGCGGGCCTGGTCTCCGCAGCGCTGGGCTCGGACGGCGCGGGCTCGGTCCGCATCCCGGCCTCCTGGACCCACCTGATCGGGATCAAACCGCAGCGCGGCCGGATCTCGACCTGGCCGCGCCCGGAGTCGTTCCAGGGCATCACGGTCAACGGGACGCTCGCCCGCACGGTCGCGGACGCGGCCCTCCTCCTGGACGCGGCGAGCGGCAACCACGACGGCGATCTGCACCGCCCGTCCACCCTGCGCGTGTCGGACGCGGTGGGCCGCGATCCGGGCCAGCTGCGGATCGCGCTGTCGCTGAAACCGCCGTTCACGGCGCTGCCCGCGCGGCTCGATCCCGCCGTACGGGAGCGGGTCCTCACGCTCGCGGAGCGGCTCGCGGCGCTCGGCCACGTGGTGGAGGAGGCGGAGCCGCGGTACGGGCAGATCGGGCTGTCGTTCATCCCGCGCGCGACGGTCGGTCTCGCCGAGCGGGTACGCGACGTGCCGCAGCAGGATCTCCTCGACCGGCGCACCCGCGACGCCGCCAGGCTGGGACGCGTACTCGGCGGCGCGCCCCTGCGCGTCGCCCGCCGCGCGGAGGCGACGCTGCACCGGCGGATCGGGGCGCTCTTCGAGACGTACGACGTGCTCCTCGCGCCGACGACCGCCGCTCCCCCGCCCCTCATCGGCTCGATGGTGAACCTGAACGGGCTGGGCACCGACCGGGCCATGATCGCCGCCTGCCCGTTCGCGTGGCCGTGGAACGTCCTGGGCTGGCCCGGGGTCAACGTGCCCGCGGGGTTCGTGGGCGACGGTCTGCCCGTCGGCGCCCAGTTGCTCGGTCCGGCCAACAGCGAGCCGCTGCTCGTGTCGCTGGCCGCCCAGTTGGAGGCGGACCAGCGCTGGCACGAACTGTGGCCGCCGCACGAGAGTGTCGCGGACTCCCCTGCGGCGTAAGGGAGTTCGTCCAGCCCGCTGTGACCAGCGGATTCCGGCCGTAGTCTGTGACCATGGGCGATGCGTCGATGGTCGGGTTGATGGGGCGGGTCACCGGCACGGTCGGGCCCGGGCTCGTCGGCGAGGTGATCGTCCGGGTGCGCGGTGGCGCCGAGCACTTCCTCGCGTATCCGGCCGCCGCGAAGGACCGCATCGAGCCGGGCACTGTGGTGATGGTCGTGGAGTACCTGCCGCCGCGGACGGTGTACGTCTCGGCGGCGTACGACAGTTGACGAGCCGGCGGCGTACGGCGATCAACGGGTCGACAGCTCGAATGTGCGCGCCCCGCCCCAGGTGAGAGCCGTGTTCGTCAAGATTGCAACAAGGATTCGTCAGCGTCTGTCCCCCGGCCTTGCGCAGGAGCACACTCCCTTCGTTCGGTGCCGAAAGGGCACCATCCAAAGGGGGCGTATGCCGATGGTTGTCGGCGTCGTGGCGGGGGCGGTTGTCCTCGCGCTGATCTTCATCGTTGTGGTCTTCAAGCTCATGTGGCGGGTCGCGGAGCCCAACGAAGCGCTGATCATTTCCGGTTCGAAGCATCGGACCGAAGGCCTTGAGGAAGGCATGGGATTCCGCATCGTGACGGGGCGCGGCACGCTGGTCCTGCCGGGTGTGCAGGCGGTGCGCAAGATCTCGCTCGACCTCAACGAGACCGAACTGCACGTGGACTGCGTGACCCACCAGGGCATTCCGCTCAAGGTGCGGGGCGTTGTCATCTTCAAGGTGGGCGACGACTTCGTGTCGATCGCCAACGCGGGCCGCCGCTTCCTCGACCAGCAGAAGCTGATGTCGGAGCGGGTGCACAACGTGTTCGCCGGTCATCTGCGGTCCATCGTCGGCGGGTTGACCGTCGAGGACATGATCCGCGACCGGGAGAAACTGACCGGTCAGACACGGGCCGCCTGCGGGACCGAGATGGAGAAGCTGGGTCTGATCGTCGACTCGCTGCAGATCCACGAGATCGAGGACCCGACCGGCTACATCAAGAACCTGGCCATGCCGCACGCCGCCGCCGTACAGCGCGACGCGCGGATCGCGCAGGCCGAGGCGAACCGGCTCGCCACAGAGGCGGAACAGAAAGCCGCGGCACGGATGTCGGAGGCGACCCGGGACAGCGAGATCCTCCAAGCCGGCTACCAGGCCGAGCGCGACAAGGCGGCCGCCAAGGCCCAGCAGGCGGGACCGCTCGCGGATGCCGCCGCCCGGCAGGACGTCGTCGTCCAGGAGACGCGCATCGCCGAACTCGAGGCGCAGCGCCGGGAGCAGCAGCTCCAGGCGGACGTCCGCAAGCCGGCGGACGCCAAGGCGTACGAGACCCGGGCGCGGGCCGAGGCCGAGCGCGACGCGCGGATCTCCGCGGCGCAGGCCAAGGCCCAGGAGACCGAGCTCGCGGCCGCAGCGGAGGCGACCCGGGTCAAGACGGCCGCGGGCGCCGATGCCGAGGCGACGAAGGCGCGGGGCGTGGCAGCCGCGTCGGCGACCCGGGCCACCGGCGAGGCCGAGGCCGCCGCCGCTCAGGCCAAGGGACTCGCCGCCGCCGAGGCGACGCGCGCCCAGGGTCTCGCGGAGGCTGAGGCGATCAAGGCGCGGGCCGCCGCCCTCGCCGAGAACCAGGAGGCCGTGGTCGCCCAGCAACTCGCCGAGAACTGGCCGGAGATCGTCCGGGCGGGCGCGAGCGCCTTCGACAACGTCGAGCACATGGTGCTGCTCAACGGCGCCGACGGTATGTCGGACATGTTCGCCAAGGCGCTCACCATGGGCGGCACGGGGCTCGGCCTGGCACGGCAGTTGCTCGCGTCGATGAACCAGAACGGTACGGCGCCGGACGGTGCGACGGCCGGGGTCAACGGCGTTGTGCCGCCGCGTTCGGAGAGGGTGCCGGTGGAGAAGGAGTAGGGCCTGTCCGGCTGTCGAGCCGGAGGGTGAGGCGGTGAGCTTCGGGGGTACGGGAGTTGGCTTCCGTACCCCCGAAGTAACGTGGCCCCCGTGACTGCCTCAACCGATGAAGACGTCCCCGGCCGCTACGGCCGCTCCGCGACCACCGAAGCCGAGCCCCGCGAGGTGGGCCGGGTGCGGACGGAGTACTCCCCCGCGCACGACGGCGACCCGGATCCCGGCGAGATCGTCTGGACGTGGGTGCCCTTCGAAGAGAACGACGGGCGGGGCAAGGACCGCCCGGTGCTCGTCGTCGCCCGCGAGGACGCGGGGACGTTTCTCGCCGTCCAGCTGTCGAGCAAGCGGCACGACGGTGACCGGGAGTGGGTGCCGATCGGGAGCGGGCCGTGGGATCGGACCGGGCGGGACTCGTGGGTGGATGTGGATCGCGTGCTGCGGCTGCATGAGGACGGGATGCGGCGGGAGGCTTGTGCGCTGGACCGGATGCGGTTCAACTCCGTTGTGCGGCGGTTGCAGGAGCGATACGGATGGCGGTAGGGGCCGTTTGTGGACTGCGGGGCCGTCGTGGCTGGTCGCGCAGTTCCCCGCGCCCCTAAAATCTCACCCGACCCGGAGGCTAGAGGCGAACGCCTGCTCGAATGCGCCTCTCGTCGCCGAACCCGCCGTGCGGTCCAGGATCCCGAACACGACGTGCTCGAAGTGTCCCTCGAAGCGGCCCTTGACCAGCAGGCCGTGGAAGGCGCTCGCCACCTGTGCCGGGTCGTTCTGGAAGACCCCGCAGCCCCATGCGCCCAGCACCAGTCGCCGGTAGTCGTGGGCCGCTGCGACCTCCAGGACCCGTTCGGCGCGTACGGCCAGGGCTTGCGGCAGTTCCGGGGCGCGCTCAGGGGTGGTACGCAGGACCACTCCGGCGTTGGGCGCGGCGGCGGTCAGGAATGCGGCCGTGTAGGGCTCGTCGTGGAGTCGTCCGCGGTCGTCGCGGAAGACGGGCACGGCGGGTGAGTGGATGACACGGTCCGTGTAGAACGGATCGCGGTGGGCGCGGTGGTGGTCGTAGAACGGCCGGGCCCGCAGCAGGCAGGTGTACAGGGCGGAGGCCCGGCAGAGGGCCTCTTCCTGGGCCTGTGCTCCCTTGAGGTAGCCACCGCCAGGATTGCGCGCGGAGGAGAAGTTCAGGACGGCGACGGGGTCCGTCCCGCCCGCGAGCCGCCGCGCGGCCTCCAGGCTGCTCTCCCCCGTGACCTCGAACGTCGTGTCCATGGGGCCGGCCTGCGGGATCTCCACAGGCTCGGGCCCGTACATCCGCGTGCCCTCCCGCGCGGCCTCGACCGCCGCGGCGATCGACACCGTGCGCCCGTCGGACGCGCGGTACGAACCGGCCGCGACGATCTCCTCCGTGTGCTGCGCGATACCGCGCAGGCGCGCGCTCACGGCGTGACCCCCGTACGCGCCGTGACCGCGCCCCGCGCGATCTCCCCCGTCGTGCTCATGAACGCATCGTGAGCGATGCTGGTCATGCGGCGCAACAGAGTTTCCCGGGCTTGCAAACAGTGTTTCCCGGTCCTTAAAGCGACGATCTGCACCCTTGTGCGAACAGGCGTGCGTGGTCTTGGGTAGGACGAGCATTGCCGGTCCGGCCCTACAGACGCCGGGCCGGCGGCATGGTGGAATCTCAGGAGGATCCCGACATGTCCGATTCGGTGAGTGACTGTACGGAGCACCGCTCCGTCGTCACCGAGGCCGAGGTGGAAGCGCTGGTCCGAGGCATCTGCTTCAAGACCGGACCACCTCGATTCATCGGTGTCGAAGTGGAATGGCTCGTCCACGAGCTGCGGCTGCCGCGGCTCCCGGTAAGACCAGAACGACTGGAAGCGGCCTACGCCGCACTGCGGACCCTGCCCCTGCGTTCGGCGCTCACCGTCGAACCCGGTGGACAGCTGGAGCTCAGCTCCCTTCCCGCCGCCTCCCTGATGGAGTGCATCGGGTCCGTCTCCGCCGACCTCGACGCCGTACGCGCGGTACTGCGCGAGGTGGATCTCGGCCTCACTGGCTACGGCCAGGATCCCTGGAACCCCCCGAGCCGCTTCCTCCATGAGCCGCGCTACGACGCCATGGAGCGGTACCTCGACCGCACGGGTCCCGAGGGGCGCGCCATGATGTGCACCTCTGCATCCGTCCAGGTGTGCCTGGACGCCGGGTACGAGGAGCCGGGCCCGCTCGGGCACGGCCGCCGCTGGTGGATGGCGCACCAGCTGGGCGCCGTCCTGCTGGCGGCTTTCGCCCACTCCCCGATGGCCAGGGGACGGCACACCGGCTGGCGCTCCACGCGGCAGTCGCTGTGGGCGGCGATGGACCCCGGGCGGTCCAACGCGCCTCCGCTGGGGCCCGAGCCGCGTGGCGCCTGGGCCAGGCGCGTGCTGGACGCGCCGGTGATGTGCGTACGGGCGCCGGACGGCCCCTGGGACGTACCGGAAGGCATGAGTTTCCGGGCGTGGACCCGCTCCGACAACCCGCCGGACCGGGCCGACCTCGACTACCACCTGACGACGCTGTTCCCGCCGGTGCGTCCGCGCGGCCATCTGGAACTGCGCATGATCGACGCGCAGCCGGGCGACGACGGGTGGATCGTGCCGCTCGCCGTGACGACGGCTCTCTTCGACGACCCGGAGGCCGCGGAGATCGCCTACCGAACGGTCAAGCCCCTTGCGGAGCGGGCGGGTTCGCTGCCGGCTCCGCGCAATCCGCTGTGGCAGGACGCCGCGCGGTACGGCCTGACCGACCCCGAGCTGCGTGAGGCCGCCGTCATCTGTTTCGCGGCGGCGGCCGAGGCGCTGCCCCGGCTCGGTGCCACCACCGAGGTCCTGGACGCCGTCGCGGAGTACACCGACCGCTTCGTGGCCCGGGGCCGCTGCCCCGCCGACGATCTGCTCGTCCAGCTCCAGGGCCGGTCCCACGATCGGTCCGACGGCCAGTCCCGCAGCCGGCTCCGCGATCAGTTCCATGACCGGCTCGACGGTCGGTTCCACGGTCAGTTCCAAGGGAAGGACATCGGCTCATGACGGCCCCCGAATCAGTCACGGATCCCGGATCGCTCACGGATCCCGAGTCGCTCAGGGAGCGTGCACTCGACGCGCTGACCACGGCCCGCGACCGCACCGCGCTCCTCACCTCGTGCGTCGAGGAGCCCGAACTGACCACACAGCACTCGCCGTTGATGTCCCCGCTGGTGTGGGACCTGGCGCACATCGGCAACCAGGAGGAGCTGTGGCTGCTGCGGGCGGTCGCCGGGCGTGACGCGATGCGGCCGGAGATCGACGGGCTGTACGACGCGTTCGAGCACTCGCGCGCCGAGCGGCCCTCGCTGCCGCTGCTGCCGCCCGGGGAAGCCCGCCAGTACGCCGCCGAGGTGCGCGGGCGGGCGCTGGACATCCTGGAGAGCACCGCGTTCGGCGGGACCCGGCTGACCGAGGCCGGTTTCGCCTTCGGGATGATCGCGCAGCATGAACAGCAGCACGACGAGACGATGCTGATCACCCATCAGCTCCGCAAGGGACCCGCGGCCCTGACGGCGCCTGATCCCGCGCCCGCCCCGCTGTTCACCGGTCCCGCCGAAGTCCTGGTTCCCGGCGGCCCGTTCACGATGGGCACGTCCACCGAGCCGTGGGCGCTGGACAACGAGCGGCCCGCGCATCGACGTACGGTCCCGTCGTTCTTCATCGACACCACACCGGTGACGAACGCCGCGTACCAGGCCTTCATCGCGGACGGCGGCTACGGCACCGCGCGCTGGTGGACTCCGGAGGGCTGGGACCACATCCGGACGCACGGCATCGAGGCGCCGCTGTTCTGGCGTCATGAAGGCGGGCAGTGGCTGCGGCGCCGCTTCGGCGTCACCGAGTTGGTGCCGCCAGACGAGCCCGTGCTGCACGTCAGCTGGTACGAGGCGGACGCGTACGCCCGCTGGGCGGGGCGGCGGCTGCCCACCGAGGCCGAGTGGGAGAAGGCCGCCCGCCACGACCCGGCGTCGGGCCGCTCCACGCGCTACCCGTGGGGCGACGCCGACCCGGGCCCCGAGCACGCCAACCTGGGCCAGCGCCATCTGCGTCCGGCGCCGGCGGGCAGCTATCCGGCGGGCGAATCGCCGCTCGGCGTGCGGCAGTTGATCGGCGATGTGTGGGAGTGGACGTCGAGCGATCTGTCGCCCTACCCGGGGTTCGCGTCCTTCCCGTACAAGGAGTACTCGGAGGTGTTCTTCGGTCCGGAGTACAAGGTGCTGCGCGGCGGCTCGTTCGCGGTGGACGCCGTGGCCTGCCGGGGGACGTTCCGCAACTGGGACTATCCGATCCGGCGGCAGATCTTCTCCGGGTTCCGCACCGCCCGCTCGGGGGACGCCTGATGTGCCGTCACCTGGCGTTCCTGGGAACCGAGGAGCCGCTCGGGACACTCCTGGTGGAGCCGCCGCACAGCCTGTTCCGGCAGTCGTGGGCACCCCGGCGGCAGCGGCACGGGACGGTCAACGCCGATGGTTTCGGAGTGGGTTGGTACGCCGAGGGAGACCCGGTTCCCGCCCGCTACCGCCGTACCGGGCCCATCTGGGGCGACCAGTCGTTCGCGGACCTGGCGCGTGTCGTCCGGACCACCGCGTTGCTCGCGGCGGTCCGGGACGCGACCGTCGCGGGTGCCGACGGGGAGGCCGCGGCGGCGCCGTTCGCCGCGGGCCCCTGGCTGTTCAGCCACAACGGCGCCGTCCTCGGGTGGCCGCGCTCCCTCGCCCCGCTCGTCCAGAACCTGCCCGCGATGGAGTTGCTGTCGATGGAGGCGCGCTGCGACTCGGCGCTCGTATGGGCGCTGCTCCTGCACCGGCTGCACGAGGGCGACGACGAGAGCCAGGCGCTGGCCGACACGGTCGTCGAGGTGGCCGAGGCGGCGCCCGGCTCCCGGCTCAACCTGCTCCTCACCAACGGCGATTCGATCACCGCGACGGCGTGGGGCGACACCCTCTGGTACCTCACCGAGCCCGGCCGTCGCACGGTCGTGGCCTCCGAGCCGTACGACGAGGACCCGCGCTGGCAGGAGGTGCCGGACCGCACGCTGCTGTCGGCGACCCGCGACGACGTCCTGCTCAGCCCGCTGAAGGACCCGCACGACCACCTGCCATCCGCACCACCGAAGGAGCCCCGTACGTGAGCCCGTTCCTTCTCACCCGCACCCTGGCCGAGGACGCCACGGAGGCCGCCCTGCGCGCCGACGTCCTGCACGGTCTCACCCGCACCCCGAAAACGCTGCCGCCGAAGTGGTTCTACGACGCGCACGGCAGCGAGCTCTTCGAGAAGATCACCGAGCTGCCCGAGTACTACCCCACCCGGGCCGAGCGGGAGATCCTGATCGCCCGGGCCGCCGAAATCGCCGGGGCGACAGGTGCGCGCACCCTGGTCGAGCTGGGTTCCGGCTCGTCCGAGAAGACGCGGTATCTGCTCGACGCGCTGCCGGGGCTGCACACGTACGTCCCGGTCGACGTCAGCGAAGCCGCCCTCACCCAGGCCGGGCAGGCGCTGATCGCCGAGCAGCCGGACCTCAGCGTGCACGCGCTGATCGCCGACTTCACCGGCGGCCTCACGCTGCCCGGCACGCCCGGACCGCGGCTCGTGGCGTTCCTCGGCGGCACGATCGGCAATCTGCTGCCCGCCGAGCGGGCCACGTTCCTGTCCTCCGTACGGGCCCTGCTGTCGCCCGGCGACGCGCTGCTCCTCGGCACGGACCTGGTCAAGGACGAGTCGGTCCTCGTCACCGCGTACGACGACGCGGCCGGAGTGACCGCCGCGTTCAACAAGAACGTGCTGAGCGTCGTGAACCGCGAACTCGGCGCCGACTTCGACCCGGACGGGTTCGACCACGTCGCACTCTGGGACCGCGAGCACGAGTGGATCGAGATGCGGTTGCGCTCGCGCGCCGAGCAGACCGTGAAGATCCCGGCCCTCGACCTCGCCGTCGACTTCGCGGACGGCGAGGAACTGCGCACCGAGATCTCGGCGAAGTTCCGCGAGGAGGGCGTGCGCGGCGAGCTGGCCGCTGCCGGCTTCGAGTTGGCCCACTGGTGGACGGACACGGAGGGCCGTTTCGCGCTGTCGCTGAGCACCGCCGGGTAGCGGCGGTCGCTCACGTCATCCACGGTGAGCCCCACATCTCGCGGACCGCCGCGCTGTGGGGCACCGTGGAATGACGCGTGGCACACCCGCCACGGCGGAGAGGAGTACCCGCATGTCCGACCACACGTACCGGGTCACCGAGATCGTCGGCACCTCCCACGAGGGCGTCGACCAGGCCATTCGCAATGGCATCACCCGCGCCTCGCAGACCCTGCGCGGGCTTGACTGGTTCGAGGTCACGCAGGTCAGGGGGCAGATCGTGAACGGACAGATCGAGCACTACCAGGTCGGCCTGAAGGTCGGCTTCCGCCTGGAGGACGGCGCCTGACCCCGGGGCCCGGCCGAGTAGCCCTGCGGCCCCTCAGGTCCGCCCCTCCCGTTCCTGCGCGTCCTTCAGTGCCTCGGACGCGCCGGTCCAGCGTGCCCGTACGACCGTGAAGCCCGCCCGCTCCGCGTCCTCGCAGACGAGCTCGTCGTCGTCCACGAGGACGCGGATCTCGCGGTCGTGGGCGAGCCCGCGGAGGACGTCCAGCTTGGTGCGGCGGGCCGGCCTGCGGTCGTCGTTGCGCCGCATCCAGACGCGGCCCTCGGGCAGGCCCTGTGCGGCCAGCCAGTCGAGCGTGTCGCGCCGGCACCGCTCGGGGCGGCCGGTGAGGTAGACGACCTCGCACTCCTCCGCGCTCTTCAGCGCCAGTGCCACGCCCTCGGCCAGCGGCGGATCCTGCGGAGCGGCCGCGAAGAACGCGTCCCAGTCCCGCGGCTTGCGCTCCAGGAACCGCTGCCGATGCGCGGAGTCCGCGAGCGTGCCGTCGAGGTCGAACACGGCGAGGGGTCTGCTGCTCTTCTGTGTCACGCCGATCAGCCTAAACAGCGCCCGCCGCCGCCGGCGCGCCGTGGCGGCCGATCGCCCGCGTCAACACGTACAACTTCCGTCTCCGCGGGCACTGTTCACAGCAGCAGCAAGCCCTTACCGTATTGCCTCGCACAGCATCTCGTACAACGTTCGGAATATCGAACCGGAGCAGGGCGGCGGAGGGACACCATCGCCCGGCTCCTCGGTATGCGCAGTTCTCCGCGCCGACCCCGCTCGACAGACGTCACTTCCTCATCCCCAAGGGAGAGCCGCCCATGAACACCCCGGACACACCCGCGCCCGCAGTCCCCCGCTCACCGTCCCGCCGCAGCCTCCTGCGCGCGATGGTCGCCCTGCCCGCCGGCGCCCTGATCCTGAGCGAACTGCCCGGTCTTGCCGGCACCGCCGCCGCGGCCGCACCCGCCCGGGGCTTCGCCACCCGCTACACCATCGTGCCGTTCCTCAACAGCAACGACGGCACCGTCAACGTCTACGAGTCCGACGACGCCACCGACTTCAGACTCCTCAAGGCATCCGCGTACACGCCGCCCAGCAATCGCATCCGCGATGCCAGCGTCTTCCGGCACACCGACGGCTACTACTACATCACCTACACCACGCACACCTGGCAGGACACCAGCACCACCATCGGCTTCGCCCGCAGCTCCGACCGGCTCAACTGGACGTTCCTGTACGACTACACGGTCCCCATCGCCAACCTTTCTCGCGCGTGGGCTCCCGAGTGGTTCGTCGACAGCGACGGCAGCGTGAACATCATCGTGTCCTGCTCGGTCACCAGCGACGAGTGGATCTTCACGCCCTACCTGCTGAAGGCAACCAACTCCGCGCTCACGGCGTGGAGTTCGCCCGTCGCACTGTCCGGCATCGGCGCCAACCACATCGACACGTTCATCGTGAAGATCGGCTCCACCTATCACGCGTTCACGAAGAACGAGACGACGAAGTACATCGAGTACGCCACCGCCTCCAGTCTCACCGGCACGTACACCATCAGCAGGACCGGCAACTGGGCGGGCTGGGGCGGCACACGAGAGGGTCCGGCCCTGGTCCAGCTCGACAACGGCGGATGGCGGATCTTCTTCGACGGCTACGGCGACGGCAGTTACTACTTCAGCGACTGTCACCCAATAACACACTCACACACCTACTCGGGGCGGTACGCCGGCCGGCCGGGAGTCTTAGGCTTCGGCGGGTCAGCGGGTGCCCACACCGGCACGACTGTGACGTCGTCGCCGGGGCGAACCTCGACGCGTCGGATCACACGCCCGAGCAGGAGACGCTTTGAGTCAACGCTGATCGTGTCCCACTCGGCGATCAGGCCGAGGACGGTCTCACGGTGCGGTACAGGCGACGCCGGTTCCTCGTCTGGCTTGGGCAGCTCGTCGAGCTGCCGCTGCGCCTCGCTCCGCTTCCCCTCGTGCCTCTCTCGCGTCTGCAGGTAGACCTCGCGAGCAACGTCGCCATCGGTGTACGCGTCGAACGCGCGCTGAATCGCCCCCGTGGCTTTCTCGACGTCCCGCTGCAGCGCCTTGCGCTTCTTGTCGAGGTCGGGCTGCTGCTTCGGCTGCGGCAGCACCACTTTGCCGGCGACGATGTCGTCAATCTCCTGTCGCAGATCGACGAGCCAGGACAACACAGCATCTTCGACGACGACTCGGCGCACCCATAGAGCGTCGTGCTTCACCTTGCGTCGATTTCGAGCCGCGCAGCGGTACGCCTTGCCTCGTGCTTTCGCGGTCTGATGGATCGCGGCCGCACTGTCGCACAGTCCGCAGCGCACGAGTCCGGCAAGGGGGTATACGGGCGCGAGTGCACGTCGCGGCGTTCCGGCCCTAGTGGTGCGCACGTCTAGGAAGTTGTCCCACTCATCACCCGTGACGAGGGACTCGTGTTCGGCGGCGAGGTAGGTGAAGTGGTCGGTCCTTTTGCAGTTGGCTGAATCGCCGCACGACGCTTCCGGGTTATGCACGTACAAGAGGCCGGCGGCGAATCCGCTGTTCATGTAAATCTTGACGCTCTGGTCCTGCCATGGGGTGCCGCGAGTGGTGAAGAACCCGAGGTCGTTCCAGCGTGAAGCGATCGAACCGAACCCGGTTTTCCCCTTGTTGTAGACCTGGAACGCCTCGACGGCGAGTTCAGCCTCGTCGGGCAGCACCTCGTACCGCTCTTCCTGCACGCGCCACCCGCCGAGCCCGTCGGGAATGCGGCGCGGGAACCAGCGGTACCCGTAGCGGCGGCGGCCGGTTGCAGGTAGGCCGAGGCGGCGGCGTAGGTCGTGGGTTTCCTTCCACTGCTCGCCCGCTCGGTCCGACTCGAACGCCGCGACTTCGAGCAGCATGCCGCGGGTGAAGCGGCCGACGGCTGTCTTTGCGTCGACGTCCTCGGTTGCGCTGACGAGTTCGCCGCCGACGTTCTCGATCCGGGCGAGATTGATCGCGACGCCGTGCCGGTTGCGGCCGAACCGGCTGAACTTCCATGACCACAGCTCGCGCTCGGGGCGCTCGTGATCCTCGACGATCTCGATCGCTCGCATGACTTTGCGTTTGAAGTTCCGGCCGGTCGCGTCCTCGTCGATGATCCATTCGGCGACGTATCGGTTTCGGCGGGCTGCAGCGTCCTCGACGACACCCTTTTGAATGTCGATGCTGATCATTTCCTCGCGCCACGTGGAAACGCGGGCGTACCCGATTACGGGAATGAGCTCGGACGCTTTTACGATCGAACGGGCCGGAGGGACGAGAAGTGTCCCGCTTCCGGTTGCCATGAAACCCCCAGATTTACGCGCTGCCGTCTCGGCGCATCTGGTGAGCATGGCGGGCGTGCGGAAGAATGACTATTTCCGCATCGCCCGCCCTCTCAGGAATTTCGGTGCTCAATGCGTCGAGCCGGGCAGCTTTATATCCCATTTCTGCGTACGCCTGCCGTTCTTGGACGGTCAGGCGCGCGACGTGCGCTTGCTGCGCCATGATCACTTGGGTGTTGTGTCGAGAGTTGAGGTGCAGGGACGCGGCCGCCGAGACGACCAAGGTGATCATTCCGATTCGGTAGGTCGCTGCTCGATCTGTGACTGTTCCGTGAAGGGCGCACACAATCCCCACAACTGCGAAAGCCTTGGCCAGAACTGTCACTCTCCGCTGGTCCCGCATCGTTCACCCCTCTGCGGCAGCACCCCCCGCAGCGCTGTCGCCCTTGTCGATACCGTCACGCTTAAGGCGTCGAACCATGGTCGCAAACCACGCTTGATCTTCTTCAGGGACACCTGCAGCCACAGCTACCTCTTCCGGTGTCAAGCGCTTTCCGGACTGTACCCCGAACTGACCGAATTCCTCCTCTGGAAGAGCAAAGTCGGTTTTCGTTGCCTTGCCTGTTCGAATGAGCAGCTCTACGACGGGAATGCCAGTGCTGCGCCCGAGCGCGAGCAGCGTCTCGTACGAGACAGATTGACCAGACATTAGGCGCGCGATGATTGACGCCGATAGTCCGGTATCCCGCGCGAGCTGTGCGCGGCCGCCGCTGCGCTCCGACGACAGGTCGTACCCCTTGTCAGTCAGGACGCCAACTAGCCAGACAAGCCACTCTGGCCGCTCCCCCGTGCTCTCGATCTCGTCATCTCGTCTCCGCATGCGCGCAGGCTACCGCTACTGGAAGGTCGTTATGCCGACATTCCACTAGCGGAAGCGCAGGTCAAGGCGTTCGGCGTACAACCTTCCGCCATCGCCGCACGTCGCTCCCATACTCGAACATCTGTGCGTTTTCCGCAATCGGAAACCGGATGTTGAGAACTTCCAGCATCGGAACTTCCACCATCGGAAGGACCGTGCTACCTTCCTTCCATCAAAGGAACTTCCACTACTGGAAGGAAGCCGATGCACACCATCGTGCTCAAGGTCGACGACTTCCTCGAACTGGCCAAGACCCGCGGCGACATCACGTACGAGCAGCTGTCGGCAACGACCGGGCTCGGCGTCGCGACCCTGCACCGGATGCGCAACGGCGGGCCGGCGAGCTCGACCGCGATCGCCGCGATCTGCAACGCGTACGACGTCGCGTTCGAGGACGCGTTCACGTTCGGCACGGTCACCCCGAAGCGAGTTCCCGCTCAGCGACCGGCCCGACGCGTGAAGGCTGCCGCCGCATGAGCACCGCCGAGACTCCGTCGCTGGTCCGCACGCGGGCCGTACAGGCGGCCGCCGCCGCCCTCGTTGACGCCGTCGCCGAGCGCGCCGCACGCACCCCTCGCGAGGCGGCCGAAGCGGCGTACTACCCCGGTCACCGGCTCGGCTCGGTCGAGGCGATCGAGGCCGAGATCATCCGACGCCGCGACGCCGAGGCGGCCGAGCAGCCGCTCGCCGCGTAGCTCCCCGCACAGAACAGAGGGGCCGTCCCGCAACGGCCAAGGAGCGGAACGACCCCGGGGCGCACGCCCCACTCAATCCAGCTAGGAAGAAAGCGAGGCGACGCCGTGAGCGTCCAGCCTATCCCGCTGCACCGTAAGCCCCGGCCGATGACCGCCGAGCAGCAGCTCGTCGCCGTCGAGTCGACGGTCTCGTACCTCAACCTGCCGACGGCGCGGCCGCCGATCGTCCGCGACGACGCCGTGCACGTGGTCGTCGTCGACGGCGAGCAGTTCGCCGCGTGGGTGTTCGCCCTCGGCGGCGACGTGAACCGTGCGCCGCAGATCGACGGGGCGTCGCTGTGGTCGCTGCGCACCGAGACGCCCGCCCGCGGCGACGGCTCGAAGGTGGCGATCCGCGTGCACGTCCCGCTCGTGCACGACGAGTTCGTGCCCGCCGAGTTCCGCGGGGCGGTGTCGGCATGACGAACCCGAAGATCGAACGGGCAGCCCGCACGATCGCGGCCGCCGTCGTGCACGGCACCTCGGGCGACCCCGCCCTCGAAGCGGCGCAGGCGCTCGACGAGTTGGGACTGCTCGCCCCGTCGACCGACCCGTTCTCGGTGCCCGGCAAAAACCGGCCCGCGCCGAGCCCGGCCGCCGTCGCCGCCCTCGACCAGTGCCGCAGGGCGAAGAGCGTCGCCGACAGCGCGCGGGCGCAGGCCGACGGCATGCCGGGCAAGCCCGACGTGTCGGCCGCCGGCGGCGAGGTCAAGTTCGTCGTTCATCCGCGATCGCTCGCTGACTGGCGGCAGTGGATGCATGCGCTCGGCGTCGGCGACGCCCGAGCCGACTCGACCGGGGTGTCGATGACCGTCCGCTGCACGGTCGGCGGCGTCCGCGCCCGCCTCGTCGGCATCGGCGTGCCCGCCCTGTACGGCGAGCAGCTCGCCGACCTCGGCCGCCGGACGGCGGTCCGCCCGTGATCGAGAACGCACTCGTCGCTGTCGTGCTGCTGCTCATCGCCGCGGCGCTCGTACTCGCTTCTTCCGGGGGGTCCCGATGACCAAGCCGAACACGCCCGTCGACGGGCCGTACCGCATCACCGTCGAGCCGCTGCCGACCGGCGTAACCCTCGACGTCGAGGCGTTCGTGCAGGGCGTCGTGCACGACGTCGTCGAGGCGCTGCTCACCGACAAGTACGCCGACCGCTTCGACGCCCTGCACGAGCTGCAGCCGCGCGACCCGCACGTGATCGAGCGCCCCGCCGACCTGCCGTTCGAGCAACTCGTCGAGGACCTCGTGAGCGAGGTGCGCACGAAGCTGCCGGTCTACGGGCTGCAGACGCTCAGGCTCGCCGGCCGGATCGAGCAGCTCGCGACGCCCGCGATCGCCGCCCTGCAGGCGCAGGCCGCGGTGCACGCCGTCGCCGTCGACTCGATTGTGCGCGGCGAAGGGAGTGCGGCCGCATGATCTCGCTTCCCAACGCCCGCCGCGCGGCCGCCGACGTGCTGCGCGAGTACGACCTCGACGGGCTGCCCGAGTGGCGGCTCGCCGCCGACGACGACACCGGCCGGACCGAGCCGCAGTGCATCGCGCCCGTCTGCCCCGACTCCGAACACGAGCGGGTCGACGCGAGCGTGTACTCGTGCTGCCCCGGTCCGGTCGTCGAGGTCGGCGACCGGCTGCTCGCCGAGTACCTCGTCGCGCTGCTCAACGACGACCGCGGGGCGGGTGAGTCCGCGTGACCAACTACATCAGCGAGTGCGGGTACTGCCGCGAGACGCAGTTCACGGGGTGGTATAGCAAGAGCGCCCCGCACGACATGTACGGGCGTGTCGACCGCGATTACTGCGACGGGCGGCCGGTCGCGTACTGCTCGGAAGAGCACCGCGACGCCGCCGACGCGCTGCGCGAGTCGTCCGCGGCCGCCGCGGCGGCGCTCGCCGAGCTGCTGACCGCGCCGCCCGCGTGGCTGCCGCCGGTCGACCATTGGGAGATCGCCGAGGACGACGGCGCGTGGCTGTTGTCGGCGTCGCTGCGGGGCGCCGACGACCTCGGCGAGAGTCGCCGGTATCACCTGATCGAGCGGATCGCCGCGGCGTCGAAGCTGCCCGTCGAGGACGACGGCCGGATCGTGAAGGCGCGGTTCGTCGTCGACGGCGTACAGGCGCAGGTGTGGTACCTGCGCCCGATCGAACGGTGGATCGTCCCCGAGCAGTGCGCGACGTGCCCGACCGAACTCGGGGCGCCCGACGTCAAGTTCGTGCGCCTCGGCGAGGGGCGCGACGCCCCGGTCGTCTGTGTCGCCTGCCGCGACCGCATGTACGCCGCATGGATCCGGGCTGCACGGAACGAGACGCTCGTGAAGGCACGCGAGGCGGCCGCCGGCATGTTCGAGGTCGAGGCCGGCGAGCGCCGCCCGATGTGGCGGGTCATCATCACCGACAGCGAGTCGCCGACCGGGGTCGCCCTGGTCTGCACCGCCGAGGGCGACGACGACTTGCACCTGTGGGCCAACTTCGGGAACGGGATCGAGCGTGTCGTCGACGGCGTGTGGGACTGCTGCCCCGACACGCAGTTCGACACGTACTCGACTGTCCTCGCCGAGTACCTCGTCGAGCTGCTCAACGCGGACACCGAGGCGGGTGAGCAGCAGTGAGCGCCCGGACCGTGATCGAGCACGCGTTGCGCGTCTACTACGCCGACAGCCGCGACCCGAACGGGCTCGTCGAGACGCTGCTCGCGAAGTACGACGCCGAGCGCGCCGCGATCCCGCCGCTGTGGGTCGCCGACTACGACGGCGCCCCGCTCACCCTGCACCTGACCCGCGAGGCTGCCCGAGACGCTTGTGACGACGTCGCCAAGGTAGACGCGCACGGTCAGTGCTGGGACTGGCGTACCGAGGACGGCGACGTCGACCGGCAGTTCTGGACGCACGCCGACGACGACCGGCCGACCGGTTACACCGGTGGCTCTGTCTGGCAGGTAACCGTCGAGGGGGGTGAGCAGGACACCCGCGGCGGATCGCCGCAACAGGGCGAGTCCACTCACCGGCACCCGCGCCCGTGCGAGTTCCCGACCGTGCTGCCCTGCAGGTGCCCGCGCCCGTCGGCGCTGCCCGAGGCATCGTTCATCCGCGCCCGGCATCGCGGCCGCATCGCCGCGTTCTTCCGCGGCGCTGCCGAGGGGCACGCCGCTCGGTCGGGGGCGGCGGCATGACCGACCCGAAGTGGGCTAAGTCGACCGAGCGGGGTCGGTACTACACCGACCCCGCCGGGGGGCCGGACCTGATCAGCGTGACGAACGCGCTCGGCAGCATCGCGAAACCGGCGCTCGTGCCGTGGGCGGCCGGGATGGCAGCCGACGCCGTCATCGCCGACCCGATCGCGACTGCCCGGCGGGCGCGTACCGAGCCGACCGAGCTGCGGAAGGAACTCGTCGCCGCCTCACGGGAGTACAGCGAGCGGGCGATGGATCTCGGGACGCGCGTGCATGTGCGGGCCGTGTCGCTCGTGCTGAACACCCCGCACCCGTACGACCCCGAGGTCGAGGCGTACGCCGTGCAGCTCGCCGCATGGTTCCGGCTGTGGCGCGTGCAGTTCGACCGCGACGTGCTCGCGATCGAGACGACCGTGATGCACCGCAAGGCGGGTTACGCCGGCACGGGCGATCTGTGGATATGGCTTCCGACCGGCCGGTACCGGCGGCGGCAGTTGTGGCTCGTCGACTACAAGACGAGCGGGCCGAAACCCGACGGCACGGTGAAACCGGACGACACGGTGTACGACGAGCAGCCGCTGCAGCTCGCGGCACTGCGGCACGCGCCCGAGTGGCTGCTGCCTGACGACACGAGCGAGCCCGCGCCGCGGGTGCACCGTACGGCGCTGCTGAACCTGCGGCCGCGGTCGCACCGGTTCATCGAAGTGCCGTCCGGCCGGGCGGAGTTCCGAGGCTTCCTCGGCGCGATGCGCACCCGTCAGTACCTCAACGACGCGCCCTCGGCGTACCCGACGGTTGTACCGCCGTGGGCGCCGGGCGCCGACCGAAAGGCAGCGTGACCCATGGGATCGCGCATTATGACCATGAAGCGGCAGGCGGCCGAGCTCGGCCGTATCCGCACCGGTTACAGCCGGCCGAACCCGAAGCCGAACGGGCGGCCGATCCCGGTCAAGTCCAAGACGTTCATTCTCACCTCGCACTCGCGCGAGTACATCGCGGCCGCGGCCGAGCTGTACGGCGGCCGGGTCGAGCAGTGGACGCCGCAGGGGCAGCCCGTCGCGCAATGGCGGGTGGTCACGGAGGCGACCGAGCTGCGGGCGATCCTGCCCGCCGGCGACCCGCTCGACCAGGCCAACGAGAAGTGGACCGCGGGCGGGTGTGAGCGGCGCTGCGACGGCGTCACCGAGAAGCTCTCGGGCCGTCCGTGCATCTGCCTCGCGCAGTACGGCGACGAGTGGCATGAGCGCAAGCCCGAAGAGGTGTGCCGGCCGACGTCACGCGTCGGCGTGTTCCTGCCCGACCTGCCCGACCTCGGCGTGTGGCGGCTGGAGACGAAGTCGTATTACGCGGCCGACGCGCTCGCCGGCGGGCTCGACACGGTGCTGCAGGCGACCGGCGGTAAGGGCATGTTGCCCGTCCGCATGTGGATCGAGCAGCGCAAGGCGGTGCGCGCGGGTAAGACGAAGCAGTTTCAGGTGATCGTCGTCGTGCCGTCGCTGCCGAAACTTCGGCACGCGCTGTCGGGCCCGATCTCGACCGCGGCCGCCCTCGACCCGGCGAGCCTCAACCGTGCTGCGATCGAGGCGGCGCCCGCCGAGGCGGTCGACTACCGCGCCGAGGCGGTCAACTGCCGTACCGCCGAGCAGGTGTTGCAGGTCTGGCAACGGGCGCGGGCCGAGGGGCACGCCGACGACCTCGTGCTGCGCGACGACCTCAAGAAGATCGCCGAAGACATCGCGGCCGGCGTCGACCCGCGTACGGGCGAGCTCGGCGACCAGGACGGCGACGCCGAGGCGGACGACGAGGGCGTCGTCGACGGCGAGTTCGTCGACGAGGGCGGCGAGGACGACGAGGACGGCGGCGAGGAACCGCCGGCCGCGCACCCCGAGGCCGCGTGGCCCGAGGCAGCGACGCCCGGCTCGAAGGGTGCCGCGCGATGACATGGCACCTCGGCCGATGGGCCGCGTTCGACCTTGAGACGACCGGCGTCGACGTCGAGAACGACCGGATCGTGACCGCCGCCGTACACGCCCGCGGCGGCGGCATCGAGCCCGAGGCCGGTGAGTGGCTCGCCGACCCCGGTGTCGAGATCCCGGCCGAGGCGTACGACGTCCACAAGATCAGCACCGAGCACGCTCGCGAACACGGCGCCCCGGCCGAGCAGGTCGTGCGGGAAGTCGCGGCCGAACTCGCCGCGCAGGTCACCCTCGGCGGGGCGGCGATCGTCGGGCATAACGTCCCGTTCGACCTCACGCTGCTCGACCGCGAGTGCCGCCGGTATGGGCTGCCGACGCTGCTCGATCTGCTCGACGGGCGGCCGCTGTACGTGATCGACACGCGTGTGCTCGATCAGCGGGCCGTGCCGTTCCGCAAGCGCGTGAGCGAGAAGCAAGGGGCGCGGCAGCTCATCACCCTCGCGCAGTTCTACGGCGTGCCGTGGGACGAGGAGAAAGCGCACGGCTGCTCGTTCGACGCGATCGCCGCCGCATCCATCGCGTACCGGATCGCGCTGCTCGCGCACATGCGGCGGGCGGACTGGCCCGACCACGTGCGGGCCGAGCGCCGCGTGTCGTTCATGCCGTTCCGCGACCTCACGGTCGCCGAGCTGCACGAGCAGCAAATCGAGTGGGCTGCCGAGCAGGCGGCCGGGCTGCAAAAGCACTTCCAGAAGACCGACCCGAACGCCGTCGTCGACGGCGCGTGGCCGCTGCGCCCGTGGGTCGAACCGACTGCCGCCGAGGGGGCACTCGCATGACCGACCGGTACATCATCGGGTTCGACGGCGCCAACAACGGCGACGCCGCGATCGTGGTCGCGGTCGAGCGCGACGGCTCGTACAACGTCAGAACCAAGGGCGTGTGCGATCACCTCGCCGCCGATCTGCTGCGCGGTATCGCCGACCGACTCGACGCGCGACACGGCCCGTTCCCCTGCACCCCGCCGCCCGAGCAGCACGACCGGCCGGCCGACGACGAGCCGATCGAGTACGAGCACGCCGACCCGCACGGCGGCCGCCTCGACCGCGAGCGGGGCGTGTGGCGCGACCCGCGCGGCGACGCGTTCGATCTGTCGCTCAGGTGGGCCGACTGGTTCGAGCGCGCGTGGCAGTGGGACGGCGCGACCGGGCAGTTCGGCGAGCCGATCCTGCGGGCCGAGGACGACGGCGAGCAGCAGCCGCTCAGTCTGCTGCGCACCCTGTACGGGCCGATCAGTCCGCTGTCGGGCGGTGCGGCATGACCGACATCATCCCCGGACTGATCGCGGCCGACGACGTGCCGGTCGACGACCGCACCGCCGCCCCGACCGAGCTGCAGGTGATCGGGTTCGATCTGTCGATCACCTCGACCGGCGTCTGCCGTACCGACGGCTCGACGTTCCGGATCCGGACCCGGCAGAAGGACGGGCCGCGCCGACTCACGATCATTCGCGACGTGCTGACGGTCGAGGTCGCCGAGCAGCGGCCGCACCTCGCCATGATCGAAGATCTGCCGACCAAGATGCACCCGCGGTCACTCAAGCCAGTCGCCGCACTGCACGGCGTCGTGCAGGCGCTGCTCGTCGACGCCGGCGTGCCATGGGCGTACGTGTCGCCGGCGACGTTGAAGAAGTTCGCCACCGACAACGGCGGCGCCTCGAAACGAGACATGACCGCGGCCGCATTCCTCGCAGATGGCGCGACGTTCGAGGACGACGAGGGCGCCGATCAGGTCGACGCATGGTGGCTGCGCGCCGCCGGGTTCGACTGGCTCGGGCTACCGCTGTTCACCATGCCCGAGGCGCAGCGCGAGTGCCTGAGCAAGGCGGATTGGCCGGACACGTACGCGCAGCGGTACGTGATGGGGGCAGCAGCATGAAGCCACCGTTCCCCTACTACGGCGCGAAGGGGCGACTCGCCCCGTGGATCGTCGGGCTCATGCCGCGCGAACACCGCGTGTACGTCGAGCCGTTCGCCGGCTCGGCCGCGGTGCTCTTCGCTCGACCGAGGCCGGCGGCGCACGAGGTACTCAACGACCTCGACGGCAACGTGACCACGTTCTTCCGCGTGCTGCGCGACCGCGAGCAGGACCTCGTGCGGGCGCTGTCGTTGACGCCGTACAGCCGCGAGGAGTATCGGGCGGCCGACCTCGAGGCCTCGCCCGATATCGACGAGATCGAACGCGCCCGCCGGTTCTTCGTGCGCACAACGCAGTCGTACAACGCGGCCGGCGCCGCAGCGAGTAAGCGCGCCTCGTGGTCGAACGGGATGCGCCGCGGCTCGTCGCAGGCGACGACCGTCGCCGACCTCGTCGACCGGCTGTACGCCGCGGCGAGCCGGCTGCGGAAGGTTGTGATCGAGAACCGGCCGGCCGCCGAGATCGTGCGGCTGTACAGCGCTCCCGACGTCGTTCTGTACTGCGACCCGCCGTATCTGGACTCGACCCGATCAGGGTTGAAGGCGCACAAGCGGGGCGACTACGCGCACGACACGAACACCGAGTCGGATCACCGCGAGCTCGCCGAGGTCCTGCACACGTCCCGCGCCGCGGTGCTGCTCTCGGGCTACCCGTCGCCGCTGTACGACGAGTTGTACGGCGATTGGGAACAGGTCGAGGTCGCCGTGCAGCGGCCGACGACGAACCGGCGCGGCAGCACCGGATCGGCAGGCATCGAAGTCGTGTGGTCGAACCGGCCGCTGTCGAGGCAGCCGGCGCTCTTCGGCGACGCACTCGACGAGGCGGTACCGGCATGAGTGCCGCGGTCACGCCGACGATCGGCGGTCGTCACCCCGGATTCGGTCTGCGGGTCCGGAAGGACGGTAACCGGGCGCTCGCCGTGGCCGATGCCGACTGCCCGTGCGGGAAGTTCAGCGAGGCGGCGAGCGGCGACGTTGACGTCGAGGCGCTCGTGATCCGGTACGGCCGGCACCGCCGCGACCAGTGTTCGAACCCCGTGATCCGTGCAGTTGCTGCTCGGCAGTACGCGGCGCTGCAGCAGTCCCTCAACAAGCGAAGGAAGTGATCACCCATGCCCAGGTTGGAAGAAGACGCAGAGGTCGAGGTCAAGCTCGACAGCGCAGCCGCATCGCTGGAAGGTGCGATTCCCGCGATCCTGCGCCGCGGATTGTTCGAGGCGCCCGGCGCCCGGATCGTCGCGGTCGTCGAGTTCGCGAGCACGCAGTACACCGGGCACGCGTCGGGCGAGGACAAGTCGCCGCAGGTGAAGCTACGGATCAAACTCGCCGAGGTCGCCACCGAGGGCGACCAGATCAGGCAGCTGCGCGAGGTCATGCGCGCCATGTACCGGCAGCGCAAGATGAACGGCACTCTCGACGAGCTCGGACCCGGCTCGCACGACGTCGACGCCGCGGTCGAGCTGCTGCTCGCCGAGCACCCGACCGAGGGCGAGTTCGAGGCGCACGAGGCGCAGCAGCGCGCCGCGAAGCAGGGTCACGGCCGAGTCGAGCAGTACGGGTGACCAGGCAGCCCAAGAGCAGCGGTGGCGCGCGCCGAACGCGCTGCCGCTGCGGGCGCCCCGTATATCGGCAGATCGTCGGCGCCCTCGACGTGACCGCGGACGCCGACGGGCTCACCCTCGCCGAGGCGCGGCAGCGCACCACTCCGAACCGGCTCGCATGGTGCCTGTACCAGCGGGGGGAGTGGTCGCCGCAGAACCTGCGGAGCGCGCACCCGAGCAGCCACCCCGCGGACTGCCCGCACCCGCACGTCGTCGACCACGTGTGCACCGGCCCGCCGCCTGCCGCGCCGCCCGCCGGCCGCAGAACCCGAAAGACGTCGCCGTCTGTCCACCCCGGACAGCAGCAACTCGCGCTCTGATCACAGGAGTTCACCCGATGGCATGGCTCGCCGTTGACGACAGCGCCGACACCCACCCGAAGATGATCGCCGCCGGTAACGCGGCGCTCGGGCTGTGGCTCAAGGCGGGCGCGTACGCCGCGCGTCATCTGACCGACGGCATCGTGCCCGGCGCCGTCGCCCGGATGTACAGCAACGGGTCGAAGACACAGATTGCGAAGTTGGTCGCGGCCGGTCTGTGGCACGAGCACGGGCACGCCTGCAGGCACCCGAAGTGCAAGCAGCCGGCCGCCGGCGACTACGCGATTCACGACTACCTCGTTTACAACCCCTCGCGCGCCGAGGTCGAGCGCAAGCGCGAGCGAGCCGCAGAGAAGAAGCGGAAGCAGCGCGCGGTGCAGTCCAGTGATCAGCCGTTGCCTGATCCCGACGAGGAGCGGCACGGCGACGACGGCGACCAGGACGCCCCGCCCCGGCCGGCGCGGCGCGACATGCACGAGCAGCGCCCGATCGCCGAGGACTGGCAGCCGAGCGACGCGGACGTGCAGGCGGCGCAGCTCGCTCGCGCCGACGCCGGCCGGCCGCAGCTCACCGCGCAGCAGCTCGACGCCGTGACCCGCAAGTTCGTGCGCCGCATGGCAGACGAGGGCAAGCGGGCGGCCGCGTGGGGCGGTCGCTGGCAGCAGTGGGCCGAGACCGAGCGCACCGAGCAGCCGGCCGTCGGAAGCAACGTCGTGCAGCTCGGATCCATGACCAAGGGAGCGCAGCAGCGAGCCGGGCTCGACGCGCTGCGGCAGCAGATGAACGGAGGGCACTCCGCATGAACCTCGACGAGACCCTCGACCTACTCGGGCAGATCTCGCTCGTCGACGACCGAGTCGTCAAGGTCGACCACATCGAGCAGCGGGCGCAGGTCACCATGTGGGCCGCGGTGCTGCGCGACGTGCCGCTGCAGTTCGCCGGCGAGGCGGCCGGCCGCCACTACGCCGAGCAGCCGTGGCCGATCAAGCCGAGCGATATCGCGACCCGTTGGCGGGATGCCGTACGCGACCGGCTCGGCCGGGCGACGGGCACGTTCGAGCCGACCCATCACCCGCACCTCGACCCCGACGACGTCGGCGGGTACGTGCAGGCGCTGCGCGCCGACCGCGGCGCCGTGGCCGGCGGCGACTCGCAGCCGGTCGCAGTCGCCGAGTTGATGCCTGCGGTCGGCGACAGGTTCGGCAGCCGGCTCGCCGAACTCGTGCCTGCGAACGCCGAGTTCACCGAGGCCAAACAGCAGCGTTACCCGCGCCGCGAGCAGCCGAAGGGGCCGCCCGAGCGGGCCGTGCACTGCCCGGCGTGCGGCGCCTCGGCGGGCCGACCGTGCAAGACGACGAGCCGAGGCCGGCAGATGACCGGCACGCATCCATCGCGCCGCGATGTGTACGAGGCGGCGCAGGCCACCGACAGCAAGGGGGACCAGTCGTGAAGGTGTACACCGACCCGCTACTCGCCGAGACCGTGCCCGACGGCACGTTCGGCGGCGCCCGCCCTCGCCGCGGCCGCGTTCGCGAGCAGCAGCGCACCAACCCGGCCGAGGGGCGCCGGCGCCTCGCTGAACTCACATCCGAGATCGCTGCCGCGAGCGCATCCCGTCGCGCCCGCCTCGCCTCGACCCCGACCGCCCGCCGCGCCGCATGACGCGTGCACACCTCGAAGGGACACCCGCGATGACCGAAGATCGACAGCCGCTCACCGCCGTCGAGGCGCTCGCCGCGTTCGCCGGCCGCCACACCGACCCGGCCGCCGTGCAGGCGCTGATCGCCGAGGCGACCCGCGAACTCACCGGCCGCACCGTCGTGTGGCCCGAGGACAACGTGACACCGCTGCGGCTGTACTTCCGGCGTCACGAGGACGTGAGCGGGGTGAGCGGCGAGGGGCGCATCGCCGACGGCGTGCAGTGGCCCGACGGCTCGCTGTCGATCCGGTGGCGCGGGCCGCACCCGAAGATCGATTTCTGCGATCGCGGGGTCGACACCGCCGAGTTCGTGCACGGACACGACGGGCTCACCGAGCTCGTGTTCATCGACCAGCCCGGCGAGACGCCCGCGCCGGCCCCGGCCGCAGCCGGCTCGGCGGCCGCCCCGCTCGTCGTCCGGCGGGTACTCGAACACGCCCTGAAGAAGCCCGTTCCCTGCCCGAAGTGCTCGCGCACCGCGCAGTGCAGGTGCATCGCCGACCGCACCGAGGGGCGTATCGACGCCGTGCTCGGCGCGCTCGCCCCGTGGCTCAACTCCGGTACAGGCGGGGCGGAATGAGCGCGTTCGATCACGACGACGTCGCCGACCTCGACGTCGCCGACCTCGACGTCGCCGACCTCGACGTCGCCGACCTCGACGTCGCCGACCTTGACCTCGACCCCGAGGACGTCGAGCAGCTCGCCGAGCTGACCGACGAGGACCTCGCGGCCGCCCTCGACTGGCTGCACGAGCGGAACCCGCTCGACGGTTACGGCACCCCCGTGACCAGGCCCCGCAAGCCGAACGCAGCCGGCCGCCGCATGGAAGACCTACCGCCCCTCTAACTCGCCCGCCATCCACAACCTGTGAGGTAACCCGTGGAAAACTCCAGTGCTCTCAACGGCCCGACCCAAGAGGCGTACGACGCCGCGTGCGCTGCGCTGTGGGCACACCGCGACCGCGCCAATGCCCTTGAGGCCGCCCTCGACGCGATCCGCGTGTGGCGGCACGGTGTGCCGACCATTCACCCGGCCGAGTTCGCCGGTCTCGACGCGGTGCTCGACGCCGCGGTCGACGGCGTCGCGACGCCCCTGCAGCGGCTGCGGCCGCCGAGCAGCCTGCAGGAAGCGGTCGCCGCTCACCGCGCCGTGATGCGCGAGCGGAACACGTCGCTCGCAGCGACGCGCGTCGTGTGGGATCAGATCGAGGCGGCCGCGCTGCGCGACATCGACCGGCACATGCACCCCGAGGTCGGGTGAGTGCCGATGCCCGCCTCGCAGGCAGCGTTCGAGGCGCTCGCCGTCCGGCTGCGGTTCGCGAGCGATCCCGGCTCGGTCGACATGCTGCTCGACACGTGGCTCGACTACCGCGACCGGGCGACCGAATGGGACGCGAAGCGGTGGGGGTTCGAGGACCCCGACCGATGGTGCGAACGCGAGCGCGCCGAGCTGAACCGAAGAGCCCGCCTGTACGTCGGGCCGCCACCCATGGATCACGAAGGGGAACGACTGTGAACATCCCGTTCCGCGTACGCATCGCGTGCGAGCAAGCCTCGAACCGCACCCTCGACACCCTCGCCGTGCTGCTCGGCTACTGCAACGACCGCTCTGTGAACAGTGGCGTACCGGGCGACGGCGGCGGTTACCTGCACTGGCGGTGCGCGTTGCGCCGCGGGCACGAGGGTCTGCACCGGTACCGCAACTACGTGTGGAACGAGCAGCGCGACGTCGAGTACGCGCCGGTCGCGCTGGCCGACCGGATGCCGTCGCAGCCGTGGGATCGCAGGTGCATCGGCACCCGTCGACAGTTCCGGCAGGCGATTGAGTGGCACAAGATCCAGGACGAGAAGCGGGCCGCGCTCCGCGCCGAACGGCGCCGCGCCCGCTGACACGACGGCGGGGCGCCCCGAGCCGGCAAGCATCGGGCGCCCCGTCCCCCTTCGCGGTGTGATCAGCCTACGCCCCACGCACCACAGGAGCGCTCACCATGCAGCACGCCGCCCGCCGCAGCACTGCCGACGACCTGCAGGTCGTCATTGACCACTGGACACACATGCGCGACCTGATCGACACCTCGCAGACCGCCGACACGTGGCCGCCCGCCATGGGTAAGGGCGAGTACCTGCACGACCTCGACCGCGCCCGCCGCGAGTTCGAGATCGCGATCGAGCACGCGCAGCACCTCATTACCAAGACCGACGAGCACGGCCGGCCGCAGTACGAGTGCGTGCACTGCGACTACGTCGGCGAGGGCGGGCCGCACACCCCGCGCGCCGACCGCGACGGGCTCGTGCTCGGCGAGCGCCCGGTGCCGTTGCGCCTGCACGTCGTCGACGCGTGCCGCGCCGTCGAGAATGCGCTGTGCGCGCTCGCCGACGAGGTCGCCGCCGCGGTGCAGCTCGGCCCTATGTCGCCGATGCGGCCGGTCAAGCACGGCGGGTACGCCACGCTGCGCGAGGCGCAGGTCGCGGCCGCCGACCGCGCTCGCCGCGATCTGCTCTCGGCCGCGGACGCCGCGAGCCCGGCTCGCTGGTCGTACACCGGCGGCCGCAGTGCAGTGCGCGCCGCCGAGTGGCTGCTCGCCCGGATCGAGGGGCAGCCCGGCCCGTTCCTTCCGCTGCGCGGGCTACACCGGGCGCACATCGCGGTCGTGGCGGCCGAGGCGGCGCGGCGGGTCGAGCGGACGATCGGCGGCAGCGTCGACCGGTACTCGGTGCCCATGGATGAGCCGTGCCCGTACTGCGGCGGCCGGCTCACGATGCACGCGGGCGGCGGCGAGAACGACGCCGTGACGTGCTCGGGTCCGGACTGCGAGGCGCCGGTCGGGCTCGACGGCGGCCGGCGTACCTGGTCGACGGCCGAGCAACTCGCCGCCCTGCAGCGCGAGGTCGAGGCGGCGGCGCGGCGCCGTAAGCGCGCGACGGATCGGGCACGGCAGCGAGCAGCAGCTCGCGCTCGGCGCTCGGCCGCGTAGTCGTACGACAGGACGCAAACGACCCCGCCGCGGATCACGGCGGGGTCGTCGTCGTTGGCCTACTGCTCGTCGTCCTGCAGGTCGGTTCGGGCGCCGGGGCGCAGGTCGCGGTTGTCCCAGTAGGTACGTACCTCGTCGAGGTCCCACTCGTCACGGGTACTGCCGGGGCGGCGTCGAGCCGGCGGGAAGTCGTCGTGCGTGCGACGCCAGTTGTGCAGCGCCTGCCGCGTTACGCCGAGTTCGGTCGCGAGGGTCGACATGTTCACGAGCCTCGGTTCCCCCTCGGCCGCATCCGTCGACTGCGGCTCTTCCCGCTCTGGCATGTCGCTCATCCTGCCCTAACCTCGTTGACACTGTAAAGCAGGTTCACGTACCGTCGAACCCGCACAACGGAATGCCTCGGCCGGCGCTGGCACGCCATACGGCCGGGGCGGACCGTGCCCGCAACCGTCACGAAGAGGGCTGATCCGCGTGGCCGATGGTAACGGCGAGCTCAACAGCTCGCCCACCAGCACAGACCGACCCAAGTTCACCGACCTGCAGCGCCGACTCATCGCCGGCGTTGCGACCGGTGCCGCCCTGATCGCAGTGATCGGGTTCGTCGGCTCGTACGCCGCCGTTCGCCGCCTCGCGGAAGCGAAGCACTTCGGCGCGTTCGCAATGATCTTCCCGGTCGGCGTCGACGCCGGGATTCTCGTGCTGCTCGCCCTCGATCTGCTGCTCACGTGGCTGCGCATGCCGCTCGGCATGCTGCGTCATACGGCATGGCTGCTGACCGCGGCGACGATCGCGTTCAACGGGGCGGCCGCATGGCCCGACGCGATCGGCGTCGGCATGCACGCCGTGATCCCGATTCTGTTCGTGGTCGTCGTCGAGGCGGCACGGCACGCGATCGGGATCGCCGCGGATATCAGCGCCGCCAAGCACATGGAATCGGTACGGCTGTCACGGTGGCTGCTCGCTCCGATCGGGACGTTCCGGCTGTGGCGGCGTATGAAGCTGTGGGAGCTGCGGTCGTACGACGAGGTGATCGCCCTCGAACAAGAGCGGCTGATCGAGCGGACTCGGCTGCGCCGGCGGTACGGGTGGCGGTGGCGGTCTAAGGCTCCGATCGAGGCGGTGCTCGCGCTGCGCCTCACGCGGTATGGGCGCCCTCTCGCCCCGGTCGAGGTCGCCCTCGACGTCGACGACGCCCCGGCCGACGAGACCGCCCTCGCCCCGCAGGGCGCCCCCGAACTGCCGCCCCCGCCCCCGGTCGCCCCCGAGCCGAGCGCCCCGCGGCGCCCCGCCCTCGACGACCAGGGCGCCCCGAAGGATCCCGCCCCGGACGACGAGGGCGCCCCCGAGCGCCCCGCCGACGAGGGCGCCCCCGACAGCGAGGCGCCCCGCGACGAGACGAACCCGCCCTCGCGCACCGAGGCGAAGCGCAAGGTTCGCGCCCTGTACGACACGCTCAACGCCCGCCCGAAAGAGGGGCAGATCGTCGATCTGCTCAAGAGCCTCGACGGCTACCCGCACACCTCGCGCCGCCACGCGCAGAAGCTGCGCGACGAGATCGAGCGGAAAGAGCCGACGCTCGCCGCACGCGGCTCGGACAACGTCACTGCGCTAACCGGAACCTGATCAGGAAGGCACGCGCCATGACCACTCCCAAGCGAGCATCACGCGTCCGTATCAACCTCACCGGCGCCCCGCAGCAGCCGGCCCAACCGCCGCCCGACGAGCCCGTCGGCAAGCCTGCGTCGCGCGTCCGTATCAATCTCACCGGCAAGCGCACGACGGAGTGACAGCACCGTGACTGTGACTGCGACTGCAGTCACAGCTCGACCTCACCCCCCTCTCACCCGCCCGAATGCACGCGGACACACACCCCCGCAGCACCACGACCGCAGTCGCAGTGAAGGAGCAACCCCGGTGTCAGACACCACAGCACCGCCCGCGCCGACCGCGGCCGCGCCCGCACCGCCCGACTCGGCGACCGCCGCGCCGCCGATACCTGCGCCCGCACCCGCCGTCGAGCCGGCCGCCGAGACCGAGCCGCGCACCCGCCGCCGTCGTGGCGGCATACCGATCGAGCCACTCGTGATCGGCGTCCTAAACGGAACCGCGACGGCGACGACCGCCGCCTACCAGGCAGCCGGCCCGATGGGGATCGCGGCCGCGGCGGGCACGGCTGTCGTCCTCGCGGCCGGCGGCGTCGTGCAGCGGCGCCGTACTGTCCGACGTCGCGCGACGACCGCCGCGGGGCGCACCCGGGGCGGGGCGTCCGGATCGCCCCGAGGGCGTACTCGGGGCGGGGCGTCGAGCGGCTCGTCGGGGCGGGGCGCCGCCTCGGGGCGGGGCGGGGCGTCTCGCCGGGGCGGCAGCTCCGGGGCGTCCGGGGCGGGTTCCGGGGCGCGGGGCGGGGCGGGGCGTACCCGTCGGGGCGCCCTCGGCTCGCTCGGCGGGCGGGGCGCGGGGCGCCTGAAGACGCCCCGGCTCAACTCGCCCAAGAACGGCGGGAAGCACAAGCGCCCCGGCAAGGGCGGCACGTCGCCCTCGAAGCAGAAGCGCACGCCCCGCACCCGCAGCCGGCTCGGCATGGTGCGCCCCGCCGCGAGCGCTGCCCGCCGCGGCATGGCGGGCGTCGGCCGCGGGCTGCGCGCCACGGGGCGCGGCATCCGTGGCACGGGGCGAGGTATCGCTGCGGGTGCCCGCGGTGTCGGCCGCGCGGCGCGCTGGACTGCCGCCCCGGCTCGCGCACTGTGGCGCGGTACCGCCGCCGCGCGCCGAGGTGCCGGCCGCCGGATCGCCCGAGCCGCGGGCGCGGTGTGGGACGGCGCACTTGCCGGGCTCGGCGGGCTCGCCGCCGCGGTGTGGCGCTGGAGTGGCCGAGCCGGTCTCGACACGCTGCGCGCCATCTGGCAGCGCCGCCGCCGCAACCGCGCCGCCCGTCAAGCGGCGAACGGACCCGCCATGACCGGTCCGACGATCGCGGCGACCCCGCCGCCGGTCGCCCCCTACGTACGCCGCCCGGCGACCGCCGGCGGATCCCCCTCGACCCTTGGAGGACGCATGTCCGGCGGACACCACTTCCTTGCACCCGCAATGGAGCTCGAACGCATCGCGACGACCTACACGCCCGACGGCATGATGCAGGTCGGCCGCGACTTCGGGGCGCTGCCCGACGCCCTCGAACACATCGCGAACGCCATGAAGATCACGACGGCGCGCGCCGACGCCGAGCAGCCGCTCGACCCGAACATCGTCGAAATCATGAAGCAGATCTATCTACTGCAGATGAAGGCGTCGACCCTCGCGCGCGACCTCGCGCCCGCATTCAAGCGGCTGCACCACGTCGACATCACGCGCCTGCAGAACCCGCGCAAGGGCGCCAAGGCCGAGGCCGAGTGGGACGTGCGCGCGAACGCCGACACGAGCCTCTGAAAGGGCAGACAGTGCAGATCGATTGGGAATCGGGGCACGGTCCCTTCACCGCCCCGATCAGCGCCGCCGGTTCGATGCTCGCCGCCTCGTACGCGGCGAACTCGGCCGGCGTCACCCCCTGGTGGGGCGCCGGGATCGCAGGCGCCGGGCTCGTCGGCTCGCACATCGCGGGCCGGCAGTCCGGCGCCGGCCGGGGCAGCCTCGTACTCCGGGCGGCCGCATGGGTCGGCGCGGGCGCATGGTGCTCGTGGGCGCTCAACGTCGGCCCGTGGACGATGAATTGCCTCAGCGCGCTCGCCGCGGGCGCGGTCGGGCTCGGCGCAGCCATGGCGGGCAACCGTGCCGCGCAGCGCCGCGCCGAGGAAGCGCAGGCGGCCGCGTACGCGGCCGCCGCGCACGCCGCGGTGCAGCACGAACACCGGGCGCTCGCCGGCGAGTGGTCGGCCCGTTTCTCCCGCGTGTCCGGCATCGAGGGCGTACAGGTCGTCGGCGTCGAGATGTGGGATCAGGGCGGGTTCACCCTCGAAGGGCGGTTTCCCGAGGGCGGGTACACGTGGCGCGACATGCAGCGCTGCGCCGACGGGCTCGCCGGCGACGCCCGCCTGCCGAACGGCTGCAGCGTCGAGATCACCGAGGGAATCGACCGCGGCTCGTTCCTGGCCAACGTCGAGACCGTCAATCTCGTCTCGGGCAACCCGAAGACGTACCCCGCCGACTACTCGCCCCGCTCGTACAACGACGGGCTGCAGATGGGAACGCACCGCGACGGGTCCGAGTGCGCGCCGGTCTGCAGGCAGTTGACCGGCATCGGCACCGGTCGCCGAGGCTCCGGTAAGTCGAACCTGATGCACGTGTGGATCGCCGGGCAGGTGCGCATGGTCGACGCGCTCGTGTGGGTCGTCGACCTCAACGGCGGCGGGCTCGCGCTGCCGTGGCTGCGAGCCTGGCACCGCGCCGGGCGCCCCGGCCGGCCGCCGATCGATTGGGTCGCCGACACCCCCGAGAAGGTGCGCGACATGGCGGGCGCGCTGCTGCGGATCGCCAAGGCTCGCAAGCCCGGATACGCCGACCTGATGATCGAGGCCAACGACGACAAGCTGCCTGTGTCGCCCGAGGTGCCCGCGATCATCACGAACGCCGACGAGATCGCCGAGCTGTACTCGAACAAGGCACGCCGGAACCCGGTCCTGCGGCAGGCGGGCGACTGGTTGATTCACGTCGTCGAACTGGCTCGCGCCGTCGCCTGCAACCTGATGATGAGCGCGCTCCGGGCTACGCAGGATGTGCTCGAAGAGCCGCAGCTCGTCGTGCAGTCCGGTCTCAAGGTCGGCATGCAGAGCGACGAGCGAGAGATCAACTACCTGATGGGGTGGAACGACAAGATCTCGCCCGAGGACATGCCCGAGCCCGGAACGGGCGTCGTGAAGGAACTCGACGCACCCGCGCGCCCCTTCCAGGCGTACCGGATCACCCCGGCCGAGATCGCGAAGATCGTCGTCGCGGTCGCCGAGATACGGCCCGAACTCGACGAGCTGTCGCGGCTCGCGGCCGGCGAGGCGTACGAGCGTAGGTGGGAGAACACCGACCACCTGTTCGGCATCGCCCCGCAGCCGGCCGCGGTCGCGGTGGCCGAGCGCGAGCAGCCGGTACGCGAGGGATGGGCCGACCCGACAGCCGATTGGGACTCGCCCGGCGCGCAGTCTGCGGCCGACGTGCCGATCTCGTCCGGCGACGAGGCGCTCGCCGACGCCGACGCCGCCATGCGCCGGATTCACGAGCGGATCGACGACGCGACCGCCCGCGGCGGCGACGCCGACCTCGACGCCGAGGTGCGCGGCATCTTCGAGGCGAGCGGGCTCGGTTCCACCCCGCCCGAGCTCGGCGCCGCGGCCGCCGACGTACAGAACGGCGAACGCGACGACCCGCGCAAGCAGATCGTGTTCGAGATCGTGCTCAAGGCCGGCCCCGCCGGTATCGGACCCGAGGCGATCCGCGACGTGTTCGCCCGCCTGTACCCCGCCCTCGAAGCACCGCACGCCGCCACGATCGGCCGATGGCTCGGCGCCGACCCGCGCGTGCACCGCCCCAAGTTCGGCCGCTACGCCGTGCGCCCCTCGAATGGAGACAGCCCGTCATGAACCGACACCTCGTCCGCCTCATGAACCGCCGTACCGCCCGACGCGTCGCCGGCGTCGTGATTCTCAACGTCGGCGACGTGATCCGCGTGTGCGCGCTGCTCGCGATCGTCGTCGTCATCGCCGCGTACATCGACCCCGTGAGCGCGTGGAAGATCGACGCCCCGGTGTGGGGAGTCGTCGTGATCGCGTTCGCGCTGCTCGGCGTCGAGCGCGTCGGGCTCGCGCTGTACACCCTCGGCGACCGGCTCGCGCCCGCCCGCCCGAAGCGCACCGCGCACTGACCACAGCAAGGACGCCTGCCATGCAGCCCGAGCCGTACACACGCCCCGCCGCCCCGCCCGCCCGCATCGCCCGCGTGACCGAGGTCGTTCCCGCGGGCGAGCAGCAGCTCGCGCCCGCCCCGCCGCCCGGCATGCGCGTGATCGGGTACGTGCTGATCGACGGCATGATGCACCCGCAGTACGGGCCCCGGTACGAGCCGGCCGCGCCCGTTGCGCCGCCCGCGCCGTCCGGGCTCGACCCGCAGGCACAACGCACCGCCGCGCGCGGCGTGTTCGCGGTTGGGGTAGGCGCCGGCTCGTACTTCGGCATGCTCGGGCTGCAGATACTCGTCGACAGCCTCGTGCGGCTGCTCGCCGCCGCGGCAGTCGTGGGCGTCGTGTGGGTCGCGGCCGGCGGCCGACGCCGCGGCGGGTCGACGTACGTTACGAACAACCGCGGTTTCCTGGCAGGCTGGAAGTCGCAGAACGGCCCGCGCCGATGAACACCGGAGGAAACGCCTTGACCGAGCACACCGCCGACCAGGACGACCAGGAACCGCGCGTACGGCGCCCGTTCGGCTACCGGCCGCGCCTCGTGCCCAACGGCAAGGGGCGGGCGCTCGGCGAGCTGCTCACGATGTACGCCGACGGCGAGGTCGACCTCGAAGAGATCGCCCGGATCATGAATTCAGCCGACGCCGCCGCCCCCACTGCGAAAGATCTCACCCTCAACGTGCTCGACACGCTGCGCACCGACGGTGACCTCGACGCCGAGACGTACGACCGGCTGCGCGGCGCCGTCGAGCGGGCAGGCGCCGAGCAGCACGACGAGGCCGGCACGTACGTCATGAGCACCCGCGACCGGACAGACGAGCCGGTCGTCGAGGGCGGGTTCGTCGACGACTTCACCTCGCCCAAGGCAGACTGACCCGCCATGCCCCAACTGACGCCCGAGGACGCCGCCGACCGGCTCGGCATCGCCGACGAGAACGTCGAGGTGTTCGTGCGCCTCGTCGACGCGCTGCGTACGCCCGAGGCGCGCGACGCCGAGGTCGACCGGCTGCGCGCCGAGCTCGCCGCCGTCGACGAGGCGCTCGTGCAGGCCGGGATCACGTACCCGCTCGGCGCCCGCGGCGTGCGCGACCTCGGCGGCGCGCTGCGCATGGCTCGGGAAGACGAGGAAGGGGCGGACGATGCCTAAGAAGATCGAGCACGTGCCCGCGGGCAAGTTCATGACCCTCGACGAGATTGCACAGTTCGTCGCTGACGCATTCGCCGCCGGCGCGAACGGCGCCGACGTCCCCACGGGCCGGCTGTCGTTCGGCGGGAAGCTGCAGCAGCTCGTCGTCACCGTGGCAGACACCGACCAGTAGTACGCCCCGCCTCGCTACGCCCCGTTCGGCACCTCGCCGGGCGGGGCGTTTCGCTGTCTCCGCATGGTTTTTCACTGAGAATCGCGAGCATTTTCAACGGAAAACGCATGGAAAACGCTCGCGAATCCCTCGCGATTATTTCGCGTTCCCGCAGGTCAACGCGTTGTGTCCCTGGGGGACTCCATCGGGACTCGCGCGCGCGCGTTCCCCTCCCCTCCCATATATGGGGGGGGTGGCCGTAGAGAGAGCACCTACCGGTAGTAGGCAGCGCGCACGCGAGCGCTCTCTCTCCACACCCCCGATGTCACAGGGGAGAGGCATCATGGCGCCATGACCGCCGTACACAAGATCACCAGCCTTGACGACACATGGCACCCCGGCGACATCGTGCTCGACGCCGCCGGCAATCTTCGGGTGCGCTCCGAGCATCCCCGGTGGGTGTGGGACTACCCGAACGAGGGCGGCACGCGAGACGCGCTCGGCCGGCTCGCCGTCCCCGAGGGCGGGCTCGAAGAGCACGACGTACGGCGCCCGTTGACGCTGCTCGTACGCGACGGGCAGGCAGTCGCCGGACGCGTGATCGAAGAGCCCGAGCACCCCGCGACTTGACTGTCGGCGATCACGTGTCGCATTCTTGGCCGCAAGTCCGCCATGCCCGGACACACAAACTCCCCGAACGCCCCGCCCCTCCGCGGGGCGTTCGCCATTTCCCCCCCAATGCCGGTCGGGCACCCCACCCTCGACCGGTACGGCGCCGCCTCGACACCCCCAGAGAGGCGGCGCCGCCCCCACTCGCGCGGGGCGGGATCACTACGGACCATGGCGGGTTTGCTGACCGCCCCGCGCGTGCCACCCCCCGTCGAGAGGACCTCGCCCCATGCGCGTACGCCTCACCGACGGGCAGCACGAGGTCGAGATCAGAGCGAAGGGGTACAGCCGACGCCGGCTCGACGACGCCGAGAACGCGGCGCTGCGCATGCTCGACGCGCTGCGCAGCGAGCAGCCGACCGAGCGAGGCACGACGTTCGGGTTCGCCCCCGACGCCGCCCTCGACAGCAGCACCGAACGAGCCGAGCCGTACGACGACGGCCGCGACCAGGACGACGAGGACGACGACGCATGAGCGGCGGTTGGGCAGGCAGCAACCGGCGGCACGAGCTGCCGGCCGACTGGTACACCGTCATACGCCCGGCCGTGCTGCAGCGCGACGAGTACCGGTGCCGCAACCGCATCGAAGGGCGCGTGTGCGGACGCCACGCGAATCAGGTCGACCACATCGGCGACAAGCACGATCACCGGATCGAGATGCTGCAGGCGATGTGCGCCGACTGTCACGCGGTCAAGAGCAGCAGACAGGGTAACGACGCACGGTGGGCCGAGCGCATGCGACGCCCCCCGGAGAGACACCCCGGTCTGATCTGACCCCCGGCAGCAACTGCACCCCCCGCCCCTAAATCGGTACCCCCCGCCCCGAGTTGCACCCCCCTGACCTGCACGTATGCGCAGCCGCGTACATCGCTGCAGGTCAGAGCAGTGCACACCGAGGCGAGCCCGACATGCTGCTCGATCAGCACGTGCACCACACGATCGAGGCACGAGAGACATGCACAAAGCTGCAGGTCAAAGGCTCGCAACTCGCCGACGAGGCGCACGATTTGAGGACCGAGGACACAAGTACCGGACCGTCGGGCAAATCGAGCAGCCTGCACGACGATCGCAACGCTCTGACCTGCACGTTTATGCATCGTTGAGCCGCACGTGCAGGCACGACGAGCACGTACGACGAGGCATGCGCGGCGTATCCGCCTGCACCTCTCTGACCTGCACGTTTACGAGCACATGCACATATGTGCAGGTCAGGGGCTTGCAACTGTCGTGTGTGCGCTGCGATTTGAGGACCGACCCGGAAGTGCGCAGCCATGGACGCGAGCCGCTGTATGGCGATCTCGCGGCCGATCTCGCCCCCTGGGGGGTGACTCCCCTCCCCGCCCCGTCTGGGGCTCGGGAGGTGCTGTGGCTGTCCGTCTGTACGGGTCTGGGGAAAACGGCCGCGCTGCGGGGCGCGGGCGGCTCGCTGGCGGGCGAGCAGGAGGTCGGCCGGCTGATTTGATGGCGCGCGGTTGAGGGGCCGCAGATCGCCTCTCAGCCGGCCGCACTTCCGATACGAACCTGATACATGCAGGTCAGAGCGCTAAAAGCGTACGCGGCTGTATCATGGACACATGACGACGAGCCGCGACTGCGAGCACTGCGAGGGACCGATGCCGATCACGGCTCGGTCGCACGCGCGGTTCTGTCGGCCGGCGTGCCGCGCGGCCGCGCACCGAGCAGCGCGCACGATCCCGGCCGAGCTGACCAGCCGGCCGCGATGGATCCGGCGCACCTCGCGGAAGGTTCCCGTCGCCGTCGACGGCTCGGTCGCGAGCAGCACCGACCCGGCAACGTGGTCGCGGTACCGGAACGCCGCGGCGAGCGACGCCGGCGCCGGGCTCGGGTTCGTCCTCGACGGCGACGGGATCGTTTGCCTCGACCTCGATCACTGCCTCGACGACGAGGGCGCCGTCGCGGGTTGGGCGCAGGGCGTGCTCGACGCCGCCGGCGACACATGGGTCGAGGTGTCGGCGAGCGGCGACGGGCTGCACGTTTGGGGGCACGGCCGGCTGCCGGGCGCGGGGCGCCGACTGCAGCTCGGCGAGGGCTCGGTCGAGGTGTACGCGACCGGCCGGTACATCGCGGTCACGGGGCGGACGTTCGGCGGCACGCCGCAGCGCCTCGGCGACCTGCAGCACGTAATCGACTCGCTGCTGTAGCGCCCGACACGGGTGTGCGGCGGCGCACCCGACACGGGAGGTACAGCCATGGCAGGCAACGGGCCGGCGCCGAAGGATCCGAACCGCAGGCAGCGCCGGAACAAGGAAGCGGTACCGCAGACCGTACTCAGGTGGGAGCGCGCCGAGGCGCCCGAGCTGCCCGACTTCCGGATCGAGCAAGACGGCGACCTCGTCGAGTTCGTGTGGCCCGAGCGCACCCGTGAGTGGTGGCAGTCATGGATCGACTCGCCGCAGGCCGAGCACTTCGGCTCGGCTGACTGGCAGTACCTGCTCGACACCGCGCTGATTCACGCCCGGCACTGGAAGGGCGACAAGACTGCGGCGGCCGAACTGCGGCTGCGAGTCTCCGAGTTCGGATCGACGCCGTCGTCGCGGGCGCGGCTGCGCATGGTGTTCGCCGAGGCGGACGACGCCGACCAGGGGCGCGGCAGCTCGGGCGTGCCGTCGGCGCGTGAGCGGTACGGCAACCTGCGCTCGATCAACGGCGGGCGGACCGAGCCGGGCAAGAGCACGTAGCAGGGGGGCGTCATGCCGTGGCGCGGCCCGGAGTACGAGGGCGAGCGGCCGACGCTCGGGTACTACGTCCTCGACTGGATGATGCAGAACCTCGCGCAGCCCGGCCGCGACGTCGACGACCCCGCCCCGTTCCTGCCGACCGCCGAGCAGGCCGAGTTCTTGCTGCAGTTCTACGAGGTAGACCCGGTTACCGGCCGGCGGGTGATTCACCGCGGGCTGCTGTCGCGGCCGCGCGGTTGGGGGAAGTCACCGTTCGTCGGGGCGATCGCGCTCGCCGAGGCCTGCGCCGATGTGGTCGGCGCCGGGTTCGACGCGTACGGCGAGCCGATCGGCCGGCCGTGGCACTCGATCCGTACGCCGCTCGTGCGTATCGCCGCCGTGACCGAGGCGCAGACCGACAACACGTGGCTGCCGTTGCTGGAGATGGCGCGCGGCGGGTCGGTCGCCGCCGACTACGGGCTCGAATGCCTCGACACCGTGATCTATCTGCCACGCGGCGAGATCTCCCCGATCACGTCGAGCGCGACGTCGACGAAGGGTGACCCCGCCTGTTTCGCGTCGCTCGACCAGACCGAGACATGGACCGCTTCGAACGGCGGCGTACGCCTCGCGAAGGTGATGCGCCTCAACGCCGCCAAACTCGGCGGGTCGCTGATCGAGACGCCGAACGCGTACACGCCCGGCGAGGAATCCGTCGCCGAGACATCGGCGGCCGCCTATCAGGCGATCATCGACGGGCGGTCGCGGGCGCGCGGCATCCTCGTCGACCACCGTGAGGCGCCGCCCGAGACCGATCTGACCGACGAGCAGTCCCTCGTCGACGGGCTGCGGTACGCGTACGGCGACAGCAGCGATCACCCCGACGGGTGCGTGCTGCACGACCCGCCGTGCGAGCCGGGTTGGTCGCCGATCGAGCGGCTCGTGTCTGAGTTCTGGGACACGTCGAACGAGCCGCAGGATCTGCGGGGCGACCTGTTGAATCAGGTCACGCACGCGGCCGACGCGTGGCTGTCCGAGCCCGAGGTGCGGGCGACGTCCGACCTCAACCGCGCCGTGCAGCCCGGCGATCGCATCGTGATCGGGTTCGACGGCTCGCGGAAGCGCAACCGCAAGGTGACCGACGCGACCGCGCTGATCGGCTGCCGGCTGTCCGACGGGCACCTGTTCACGCTCGGCGTGTGGGAGCAGCCCGAGGGTAAGGCCGGCGAGGGTTGGCAGGTGCCGGTCGTCGAGGTCCTCGCCGCGGTGCACGAGGCGTTCGCGACATACGACGTCGTCGGCATGTACGCCGACCCCGCCAAGTGGGAAAGCCACGTCGCCGATTGGGAAGCTGCGTACGGGCCGCGCCTGCAGGTGCAGGCGACCCGGAATCACCCGATCGAGTGGTGGATGACGGGCGGCCGCAGCGTGCTGATCGTGCGGGCGCTGGAGAAGTTCCACACAGCGTTGACCGAGGGCGAGCTGACGCACGATGCCTCGTCGGCGATCGTGCGGCATCTGTGCAACGCGCGCCGCCGGCCCGGTCGTTCGGGCATGCAGATCGCTAAGGCGCACCCCGACAGCCCGAAGAAGATCGACGCCGCGGTCGCCGCCGTGCTCGCGTGGCAGTGCCGCCTCGACGCGATCGCGAAGGGTGTCGCGGCCGAAGAAGAAGAGATGTTCGGCGGCACGTTCTGACAGAGAGGGGGCGACATGCTCGACGAGACGCCCGAGCTCGACAATCCCGATTTCATGCTGCTGCGCCTCGGGCGTCGGCTGCGCAAGCGGCAGGGTGTGCTCGAAGGGTGGTGGATGTACTACCGAGGCCGCCCGCCCCTGCCCGAGCTGCCGAAGAACGCCGAGGCCGCGTTCCTCGACTTCCAGCGCAAGGCGCGCACGAACTTCTGCGGACTGATCGCGAACGCCTCGGTTCACCGGCTGCTCGCGCTCGGCGTGACCGGACCGGACGGCACGCCGGACGACAACGCGTCGCGCTGGTGGCAGGCGAACCGCCTCGACTCGCGGCAGAAACTCGTATGGCGATGCGGCATGGCGCAGTCGGTCGGGTACATGCTCGTCGGGCCGCACCCGACCCGCACCGAGGACAGCGGCCGGCCGAGCCCGCTGATCACGCCCGAGCACCCGAGCGAGTGCATCGTCGAGCATCACCCCGAGACCGGCGAGCCGTACGTCGGGCTCAAGGCGTTCACGAACGACATTGACGGGTACGGCTACGCGCGCGTCATGTACGACGACCGCTCGTTCCCGTACCGCACGAAGGAACCATGCGGTCACCGGCTGCCGTGGGGGCCGGACTCGTGGGAGTACGTCGGCGACCAGGACGACGGCGAGCCGCACGACCTCGGCGGGCTGCCGCTCGTCGAGTTCGCCCGCATGCCCGATCTCGGCGAGCACCCCGAGCCCGAGTTCGCGTGCGTCATGGACACCCAAGACCGTGTGAACCTCGGAGTGTTGAACCGCATGGCGGCGAGCCGGTACTCGGGATTCCGGCAGAAGTGGGTGCGCGGGCACAAGTTCGCGCGCAAGGTGGACCAGGCAACCGGTATCAAGGTCGTCGAGCAGCCGTTCACGCCCGGACCCAACACGGTGTGGGTATCCGAGGGTGAGAACGCACAGTTCGGGCAGCTCGACGCGACCGATCTGACGGGTTTCCTCAAAGAGCACGAGTCCGACGTGCGCGACATGCTGATCTTGTCGCAGACACCCGCGTACTACTACGCGAGCGACCTGATCAATATCAGCGCCGACACGGTCGCCGCCCTCGACCTCATGCACGTCGCGAAGTGCCGCGAGCACATCGCGTCGTTCGGCGAGGGACTCGAAGAGGTGATGAGCCTCGCCGCGGCGCAGGCCGGCGTGACCGACGACTACACCGAAGCAACGGTGCGGTGGGCCGACCCGCAGTACCTGAGTCCGGCCGTGATGGCGGACGCCGCGACCAAGCTGAAGAGCATCGGCTATCCGCTCGACGTCATCGCCGAGCAGCTCGGCGAGACGCCGCAACAGGTACGCCGCATCACGGCGGGCGCCGCCTCGCAGGCACTGCTCGCCGCCTCGCTGCTGCCGGCGAACCCGGCGCCGACGGCGGGCAACCTGCCCGACGAGGGGGCAACCGGTGGGTGAGGCGCTGCAGGCGGCGCTCACCGAGCGGTACGACGCACTGTCGACGTCGCTGCGCGACCGCGTGATCTCGTTCGTGCTCGCCGCGTTCGACAGTCTCGGCAACTACCGCGACAGCGACGCAGCGACGTTCCTCGAACGCGTGCTGCCGACCGTGCTCGCCACACAGCAACGCATGGGGCAGATCACCGACGCGTACCTCTCGGCGATGATCTCCGACATGCTCGGCACCGCGACGGCGGCGGCGGGCGTCGAGCTGCCCGAGGCGCTGCGCGGCGTCGAGCCGGCCGAGGTGTATCACCGCCCGTTCGTCACCGCGTACACCGCGCTCAGCCAAGGGAAGTCGTACGCGGAGGCGCTCAGCGAGGCGCGCACGCGGCTGCTGTCGATCACCGAGACCGACATGCAGCTCGCCCGCACGCACGCCGCGCGACAGTCGATGGAGCGGGGCGGCGTGAAGTTCTTCCGGCGAGCGCTGCGCGGGCCGGGCAACTGCGCGCTGTGCACGATCGCCTCGACGCAGCGGTACCGGGTCCAGAACCTGATGCCGATTCATCCGGGCTGCAACTGCAAGCCCGAGCCGATCATCGGCAACAAGGATCCGGGACAGGTGATCGACGAGGCGCTGCTGCGCGAGGCGCACGCCGCCGTCGCGAAGGAAGTCGGCGCCTCGGACGCCGGCGGCCGCGCCCCTGACTATCGCGAGGTGATCATCACTCGCGAACACGGCGAGTACGGGCCGCTGCTCGCGGTTCGTCGACACGAGTTCACCGGACCGGACGACGTTCCGAGCCCGTGATTCCCGCGCCGACACGGCGCACCCCACGCTCACCCAACCCGACACGGGAGACACCACCATGCGCACGCGCACTCTGCCCAACCTGCCCGGTATCGAGTCGGCGGCCGGCTGGTCGCACCCGTACCCGTCCGGCCCGTTCTCGCCGTACTGGTACGCCGACGGCGGCGACGGAGACGGCGGAGACGGAGACGGCGACGGCGACCAGGACGGCGACGGCGACGGGTCCGGCAAGGGCGACCAGGACGGCGACGGCGACGGGTCCGACAAGGGCGACGGCGACGGTACCGACTGGAAGACCGAGGCCGAGAAGTGGAAGACGCAGGCGCGTAAGCACGAGGGCCGCGCGAAGGAGAACGCGAACGCCGCGAAGGAACTCGCGAAGATCAAGCGCGACGGCATGCCCGAGCAAGAGCGCGCGGTCGCCGAGGCGGTCGCAAAGGCGCTCGCCGAGGCCAACGCGAAGAACGGCGCGAAGCTCGCGCGGCAGGCGTTCCTCGCCGCCGCGAAGGGACTCATCCCGAACCCCGGCGACGTCGCCGACGACGTGAACCTGCAGAGGTACGTCAACGACGACGGCGAGGTCGACGAGGAAGGGCTCGCCGAGCTCGTAAAGCGGCTCGCGCCGAAGCAGTCCGACAAGGACGAGAACGACGAGGACGACGACCGCGAGGGCGGGCGCGACACGCGCCGGCGCCGCCGCGGCGGCGGATTCGACCAGGGCACCCGCCGAGGCAAGAGCGGCGGTAAGGGCGGCGTCGAGGCAGGCGCCGAGCTGTACCGCAAGTACCTCGGCGCGGGCGCCGACAAGAGCTGACAACACGGAGGAATCGACCATGATTCTGGCTCAGACGACTGAGTCGTTCGGGTCCGATGATCAGTCGTGGCTCGGGTCCGCGCATGGCACGGACGCGACCGAGACGATCTCGCTCGACACGAGCCTGTTCACCGCAGGCACCCACTACCCCGACGGGTATTTCAAGTCGGGCATTCCGCTCGGCGCCATCACGGCGACGCCGGGCAAGTTCGGCCCGTACGACAACGCCGCGGCCGACGGCCGGCAGACCCTCGTCGGGTTCCTGTACGCCGCCGTCAAGGCACCGACCGTCAACACGATCGACCCGTCGGCGGCGATGCTCACGCACGGCAAGGTGCGCGAGTCGCGCCTGCCCGTCGCTGTCGACGCCGCCGGTAAGACCGACGTCGCCGGCTCGATCCGGTTCGTCTGAGAGGGGATGATCTGAGATGAGCTGGACTCTCGACACCGAGTTCATTGAGCCGACCGAACTCACCGGACTGATCCGGGCGGCGCTCGCCGACCTGCAGGTGAACCGCTTCACGCTGTCACGGTGGCTGCCGAACGTGTCCGTCGACGACATCGCGTACGAGTTCACCAAGGGCGGCGGCGGGCTCGCCGAGACCGCCTCGTTCCGCTCGTGGGACGCCGAGTCGAAGATCGGCCGCCGCGAGGGGATCGCGAAGGTCATGGGCGAACTGCCCCCGATCTCCGAAAAGATCCCGCTGAACGAGTACGACCGGCTGCGGCTGCGGAAGCTGGACACGAACGACGAGCGCGTGCTCGCGCTGCTCGCGCGGGATGCGCAGCGGATCGCCCGCAACATCGGCGCGCGGTTTGAGGTCGTGCGCGGGCAGGTGCTCGTCAACGCGCAGGCACCGATCACCGAGCTGCAGCAGACCGTCGACTTCGGCCGGCTCGGCGCGCACTCGGTCGTCGCCGCCGTGCTGTGGAGCGATCACACGAACGCGGCGCCGCTCACCGACCTGCGGTCGTGGGTGAACACCTACGAGGACACGAACGGCGAGACGCCGGCCGTGATCCTGGCACCGGTCGGCGTCGTGACGCACTTCGGCATGTGTCAGCAGGTGATCAGGCAGGTCTACCCGCTCGCTCCGGCCGGCACGGCGCCGATGCTGAACACGGATCAGGTGAACTCGGTTCTGCGTTCGCTCGATCTGCCGACGTTCGAGGTGTACGACGCGCGGGTCAAGGTCGACGGCGTGTCGACCCGGATCACTCCGGCGAACGCGATCGCGCTGCTGCCCGCGGCCGGCGCAACGACCGCGGCGCAGCCGACCGACCTCGGCGCGACGCTGCTCGGCACGACCGCCGAGGCGCTCGAATCCGAGTACAGCCTCGTCGCGAGCGAGCAGCCCGGCGTCGTCGCGGCGACGTACAAGTCGAAGGATCCGATCCGGCTGTGGACGCACGCCGCGGCGGTCGGTCTGCCGATCCTGCGCGAGCCGAACCTCACGTTCAAGGCGCAGGTGATCGCATGACCCGGCGACTGATCGCGTATGTGCACGTCGACGGCGTCGCGTACGGACCCGACAGCAAGGTACCGGCGGGCGTCGCGAAGAAGATCGGCGATCACGCATGGACCGACGGCGACGAGCCGGCCGTCGACGAGCAGTCGACCGGCGGCGGGCAGTCGACCGGCGACGAGGCGCCGCCCCGTTCGGGCCGCGGCTCGGGCGTCGACGCGTGGCGGGCGTTCGCCGAGCAGCACGAGCTCGACGTCGCCGCCGACGCGAGCCGCGAGGACATCATCGCGGCCGCCGAGTCGGCCGAGCTGATCGAGCGAGAGGAGTAGGGCGGTGGCGGCGTACGCAACGGTCGAGGACTACGAGGCGCGCGCCGCCGTCACCCTCGCCGAGGGCAGCCCGAAGCGGGCGCAGGTCGCGGCGTACCTCGACGACGCGACCGCGCTTATGCAGCGGCACATACCGACGGGCTACACGCCCGACGAGTCGACGCTGCGCGCGGTGTGCGTCGCGGTCGTCCGTAGGGTCATGGCCAATCCGGGCGGCCGCCGGCAGCGCACGATCGGGCAGTACAGCGAGACGCTCGGCGAGGACGGCGGTCTATACCTCACCGAGGACGAAAAGGCGCAGCTGCAGCCCGAGGACACGACCGACCCGGACGCCGACGCCGCGTACTCGATCGGCGTCGCCGACGAGGGGCTGCCAGGGTGGCGGCGGGATCCGTACCCGTACAGCCACTGCGACCCGACGCCCGGACTATGGGCGGAAGGTGTGTGGTGATCCCCGACGATCTGCTGCTGCACCTCGTCGACGTCGAGCACCCCGGTACGACGACCGACCGGTACGACAACCCGGTCGCCGACTGGTCGACGTCGACGCACGCCGCCGTCGACGCATGGCTGCAGCAGAACACCGGAGCCGAGGACACCGACCAGCGCGACGCGCAGATCGGCGAATGGCTCATGATCTGCAACCCATGGACGACCGCCGGCGACCCGCTCACGGTGTACGGCAACGATCGCGTGCACTGGTCCGGACTCGACTTCGAGGTGATCGGCCCGCCCGGTCCCGCGTACACGCCCGACGGGCTGCACCACTACGAGATCAGGCTCAAGACAGTCGAGGGGTGATCGGCCGTGGCAGGTTCGAGGTTCGTCCCCAACCGGCAGAACATCGCCGGGTTCTTGCGCACCCCGGAAGTGCGGGCGCTGATCGAGCGCAAGCTGCGGGCCGTCGAGGCGGCCGCGAGCAGCGCCGCACGCGCCGAGGGGGCGGGCGGACTGTTCCGGGTCGACGTCGAGACCGGCGAGCATCGCGTACGCGGCGCCGTGATCGGCGACTATTCGACCAGCGACCCCGAGGTGTCGCGGCGGGCGCTGCTGCGCGCCCTCGACGCCGCGCGAGGGGCCGACTGATGGCGGCGCCGGTCGAGTTCCCCGACGCCGTCGACGTCGTACGCGGATACCTGCGCGAGGCGCTGCTCGCGCGCGGGCTCGACGTACCGGTGCGTACTCGCGTGCCGGATCCGCGGCCGGCGCAGTTGGTGCGGATCGAGCGGGTCGGCGGCAGCCGGCTCGACCGGATCACGGACCGGCCGCGCCTCAACTTCGAGTGCTGGGGGCCCGACGAGGGCGCCGTCGCCGACCTCGTCAAGGTCGTGCGGGCGCTCGTGTTCGCGATCCCCGGATGGCGCGGCGCCGTGGCGTACGACGTCGTCGACGTCGGCGGGCCGAACACCGCGCCCGACCCGGTCTCCGGGCAGGAACGCAGCTCGTTCGCCGTCGAGGTGTCACTGCGCGGCAAGGCGCTCGCCGCCCCCTGATCGGCTCACCCGCCACCAGACATCGCACCCCCGGACCGCTCGGCGGCCGGGGGTTTCCCATGGAGGAACCCGAGCATGAGCACACCCCTTGAGACCGGTCTGCACAACGAGTACATCCGCAAGCAGCTCGTGCAGGCCGTGTTCGCCGCGGACTACGCGACCGCGGCAGTCACGGCACCGTTCAGCGCGATCGACGGCACACTGTCGGCGATCCCCGCCGGGTACGTGCCGGTCGGCTACACCACCGACGACGGCATCACTTTCACGTCCGATCTGTCGATGTCCGATGTCACCTCGTCGCAGTCGGTCGAGCCGACCCGATCCGACGTCGAGTCGGACGTGTTGAGCGCGCAGTTCGCGCCGCAGGAGACGAACGCTGCGACCGTCGCCCTGTTCGAGGGCATCGCGCTGTCGGGCACGGGCGCGCTGCCCGCGATCGGTACCGCGTGGCAGTGGGACCGGCCGTCGACCCCGGTCAACCCCTTCCGCAGGCTGCTGTTCATCGGGCTCGACTACGGCGACGACGGCGGAGAGATCTACGTCGTCAAGTTCTTCCCGCGCGCCCGGCTCACCTCGAAGGACGACGAGCAGTGGGCGCGCAGCTCGGAGACACAGCGGCCGGTCACGTTCAACGCCTACCGCGACTCGGTGCTCAACACCTCGTGCCGCAACTGGGTCGACGGTCCGGGTTGGCGCACCCTCGCGTAGCGCCGCCCCCCTGATCGGGCGAGGGGCGGCGGTTCTGGGTGAGCCCCGACCGCCCCTCGCCCTCACATGCTCACCCGCAGCTCACCCAAGAAAGGCACACGATCATGAGCAAGCCCGGCAAGGCGCGGTACCGGCTGGAGACCGTCAAGCGGTCGTACGTCGACGCGGTCGGCGGCGAGCGCGTCGAGTTCGAGGTCGGTCCCGAGGATGACCCGCAGGTGTTCAGCTTCCCGCACCCGATCTTCACGCCCGACGACATGCAGAGCGACCTCAACGACGCGCAGGGCAAGGGCGACGAGGCCGGCGCGCGCATTCTGCTCGGCGACCAGTACCCCGAGTTCATCGCCGCGGGCGGCGACCCGACCTCGGTCATGCTGCTGTACGTCGGCGTCCGTAACGAGGCGCAAGACACGGTGCAGAAGGTGCGCCCTACGAGGGGGTAGGCGACGGCGACGACGTCGTCGACACCTACACGTACGACGCCCTCGACGTCCTCGGCGAGCATCCCGAGGCGGTCGAGGCGGACCTCGCGCACCACTACCCCGGTTACGGACCGGGCGGGCCGCTCGCCGCTTACTGGCGAGGCGAGATCTCACTTCGGCTGCTGCGCGTCATGGTCGAGCACCTGCCGCCGGACGGGGCGACCGCCCGCGCCGAGAACGGCCACGCGTGGCAGCAGGGCGACTACGCGGCCGCCGACAGCCGAGATCTGCTCTCGCTGCTGCTGACCGCGTTCGTCAACGCGAACCGCGACCCGAAGAAACCGGCGATGCCCTACCCCAAACCGTCGTGGCGGCCGGGCGATCCGGTGCCCGACGAGGCGAAGAACGACGCCGACAAGGCGCGGGCGAAAGCGGCGTACGAGCACATCGTCGCGCAGGTGAAAGGGAGTTGAGCGATGTCGGTCGAGGTCGGCGTCGGGTACGTGTCCGTCGTGCCCGAGGCACGCGGGTTCGGCCGGCTGCTCAATCAGCAGATCAGCGGCGAGTCGGCGCGGGTCGGCACGAGCGCCGGGCAGGATGCCGGCGACGGGTTCCTCGGCGGGCTCGGCGGGAAGTTGAAGGCGGGTGTCGCCGGCGTCGCGGTCGCAGGCGGCGCCCTGTTCGCTGCCGGGTTCGCCGAGGCGGTCGAGCAGGACAAGGCAACGGCCAAGCTCGGCGCATCGCTCGGGCTCAGTGAGAAGGACACGGCACGCGCCGGCAAGATCGCGGGTTCGATCTATGCCAAGGGGTACGGCGAGTCGATCGATCAGGTCGACGACTCGCTCAAGGCGCTGCAGCAGAACGGCGTCGCCGCACTCAGCGCCCCGAAGAAGGAACTCACCGGGCTGTCGTCGGCGGCGCTCAACTTGGCCGAGGTGTTCGACGCCGACGTCGGCGAGTCGACGAAGGCTGTCGGGCAGCTCATTCGTACGGGCCTGGTCAAGAACGGCAAAGAGGGTTTCGACCTGTTGACGGCAGGGTTCCAGTCGGGCGCCGACAAGGCGGGCGACTTGATCGACACGGTCAACGAGTACAGCACCCAATGGAGGAAAGCCGGTCTCGACGGCGCGACCGCGATCGGTCTGATCAATCAGGGTCTGCAGGCGGGCGCCCGCGACGGCGACGTCGTCGCGGACTCGATCAAAGAGTTCACGATCCGTGCCGTCGACGGCAGCAAGACGACCGCCGACGGGTGGAAGGCGCTCGGGCTCAACGCCGACGACATGGCGGCGAAGTTCGCCAAGGGTGGCAAGGCGGCGAACGGTGTACTCGCGCTCACCCTCGACCGGCTGCGCGGCATCAAAGACCCGGTCAAGCAGTCGCAGGCCGCGGTCGCCCTGTTCGGTACGCAGGCCGAGGACCTCGGGCAGGCGCTGTACTCGCTCGACCCGACGACCGCAGCGAAGGGGATCGGCAAGGTCGGCGGTGCGGCCGGCAAGATGGGCAAGACGCTGCACAACACTGCCTCGAATGACATCGAGGTGTTCAAGCGGCAGGCGCTGCAGGGGCTCGCGAATTTCGCGAGCAAGTACGCGTTGCCTGCGCTGCGCGACTTCGGCTCGTTCCTGACCACGTACGTACTGCCGCCCGCGCAGACCGTCGGCGGCGCGCTGCTCGACTACCTCGTGCCCGCGGTGCGGGGTGTCGGCGACGCGCTCGCCGGCGGTGTGCAGTGGGTGAAGGACTACGGGGCGTGGCTGCTGCCGCTCGGCGTCGCGATCGGCGGTATCGCCGTCGTGGCGGGCGCCTCGGCTATCGGCACGTGGGCGATGACTGCAGCGTTCACGGTGTACCGCGGCGTGATCCTCGCGACGACCGCCGTCACCCGCGGGTGGGCGATCGCGCAGGGCGTGCTCAACGCCGTGATGAGCGCGAACCCGATCGGTTTGATCATCGTCGGGATTCTCGCCCTCGGCACGGCGCTCGTCGTCGCGTACAAGAAGAGCGAGACGTTCCGGGCGATCGTGCAAGGCGCGTGGGCCGGCATCCAAGCGGCCGCGATGACCGCGTGGAACGGGTTCATCAAGCCTGCGTTGTCGGGCATTTGGACGGCGATTCAGGCGGTCGGCACGGCCGCTACGTGGCTGTGGTCGAGCGTGCTGTCGCCTGTGTTCTCGGCGATCGCCCTCGCCGCGAAGGTGCTGTTTACGGTCGTCGCGGTGCTCGTGATCGCCCCGATCGTGATCGCGTTCAGGACACTCGGCGCGGTCGGCTCGTGGCTGTGGACAAACGCCCTGCAGCCGGCGTTCAGCGCGATCGGCGCGGGCGCAACGTGGCTGTGGAACAACGCGATCGGGCCGGCGTTCCGCGGGATCGGCGCGCTGATCTCGCTTTGGTGGACCGGCGTAAAGGTGATCTTCGGGTACTTCAAGGCCGGCGTGCAGGCGCTCGGCGCCGTCGGCATGTGGCTGTGGCACAACGCCCTGCAGCCGGCGTTCCAAGGGATCGTGACCGTCGTCGGCTGGTTCTGGGGCGGCGTGAAGGTCACGTTCGGGTACGTCAAGGCCGGCATACAGGCGCTCGGCGCGGCCGGCTCGTGGCTGTGGCACAACGCCCTGCAGCCGGCGTTCACCGGGATCAGTTCGGCCGCCTCGGTGCTGTGGTCGAAGGGGCTGAAGCCTGCGTTCGACGCTGCGAAGACCGGCGTAAAGCTCGTCGGCGACGCGTTCGGTACCGCGAAAGACGCGATCGGCACGGCGTTCGGCAAGATCCAGGACATCACGAAAAAGCCTGTGAACTTCGTGATCGATTCGGTGTACTCGCATGGGATTAAAGCCGTTTGGGATAAGGTGGCCGGTTTTGTCGGGCTCGGCAAGCTGCCGGCCGCGCCGAAGCTGCTCGCCGACGGCGGCCGCACGCACGGCGGCGTGCCCGGTAAGGACTCGATCCCGGCGCTCATGATGGCCGACGAGTTCGTCGTCAAGCGGTCGTCCGCCCGGAAGCTCGGGTTCGGCACGCTCAACTACATCAACCAGTACGGCGAGTTGCCCGTACAGCGGTTCGCCGGCGGCGGCATCGTCGGCGACGTCGCGGGGTGGATCGGCGACAAGGCGAGCAAGATCGGCGGCGCCGTGATGGATGGCGTCGACTTCCTCGCCAACCCCGGCAAGCTGTGGGACAAGGCGACCAAGTTCATCCGCGACAAGATCGCGCAGATCGGACAGAACAGGTTCGCACAGATGATCGGGAAGGTTCCGATCAAGATGCTGTCGAGCCTGAAAGACAAGGTCGTCAACTCCGCGACGAGCATGTTCGGCGGCTCGTCGGGCGACATCGGCGGGTCGGGCGTCAAGCGCTGGTCGTCGGTCGTGCTGCAGGCGCTCAAGTTGGTCGGGCAGCCGGCGAGTCTGCTGCCGACCGTGTTGCGCAGGATGAACCAAGAGTCGGGCGGGAACCCTCGCGCGATCAACAATTGGGACATCAACGCCCGCAACGGCACGCCCTCGAAGGGCCTGATGCAGGTCATCGACCCGACGTTCAACGCGTACGCCGGCAAGCTGCGCGGCCGCGGCGTGTGGGATCCGCTCGCCAACATCTACGCGAGCATGCGGTACGCGATGTCGAGGTACGGCTCGCTCGCCTCGGCGTACAACCGCGCGGGCGGGTACGCGAACGGCGGCCGGCCCCGGCCGGGCGAGGTCGCGTGGGTGGGCGAGAACGGGCCCGAGCTGCTGCAGTTCGGCGGCGGGCAGACCGTGCTCGACAGCGACTCGTCGATCTCCGCAGTCGGCGCCGCAGTGGTGCGCGGCATGGCACGGAGCATGCCGCAGTCGGTACCGGCCGCCGCGGCGGTACGGGCTGCACTCGGCTCGGCGGGCGGGCAGCAGTCGGCGGCGCCGGCCGGCAACACGTACAACCTGTATCCGCGCACGCTCGACATGACCGTGCGCGACCTTGAGGTGCTGCAGCGCCGACAGGATGCTCTCGCTCGGGTGGGGAGGCCGCGTTAAATGCCGCTGATTACCGCGCCGGTCACCACCCCGCCCGACACCGGGGGAGGCACCCCGACACCGGTACCGTTCCCCGAGATCGGGTTCGCCGTCGCGAGCTACACCGACCCCACGGGCAAGGTGTGGCCGCTCACCGACGAGGCGGCGGGTTGGTTCACCCTGGCCGACGGAGTATCCGGGCTCGGCGCCGCACCGTACGCGCTCACCAGTGACGCGCACCCGCGGGGCGGCGCGCGGCTGCGGTACGTGCAGCCGCAGGCGCGGGCGATCGTGTGGCCGCTGTACGTGTACGGCGAGACGCACGACGAGTTCGTCGGCCGATGGCGGGCGCTCGCGACGGCGTTCACGCGGACGCTGCGCGAGAACCCCGACGGCACCCGCACGCCGGGCGTGCTGGAGATCGCCCGGCCGGACGGCACGCGCAGGCACGTGCGGGTGTTCTATCAGGAAGGGTTCGAGGGGCGCGGCACCAAAGGGTCGGGCATTGTGTCGGATGCCGCGGCGCTCACGCTGTGGTGTGAAGACCCGTATTGGTTCGACCCCGTCGACGTGTCGGTGCACCAGGAGACCGGCGCACTGTCGAGCTTCTTCACCCCTTACCCGACGGTCTCGTCGTCGCAGGTGCTCGGCGCGACAACGGTCAAGAACCCCGGCGACGTGACCGTATGGCCACAGTGGACCGTCACCGGTCCCGCGAGCCTGATCACGTTCACGCACGAGGGAACCGGCGAGTCGTTCACCGTCGACCCGACGGCGGTCGGGCACGGCAACTTGCTCGCCGGGCAACAGGTCACGATCACGACCGACCCGCCCTCGGTGCGCTATCAGGACGGCTCGAACTGGGTCGGCGCGCTCGACTGGCCGAGCGCCGTTCTGTGGGGACTCGCGCCCGGCGACAACCCCGTGACGTTCCAACTCGACGGATCCGGCCCCGGCAGCGCCGTCGATCTGACGTACAACCCGCGGTACGAGACCGCCTGATCGGAAGGGGGCGGCGGTCGGGTGGCCGTGCAACTGCTCATCACCGACAAGAACCTCGACGTGCAGGGCGACCCGCTCGACGGCTGGACGAACCTCGACGCGACGAAACGCTTCAACGAGCCCGGCTCGGGCACGGTCGACATACCGGCGCGGCCGGACGTCATGGCGCAACTGCAGCCCGGAAACCGGCTGATGATCATTCGCGACGGCGCGGTATGGATGGCTGGCCCGCTGGAGATCCCGAGCGATTTCTCGTGGTCGGTCACCGAAGAGCCGGGTTGGGGAAAGGTCACGGTCAGTTTCTCCGACGACCTCGCGGTCGTGGCGGGCTACATCACGTGGCCGAGCCCGGCGAACGCGTGGACGGCGCAGCTCGCCAACACGTACCGGCAGCTCACGAGCACGAACGCGGAAACCATCATCCGCACCCTCGTGAACGAGAACTGCGGACCGGGCGCCCGGTCCGAGCGCCGCATGCCGAATCTCGCGCTCGGCGCCGTGGCGGGCGTCGGCTCGGCGACGACCATGAAGACACGGTTCGAGCCGCTGCTCGACGTGTGCAGGCGGGTTGCGCAGAACGGCGGGGCGATCGGGTTCCGCACGCGGCAGACCGCCGGGCAGATCGTGCTCGACTGCTACGCGCCCGCCGATCTCACGGCGACCGCACGGTTCAGCATCGGGCTCGGCAACCTGCGCTCAGTGCAGGCCAAGCTATCGGCGCCGACGGTCACGCACGCTCTGGTCGCCGGAACCGAGCCGGACACCGGCACGTCGGGGCGCACGTACGTGCAAGTCGCCAACGCCGGCGCGGCGTCGTCATGGTGGCGGGTCGAGAAGTACATCGACGGCTCGGCCGCCAACGATACGAACGGCGAACTCACGCAGGGCGGGAACGAGGAACTCGCGAGCGGCGCCGCCCCGGTCGAACTCGCCACGGTCACCGTTGACACCGAGGACCTCAAGGCGGGCAGAGACTTCGATCTCGGCGACAGGGTGACTGTCGCGCTCCCGACCGGTGTCGAGGTCGCCGACCTCGTGCGCTCGATTCACCTGCAGGCGACGCCCGATTCCGGCGAGTACGTGTCGACGCTGATCGGCTCGCCCGAAGCCACTTCCGACCCCGAGATGGTCAAGGCCATACGCACGCTCGGCCGCCGACTCGGCCGGCTCGAAACGCGATAAGGAGGCGCCCGCGTGGCTCAAGATTCCTGGCCGAGTCCGGCACACAACGGCAGGGCGGTCACTGACACCGAGTACGAGAAGATCGCCGCGAGATTCAGTGGCGACGGCGTGTACGGCGACCCCGTGAGTAGTACGCCAGTGGTCACCGCGGGTATCGGATGGTCGGTCAACGTCAAGGCGAACGCCTACGCCTCGGTGCGCGGGCACGCTTGGTACTCCGGGTCATCCGTCGAGAACCTACCGATCACCGCGAACGTCTCGGGCTCGACTCGCGTCGACCGCGTTGTGCTGCGGCTCGACCGCGCCACATGGACCGTACGGGCCGCAGTCCGGCAAGGCACCCCCGGCGGCGGCGCCCCTGCTCTCGTGCAGGACACCGGCGACACCGGTCTGTACGAGGTCCCCCTCGCTCAGGTGACGATCCGCAATGCCGCATCGTCCGTGACAGTCAGCCGCGAAGAGCTGTACGTCGGCGTTCGCATCCGGCCGTGCACCTCGACGACCCGGAACCCGAACCCGACGCCGGGCGAGATGTGTTTCGAGACGAACACCGGACGCGTGCGGGTGTGGACCGGCGACACGTGGGCCGGACTGTTCGACGACTCGGGCGTGATCGGTATCAACTCCCCGCTGTCCGCGTGGACGATCGGCACCGAGAGCGTGCTGCAGAAGCGCAACGGCAACGTTCATCTACGCCTCGGATCCTTCCAGCGCGCCGCGGGCACTCTTCAAGGCGCCGACGAGTCGCGACTGCCCGTACTGATCCCGTCCGCCTACCGGCACCCCAACCGCGACCAGTACGCCATTTGCTACACAACGGGCCTGCAGGTGAGCCGCGCAGTCATCTACTCGGCCGGCTCGGATCGCCCCGGTCAGGTGTGGCTGACCAACCATCCCAGCATCGAAAAGGGTGAGAACGTGCTTCCCGGATCCGGCGTCAGTTGGGTGGTGGACTGATCATGGCTCGCCACGAGTTCGGCTCAGGAATCGGCGACTTCGTTGTGCGCCCGTCCGACGGGCTGTGGGGCGTCGCCTCGGGCGCGGTCGTCACCTTCTACGACCAGTCAAGCGGCGGCACGCAGTACACCGACCTACTTGACGCAGGCAGCGCCGCGATCACGTCCGTGACCGCCGACGAGTACGGGGCGCTGCCTCGATTCTTCGGGCCCGACAACGTCGAGGGCATGTGGGCCGACGCCGGCGGCAGTTCCCGCGCGTGGATCGAGGCGCACAACGTCGGCGACAGCGAGACGGCGGCCGGCTCCGTACGTGACTGGCTCAACGTCCTCGACTTCGGCGCGAAGGGTGACAACGTCACCGACGACACCGCGGCGATTCAGGCAGCGCTCGCCGCGGCGCCGATGGGCGGCATCGTGTACCTGCCGGCGGGCGCGTACCGCACGTCGGCGCCGCTCACGATCCCGCCGGCGGTCACCCTGCAGGGCACGCACACGAACCTCATGACCGTGCCCGGACTGACCGACCCGCCGTGCTACCTCAAACCGCTGCCGTCGTTCGTGGGCACCTCGGTGATCTCGCTCGTCGACGCCGCGACGGGCGGGTACTCGACGATCAGCGCCGAGCACCGGATCTTGAACGTGATGATCGACGGGTCGGGCGTGATAGCGCCGGGACTCGACGGCATCCGAGCCGCAGGCAACATTCAGAACGTGGGATTGAGGGACGTCACCGTTCGGCGGGTGAGCGGCGCCGGCGTGCACACCGAGTTCAACGCCGGGTTTCATCCGTACAGTTGGCGCTGTCACCGCGTCATGATCGACAACTGCGGGTGGCACGGGTTCGCCATGCAGGTGATGACCGACCTCACCCTGATCGACTGCCAGGCGATCGGCAACGGGGCGAACGGGTTCGAGATCGACAACGCGGCGAACTCGCACGCGATCGGCTGCCGCGCCGAGTGGAACGTCGGCAACGGCTATCACCTGACAGGCGATTGGGCGACCGGCACCGGCTCGGGCGGGATGCTGCTGTCGGGCTGCTCGACGGACCGCAACGGGCAAAACGGGGTGCTGATCGACGCGGTCGGTAACCCGCCGCTGCAGATCGAGAACCTGCTGACCCGGCGCGACGGCCGCAACAACGGCGCGGGCGGCGGCGGGTATGCCGGGCTCAAGGTCGACGGCGCCGAGGTACCCGTGATCGTCGGCATGATCACGTGTTACCCCGGCGTCGACGACGACGGCACACAGACACTCTCGCCGCAGTACGGGGTGCGCGTCGAGGATTCCGAGTACGTGTCGGTCGCGTCCGGGTTCCTGCACGCTGCTGCTGCAGGCTGGTCGGACGGCGGCGGGAACAACGTGCTCCGGCGCGGGCTCAACATCGCCGAGCGCACCGGCCCGACGGCGGCGCCCGTCGACGCGTTCGCCGGCCCGACCGACGTCGCCGGAAACCTCAACGTCGGCGGGTACCTCGCCGCATCGTCCGGGCAGTCCGGCGGCGTGTGGAACATCTGGGACGGCACCCCCAAGGCGCTGAACATCGGCTCGCCCGGCGGCGGCGTCGCGATCAAGGAAGGCGCCAACGCACGCATGGGCGTCGCCACCCTCGCCGCGGGCACGGTCACCGTGCCCAACACGTCGATCACGGCGAACACGCGCGTCGCCGTGATCCGGCAGACGCTCGGCGGTGCGCCCGGACACCTGTCCGTGACCAAGAATGCGGGCGTCGGGTTCACCGTCAACTCGAACAGCGGCACGGAAACCTCGACCGTGCTGTACGTCCTGTTCGAGCCCGCGTAGCAGCACGCCGACGCACCTCACGCTCGCCCCTCGCCGACCGGCCGGGGGCGTTTTTCATGCCCGACAGGAGGGGCTCACCCATGGGTGACACAGAACGGCCGATCCCCGAGCGGCTCGGCGACCAGGAAGAGCAGGCGCAGCACCTCGTGCGCACCGGCAACGGGCCGACCGTCGACGACGAGGCCGAGCTGCTCGCCGAGCAGTACGGGCCGGCAGACATGGCCGGGTTCTACAGCGGCGCCGCGGTCGCCGACGAGGACGCCGAGGCGCCCGTCGACGAGCCGGCCGACGAGCCGGCCGACGAGCCGGCCGACGAGGGCGACGCCCCGACCGCGGACACCCCCGAGGGGGGCGAGTCCGCATGAGCCTCGAAGCCATGGTCAAGGCGGTCGAACGCTGGATCGGCACCGCCGAGCCGAACGAGATACAGGCCTGGTACCGGCAGCGCAACGGCTCGCTGTACAACGGCAACTTCGCATGGTGCGACGCCACGATCACGCTCGCCGCCGTCGAGGCCGGCGAGTACGACGCGGTGTGCTTCGGGACCGACTTCGCGTACACCGTGGCGCACGCCGCCCGCTTCAAGGCGGCCGGTCAGTGGACCGCGATGACCAACGGGATCAAGGCGAGCGGGATCCGTCGCGGCGACATCGTGTTCTTCGACTGGGCCGGTACGAGCGAGATCGGCAAGATCGATCACGTCGGCATCGTCACGGGAGTCTCGGCCGACTACAAGTACGTGTACACCGTCGAGGGCAACACCCTCAACGTCTGCGCGAGGCGCGTGCGCGTCGTGCAAGACATCGCCGGGTTCGGCCGGCCCAAGTACAAGCCGGCGCCGAGGCCTGCGACGAGCAGCGGCTCGTCGGGCTCGAAGCGGCCGCAGGTGTCCCTCAAGGCACTCGTGCAGGCATTCAAGGTCGACGCCCCGAAGAAGGGCACGCCAGTCTCGTACGCGCCGACGAAGTACGTCGAGCAGGCACTCGTCGCCGAGAAGCTGCTCGCCGCGCAGTACGCCGACGGTCACGCGGGCACGGCCACGCGCAGCGCGTACGCGCTGCTGCAGCACCGGTACGGCTACAGCGGCAAGGACGCCGACGGCATGCCGGGTAAGGCGTCGCTCACGCGGCTCGGTAAGGCGCACGGATTCGACGTCGTCGCCTGATCTCCACTCACCGACCGGCCGCTGCCGGTCTCTCACCACAAGGAAGGGGGCCGGTTATGCCTGCCCTGTTCGTCAGTTACATGCGTACGGTCGTGCCGCTCGTCGCCGGGTATCTGCTCACCCTCGCCGTGCGCGCCGGGTTCGAGATCAACTCGGCGACCGTCACCAGCGCCGTGACCATCGCGCTCGCGGCCGCGTACTACGTCCTGTTCCGGCTGCTCGAATGGATCGGCGAGCGGCTGCGCGGCAGCGCCCTGCAGAACCTCGCGGGCGTGCTGCTCGGGTGGGCGCGGCCGCCGGCGTACCCGCGGTTCGAGGCGCTCGAACCGGTCGACCCGAGCGGGTACACGAGCGGCTCGTCGACAAGCGGGTGACGTCGGCCCTACGGCCGCTCTTACCTGCCACTGCACAACCGGAGGTAGCGCGTGGACGCTGCGACGCTCGGCGCCGTCGGAACCATCGTCGTCGGGCTCGCGGCGGCCGCCGCCGCACTGGTCGGGCACCGCGGCGCGAACGCCGCCTCGCAGTCCGGCGTCGTGATCACAGGATCCCTCGGGCTCGTCAACGAGCTGCAGGAAGAGCGCGACAAGTTGCGCGACCGGATCGTCGAGAACGAGCGGCTGCTCGCCGCGGCGTACGCCGAACTCGCCAGTGAACGGGCCGATAAGGCAGGCCTGCACGAGCAGATCGCGGCACTCACGAACGAGAACCGGCAGCTGCGCGACCGGATCGCCGAGCTTGGAGGACAGACCACGTGACGCGACGTCATGCTCAGCCGATCCTCGCGCAGCGGTGGCGGTCGCTCGCGGTCGCCGCCGTGCTGCTCGTACTGTCGGGCGCCGTCGTCCTGGTGTGGCTGCGGATCGACGCCGAGTCGTCCGCCCGTAAGGAAGCGATCGCCGAGGCAAACCTGCGCGGCGACGCGGTAACGACGCTCGCCGGCGACGTGCGCGTGCTGCGCGAGCAGATCAAGGCAGAGGGGAAGACACCGGCCGCGCCGGACCCGGCGCGGGCGGTCGAGAACCTACCCGCGCGAGCCGAGGTGCCCGTACCGATCCCCGGTCCTGCAGGACCCCGCGGACCGCAGGGCGAGCCGGGCAGTCCGGGGCCGGCCGCGACAGGGTCGCCCGGACCGTCCGGCGCGCAGGGCGAGCCCGGCGCCACAGTGACCGGCCCGCCGGGTCCGGCCGGTCCGGCCGGTCCGACCGGACCCGCCGGCCCGCCCGGTCCTGCAGGCCAGGACGGTAAGGACGGCACCGACGGCCGCGACGGGCAGACATGCCCGGATGGGTACAGCCTGCAGGCGCCGTCATGGGACCCCGACGCCCTCGTCTGCAGGCGCGACGGCGCCCCGCAGCCGAGCGACCCGTCGCCGAGCCCGACCTCGTCGCCGCTGCTCGGGCTGCCTGCCGAGCGCCGCCGCATCGCATAACAGAACTGCGCCCCTGTCTGGCCTCACGGCCGGGCAGGGGCGCCTTTCTCGTTCCTCGACGTGACTGCGCCCCCCACAACTTCAGCCGCGGGGGGCGCATTCGGCGTACCGTTCTAAGTGCGACCAGAGAACGGAGCACCAGTATGCCTCTAAGCACAGATGAGCACATCGGCACCCGCGTGAAAATCGCCCGACAAGCGGCAGACCTGACACAAGCCGAAATGGCTGGGCTACTTGCTCGCACCGAGTCATGGCTCGCCAACGTCGAGGCCGGCAGGATGCCGCTCGATCGCTATTCACTGATCACCGCGATCGCCGATCTGTGCGACGTCGACGTCGTATGGCTGCTCGGACAGCCCTACCGACTGCAGCGCAGCGGCGGCAACCTCGCTCACGCCCACATCCCGGCAATGCGCACCGGGCTGCGCCGGACCGGGCTCATCCTGTCCGGGCACCCTGGGCTCGCTCCGCAGGGCGCCCCGGTCGACCTGGCCGACTTGCGCAACCGCTCGCGGAAGGCGAACCAGGCACGGCAGGCGGCCGATCTGCCCGCCGTCGCGACACTGCTGCCCGGAATGATCGAGGATCTCAATACGGCGCTGCTGCAGCACGCCGACGCCCGCGACGATGCGCTGCGCCTCATGGTGGACACCGCTCGCACGGCCCGTATGTGCCTCAACCAACTTGGATACCCCGACCTCGCATGGGTCGCCGCCGAGGTCGGGGCGGGCGCCGCAACCGAACTCGACGACCCCCTCGTCAAAGCCGCTGTCGCCTGGGACCGGTGCGGCGCATTGCTGCATCAAGCGTCGCTGCCGGAAACCGTGGCTGTCGCCGAGGCCGCGCTGCGCGATCTCGAACCGCTCGCCGAAGCGAGCAACCCGCAGCGCGAGGCACTGTCGCTACGGGGCGCGCTGCACCTGCGGGCGGCGATCGCACACGCCCGCGGGAATCAGGGCACCGACGCGTGGTCGCGGATCACCGCCGCATTGGAGGACGCCG